>CAZBCL010000018.1:0-47119 GCA_964490645.1 uncultured Spirochaetia bacterium
ACGAACTCAGTGAACCGGCTGAAGCTGTTGAAAGTATTGAAGATATCAACGAACTCAGTGAACCGGCTGAAGCTGTTGAAAGTATTGAAGATATCAACGAACTCAGTGAACCGGCTGAAGCTGTTGAAAGTATTGAAGACATCAACGAACTCAGTGAACCGGCTGAAGCTGTTGAAAGTATAGAAGACATCAACGAACTCAGTAAACCGGCTGAAGCTGTTGAAAGTATAGAAGACATCAACGAACTCACTGAACCGATTGAAATAGCACTTGATAACGAAAGCCTGGAACAAAAAGAGACCCTTGAACCGGAAGAAACAGAAGAAATGGAAGCTGATTCGGCATTGGATGGATTGTTCAGTGATGATGAAAACGAAATGAATACTTCATCGGCAGATATGAATACTGCAGCACTGCAATCTGAAAATAACACAGATGCAATAACCTCCCCTCTTGAATCAGAAGAAGTTTCAATTAATAATATTTCAGATATTGTTGATTCACGGTATCTCGATGAAGGTGAAGTTTTAGGAAAAGCTTCACCGGAAGAAATAACTTCTGTTCTTAATGCAGCCGCTGGTGATACAACCCAAGATGAAAATAATCTTCCCTATGATACCGAACCATATGCCGAGATGGAACACGCTTCACTTGAAGAATTAAATAAAGCAATGGATACGATGGCAACCCCAATGATATCTAATTCATCGAATGAACTTCGTTCAACCGTTCTTCCTCCGGTTAATGCTGCAGAAATGGAAGGTCCGGAGTATATCACCGGTACTCAGGTTATACCGGTTGATGAGATCCCTGATATTGTTGTAACTCCCCCTGAAAAACCTTCTGCTGATGAAATTAAGATATCTGATGAAAACACAGCATTTGATACAACGACTCATACCTTATCAGAGGAGACTTTGACAGAAAGCATTCTGGCTGACGACACCAACAATATTAATATAAGCGGTTTTAAGAAAGCAAATATTGATGATGTGAAAAAAGTCATGTTGTATCTTGATGATTTAATGGAACAGCTTCCTGAAGAACGTATTAAAGAATTTGCTGAATCCGAATACTATAATTTATATAATACTATTTTCATGAATTTAGGAATATAATGAGCCTGCGCGATAAACTGCAACAATACCATAACGGCACTCGTAGTGATGCTGAACAAGCTGAAGCACATGAAGATGCATTATGGGAAGATGAAATTAATGCTGAAATAGCTTCTCATGACGGATATATTGATGGTCATCAAAATCTTATTGATCTCAAAGAATCAAAAAAGCAAGCGGAAATTGAATTAGGGATACGAAAAAAACATTCAGACAATGCCTCTGACAATATGATTGAACGAAACAAACTCAATCTCACGACTCTTTTTGAAATAGCACAAGAACTCAATTCAACACTTGAACTACATCGTTTATTGGAAATTTTACTCTATACCTGTATCGGACAACTGGGAACTGATACCGTCAGTATATTTTTATCAGAAGACAACGATACATTACGATTGAAGATTCATAAAGGGCTTGATGATCTGACTGATAAAAAGATGAGCATTAATCAAAATGCAGATTTTATACAATGGCTTTTTAAAAATGCGCGCCCGGTTGCCATTACTGATTTACCTTCTGACATTGACCATATTGATGATTTCAAAATATTACAGGCAGCACAAACACAACTCGTTGTACCGCTGATCAGCAAAGATAAACCGGTTGGTATTTTTTGTCTTGGAGCTCGCCTGACTGAAACACATTATTCTGAAAGTGATATTGAATTTGCTTCAACTATTGCCGGATTTGCTGCCATTGCCATTGAGAACGCACGACTACTGAATTCATTGATGGAAACAAATACACATCTCGATAATAAATTAGCTGAGCTCTCAACATTGTATGATATTGCGGGTATTATGAATACCAGCAATGATTTACATGAATTGCTGTCCTTACTGACAGAAACCTTAGCAACCGGATTTTCTGTTGCCCAAGCAGCAATTATTTTACGGTATCCCAATTCATCGACCTTCCGCTGTTCACAATCGCTCGGATTGTCTGAAATATCACAATCATTATTAACCTTTACCACAAATGACGATATTTACCTGAACTATTTAAATACAACGACCCCGATTCGGCTGCGTGATATACATACTGAACCATGGTTCAGCACCCATCTTGCTTTGGAAGATATTCCAAACGGCGATTTTTTTATTATACCATTAATTGCCGGCGGGAAAACACTCGGAATGATGCTGCTGCTTGATTTTTCAAATCCTATACAGGAAGGCATTGAAAAACTATTCTCTATTATTGCTTCGCAAATAGCACCTCAGATTCTCGCAACGCTTTTACTGGAGCAGCGCCGTTCCGAACAGCGGGACCCTTTCTCCCCGCTTATTGATACCTTGACAATGGAAATACACCGTGCCGAAGAATTCGATGCTCCGGTCGGATTAATAAAAATAACTATAAAGAATTACAGCGAATTACTCGCACAGCACACGGCACGTGAAATCGAACAGTTTATAAATGATATACAAAACATTTGCGCTCATATCAGCGGTGAGAATGCGTATATCTATCGAATTTCAAATAATGCAATAATTACGATTATTCCGGGAGCAGGAACGGAATCCTGCATGACATATATTGAATCAATGAAATCAGCGATGGCGTCTCAGGAATCACTGAACAAACCCGAATACAGTCTTATTATTACTTTTAAGCATGCGCACTTTCCCGATAACGGATCTGATGCATTAACCTTAACGCATTATTTGAATACTGATTAACCGCTTATGGAACATTGTATAGAAGGCGATATTTCCCCTGAACAGCAGCTCCCACACTATGAAGGTAATGTTCATGTTACCGGTTCGTTAAAAAACAACTCGTCATTAATTGCTGCCGGAGATATTATTATTGATGGTTCGGTTCGTAATGCTTTTGTACATTCCATTAATGGCAGTATATTCATTCACGGGGGTATTGCCGGTACAGCCTCTGAAATAATTGCACTTGGTGATATCAAGGCACAGTATCTCAGTGATGCTACAATTTCATGTATGGGGACACTCTATATAAACGATATGATTTCCAATGCAACGGTATATGCAAATAATGCGGTTATGGTGGAAACCGGCAATGGTCTTATTAATGGCGGACGAATTATTGCCGGACGTGAAATAAACACACGAATTATCGGATCAGACAATCAGAGTATCCGCACTGATATTCGTATTGAAAACCGCCGCCAACGTGAAATGTATGAAACCCTCATTGCCATTGAACGCCATCTTGCAGCAAAACGTATTGAACGCGGTAAATTAAGACGAATGGTGAGTATTGTCCAGCAACTGGGAAAACGAGTCGTAAATCTTCCGGAAGCAAAAAAACGCGAACTCGCGCAGCAACTAGCTGACTTAAAACAGGTTCAAAACGAAATCAACCGTATTAATACCCGAAAAAAACAACTTGAAGATGAAAACAATGATTTAAAAAAAGTCATCAAAGTAATTCGCGTTAAAGATACCGTGTACCCCGGTGTATGCATTGAAATTGAAAATTCAAAATTATCAGTTCAGGAAAAATATCATGCTGTTGTTTTTTATAAAAGCGGTATTGTTATTGCCGGCCGACTTGATTTGTTTCGTGAACGTATGCGGCGATTAATGGAAGGATAATCTTATGAAACGATTCATGCTGCTATCTTGTTTATTGTTCTGTATGATTATTTCATTACCATTGCAGGGTAATGAACATAACAATGCTGAGAATCACTTCAAGAATGCTTTTCATGCGTATCAACAGCAGGACTATAGCAACGCACGCACACTTTTCCAAATAATTTTACGCCATGATCCTCAATGTATCCCGGCACAACGATATTCTGATCGCTGTTCATTCTTCCTAAAAGAGAACCTTCCCGGCACAACACCGTACCATATTAATACTGCGCTTAATACAGCTGTATATTCTGCAGAATTAATGAGGATCGGATACCAATATTTTCTTGCCGGTAAATTTAATGATGCAAAAAGCGCCTATATCAATGCACAACGTCTGGGCATACATACACGACAAGCACTATTCGGTTTATTTGAAATCAGCCTTGCTGAAAACAATAATCGTTGTGCTCAAGAATATATCGTTCCACTGATTACCGACACCACTGCATATTGGTATGAACTGCATTGTGCGGCAAATTATTCACTCATGAACGAAGACACTGAGATCGCCGAAGATTTATTTGCACGGGCATTACAACTCCGCGATGATGACGCTTCATTACTCAGCGATTATGCATATTTTTTACTAACCGTTCATACTGCCACAAAAGAAACAATTGCTGTTGTTAAAACGCTGTCATATAAAGCGCTACAGTATACGACAAACTATATTCCGGCATTATATGTTCTTGCTGAAGCATATTCTTCTGAGAAAAACTATCATACCGCAATAACACTTTATCGTCAGATTACTGCATTGAACCCTGCAACCACCCGTGAAAGAGCGTATGTATATTATGCACACATGATGGATATTATCCTTACGGATCGCATTGTTCATTTTGATCTTATAAATATTCCATTATATGAGAATAATAATAATCTGACTGAACGTTACCGAGAAATATTAGAAAATCCTATTGACACCGAAGCGTTGCTTTTTTTACCCGAATGGATAGTTCCATTAAATAATGATTTAAAAACAGTATTCGATTCTTATACATCCGGTGTTATTAATAATGAAAATCTTTTTGCGCATCGATGGGAAATTATTAAAAAATATGTTTTGGAATAACCGGCAGTATCATCTTTTCAGGTCGAGAGTGATGACCTGTAAAACTGATTAGAGTGCAGCAAGAATAGCTTTAATAAACACCGGAAGATCATCAGGTGTTCGTGCGGTTATCAGATTATTATCAATAACACATGCTTCATCCACCCACTGTGCTCCGGCTGCTTCGAGATCATCCCGCACTGCCATAAAACTAGTTACTGTACGTCCCGTGATACGTTTACTGCTTACTAATATCCATCCGCCATGGCAAATTGACGCGACCATCTTGTTACGATCAAGCATTACAGCAACAAATTCTGCTGCAGCAGGTGTCCGGCGCATAAAATCCGGCGCCCATCCGCCCGGAATGATAACCCCATCATATTCTGATACTGTAATATCTCGGCAGGCAATATCCGCTTTTATCGGATATCCGTATTTTCCGATATATTCTTTCTTTTCAGTACCAACGATAACCACTTCATGTCCCGCTTCACGTAATCGTAGGAACGGGTACCATACTTCAAGATCCTGATATTCCTGTTCAACTAAAATTGCTATTTTTGCCATAAAAGCTGCTCCTTGTATATTAATTGATATTATTAATATACCAATTATTCCCCCGTTTAATAAAATGAATTGGTATTTCCCACACCATCATTTGAACATATACCACTGCATGCGTATCATCTATTTTCACCAATGCACGACCGGTTGATGATTCATGATATGCAGTAAGCGCAACCGAACTTTTATGCTGTAAAACAGAATGTAATGTACACCATAACGAAAACGCCGCTCCGGGGTTTTGCAGCATCCATTGTTGTGCTTCCTGCGGATCCAGTAAGGTGAGATCACGATAATTCTGTTGTCCGAATGGATATTTTTTATCAAAAAGATATGGGCAATCAGCACCAACGTATAATCGAGTATTCATATAGGCAATAAATTTCTGCCATACTACTTGAACATCATCGGAGGTTGTAGCGGGTATATGTATATTATTTATGTAATATATAATAATAAAGAATGTAATGCCGGAAAGTATCACGACAAGAACAATCCAAAGCGGGATTTTTCTAATATATCCAATAAACGGCTTCAGCTGCATGGTATCTATTGCAATTCATCACGAAACCAGTTAATAGTTGCTTTTAATCCGTCACGTATACCTACCATCGGTTTCCATTGAAGAATATTATTCGCACGTGATAAATCAGGTCGCCGCATTTTCGGATCGCCCTCCGGTAATGGTTCATAGCGTATTTCACTCTTTGAACCTGAGAGCTCAATTATTAACTGTGCAAACTCTAGAATAGTAATTTCAAAGGTACTGCCGATATTGACCGGGTCAGTATAATCACTCATCAATAATCGGTATCCACCTTCAATATTATCGGAGACATAACAAAACGATCGTGTTTGCGAACCATCACCATACACGGTTAACGGTTTATTCTGAAATGCCTGAAGGATAAAGTTTGGCACAACACGCCCATCATCACCACGCATATGCGGTCCGTAGGTATTAAATATCCGCATTATTCTTGTATCAACACCATGAATCCGATGATATGCCATGGTCATTGATTCAGCAAATCGCTTTGCTTCGTCATAGACTCCCCTTATGCCGATTGGATTAACATTGCCGAGATACGTTTCAGGCTGCGGATGTACTAACGGGTCACCATACACTTCACTGGTTGATGCAATAAGGACACGCGCTTTTTTTTCTTTCGCAAGCCCCATTACATTATGGGTACCCAAAGCATTTACCTTTAATATCTGAATAGGAACTTTCGGAAAATCAATCGGACTGGCAGGTGATGCAAAATGCATGATATAATCAACTGAACCGGTGATATCAATGTACTTTGTTATATCATGTTCAATAAAATTGAAATCAGGATTACTGAATAACGCTTCAATATTTTTCTTTTGACCGGTTATAAAATTATCAATACCAATAACACTATAGTCCTTCTCTAATAAATACCGGCATAAATGTGAGCCGATAAATCCGGCAGCACCAGTGATAACAACTGTTTTTTTCATTATATTTCTCTCCGTCGTCCTTGTACGCGTACTTTAATTTTATATGCATATAAACGAATAAGGTGTTTAATATAATCAGAATATACCTTCCCATCAAGTTTACTTTTACCAACATTTCTATTTCTGAATATATACGGGATTTCAATAAATGAATGATAGGGACATTTTACGAGTATTTCCAATAATATTTTATAACCAATCGGATTCAATCGATCAACATAGAGAACATCGCGATTAATAAAAAAGTAACCGGACATCGGATCATGAATCTTTGTAAGCATTCGTGCAAAAGAAGTTGCAACACGAGAGATAATTTGTCTGACAAATGGCCATTCTTCACATCCCCCACCCTTCATATATCGACTGGGCACTACAACATCAATGCCTTTTTCCATCTGTACTACTAATTTCGGTAAAAGCTCCGGCGGATGCGAAAGATCAGCATCCATAACGCCGATATATTGTCCGGTTGCTTCACGAAATCCGCGAATGACCGCAGTTGATAATCCACGCTCTTTTTTTCGTACGACAAGCTGTACCGGATATTTTTTTGATAGTTTCTTTATAACCGCCGGTGTTCCATCCTTACTATTATCATCAATTATAATAATCTCATAATCATTCCTGCGTCCCATTGCCTTTTTAATTGCCGGAATTAAAACACTTAAATTTTCTGCTTCATTCAATGTTGGAATGATAATACTAATATTTTTTCTTTTTTTATTCACGTTTGTATTTCCATATCTCCTGTATTTATTTTATACTCATACTGTGCAATAATACTTCTGAGTTTATTTTTAATAATCTGCGGGGATGCAGTATCTATGCTTTTAATAAGATTATCAATATCTTTTTTCAAATATTTTAAATTGGTTTTCTCTTGTGCAGTAATATACAATTTTTTATATTGAAGTGCATTCTGTTTTTCATGCTGATTCAATAATTCTTCATGCAGCTTTTCTCCGGGACGAATACCGGTGATCTCAATGGCGATATCCTTATCAGGGTCCAAACCGGATAGACGAATAAGCTGGCGTGCTAAATCAATAATTTTTACCGGCTGCCCCATATCTAAAATAACTATTTCACCGCCGCGACCGTATGCCGCACTTTGTAATACTAACCGGCTTGCTTCCGGAATAGTCATAAAATATCTCACCATCGCAGCATCAGTAACCGTAATCGGACCGCCTTGTTTAATTTGTTGCTTAAACACTTCAACAACTGAACCTCGACTCGCAAGCACATTACCAAAACGTACACAAACATATATCCCATTCTTTTTCTGTGCTGCCTGTAACGTAATAAGTTCTGCAATACGTTTCGTCATACCCATCACTGATATCGGATTAACCGCTTTATCAGTTGATATCATAACAAAATGTGCAGTTGCATTCTCAGAAGCTACTTCAACCATATTTTGTGTCCCGACAACATTATTCCAAATTGCTTCCACCGGGAATTGTTCCATTAATGGTACATGTTTATGGGCGGCTGCATGAAAAACAACATCCGGATGATAGGATGCAAATATCCTCCGCACACTTGAAATATTCTGAATATCCGCAATGACCGGGATCCATGTAATCTTAGAATATAAACTTTGTAATTCCAGCATTACTTTATAAATACTGTTTTCACCATGTCCAAATAATAACACCCGTTTCGGGTTAAACACTGCTGCCTGGCGGCATAATTCTGAACCAATACTTCCGCCGGCACCGGTAATCAACAGTGTTTTATTCTGTAATAACGCTGAAATCGGTTGCGTTTCAAGAACAACTTCATCACGTCCTAATAATTCTTCCATTTCTACGGAACGAATTTGATTCCATCGAACTTCCCCTTCAATGATTTGGCGGGTACTGGGAACAACTAATGTATGCAGCTGTGCTTGTTCACATAATTGGATAATACGCATACGATCCTGATATGATGCTGAGGGCATTGCAAGAATAGCACCATAAATATTTTCTTTTTTCGATAATTCCTGAATTTCATCAGTCCTGCCGATTACTGTAATCGCGTCAATTTTCGTTCCGATTTTTTCAGGTTTATCATCAAGAAATCCGGTAATCTGTATACCCATCATTGAAGCACGCTGTATTTCACGCAACACCATTTGTCCCGCTTCGCCGGCACCAATTATAAAATATGATTTTTGAATAGAATTGTTTCGTTTCATCGTTTTATTATCGTATATTGTCGTATAATCAGCAATACATCAATACTCAACCGATATCATTAAATCATTTGTGCTTTTATGCACATAACTTTACGTTCTACGTATTTGTACATAGAAAAGGTTCTTCTCCAAACAATCATTCCGGTTTAATTTGGGAGGGTAACCGAAATAATTGTTAGAACCCACCACGTTTGCGGAGAAGAACCATAATATATTCATTAATACCAGTACAGGCATAATTTGTCAATATTGGTCAAGATAGTCTTTTAATTTTCTGCTCCGAGTCGGATGGCGTAATCGACGTAATGCTTTTGCTTCTATTTGTCTGATCCGCTCTCTTGTAACCTTAAATACATACCCGACTTCTTCTAAAGTATATGAATACCCGTCATCAAGACCAAAACGCATACTTAATATTTTCTGTTCACGCCGCGGTAATGTTTCCAAAACACTATTAATGTGCTCCTGCAATAAATTGTAGGTTGTTACATTACGCGGATTGGAAAACTCTTTATCTTCAATAAAATCCCCCAATTGACTGTCATCATCTTCACCAACCGGTGTTTCAAGACTAATTGGTTCACGAGCCGTGTCATAAACACTTTTTACTCTGCTTATCGGCCACCCGAGACGTTCGCTAATTTCTTCAATAGTCGGTTCCCGTCCGAATTCCTGCATCAATATACGTGATTCACGCATTACTTTATTAATTTGTTCAATCATGTGAACCGGTATACGAATAGTTCGTGCCTGATCACTAATAGCCCGTGTAATTGCCTGCCGTATCCACCATGTGGCATATGTTGAAAACTTATAGCCTTTGCGATACTCAAATTTGTTCACTGCTTTAATCAACCCGATATTACCTTCCTGAATTAAATCAAAAAAGTTCAATCCGCGATTAGTATACCGCTTTGCAATCGAAACAACGAGTCGAAGATTTGCCTGCACTAATTCATCTTTTGCACGAGCGATTTTAAATTTTCCTTCTTCAATACGTTTTTCCGTCTGCATCATAATTTCAAAAGAAACACCCATGTCCTGTTCAATACGTTTTATCTTTCGTTCATTATTCTGTACATCACGAACCAGTCCCTGTATCTGTTCCGGTGAAAGTTTCATTTCTTTTTTCAGCCGTACTTGCTCACGTCGTTTACTAAGCAATTTCGGCAGCACTTTAATTTCTTTGATGGAACGATTGTATTTATTTTCAATTTCACGAAACCACCCGTTTATCTCATTAATTCGTTCAACACTGGAATTAATTTTTTCCGCAACACGTAAATATTCAGCAGGATGAATACGAGCTTTCGCAATCGCACGTAATATTGCAGCAATTGCTTTTGAGCATTTATCCTGAATATCAGTATACTTTTTCGTATCTGATTTTACTGTTTCCAGTGATTCGGTGTACTTCTCATAGTATTTAATGCCTTTTTTAATCGCTGATTGCAATTCGGTTAATTTTTTCTGATAACGTTGTTTTACGGCTGTTGTAATATTCGGCGGAACATTTTCAAATAAATCAGTTACAAAATATTTTTTTTGCTTAATCTTTTGAAAGATTTTCATTAAATCATAAACCATAATCATTGAATCATTAACGGCATTTTCAATCGTCTTTTCCCCGGATTCAATACGTTTTGCTAAATCGACTTCTTCCCCACCCGTTAACAATGATACACGCCCGATTTCATGCAGATATAATCGAATAGGATCTTCAATATAGCCTTTTCGGTCGCGATATACCTGACTTACGGGAGCTCTTGTATCGGGTGCACCTGAATCAATTTTCGTTGTTGCCTTCGTTGAAGCTTTACCGCTCATCTCATCAACTATTTCAATACCATGTTTTGATAAGAGAATAAACAAATCGTCTATTCTATCCGAACTTAATATCTCATCCGGAAGACGCTCATTTATTTCATCATATGAAAGTTCTCCGTTCGCTTTGCCAATTTGAATAAGTTTTTTAACTTCAGGCATTTTTGCCAGTTCCATGTAGTACTGTCCTCCACGTGTTATAATTGCAGTAACATAGGTTTTTCCTGAATGAGTCGTAATCGTTCATTTTTCAATGCACTCAATTCGGAAAGATACTGCTCAATGACGGATTCCTGCCGTGCTTGTTGTGCTGCATACAGCGCACTTTCTTTATACTCAATTCTTGTCATCAATCGTTCCATGTAAAATGCACGATATGTTTCCTGAAATATTTGATCAGTATTATCCTGATAAACACCGCGTATTATTTTTTCACGAATCGATTGCGTAATGGGTGATGTATTAATCATTTCCAGAATACTTTCATAGGTTAATGGAACTTGTGATTCATATAATTCCAATAAAACACTAAATACACGTCGCACTTCAGCATCTTTAAAATCAGACGGCTGATGATGCGCAACTATTATTTTCAAATATTCAGGTCTGATACAAAGTATTTCAATGAGCATCCGTTCAATTTTCGATTCAACAACATCTACAGTGCTGTTTATAGGAACTTCCGGCTTGTATCCTGCACTATGTCGGTTATTTCGACTTTTTACATAACGCGTATACTCATTTAAAAGCGCTTCTTCTTTAATGTGAAGAAATAATGATACTTCTTTTAAATATTCAGAAACTTCAATAGCATTTTGTACTAACATGATAAAACTAAAAAGCTCATGTGTTACCGAAACCTTCTGCGCGGCGCTAATGAGCGGCATAGTGCGCGTAAAATAAGTTAAAAGCCAATGAATCGGTGATGCTGCCGTTGCTAATAATTCTTTAAATGATGCAGTACCATGGGTCTTACAAAACTCATCGGGATCAGTTCCTTCCGGTAACTGCAGCACAGAGATGCCCATTCCATTTTCAAAACATACACCAATACTTGCCTGTGCTGCTTTCTCGCCGGCTGCGTCACTGTCAAATACACATACTATATGACTGCAGTACCGCTTCAATAGTTTTACCTGATTCGGTGTTAATGCCGTTCCCATGGGGGCAACCGCATTGCAAAAACCATGCTGATGCAGCATTATCACATCAAAATATCCTTCACAAATAAGTGCGGTATTCGTTTTCTTTATTTCTTTATAAGCAGCATGAATCCCATAGAGAATACTTCCTTTATGAAAAACAGCAGTTTCAGCAGTATTCAGATATTTAACACTATCTTTTTCATTATGCAGAATTCGTCCGCCAAATCCGATAACACGATTATAATGATCAATTATTGGAAAAATAATTCTATCTCTAAATATATCAAAGAATGCATTATTGTTTTTTCCCGTTGATGCTAAAGCCGCTTCTAATATTGATGCACGTGAATATTTTTCCTGTTGCAATTTATCAGTAAGACAATTCCAACCGGAGCGCGCATACCCTAATCTGAAGGTTCGCAAACTATCCAATGTTAAACCTCTATCACTCAGATAATTACGGGCAATAAGTCCTTCCGGTGACTGATGAAGTGTCCATTCATAATATGCAAGTACTTTTTCATTTAATGTATATATTCGCTCCCGCCGTTGTGCCGTTTCAGACATTTCGGATGCGGTATATCTACTTAAATCAATTCCGGCTTTTCCGGCAATAAGCCGAACCGCTTCCGGAAAAGTAATATGTTCTATTTCCATTACAAATTTAAAAACATTACCGCCTGCCTTACAACCGAAACAGTGATACATTTGTTTCTCCGGACTGACGGTAAATGACGGAGTTTTCTCATCATGAAAAGGACATAATGCTTTATAATTTTTTCCGGCTTTAATCAGTGATACATAATCACCGATAATATCTTCTATACGTGCTTGATGACGTATTTCATCTAACACATCCTGTGGGTACATCAATGGCAGAATTTCTCCAATACAAATGTTAAGTTAATTATAATGCTCCGTACTTTTTTTATACAACATAAAGCATTGAATATCCTTTATTTTTATCTTACTTAATGAATTATTTTGTAATAATATATTGAACAGCGGTTTCATCACAATGTGCAAATTTTGGACATTTAACACAATCCTGCCATATTTTTTCCGGTAATGAATCTTTATTGATAGTTTCAAAACCAAGATTATTGAAATAATCCTCAAGATATGTCAGCGCAAATATTTTTTCCAGTCCAATTTTTTCACCAATAGAGAGCGCATGATGTATTAATTGTTGCGCAATACCTTTGTTACGATACTCGGGCTGCACCACCAGGGAACGGATTTCACCAAGTGTTTGTGTATAGACCCGCAGACAAACACATCCGTATATGCCATTATCCTCATATACCAGATAATTAAGAATATGTTCAAGAACAAAATCCTCACTCACTGATAGTACTTTACCATTATGGGCAGCAGTATTAATCAATTGCATTATTTCAGCAACATCAGCACTTTGAGCATGTCGTATCATGATAGTGACCTTTACATTGACAGTATCTTCAGCACCGTATATAATACCAGCACCTTATATGGAGGTTACGTATGAATAAGAAAAATCCACTTGCACCGCCACCACCGCAGCAGCTTCAAATAGAAATTGATCCGAAACAAGCTGAAGGTGTTTATTCAAACGCTGTTCTTATCGCACATTCCGACAGCGAATTCATTCTTGATTTTGCGCGGCAATTACCGGCACAACAAAAAGCACGTATTCATGCACGTATCATTATGAACCCGAAAGCATGTAAAATGTTCCTTTCGGCACTTGCCGATAATATTAATAAATTTGAATCTAAATTCGGTCCGATTAAAAAACCTGAAACCACACCGATAATGATGTCGCAACAAAGCGATACAAAACACTGACAGTAGTGTATCTATGCATCCAGTGTCCTGAATTGTTTTAAATACATAATAATAAAATCATCAAGTAACTCTCCATCCATCATTGCTTTAATATTGGATGTTTCATACTGGGTCCGTAAGTCTTTGACCATCGTATACGGCTGAAAAACATAACTGCGAATTTGACTGCCCCATTCAATGGAACGTTTTTCTCCGGTTTTTTGATCAATCTCATTTTTTCGTTTCTGCCGTTCCATTTCATACAGCTTTGATCGTAATAATTTCATTGCGACTGCTCGATTTTGATGCTGGCTGCGTTCATTCTGACACGTAACAACAGTATTGCTCGGCAGATGTGTAATACGCACCGCTGAATCCGTTGTATTGACATGCTGCCCGCCGGCACCGGTTGCCCGATAGGTATCAATGCGGATATCATTTTCATTAATTTCCAATTCTATTTCATCACCAATTTGCGGCACCGCTTCAACTGCCGCAAATGAAGTATGACGACGGGCATTTGCATCAAACGGACTGATACGAACCAGCCGATGCACACCATGTTCAGCTTTTAAATAACCAAAAACATCTTCACCTTCAACTGAAAGAGTTACATTTTTAATTCCCGCTTCATTGCCCGGCTGATAATCAAGAATGGTAACTTTAAACTTTTTTCGTTCAAGCCATCGTGAATACATACGATAAAGCATTGCTGCCCAATCACATGATTCCGTACCGCCGGCACCGGGATGAATGTTTAAAAAACAATTCAATCGATCATCATCATCCGTAAAAAGCATACTATCATCAAGGTGATAAAACCGATCAGCGATATCAGATATCGTTGTATGTATTTCTTCTATCATTGCAGTATCATTTTCCTGTTCTGCCATGACTAATAATTCTGCAGTGTTCTCAAGCTCAGTCATAAGCGCAATCCATGGCGAAACAGATTTTTTTATATGAGAAATAGTTTGCATAATATCATTGGCGCGTTTTGCATCATTCCAGAAATCCGGTCCGGCGGCACGTGCCTCAAGTTCCGCCAATTCTTTATTTTTCTCATGAATATTCAACTGCTGAATACGTTCCCGTAATGCAGTCTGCAACTCATCTATATTTATATCCGTTGTTTCACTCATGATAACCTTTAATATTCCTGATAACAGTATTTTAGATTAATTAATATGCAAATGCAAGAGCAGCCCGAATAACTAATTGTTGACCGGTATTGATCGGGACATATTTGCCTTTCGTATTCTTTGCGATAACTTTCCAATTGTTACGGGGATCACCGATATATTCGGCATAATATGCAATATCAATTTTAAAATGTATATACATTATCGGTGCAAGAACCCCGGATAATAAACAGCATACCGGATTACGCCCCTGCCAAAAATCGTGTCTGCCTATATTAAACTTCGGAAAGTAAAATGCATCCGGACGCAACCATTTTGCAACCGGAATATGACTTAAAAAACGAAGATTGATATCTATTCCAAAACCTACTGTTGGAAATCCCTGATTAATACCACCACGCAAAAACAGCAAACGATATAAAAATGGGAATTCACACCCGGCATGCCATTTATTCCAAAATGAATATCCTTGTGTATGAAAAATATCATCAATATCAATCGAAAGAATTGGATTATAAATAAAGGGCTGTAATCTGAACTGAGGGATATATGCTGCACCAAACCGAAAGTCCGGCGCGATTAAACTATCCGGTCCATCATCCCACCAATATATCCGTGAATATGCATCACGAATAATCAACCCGAACCGCCATGCGGCATTCGGATATGCAAGCAATCCAATATCAAACCCGAACCCTTTTCCGATTCGAATAATATCATTGGGGGCTCGGGGCATCCCTGTACTTTTATTTTGAAATAAATTTGCAATTGCGGTTCCGCTTCCGCTAATAGCGTTTATTTGATTTTTTAATGCTTTTTGATTATTCTCAAGCCAGATATTCGCTTGAAGAAAATCTTCATATGATTCAATTTTAAATTTTGAACGGTAAAATACTTTTGATGTAACTCCAAATGCCCATTTCTGTGTTTTGGGCATATAAAAACCAAAACTGAATGGAGCAACAATATCTGATTGAATATATATTTTAGGCAAAGGAGGCAGTAATAACTCATCAAATTTAATACGCAGTTGCGTTTTTGAATACAGCCCGAATCCGACATTGCGGCGAATATGACTTATTATTTCAGACTGGAAAACATATGCATCATTAAAACCAATAAGCTGCTTGATTGCTGGTACGATGGTATTCGATATTTCTGCCGGTGATAAATTGGTATAATGTGTTTTTCGACTTAGATCAATTTCATTAAAATAGCGATTCAGCGGATTATATTTAAATGCTTGAATCTTATACATTAGATTGGATATCGTTGCAAACATATCTTCATTCGTTGAGACCGACGGTATAACACTATGATTCAGCAAGGTTATCAATGCATCACGCTTTTGTTTATTGATAATATTTAAACCAATACCCATTTCAACATTGCCGAGTCGTGTTTCTCCGATATTATGATATTGTATTTTCCATTTCGTCGGATTGTGTAATGCTTCAACGATATTTATTTTTTTTCGTCCCCATATTGCTAATCCCGCCGGATTATAAAATAAAAGATTTGCATCATCAGCGATAGCAGTATGAGTACAACCCATCGATTTAACGCGAATGTCATCATAGAGAAACGGCTCACCATCCCAGTATAGTTGCGTTCCTGCAATGACAGAGCTTGTACCAGCTATTACAACGAAAAAAAGTATTGCCCACAGTATAAGAATATTTTTCATTATTTATTCCAATGCTGCCAAAAAAACAGTTTTCTATTGAACATATCACTCACAAAAGTAAAACTATCAAATAGCCCTTCACCGGGACCCGGACCGCCGCCGGACCCTAATTCTCCCATCGTACTGGCATTGGTAACAAAATTACTAACATACGTAATATAATTGGTAATATTAGTAATGCCAATATTCCAGTATGTATTGCTCAATTGAGTGAAAAATGCTTGATTGGTAAACATTTCCGTGTTGAAGTTATCCCACGATGTATTGGTCGTGCCAATATAATTAGTATAATATTCATATGCAAATTCAAATGGTGCAATTAATGTTTCGGCATTGACGGCAAATTCATGGAAATAATTATAATACGCAATCATTGAATTGTAATAATTCAATGCAGCATAATTGAGCTCAATAACAATATCACGTAAATGTTGTGCATTGGTTTCATGCATATTCGGCAGGTCATCAATTTTATTAATAATGCGATTCAACTGTACAAGCATAGAATTTAAATCCACCATAACGACTGAATCAATAAAATTAATTAACCCTTCCATTCCATTATCAATGCTGGTATATACTTCAATAATCGTATCCATTTCCGTTATCGTTGAAGACGAAGAATTCGTCTGCCAACCGGAAAGTAAGCTAAATAATTCCTCATCAGAATTAATATGAATATTATCATTTGCAAGAATTGCATTATAATTCATTTTGAATCCCGTATGTGTGGTATTTGTGTTTGAGCCTGAGATTGCCGTAAAAGCAAAATAATCGCCATTTTTACCGTTTGGATCCATTATACTGTTTTTATTTGAATCAAGAATGTTGAATAATGAAGAATAGGTTAATGCAAAACTATAATTAAGCAGTACATCAAGGTTATCAGAAGCTATCTTACCATCACATTGCCCTTCTATAATATCATCCAATGCATCAATTATTGATAAAAACACCGAACGAAACTGTAGTAATGAATCATTAATAAAAATATTAAGCTCATCAGCTGTTGAGCGAGAACTTTGATACACTAACGCACGATATAACACCGTATCACGATTTATCTGCAGTAATGATTTTACATATTTCCACCGTGCTTCACTGTTTTTTGATGCATTACGATCAGTCGGATCCGTGTAAATTGAATAATATATTTCAGCTGCTTTCTCATAATCTCCTAATTGATAATAGGTATCAGCATTATTCATTCGGTTTCTTTTTTGCGGTGCCGGTTCCAGTTTACTGGCAAAACCGAAAATATTACATGATACTAAACCAAACAAAGTGATACCAAGAAGTGCAAGACTTATTAATGCTATTTTTATACGCTGTTGCATGGCTTTTCCTAAAATGTACCAAAACCTGAAAAAATACGCCGGTTGCTTGCCAGGCTGGTACGTTTATTAATGTTCCGGTACTGTGAACTATTGGCATTTGAACCATAATCAAGATTATCCGTAAAACACATATTATTTGAAAAACAATTAGCACGTAATATACCGTTTCCATTGCCGGAAACCGCCCATCGTGAACAATTAATAATATCATTGGATTCAAAGGTCATGGTTACCGTCTGAGCATTAGAATAATTGAACCCGACTATTGCATGTTCAATTAATGTATGACGCATATCCATGACAACATTGGTTGCTAATACCTGTATACCTGACCAATTGGTAGCACTCGGATATCCTTGCTTTAATCGTATCGGATAGTCTTCAAGTCCGACACAATTAAATACAATATTTTGACCTTTTAAAATAATTCCTTTTTGTTGTCCGAATGTTATTGTTGTTCCCGGTTGAATAGTCAATGATGAATTATTCGAAATCAGTATATTATTATTCACATAAATATTACCGGAAAGATAATAATCACCGGTTCGCGTAGTATCATTCGTAAAAGGTTGATTTTTTACTGCTATTGGTATCTCTATCGGTGCAGGAGAATATATACCATGTTCATCTCTAACTCTAATAATAACATGGATGGTATTGGTATTATTAAAAGCACGCAAAAAAGCGGACGAAGATATAGGGTCATAAAGTATCACTGCATTATTATTACGCACAATGAAGTCATAAAACATCTGGTCGTCATCATTATCATGAGCATATACCGTTATATACGTATATCCCCCCGGGTTCAGATGACCGCTTATCATTTTATCAGAAACCCAATGTATTCCCGGATATGAAAACTTTACTGCATTACTCAATACTGAAGCAAAAGCCGGCGGTGTATTTGTTTTATTAATAACCGGACCATTCGGTGCTTCCCGCGGACATGAAATTAACACAAATGAGAAGAGCACTGCCAACCCTATATATATTTTATATAGTTTCATGTATCATCTATCCTTTAACGATATGAGAGTATACCTCAATAATCAGCATCCTCTCCTTATTTCATATAACACTCTTCTGCACAATTACTTGTTCTCTATAGTATCGGCGATACTCAGTTTTTATCAATATGAAATCCTGTTTCTACTATAATGTACAATATATCACGAGCATATTAATTATCAATAAAAATCATGCATGAAAGTATTGTAAATACGAGAAAAAACTATTATAGTATAGAGAAGAGGAATTATACTGATAATGAATGGGGAAACTGCTATTGCCTAAAAACAGACCAGTCCAACACACTATTGATAGATTTATCGATCTGATAATAACTATTTATACTTTAACGTATCGTTGCTACTCACAATGCTTACTGGAAATGGATGAACAAAACTATACTGCTGCATCAAATTGTATTCAGGATATTATGCTGCAGATTAATCATCAGCGAAAAACACTTATTTCTCTTCGTATTTTCCTGATTAACAGTAATCGGCATGATAAACCAATACGTGAACATATCATTACAGAGTTAGAAGAATTCGTTACTTCAATAAAAAGCTATACTGCCGGTATGAGCTATAAAACTGATATCAATACATTTATCCGTAATGTCTACACTCTTGAGTTTAGATTACATGCAAAAGCACTTCCTGTACTCGTGCGGCATATTTTACATGAAGTTATTGATCCGGATGACTCATTGCTGCTCACGCAGTTTATGGCGATAAATCAAGAGCATCAGCGTTCGTTGAAAAATCTTGCACACGTATTAGCTGATAAAAATACGCCCTCTCAGGGAATACTGGCAGCAGTTATTCATTGGTTTTCAACAATCTTTTCACCATCACCAAAAACCATTGATCGGTAAGCTCGTTCTATTCGATCCCAATTATTTTCTCGATCTAATGCCCAATACCGCCCCATTACCGTTACCACATTACCAATGCCCAATTGTTCACATTTCTTTTCTACTTCACCGATATAATGAACACCGCTATCTTTATGTTCACCTCGACGCCCCAGCAATGAATGAATATAAACATTTGGAACAGCATATTTTTTTGCCAGCTCTAATAATGCATACAAATGCTTTAATTCTCCATGAGAGCTGAAAAATGATACAATGCCAAGCAGATGCAATGCCGTATTATCACGTACTGCGCCTTCACAAGCAGCACAGAATGCTTTATTGGTATAAAATCTCCCGTTTTCCAAATCACGATTAATACGTAACTTATCTGATGAAACAATTCGTCCTGCACCAATATGCAAATGTCCTGATTCAGAATTGCCGACTGCACCTTCAGGCAACCCGACTGCAATCCCCGAAGACGCTAACCGAACTGCCGGATAGATTTTTTTCAACTGCTGAATATGCGGTGCTCCCGATTGTATGATAATATTTCCGTAAGAATCATCACGTTCCCCCCAACCATCCAATAACAACAACAATACCCGCTTTGTTTTCTTAAATGGCGATATATCTTTTATTAAAGTTGTACCCGTCATCTCCGATGGAATATCCTGACCGAGCAGGTGCAATATGGTTGGTGCAATATCTGTAAGTGCTCCGCCCGTGTATAATATATCATCGGAAACCTGCACTCCATGTGGCGGTATACAAATAAACGGCACCGGATTAGCGGTATGCCCTGTATTTTTCGTGCCATCATTATATAAATACTCTTCAACTGTTCCATGATCTGCGGTAATAATAATAGTCAGATCATCAGCAGCAACGGCATTAACAATTCGGGCAGTTTCACGATCCACGACCCTCACTGCCTGCATGATAGCATCTGTGTTTTCTGTATGACCGACAACATCAACATTCGGAAAATTAACAAATGTAAATCCGTATTCTTGTGCTTTCGTTTTCGCTATCACAAAATCTGATAATCGGACAGCATCCATCTCGGGTTTTTCGTCAAACTCCGCAACCGTTCTATCGGATTCAATAAAATACCGATCTTCTCCTTTAAATGGGTCCTGCCGTTTCCCATTAAGAAAAAATGACGCATGAACCGCTTTTTCTGATTCAGAAACACGTAATTGACGAATACCGTTTTTGCTCAATACTTCCCCCAGTGTATTCACCATCGGACCGTCCGGCGGGTAGGCAACGGTTGCATGAATTTCCGGGGCATATTCAATCATCGTGGTATAATGAATCTTCATAGCATTACGTTCAAACATATCAAATGACGGTGCTGATAATGCTTGACTTAATTCAATCTCACGTTCTCCGCGAATATCATAAAATATAACATAATCGCCATCTTTAATACAGCCGACCGGATTCGTTCCTGTATACCGTACTAATGGTTTTATTGTTTCATCTTCTTCACCGCGCGTATATGCTGCAGCAACGGCATTTGACATAATATTCATGCTCATATCTTCTCCATGTAATGGTATTTCACTATGCTCTGATAAAATATCTGCCGGTATCACAGGAAATAGTCTGATACCTATCTATATAGTCATTAAAAAACCAAACCATAATTGAAAATCATATATAGTGCCGCGATCCGGATCAACATAACTATTAACCCCTTCTGCAAGATCGCCATTTGTATTTTCATAATATGATACTTTCTCATTTATAGTATACGGTTCATAATACAATGGTATCATTCCGGCAGCATAGAGGTATAAGTTTTTCGCTCCACTGCGCGGGACATATGCCATAAGCCCGATTATCATATCAAGTTCATTCTCAACAAACGGCTTTGTCGGTGTATAACGATTCCCCGCATCCTGCAAAACTCTGATTGCTTCCTGATTCACCCATTGATCAATAAACGGGGCACTCGCCGGATCATTAATATCATACCCTTCCAATTCTTCCGGCTGATAATTCGTGCCTCTTGTCAGCCGCTTTTTTATCAGTTCCCGTGTTCGCTTCAAATCATACTCATATGCCCGTTGAAACTTTGCTTCAGTCGGCCAAGTAACCTTACCCACAAACTCAGTAAAAACCCGATACCGAAATACCGATCGAACAGTCGGAATATCTTTCGCAAACCCCATATTAAGTATCAGATAATCATCATTATGAGGAAATGCCGGTATTTGCGGAAATGCGGAACGTCCGGGCCATATATATTTCGTTAATACTTCATGAATATTAAAAAGCCATGAATCCTGTCGCGGATCGTCAAAATCTGATTCCACTGTTTTATCTTTTTTTGCAGAATGATTTTTCTTTTTATCGGGAAACAAACTTTTTCCAAATGGCAGCATTTTTTCTTCCGGTTGATATTGAAAAACATAAATTGCATTGATATCAATTTCAAAGCCAATATCCGGAAATCTATTTTCACCAATGATACCGATACGAAGATCATGAATACCTTTATTCATCGGATAAAAATTCTGCTCCTTATATACCTTCCCCGTCGGAACCGGCGCAAGCCCCCCAATCGGAAAATTATACGCACAATAATACGCCGCTCTGAACTCTACCGGTTCACTGTTGAGCACAGCAGGCATATTATATTTTATTCCGCTAAATGGTGTTTTTATTTGTAATTCTAATAACAGATCGCCAATACCAATATTTGAAGCCTGCGTAAATGTTCCCGGTATAACATCCTGCGGTACATGATAGGTTAACACACTCCCCGTGCCGCCGAATGAAACCGATTTCATACCAAGATAAAATTCAAACGGCATACGGTTTGCCGATACGTTATAAGTATTTAAATAACTTGAAAATTGCTGAACACCAAACCCGAAATCAACTCCCCGATGGATATATCGCATATTTTTTGTTGCGATTTGTGCATGCAGACAGGGAATAAGCGTCAGGGCAATAACACTGAACAGAAAAACGCTTATTTGAGTTTTGCGATTAATTGTTTATCTCCCAAAATGATAAGAACGTCATCTTTCTTAAATTCTGTATCTCCTGACGGCGCCATAATAATATCCTCGCTGATTTTAACCTCACCACGGTTATCAACCTCACTGTATATACGTTTAATCCCAATGATACTGACACCATAATTGTGGCGAACATCAACTGAACGAATTGTTTTGCCGATCCATTTATCAAATACCAGCTTTTCAACCATAGAATACTTTTCTGATACTTCAATTTGATCAAAAAGGAAACTGCCGCTTATTTGCCGCGCCAATGATTTCCCCATCTCTTTCTCCGGTTCAATAACACGGTCAGCGCCGATACGTTCAAGTACTTTTTTATGATGCGTATTAAGGGCTTTAACAATTACATACTGAACACCCTTTTCCTTCAGCATCATTGAAATGAGAATACTGCTTTCCATATCACCGACAGCTATTACTGCCGTTTCAATATCATCTAAATCTAATCGAGAGAGCGCACGTTCATCGGTTGCATCAAGGGCAACGGCATTGGTTACTATTTCCGATGCTTCATTAATAAGCGATCGATCCATATCAATCGCAAGTACTTGCGTACCGCGTTGAACTAATGCTTCAGCAACACTAAATCCGAATGACCCGAGTCCTATTACTGCAATTGAATTTTTCATTATCCGATACTCACTGTTTCTTCAGGATATTCATACAAATCCCGGTCAGGCGCTGCAATTGCCAGCACGATAGTTATCGGACCGGTTCGACCGAGAAACATTACCAGCATTATAATTATTTTTCCTGCTGTGGTCAAGTGAGGTGTTATTCCCGTACTCAGCCCGACGGTCCCCAATGCCGACGCTGCCTCAAATATCAGACTTTTCAGCGTTAATCCTTGTTCAGTCAATGTTAATGCAAGAATAGTACATAAAAACACTGCAATAAATATGTTAAATATTGTAATAGCCTTTTGTACAACTGCACGCGGAATTGTTCGGTTGAAGATCTCTACATGCGGTCGACCGCGGACGGTTGATACAATATTGGCGAAAAGAACGCCAATGGTTGTAGTTTTTACTCCACCGGCTGTTGAGCCTGATGAACCGCCGATGAACATAAGAACAATAAGTATCAACAGCATCGGTATTCCTGCTGTACTGATATCAACAGTATTAAATCCGGCAGTACGAGCGGTTACCGATTGAAAACATGAGGTCAACAATAATCGAGTCCAATTTAATGTCCCCCATTCACCTATTGGATACGTCCGAAGCCGAACAGCAAGAATTAAAATAGTTCCTGATACAATCAAAATTGCCGTTGTTTTTAATACAATTTTTGAATGCAGCGATAAATTCTTTTTCGGCAATGCGCTGATAATTTTTATTACATCACGCTTCAAAAGTGAGTTTATTCTCACGGCAATCTGATCACGTAAATCAGCAAGGAGGATAAAACCGATACCGCCGCTGATAATAAGCAGCATTATCGTTACATTGATCCATGGGTGCAAGGCATAGCGAATCAAACTGTCACTGTTCAGGGAAAAACCCGCATTACAAAACGCGGAAACGGAATGAAAAACACTCTGCCATACTGCCTGAGGGATTGAAGCAAAATCATCACGCCAGTTAAGAAACAATATCAACGCACCAAACAATTCAATCAGAAATGTAATACTGAAAAGCCACATAAGAAATTGTTTCATACCGCCGAATGATGACCGGTTCAATGCTTCCTTAATGATAAGTCCCTGACGAACCGTAAACTTTCGTCTAAGAATAAAAAGAAACATTGTCGAGAACGTCATCAACCCTAAACCGCCGATTTGAATCATGATTAACACAACTAATTCGCCAAAAAACGACAAACGCGCACCCGTATCAATAACAATCAAACCGGTAACACAGGTTGCTGATGTAGCGGTAAAGCTTGCTTCAATAAATGAGAGGGGTATATTGTTTTCAGTCGCTGCAGGAAGACATAACAGCAGCGTCCCGACTGATATGATAGCAATAAAACTTATTACAAGTATTCGTGTCGGACCTGACAAAATATTATATTTTCACCTATTTTTATTTCCGGTCACTGTGCATACTGCACATGCAGATTATTTCACCTGCGCTGTTTTTACAACCGCTTCAAAAGCATTCGGATAATGCATTGCAATATACGCAAGGGTCTTACGATTCAACTGTATATTCGCATTATTCAATGCAGGGATTAATCGTGAATACGTTGTTCCATTCAGCCGTGCAGCTGCATTGATTCGCTGAATCCATAATCGGCGCATATCGCGGCGGCGGAGACGACGTCCAATATAATTAAATCGTAATGCCCGCATAACTGCTTCGCGTGCAACACGATAAATTGTACTTTTACGCCCCCAAAAACCTTTCGCGCGTTTCATTACTCTTTTTTTTCTATGATGATGGGCAACTATTCCCCGTGATCGTGGCATGTCCTATTTCCTCCTATCAGATATTAAGCATTTTTTTTACGCGCGCGGTATCAGCATCACTTACCAGAGTTGCCGCACGTAAATCCCGTTTCCGAGACTGTTCTTTTTTCGTTAAGATGTGATTTTTATTTGCTTTATTACGTTTTATTTTTCCACTTTTTGTTAACTTAAAACGCTTTGCAGCACCTTTATTTGTTTTTGCTTTGCATTTACCCATGAGTTTTTCTCCTAAATTTTACAATGGCGCAATAATCAATGTGATATTACGACCTTCCATGACCGGTTGTTTTTCTATTCGTGAGATTTCTTTCAATTCCTCAACAATTCGTTCGATAAGCTCCATGCCAAGGTCTTTATGCATTAATTCACGTCCGCGAAAACGAATTGTGATTTTAACCTTATCTCCATCTTTCAGAAACCGTGTTATATGACGCAGTTTATACTGGTAATCATGATCTTCGGTTTTCGGACGGAATTTTATTTCCTTAAGATGAATAATTTTTTGTCGTTTTCGTGCTTCTTTAGCTTTACGTTCTCGTTCATACCTGAACTTACTGTAATCCATTATCTTACAGACCGGAATGTCTCCATGTGAACTGATTTCTACCAGATCAAGCCCATCAGCTTCAGCTTTTTCCAATGCTGTTTCAATGGTAACAATCTTCGGTTCACCTTCTGATAAAACAAGCCGTACTGTATCTGCATTAATTTCTTCATTTGTCCGGAACTCCGGACCTCGTGGTTTTCTTGAACTGATAATTAAACCTCCAATGGTTAATGTATCTTTATTATAACGTATACTGTATACTAATCAAGAGCCTTGCTGTCAATTGTCTCTTTACATAATTTTTGAAAATCTGATACACTCATTATACCGATATCGCCCTTCGTACGATGTCGAACTGAGACGTTTTTTTGTGCAACTTCCGTATCGCCCACTATCAGCATGAAAGGAACTTTTTCAAGCTGTGCGGTTCGTATCTTTTTACCTATTTTATCTGCTTCATAATCTGTTTCAACACGGATTAAATCATATTCAAGTAAGTGTTCTATCTTTTTTGCATACGGCACTACTGATTCATTAACGGTCAATATTTTAACCTGAACAGGAGCACACCAAGGGGGCATTTTACCGGCAAAATGCTCTATTAAAACACCGACAAAGCGTTCGATAGAACCGAGTAAAGCGCGATGTATCATTAATGGTACATGCGGTTTCCCGTCCGGACCGATATATTCCATATTAAATCGTCCCGGTAAATTCAGATCTGCCTGTACCGTCGGTCCCTGCCATTCACGCCCGAGCGCATCAATAAGTATAAAATCAAGCTTCGGGCCGTAAAACGCACCGCCGCCTTCATCGATTGAATATTCCCAGCCCATTTTCTCGACAGCTTTTTTCAGTGCATCTGTTGCTTTATCCCATGCATCAATATCACCAATCGCTTTTTCGGGGCGCGTGCTCAGCATTACCGTATAGCGTAAATCAAACGTCCGCATCATAAAATCAACCAGCTCACAAACATTCGCCAGCTCATCCACTATTTGTTCCTCGGTACAAAAAACATGTGCATCGTCTTGTGTGAAACCACGTACTCTTAATAATCCATGCAATTGCCCTGATTTTTCATACCGATATACCGTTCCCAATTCACACCAGCGCAGCGGCAAATCACGATATGAACGTATATGCGATTTATAGATAAGGATATGTCCGGGGCAATTCATCGGTTTAATACGATAATCAATATCATCAACGGTCATTGCACCGTACATAACATCAGCATAATTTTCTAAATGCCCGCTGGTTGCCCAGAGGTGTTCCTGCATAATATGCGGAATATAAAGCATTTTCCATCCGCGCCGTAAATGTTCCTGACGCCAGTAATCTTCAATCGCATTCCGAATAGCAGCTCCATGCGGATGCCAAAATATCAATCCCGGACCGGCATCTTTCTGGACAGAAAATATATCCAATTGCGCACCAAGTTTCCGATGATCCCGCTTTTCAGCTTCCTTCAAACGATCGCAATACGCAGTTAACGCTTCTTTTGTATCCCAGCTTGTACCATAAATACGAGTCAGCATTTCATTTTTTTCATCACCTCGCCAGTATGCACCGGCAACTTTTAACAGCTTAAAATTCCGAATATAACCGGTATGCGGTACATGCGGACCACGGCATAAATCGATAAACTCTCCTTGTTTATAACAGGATAATTGTTCGTCTTCAGGAAGATCGCGAATTAATGCAACTTTGAATACATCACCGGATTGTTCAAACAGCGCCAACGCTTCAGTACGTGACAACTCAACACGTTCAATCGGATATTTTTCTTTTGCAATCTTTTTCATCTCTTTCTCTATCTTTGGAAGATCATCATCAGAAAGTTTTTCCGGCATTCGTATATCATAGTAAAACCCGTCACGAATTGGCGGACCGATTGCCAGCAGCGCCTCCGGCCATAATCGTTTCACTGCTTGTGCAAGTACATGAGCTGTTGAATGGCGATATATTTCTATTCCCGCTTCATCTTCAAATGTAATCAGTTCAACATCAATATCAGTATCAACCGGTAGTGATAAACTCTGTACCTGACCATTACTACGTACAGCAAGCGGACGATGCCCATTAATATCCATATTATGAACAACTGAAAGCAGTGGAGCGCCTTGCTCCATCTCTTGTACGCCATGACCGTTTATCGTAATATGAACTGAACTCACATTATTTTCCTTCAAGTTTTTTTCTCCCCGTAACTGTATACAAAAAACTACTGCCGGTCAACCACCGTATTGCATACAGATTATTCCCGCTCAAAAAGTGAAACTAATTCAAAATGATATGTCTGCGGAAAGAAATCAAATGGGATGACTTCTTTCACGATATAACCGAACTTTTTTAATATATGGGCATCACGTGCCCAGGTCATATGATTACAAGAAACATAAATAATACGCTCAGGAAAAGTCCGGCATAGATGTGTTAACACCGTTTCTTTCACTCCCTGCCGCGGCGGATCAAGTATAACAGTATTCCAAGGTTTCAATGTCGGTATAATTCTCTCCGGCGATCCGACATGCCAAAGTATATTGCCGAATTGATTATCATGCTGTGCCTGACGCGCAAAATTAACTGCATGATTGGAAATTTCAATTCCATCAACATGCTGCACGAAAGGAGCAAAACTTAATCCGATAATGCCGGTACCGCTGTACACATCAAGTATTCGATGATGTTCCTCAATATCTGCCATACGATGAATTACAGCCAACCATTCGTCAATCATCTCGGTATTTGATTGAAAAAACGTCTTTATATCCGCATACACCGAAAATGATACCGGTTTCGTTACTGAATATTTTAATCGTCCCGGTCTGTTGTCAGCAATAAGAGTCCCGTTGTTATCATTCTTAATCGACATATGATTAAAACGATTGATATCATTATCAGGAATAGCTGATAGCCACCGGTTAATCTCTTCCGATAACAAAGAGCATTGTTCAATTTCAATAACTAAATGGGAATCCGGCGCATAATAACCGTATCGGTTCCGCCCTCTATGCAATCGCACTGAATTGCGATAATGCATCACATCAGGAGACTGAACAATCGGTGCAATACAAACGTCATCCTGATATAAACGGTCAACCGTATTATGAAGAATATCTTCTTTTGCCGAACATTGCGCATCATAGGTAATATGCTGCAACTGACATCCGCCGCATTTCCCATAATACGGGCATATCGGTTCGCTGCGTAATGAAGATGCTTGCAGTATATCAATTAAACGACATACCGTATATGATTTATGTGATTGAATAACATCAACAAGCACTTCATCGCCGGGAGCAGTATAGGGTACAAAACAGACCTTACCCTTATAATGTGCAACGCCAACCGCATGATTGCCTAATGATTCAATGCTGATCTTCATATATGGGCATACCGCATTACATTATGCTTTCGGAACAAATCCTTTATCTTCAAGATATGCTAAAACTTTTTGTGTACTTTCATCAACGGATTCATTATCGGTATCAATTAATATTTCCGGTTTTTCAGGTTCTTCATACGGGTCATCAACACCGGTAAATCCTTTAATCTCACCGGAAAGGGCTTTTGCCCACATACCTTTAACATCACGTTTCGCACATTCTTCAGGGCTGGCTTTAACAAACACTTCTATCATGTTTGTACATTGTTCACGAGCCGTATTTCGTGCCTGCCGATACGGACTGACAAAGCTCACCAGCGTTGCGACATCATTCCTACTGAGCAATTTTGCTACAAAAGTAATACGCTCAATATTCTTGTCACGATCTTCTTTTGAAAAACCAAGATCCCGCGTTAATGACTGACGAACAACATCACCGTCTAAACGCTCTGTATTAAGTCCGCGTTCCTTTAAAAGAGGAACAAGCTTTTTTGCAATAGTTGTCTTTCCACTGCATGGTAAGCCGGTAAACCATAAACAAAAACCTTTATCTGCCATGAAACACTCCTTATTGAATTATCATAAATGATAGTGGGGTTATTTTAAAAATAACTGCATTGTTGAAATTATATACGTTGATATATAACCGCTGTTTCGCATACGGAAATTATATTTCTCGTATAATTTCATTCGCTTCATTTAGTACTATTTTTTTGGGTGTAAAGCTGTGTGCTTCCTCTTCAGACATTTGCGCAAACGTCATAATAATAACGGTATCACCTTTATTAATCAGTTTCGCAGCAGCACCATTGATAACAATTTCACGAGAACCGGGAGTCCCTTCAAGTATATATGTCCAAAGACGGGCTGCTGTATTGATATCAACGATAAGCACTTTTTCATGCACCAGCATATTCGCTACACGCAGCAAATCCGGATCAATGGTTACACTTCCCTCATATTCGATATTTGCATCGGATACACGTCCCCGATGAATCTTTGATTTTAACACCTCAATATGCATAGTTCTCGCCCTATTGTTTTATTTCTTAAAAAACGTACTGATAATATCTATCGGTATCGGGAAAATTGTTGTTGAATTTTTTTCAACGGCTATTTCGCTTAATGTCTGCAGATAGCGCAACTGCAATGCTGTCGGATCCTTACTGATAACTTTTGCTGCTTCGGCAAGTTTTTCCGATGCCTGATATTCTCCTTCAGCATGAATAATTTTTGCCCGCCGTTCACGTTCCGCTTCGGCTTGACGTGCCATTGCACGCTGCATGTTAATTGGTATTTCAACATCTTTTACTTCAACAACTGAGACTTTTATCCCCCACGGATCAGTCTGTTCATCAATAATCTGCTGAAGCTCTTGCGATATTTTTTCACGATTGGACAGCAGATCATCAAGATCGGATTTACCGAGCACGTTCCGCAATGTGGTTTGTGATATCTGACTCGTTGCCTGATAATAATCTTCAACTTTTAAAACTGCATCCTCGGCTTTCAGAATACGAAAATATACAACCGCATTGACTTTCGCCGGAACATTATCACGTGTAATAACATCTTGCGGCGGTACATCCATCGTCAGAGTCCGAATATCACATTTTGTCATTCGTTCAATAAACGGAAAAAGAAACCGTATGCCGGGTTTTGCCGTTCGGGTATACCGACCGAGCGTGAGAATAACTCCCCGTTCATATTCATTCACAATCTTTATTGAGTTCGCAATAAACACAAACATAATAAAAAACAAAGCAACAATACCGAATGCCATAGCAACCTCCTATATTAATTAAGTGTCCTCTTTTTAACAGGTTCAACTGTTAAATGCAAGTGTTCTTCATCTAAAATACGCACCCATTCACCAACGGCGACCGTCGAGTTATCATGCGTAACCGCATTCCAATACTCACCAAATATAAAAATTTTCCCTGTCGGATTAAGTGCTACACGTACAAGTGCTTTTTGTCCGATTAACTCTTCCCGACCGGTCTTGATTGACATACGATGCCCTTTGAGAATCAAATATCCCATTACGACTGCAACCATACTATATCCGATAACAACTCCCGCAATCAGTCCGGGGGGAAGTTCAGGAAACCGCCCTTCTACATGTATTTGCCGTCTGAATAGCATCACCGAACCGACTGCCAGCAAGATAATACCTGCTGCGGTGAGAATACCGGCACTCGGCATACGCGATTCCAAATAGAATAAAATTACTGCTGTTACTATTGCCAGTAAAGCAATAAAATTAACCGGCAATGCCGTTAAACCGTATAATGCACCGATGATACCAATACTGCCAATTGCTCCCGCAAAACCGATACCGGGAGACTGTAATTCAAAATACATCCCGGCAAGACCGAGAATAAGAAATAAATACGCAAAAGTCGGCATCTGAAGATAGTATAAAAATAATTCCGTCAGATTCATTAATACATCATGTGTCTCAGCTTTTTGCAATCGCAGTATATAATGTCTTTTATTTTTGGTAACAGAAACCCCATTGAGTGTACTGAAGAGCATCGCGCGCGTATCAGCACAATAATCAATGACATTCTGTTCAAGTGCCTCTTCAGACGTAATTGAAAGTGAATCAACAATCATCGATTTTATAATCGAAAAATTCCGTCCGTTTTGTTTACTCACTACTTTCATCCGATTTGTAATATCGCTGGTAGCTTTATTAATCTGTATACGTAAATTTTCCTGATACTTTTTATTGGTAAGGATACTGGCAATCGGTCCGGATAAAATCGGATGAGCTGCCCCGAGTGATGAATGAGGATTCATGACTGCAATATCACAGCTTAAAAATATAAGAGCTGCCGCTGAAGCGGTCATACCGGCGCTTTGTGGCACATACCCGATAACCGGAATCGTACTTGCCATAATTGCTTGAATAACATCATTCATTGCATCCACTCTGCCGCCCGGGCTATTAATTTCAATCAATACTGCTGCGGCATGTTCAGTTTCCGCATCAGCAATACCATCAATAAGGTATTCACTCATAATACCATTAAGCATTCCATCAAATGATAAAACATGAACAACTGACTTTTCTTTGTCCTGTGCACATACAAATACTGAAATTATAACGGTGAGAGCAATACCTACTGACAGCAATAACAATGTCGCCGACCATCGTGTTTGTTTCATAATTAGTAAACTCATTCAATACTATATATATCTTACACCATACAGCACCGGAAAAATACGCGGCCACGCATATCGTTCCCTCATGTATATAACAGCTGCACATACGGTATGATAAAATAATACATATGTCAAATTGAAACACCGGAAAATATCTTGCATACTGCAAAGTCCTTCATTACACTACTCTCATGAACATGCAGTCAATACCGCCTCCTATGCGATATACAAATTTTTCTCATTACTTAAAACAAAAATTCACTGAACGAGTAAAAAAAATACCCCTTGATGCAGGGCTGACCTGTCCAAACCGTGACGGTACACACGGATACGGCGGGTGTATCTATTGTGATACACACGGCAGCGGACGTAGTGATTCGAAACCGATTGCCGAACAAATTAAAGCATACCTACACCGTCATGCTACCTGTCATAAGTTCATTGCATATTTTCAATCATTTTCAAACACCTATGCTTCCGTTGATAGGTTGAAAAAACTCTGGGAGTCAATATATGCATTTCCGGAAATCATTGGAATTGCCGTCGGTACAAGAGCAGACTGTCTCACCAAAGAAAACTTGGAACTCCTCGCAACCTTCAGCAACCGCTATGAAGTATGGCTGGAACTTGGATTACAATCAAAACATGATGAGACGCTTATGTATATTAACAGAGGGCATACGCTCACTGCGTTTATGGACGGCTACACACTGGCACGGAACTATCCGCTAAAAATATGCATACATATTATCTACGGAATTCCCAATGAGTCGGACATACAAATGAAAGAAACCGGAACATTTGCAGCACAACTCAAGCCTGACGGTATTAAGTTTCATAATTTTTATATTCCTCGCGGAAGCCCTATTGCTGCAGTATACGTAAAAAAACCATTCCCGCTTATTACACAAGACCGGTATATACAACACGTATGCGATACGCTCGAAATATTGCATCCGGAATGTATTATTCAACGGCTCACCGGTGAAGCACAATACGGAGAATTAATCGCACCATTATGGGCTCATAATAAATCAGCAACTATTGAAGGTATACGTACTGAATTACAGCAACGCGGTACACGTCAGGGAATATACTGCTCATAGATACTTCACTTTTAACTGGACAATCAAACAACACAATGATACCAATTAAACTTCATATGATACAGGGATAATCGGCACGCACATAATAAATAATTAAATGAGGTTATGTTATAATGATGAAAAGTAACTATCAAAATATACTTACTGACATCAATGCCAGCATGAAACACGCAACCCGTTCACAATCACAACTGCTCAATAAACTCACACAACTGGAACAACGATATGGGGATCTGTTTTATCCGGCAATATTTGAAGTCCTCACCTATACTCATTTTAAAACAGCTGAGGCAAAAAAGCATTGGCAAAAAGTAATTGACCATCTCACTGTGCTGGAAAAAAACTGTAAGCGCGAAGTCGGTATTCGTGTTGCCATTCTTGATTACTTTACCAATGTCAATAAACGATTGAAAAATCCTATTTTAATAGAAATTGCATTATTTAAGCAAACACAAGTGAATGCAATGACTGATCCCTTGACGACACTCTTTAATCGTCGTTATTTTACCGAAGTCATCAAACGCGAGTTTGAACGCGCACGCAGATATAAATCACCGATTTCCCTTATCTTTTTTGATATTGATAATTTTAAAAGTTATAATGATTACAACGGGCATATCGAAGGCGATGTATTATTGAAACGTGTTTCTGATATCATGAAAAAAGCTATTCGCCAGCCGGATATTGCCTGCCGATACGGTGGTGAGGAGTTTGTTATTATCTGCCCTGAAACGCGGAAACAAAACGCATTAGTTGTTGCCGAACGTATACGAAAAACTATTGAGAAAGAAAAGTTTAAAGGGGAACGAAAAAGTCAGCCCAGCGGGACCGTTACCATCAGCGGCGGTATTAGTTCGTTTCCGGTTGATGCAAACTCAATACAATCCCTTATTGCAACTGCTGATGATGCGTTATACCGCGCAAAACTTGCACAAAAAAACTCAATTGCGCTTTTCTATCGGGAAAAACGCAATTTTATCCGTATGAAAAAAGAACTCTTCATTGACTTCCGAGAAGTCAGCGATGGTTATATCAATCGTAAACTCGGGCAAACAAAAAATATTTCTGAAGGCGGTATTTTATTTACTGCCACACAACCGGTGCGCGTCGGCTCTGAACTTGAAATTACCATTAAACACCCGCAGGAGAAAAAACGGCGGGCTGATTTCCTCGCGCGTGTTGTGCGCGTTGAGGAAATGGAAAACGAATTATATGAAATTGCTATTTGCTTTCTCGGATTGACAGAAAAAAAACAAAACAAACTGAAAGCTTTTATTAAAACGAAATAATACTGATACGTTTCCGTGTATACTTATCCGCGTGCTTTTTCATATTGATGAGCTACATTAAACATGCGCTGTTCACCCAATGCGGGAGCAATAATTTGCAGTCCCACCGGCAATCCCTCGCCAGTTAATCCGCATGGCATTGAAAGTGCCGGCAAACCGGCAATATTAACCGATATTGTGAAAATATCACTTAAATACATCTGTAACGGATCGTTGATTTTCTCGCCAATTTTAAACGCCGGTGTCGGTGCTGTCGGAGTACAAATAACATCAACCTTTTTAAATGCAGCATCAAAATCCTGTTTGATTAATGTACGTACTTGCTGTGCTTTCTTATAATACGCATCATAATAGCCCGACGAAAGTGCATATGCCCCTATCATAATCCGACGTTTTACTTCAGCTCCAAAACCCTCACGTCTTGTTTTTCTATACATTGACTGTAAATCACCGGCTTGAGAATGTCTGAAACCGTATTTAACACCATCATAACGGGCAAGATTGCTTGATGCCTCGCTCGGCGCAATAATATAATATACCGCAACGGCATATTCAGTATGCGGCAGGCTAATATCAACTATTTCAGCACCGCATGACTGCAGTACATCAATTGCTGATTGTACATTGCCGGCAACATCAGTATGTATCCCGTCGATAAAATATTCCTTCGGTATACCGATTTTCTTTCCGCGTAATGAGTTTTCAAGTTGTGCGGTTGTATCTGGCAATGCTTTATCATAGGAAGTTGAGTCCCGGTGGTCATGTCCTTGAATTACATTCAGCAGCAATGCAGCATCTTCAACCGTTCGTGCAAAGGGTCCTATTTGATCCAATGACGAGGCAAAGGCAACCAATCCGTATCGGGATACTGTACCATACGTCGGTTTCACCCCGACGACACCGCAGCATGCCGCAGGTTGCCGTATAGAGCCACCGGTATCAGACCCTAATGACCATGGTGCGAGAGCTCCGGCAACTGAAGCAGCACTGCCGCCTGATGAACCGCCGGGAATACGAGATGTATCAACAGGATTTAATACCGGACCGAAATGACTTGTTTCAGTGGAAGACCCCATCGCAAACTCATCCATATTTGTTTTACCTAAATATATAACACCGGCATCATTTAATCGTTCTATAACATGCGCATTGTATGGAGGAATAAAGTCTTTCAGCATACGAGAACCGCAGGTGCACCGTTCCCCTTCAATAGTAATATTATCTTTTATCGCAATCGGTAAACCATGCAATGGTGATTTCACCGATCCGTTTTTACGATCACTATCCGCTTTTCGGGCGCTTTCAAGAGCTTGCTCATGAAAAACACTAATGAATGCATTCAGATTTTTACCGGCATCAATACGACCCAGAAAATGTCGGGTGATTTCTTCACTTGATACTTTATTCTCGTGCAGAAGATGAGAAAGATCGGAAACCGTATATTCATGTAATTCCATATCCGCTCCTTACTCAATAACCGGCGGTACAACGATGAAAGAACCATTCTGTTCAGCACTCAGCTTTACAACCTTATCTGATCCAAGTGAACCATGCGGCTCACCATCCGGACGGCTTACATTCTGCTGCGGCAGAATATGCGCTGTCGGTTCAACCTGCGCAGTATCTAATGTACTGATATGCGCTACATACGTTAATATATCATTCAACTGATGAGTAAACATATCAACTTCGCTTTCATCTATTTCAAGACGAGCAAGCTGCGCAACATGTAAAACATCTTCTTTTGTTATTGTATCCGCCACTGATTTTCCACCTTACTGTAATAGTTATTATATACGTACTGTTTTTATCAGGACATACTGATCTTGTCAATGTAATTGGACTTGACCGGATTATTCTCTTTCACGCACATTCATTTGTTTCTATATACATCTGAACACTCACAACAACCGAGAAGATTACCCCCTGAAGCCAATCACAGCACTATCTTAATAATCAATCCGTTTATAAAATTTCATACTATCGAGTTTCATAGTCCACTCACCATACTGTTCCGTCGGTTGTTTAGTAATACAATACTGTTTTTTTGTCCCCATCTCAGTTACAATTAATGTGGTATTGGAAATAAATACATGTGCTGCCATGAAGTTTGTGTTATGTATCGTCCCTTGAGCTGAACCATCAGCATTAATGCATATATAATCACCGCTGTATGTCTCCCATTTGCCGCAGTATACTTCCTGTTCGTTGGTCAGCCGCCCCCCCTTCCCCCCGCATCCGATTAACATACTAATGATTATTATAATGCATATCCCATTAAATACTATTCGCTGTATCATGATATAAGTATCCTTTATTATTCTGCAGTTATAGTATTCAATAAAATATATAAATCAATAATAATACTGCTATATATGCATAAATCATGATTAATGGTGAATTAATTATTTCTGAAATATAACTTGACAGACGAGGTATCTATTATTATATTGAAAATGATAATCATTTTCATTCTGGAGACATTATGCCCGGGAATCAGTGGTGGCGAAAAACAATGAAGCAGCATGGCAACTGCTTAACTGCAAGCCGAAAAGCTATTATTGAAGTCCTCAATAGTAGTGATGGGCATCTAAATGCTGAAGAAATATATATGCATTTACATGAAGCAGGACAAAAAATCGGTCTAACAACAGTTTATCGAACACTGAACCTGCTTATTGATATGGGGCTTGCATATCGCTTTAATTACGGTGATCAGCATGCTCGATATGAACTGATTCACGAAGCAAGTGATGAAGAACACCATCATCATCTGATATGTACTGCATGCGGTAAAATTACGAATTATTATGATTTTATGGATAAAGAGAAAACTTTTTTAAAAAATGTTGAGAATGGTCTGAGTAAAAAATACAGTTTTACAATTACTGATCATGTTATTAATTTTTATGGGATGTGTGAAAACTGTATAAACGCATAACAAGAAAGGAGTCATAATATGCCGGGAAGAGATCAAACAGGACCGGAAGGTCTAGGAGCAAAAACAGGGCGCGGACTTGGAAAATGTACTGGAAATAATGAACCGATTAATCCCCAATCTATTAATAATATTGATGTAGTAGGGCGCGGTTTAGGGCGCGGTTTAGGACGCGGTTTAGGGCGCGGTTTAGGGCGCGGTTTAGGACGCGGTTTAGGGCGCGGTTTAGGACGCGGCTTGTAACAAACCACATATAACAATTTCGAATGGATGATAGTGATTAGTAAATATTTCAGAACCACCATTTAAACAGGAGTATATTATGAGAATTGCAATTGCCACAGATGGTAATAATGTAAGCCAACATTTCGGACAATGTGATTGTTATACACTATTCGATAACAATAACAAAAGTATTGAGAATAAACAGGAATTAGCATCTCCGGCACACCAGCCCGGCATCCTCCCGGAGTTTTTAAAAAAACATGGTGTTGAATGCATTATTGCCGGCGGCATGGGGCGTAAAGCACAACAATTATTTGAGCAGTACAATATACAAACCTATATTGGCGTACAGGGTGCCATTGATGCAGTAATAGAAGAATACCTCAATGGCACACTCAAATCAGACGGTACGGTATGCACTCATGAAGATGGGCACTATCACCATACATGATAGACAATTGCAGTATCATTAAAATATTATCGGCATGTACATACAAGCATCAGAAATGAAAGGTCCGCATAATAGATGAGGTATTGATATGTGAAGATAATATCAATATGCACTATTATCTAAATACTACAAAGATAAATATAAAATATCTAAAGGAGACGTTATTATGAAAACAGCAATAGCCGCAGCAGGAAACACCCGCAATGCACAAATAGATCAACGCTTTGCTCGTGCTGAATACATTATTGTATTTGATGATACGGGTGAGATTTCTGATACATTTCAGAACAGCTATAAAGATGCGGAACATGGCGCCGGAACCGGTGTTGCCGCGTGGATGAATGAAAACAATATTGATGTTATTATTGCAGCCACATACGGACCAAAAGCGTCAAAATCATTATTATCAATGGGAAAACGATTATATATTGCGGATACTACAATGACGGTTAATGAAGCGTACAGCGCTCTGCAAGAGGGCTCGTTAAAAGAATTTTCATAATCTCCGGATCAATTAATACATGCGATTAACAATTTTAAGCGGTAAAGGCGGTACGGGTAAAACACTCATATCAACAAACCTTGCTGTTTTTATTGCTCATAAAACTAAACACACTGTAACATATATTGATGCAGATGTTGAAGAACCGAATGGAACGATTTTTCTATCCGCATTATTTGATACGACTCAAGACGTTACTGTTCCTGTACCTCATCTGCGAACCGGATCTATTGATATACAAACCGCTCGGCAGGTTGCACATGCATGTGTCTATAATGCATTGGTCCCTGCCGGTGCATCACTGCAGATATACAGTGAATTATGCCACTCATGCGGTGTTTGTACCTACCTTGCCGGTGAGGCATTGGAAGAAATCCCCCGCACTATTGGTACTATTCGTCGCGGCATGTACAATACCGTATTGGTTATTGAAGGGCGTCTCAATATCGGAGAAATACGGGCAACACCGCTTATAAAAGAATTACTTGACTATACTGATACCACCGACATTACAATAATTGATGCGCCCCCCGGATGTTCATGCAGTGTTATGGAATCACTCTCATCAAGTCAGAAAGCATTACTGGTAACTGAACCAACGGATTTTGGATTACATGACTTAAAAAAGGCAGTTCAATTGGTAAAAGCTTTTTCATTACCCTATGCGGTTATTATCAACCGTTCAGATATCGGCAATGATAACGTATATCATTATCTTAGAAATAATTTTCCGATTATTGCAGAAATCCCTTTTGATGATACTATCAGTTCAGCGTATCTTGAATCCCGTCCGGTTGGTGATGCCTCTCAGGCATTAAATACTGCATTGAAAAGCATTACACTGTGGTTAGAGGATATGCCATGAAACAAATCACAATAATCAGCGGTAAAGGCGGCACGGGTAAAACCTCAATAAGCGCATCACTGATTGCACTCGCACAAGAAAGCGGCATCTATACTATTGCTGCTGATTGTGATGTTGAAGCCGCAAATCTTTCTTTTCTCCTGCCGGGACTGCCGCATTATGCACGTGATTACTATGCCGGACAAACCGCTATTATTAATAAAGATGTTTGCACCGGCTGTGGTGCATGTGTTCGTGCATGTCGTTTTAATGCGATATCATATCAGCCGGGAGTATCAATACCGATAATTAATCCGATACAATGCGAAGGATGTGAACTATGCCGGCACGTATGTCCCGCTGATGCAATTGACTTTAAGAAAAATCGTGCGGGTATGATCTATGCGGATACTATTAACAACGGACGACTTATCCGGTCAGAAATTGGGATTGCACAAGATAATTCCGGAAAACTTGTTACGAATGTCCGATTGCATGCACGAATTCACGCACAAGATTCCCATGCAGAGTATATTATTAATGACGGACCGCCGGGAATTGGCTGCCCCCTCAATTCATCTATTATCAATACTGATTATATTGTCATTGTTGTTGAACCAACACCAACAGCACTGCATGATTGTATACGATTGCTGACATTATTAAAAAAACAACAAATAAAGCATGGCATCATCATCAATAAGTCAGATATTTCTAATCAATTATCACACAGCATTGAAGAAAAAGCTGCGGAGTATTCAATCCCTATTATCGGAAAACTACCGTTTAGTATACAGGCCGCAAAAGCACTTGCACAAAAACAGCTTCTTCATACTATCCCGGAATTTAAGCAGCCTATGTATGATATATGGAAGACCATACGTACGTATATATAATTACTCTGCATGCAGACGCACTGCAATAGTATCTGAGAGTTTTTTTGTTATCCGCTCCCACGTAAAACGATCCAGTACACGTTGTCGTGCTTGTTGTCCGAGACGTTTTCGTAATTCATTATTTTCAAGCATGGTAATAATAGCTGCAGCAGTTGCAGCAATATCATCAGACGGAATCAGTAACCCATTGACGCCATTTTCAACCGCATCACTGACCCCGCCGGTATCTGCTGCAATAACCGGCTTGCTGCATGAATTCGCTTCCAGATATACAATACCAAACCCCTCAACATCAACGCCCCCCTCAAGCATTTTAGAAACCATAACCAGTATTGTACTATCCTGTAATAATTGTAATCGTTTTGTAAAACCGCACTGCCCGATCCATTCAACATGATTATGCAAATTATATCGAGCAATTAATTCTTTTAAATACGCTTTGTACTCAGGACGTTCATCACCACCGATAATTTTATACGTAAGAGTCGGAAACTTTTTCAATACTGCCGGTAATGCCTGCAGTACTATATCAAAACCCTTTCGAGGTGCAAGTCTTCCAATAGTAATAAGAACAGGGTTTTCAGGTTCTCCCGCAGGAGGAAAATCCTCCGGAACTACCCCCGGATGCAGTACAATTATATTTTCCGCTTTCACTGAAAAGTATTGCATTAAAATACTCTTGGTATATTCTGAATTAGTAAAACACCCCGCCGCTGAATGTATTATACGCCGGTAAAAATTACGAAACAAAGAAAACTTCCGCGCTTTCCGTTCCATTTTCATAATGTCCATACCGTGAAAAAAAAGAAAATAAGGAATACCAAAACGTCGGTATATACGGCGGGCAAAATAACCGAATGGCCGCAAGTTGCCGATCAGCAGGGCATCCGGTTTATTTTTCGCTACAATGCGCATAACACGTGATTGGGCAAGTAAAATATTTAATGTTGTATGAAAATATTTATTCGTTTTATAAAGCCGTATAACCTCAAACGGATATGCACTATCAGTATACGATTTTTCACTCTGCAAAGTAAGCACCGACATACTCCGGTTGGAATTGATTTTATTATAGTGCTGAATAATATTGTAATAATAATTCATCATCCCACCGACTTGCGGTGGAAAATCATATGTCATTAATAATAATTTCATAGCGCAATGCTTTCATAATACCACAATACTCGTCGTGCTCTGCATTATACAATTAACCACACGCAGCATATATACTCGACAGCACACTATCGCATTCAATGAGGTTTCACTCTTGCGTATAGCATAATGCTATTAAATATATACCATATTAAATGCATCCCATTTTCCACAAACAAAACACCAATAGTATTAAAGTATTCCTGCTTTTATTTCAGCTGCCAAAACCACATTATGCATCAGCATAGTAATCGTCATCGGACCAACACCGCCGGGGACCGGCGTAATTGCTTCTGCTTTTGCTGCAACTGCTTCATAGTCAACATCACCGGTAAAATAATACCCCTTTTCAGATGCCGTATCTTCGATACGATTGCTCCCAACGTCAATAACAATAACTCCATCGCGTACCATATCTGCTTTTAAAAAGTTCGGTTGACCAATCGCAGCAATAACAATATCCCCCATTCGCGTTAACGAGGCAATGTTTTGTGTACGAGAATGACATATGGTAACTGTTGCATTTGCCTCAGCAGACTTTTGAACAAGAATATTCATAAGCGGTTTCCCGACAATGTTTGAGCGCCCAATGATAACAACATGCTTCCCTTCCCATGAATACCCTGCGCGGATCAGCATTTGTTGAATACCATATGGTGTACATGGTTTAAACGACGGTAATCCAATGGCATTTTTCCCGACACTCACCGGATGAAAACCATCCGCATCTTTTTCAGGATTAATTGCAAGAATTACATCATCCATATCTAATCCATTCGGCAATGGCGATTGAACCAGAATGCCGTGAATTTTTTCATCATTATTTAATTGCGTGATTAATGCCAATAGTGTATCACGATTCGTCGCTGCTGAAAGAGTATGGTCTTCATGATATATCCCCAATGCATCACAGGTTTGTGTTTTCATCCGTACATATGATGATGACGCAGGATCATCTCCAACCAGTATAACCGCAAGACCGGGACGTACACCTTTCTGACTAACTTTGTGAACACGCTGTTTGATTTCTTCCCGTATTTCCTGAGCAATTTTTTTGCCGTCAATAAGTACTGCCATTCTCTCCCTCCGATATTTGTTTTGAATATACAAGTGCTTCAAAGTCTTTGCATAAGACATCAATAAACGAATAATGATAGGTCTGCAGTTTAATCGAAAAATGACGAAGATGCTGTTCCTTATCATCGTTATAACATGCGGAAGACCATTGTGAGCGGGTATGCTCAATAATTGATGTTATCGTCGTGAGTGATGTTGTATCAGAATAATTTAGCCGAACATCTTCAATACCATAAAAACGTAAAACGATATGTCCATGAGTATCGGTAGTAGTTGTATCAGTATGCTTCAAATGCAGTGATAATTGATGCATACGGTGATTCGTATGATTGGTTAATAATCCAATACCAAGTACAGTATCATTGATATACTGTGTATAATTAATATCTGCTGTTGTTGATGTTTGATGAGAATCGCTCATGACGCTCGTTGTTGGTATTCCATTATTAGGACAATTCCTGCAAAGCTGCATCTTCTGTTTTCGTAATCAGAAAAAAGCCTTCCATCTCCATGGTATGAATCACTTTTTCAGCCGCAGGGGTAAGATTGACTAATGCAACACGCCCTTCACGTCCCTTACATTTTTTCAATACCCTCATTAAAACACGAATAGCAACACTGCCAAGATAACTGACATGCTGCATATTGAACACAACATGAACGATACCGTCACCTATGGCATTAATGATTTCCTGCTCTGCACGCATTTCAGTATCACTGTCAAAACGTCCATCAGGCTCAATACGGAGAATATGCGGTTTATAATTTATATAGGGAGATATATGTATTTTCATGGCACCTGTATCTTTACCGGTATACGTATACTATGTTCTATACAGCTCCTCTGCACTCGTCAATAATTATTTATCATATTCTTGTATTCAGATTAAGGATTATCCCTTGTGTTCTGAATTATTCAGTTTTAAAATTGAATGTTTAATCATAAACACCGTTCCGATTACCGAATCAACAATCCATTGCATATAATAAATAAGCGTAATTGATAATACATCATTTAATGAATTCTGCCGCATAGTGCTTATTGCTGTATCAGCATCAATCCCTTGTGCTGTCAATGCCCCCCGTATGGTTTCTAGTGAAACCAGCCCCGCAGACTGAAGGTAATCGATAAGCGCGGATACAGATATTCCGCTGCCGTGCATTTCCCCCAATAACCAGCCCTCTATCAATTTTACCATGAATAGACCTATCATAAACTCACGAAGACCAAGTGCAAATATCGAAACCGGAATCAGCGAAACGACAAATATAATCGGTATCGTAAGAAAACAATATTGCAACGTAACTGCATCAAATCCAAGCGCTTGAAAGATACACCAGAAATTAACAATGAGACCTGCTTGAATTAAAAATGAATAGAGCAGTGTCGGGATAAATACCGGCAGTGTTCTCATTCTTCCGAGACTTGTTATACTATTATAAATATGTATTTTTTGCAGCAGCCCCTTTAACGGTATATGCTGATCAAGATATCGTTTTATCTTTTCCGAAAAAATAATAATGGAAAAAAAGCATATTAAAATAAAGCCGAGAAACGCCATTGCCGAGTACACTATCAGACGCGGACTTTTCTGCAATGCATCGGTAATGGTATGAAGAGAAGCATTTTCAGAATCCCAGAACAACGGAAATATTGAAGTTTCCGTGAGCGTATTTATTTTACCAGAGAAAAAAACAAATGAAAGTATCACAAACACCGCTACAGCCATTAATCCGAATATCCGTGCAACAATAACAGAATTCATTACATGGCTTTTTTCTCCTTCCTGTAAAACAAATAACCCTTTCACCACATCACCGCCGACGGATCCGGGTAATATAATCGTATAGACATCTGAAATATACTGATATTCCAATAAGCGCCAAAACGGCAGATTGATAGCATACGCTCCCATAAGATGCTGCCAGCGTAATACCAATATTACATGCAACATAACCATATCAACGATAACCGCTGTTAGTAAATACCACCACCGTCCGTTGATTGTAATCTTAGTCCAATTTTTCGCCATTATTGAAAAATCAACTTTAGAAATGAAAAATAAAAGTATCGCAATTGTAATACAGATTTTCATTCCCTGAAAAATAGTATTAATAACAGCTTTTCGATTGTTTGGTGAAAATAACTGCATTATTTTATTTTTTTACCCCGGCAACAAATAGCATGAATAATGAATAGGTCGGATCGTCCGAAACGGTAAGTGCATTTTTAAGTGCTGTGCGAAACCATGTCTTATTTATTGCTCGCACTATAACAAGCCATGGCAATGAAAATGTCAGTCGCGGTATCCCTGCTCTATGGTGAATAGTAAGACCGGCGGAAGTGATAAGCCGTGTCATTTGCGGAACACTGAATTTACGATCACCGGTATGACTCGCTCGTTTTTTCGGACTCTGCAATAACCGCTTGAAAAGTTTTAAAACGCCGAATCCGGTATATATTTTTTCGGCGCCAATAGCGTTTTCACTGATAATTATAATACCATCTTTTTTTAACAATCCTTTTATTTTTGTTATTGCCTGTAATACTCTCTCTTCGTCATGGAGATATATTAATACTCCGGTTACAATTATTACATCATATCGTCGTGATTTAAAATTGTATTTTTCCAAATCAGCAGTAATACCGGTTACCCCTTTTCCTAAAAACTTTTTATAATGCTTTATAAATGTTGCTGAAACATCCAGACCGGTAAGTTTTGTATTCGGATATTTCTTAATAATAGCTTTTGAAAGACGCCCATACCCGCATCCGACATCAAGGACATTTAAACTTTTTTTCTTCCGCTGCAGTTTTTTAAGTGCGGCTGTTATTTCTTTTGCCTGCCATTGATGAATTGCATAATTGATTTCATCAGGCAAAAAACGAAACATAACGGACTGAATTGATAATTCAGGGTATTCTTGTGCCCGCTTCTCCCAAAGAGTAGCATTTTTAATTTGAAACGATGGTTTGTTCATGATTATTTATATCAAACGCAATAATGATGTCAACACATATAATAATTGCTCAATAAAAGGTATACTAGAAATATTATTATGGTAACTGATTTGAATAAAATGCATATTTAATGAGTTGGTTTATTAAGCACAAAATAATATGTACTAACAAATGCACGATAATATCGATACATTCCTGATAGTCTTGTCATTAATGAATTCGTTTTAATTTTATCAGTAAAATGGTATTTTTTCGGATCCGCAATAATCTTTGGAGTATAATCATAAACATCAAAACGATGAAATAATTTTTGCAGCTGAATATATGAGAGTGGACGTTCATAATAATGAGTCCCTTTCTGTGTGATACGGATATATATATCAGCAAGCCAATACGGCAACCACGAAAGAAATAATAAATTATAATGCGGTTCACGAATACAATATTTACTCATCGCTCCAAACTCACATACCCCACCGGGTTTTAATACACGATATATCTCATTCACTAAATACTGTTGATCAACAACATGTTCATACACTTGATTACAAGTGATTATATCAAATGTATTCTTTTTAAATGGGAACTTTTTCCCATTATATAGTTTAAATGATATAGTTTTCCCAACAAATCTTTTCTTCGCGTATTGTATTCCGGCTTCGTCAATATCAATTCCAATTACACTCTTTACTTTTTTTCCGATTTCTGCGGAAATAATCCCGGTCGAAGAACCGACATCAAGAACATTTGATTGTAATAATTTATTTTTTCCAAGATGATCAGAGAGAATTGCAATGAACTTGCGTGCCTGTTTTTTTCGTTCAGATGTATTATATACATTAGTATGATCAATTTTTGAATAGAATAATTGTTTTTTTCGTTTTTTCATATAAAATCTCTCTTTCATCTACCATGACATACTTTTACTATATGGTCAATATTTGTATCATTAAAACATATGATAAAATATTTTTATATTTCTGTATTTAATTACTATTAATCAATATTATTTTTAGTAAAATGTCTATAATATTTTTGTTTTAAATATTTACCAGACATTCATTACCCTTTCTTTTCATCTAATTTAATATAACATACTCGGATAAATCAACACGTTCCCTGCATTTATTTAACGAACAAGGTACCTTATTCTTTATATATCAAATTTTATAATTATAGAGTAGTTATAAAATTCCTGCAGCAGTAAAATAAATAATTTTTTTTATTGACAAATTATATCGACTTAACTATCATTTCCGCATTGAGAATT
>CAZBCL010000019.1:0-43135 GCA_964490645.1 uncultured Spirochaetia bacterium
CGGATAAAAGGTACTCCGGGGATAACAGGCTGATCCCGCCCAAGAGTCCACATCGACGGCGGGGTTTGGCACCTCGATGTCGACTCATCGCATCCTGGGGCTGGAGAAGGTCCCAAGGGTTTGTCTGTTCGCCAATTAAAGCGGTACGTGAGTTGGGTTCAGAACGTCGTGAGACAGTTCGGTCCCTATCCGCTGTGGGTGTTGGAAATCTGAGAGGAGCTGCTCCTAGTACGAGAGGACCGGAGTGGACAAACCTCTGGTGCATCGGTTGTCACGCCAGTGGCATCGCCGAGTAGCTATGTTTGGAAAGGATAACCGCTGAAAGCATCTAAGTGGGAAGCCAACCTCAAAACTAGATTTCCCTTGTCCGTTTGGACACTAAAGTTACCTTGAAGACGACAAGGTTGATAGGTCACAGGTATAAGCATGGTAACATGTTAAGCCGAGTGATACTAATCTAACGTGAGGCTTGACCATATGATTTTGAACTCATAGCATTAAAAAAACAAAATCATCATGCGTTGCAATTATTATTATGTAAATAAAATATTTCGGTGACTTTAGCATGGAGGAAACACCCGTTCCCATTCCGACCACGGAAGTTAAGCTCCATAGCGCCGATGGTACTGCACTGGTGACGGTGTGGGAGCGTAGGACGTTGCCGAATTATTAATATACATCTTTTAGAGGGTGTATGTTATAGAACCCCCGCTTTTTGCGGGGGTTTTTTTATTACTATAGCTATTAAATATCCCAGGGGTTTAAAAAATAATGAATTCATATTTATAAATAATTGCTTGAAATATAAGTAATTCTATATATAATTTGTTTTTTTACAATGTATATGGAAAAATTGCACATAAAGGAGAAAATAATGAAAAAATATACTATTATTACTGCAGCAATAGTATTAAGTATTATCATGAGTTCAATGTTAATGCTGAATGCAAAAAAAGTAAAATCTCTCCCATGGCTGACCGTAGATGGGGAAAAGATAGTTCAAGAGAAGAACGGAAAAACGGTGATTTTGCATGGAATTAACTTTCATCATTTTTATTGGGAACAAGAAAATGAAAAAGATCTCGGGTGGGATATTTATACTGAGCCCGGTGATTATGCTATGGTTGCGAAGTGGGGATGTAATCTGATACGTCTCGGATTCGGAGCTGATTTTTTCTATCCTGAACATGGGAACAAACCGGATGAAGCATGGGCGTATTATGATAAGTTCATACAAAAATGCACTGAAAAAGGGATTTATGTAATACTCGATATGCATCAGGCACCGGGATCACAAGATATTGACCCATTAAATAATGAGTTTTGGTTTAAAGAAGATATGCAGAATAGATTAGTTGAGTTGTGGCGTAATATGGCACAACGATATGCGGATAATCCGACCGTTCTCGGATATGATATTTATAATGAAGCAGTTGCTCCTGAGGATGAAATGTACTGGAATCTGATTGATAGAATAATTGAGGGAATTAGAACAGTTGACACCAAGCATATACTAATAATCGAACCGAATGATTTCGGTGAATTACGAAAGATTGCTGACGAAAAAGTTATGTATTCATTTCATTGTTATGAACCATTTATTGTTACCCATGCAGGAGCGGATTGGATGGCTGATGTCCCGATGATGAGTGAAGGGTATGCGTATCCCGGCCTGGTGCCGGTTGAGATTGCGGATATAGAATCAAGCTGGGAAAACGGACAGTATATTTCACAGAATTATAGTGATTGGAAAAAGATATCATTTGAAGTTGTTGCCCCTGAAAAAGCGCAATTATTACTTATTGATTTTGAGGCGCAAAACGGTACCGTTGATGCATCATTTCGAGATATAACAGTACTGAAAAATGGGCGGGATGTTTCATTAGCACATTATAAACTTGAGAATCATAGTTTTAGCGATGAAACAAAACCGCGTTGCTGGGAATTTGAGGCTGAAGAAGGAGGTTTTATCGGGACATGGAAAACAGGGGAACTTTCTATTTCAGGAACCGGTTCATCAGCAAGTTGGGTGTCTTCCGGCTGGTGGTTCTTTGATGATTATGTCAAGGTTAAAGCCGGTGATAGAATAACGGTAAACTGCGAGATTAAAACGAAATTGAGCGATAATGCTCAGGTTGGCATTATACCGGTATTTCTATACAAAAAAATTGAAGAGTTTAATCGTGACAGACTTGCACAAGAATTTGAGGGGTATCTGCACTGGGCTGATGAGAATAATGTTCCACTGTATATGGGTGAGTATGGATGTTCCGGTTTCAGCAGCAGTTCGCGAGGACGGTATATTACTGATATTATCAGTATATGTAATGAGCATTCTATGCCCTCGACATTGTGGTGTTTTCGCGAAGATGATGATGACCCTGCGAAGCTTACGTCATTTGGTCTTGTTGAAGGAGTGAATTATAGTCGTGAGCATGAATCAATTGACAAAGAGTCAGTTAAAGCATTAAAGAAAGCATGCAAGGGCAATACAAAGTTTTAGCCGTATGAATATATGAATAATATTCAACTGATAGTCGAATAACAACTACAGATTGTGTCAGTGAATACAGGTGCTGTTCTGCTTGAGGTGGGATTGTATGTTTTACTGAGATATGTGTTAATGTCTCATTCCCGGCGGATGGTTTTATTATGCTGCTCTTGGCGGGTAATTCAAACCGCTGTTTTCATGTTTCTATAATTATTGCTATTAATTTTAATTTAGGACTTCTTCTTTTTTATTTTCTTGGGTTTTGATGGTATTGCGGCAGATTTTTTTGTTTTATCTTTCCGACCTTTCCGAACATTTTTTTGTACATGTTTTAAATATCGTGCAGCACGTTTTTCAGAACGTTTCTGTTTTATTCCATCAAAAAAAAGTTCATAGGGAATATCAAGTTTTTCAATAAAATCATCAATGAAGGAATCCAGAACACGTTGATGTATAAACTTTTCTTTTGTATAGTTTAATACGACATAATCAATGGAATTCTTTTTAATATAGGCACTTACTTTCGTCAGTGAGCCGTGATGAATGATTGATGACTTTGTTTTTATTTTTGCTTCTTTTGCTGAAAGAATGATAAGATTAAGAATGTCTTTTGCGCGGCTTTTATATTCTTTGAGTATTAGGTCAGTAACGTCTTTTCGCGGACGGTTTCCAATAAAGCCGCTGTAATTCATTAATGCCGAAAGTGATGAGGGGATTTTTTCTTCCATAACAAAATTAATATGTAATGTTGCCGTATGTTTTTTTGAAAGCTGCAATGCACGGCTGAAGGATTGTTTTGAGTGTCCCATACTGAAAATAACGAGCAAAATATTTTTCATGAAAAACACTCCTATCGTAATGTTATTGGAATACCCATGAGCGGCCAAATAAACCAGGAAACGAATACAATAACCACCCATGAAAAGAGATTCATAATAATGCCGACTCTCAGAGAATCACGAATTGAGAAAAACCCTGATGAAAATGCAATTGCATTTGGCGGTGTTCCCATTGGAAGCATATAGGCAAGTCCGCCTGCAAGTGCAACGGTTAACGTGGTAACAATGGGATTCATATACAATGTATCTCCCCAGGCAAATGCAAGCGGCAGCACAATAGCAACCGCAGCAACATTACTAACACCTTCAGTAAGAAACAGTGTGATTGTTGTTATCAGCGCGATAAAGCCGAATGGGGAAACATTAAATTTACTAAACAGTGTTTCACTTAACCATATCGTTGCACCGGTATGGGTGAGGGCACTTGATACAACAATAGCACCACCATACATGATAACAACACCCCAGTTAATATATTCTGAAACATCGTTCCAATCAACAACACCAAAAATAAACAACATAACGCCGCCGATGATTGCTGTTACCGCGATGCCGAGTCCCGGGATTATCATTGGTCCGAATATCCATGCAAGAATAGTTGCGATAAGAATGTACATTAATTTTCGTTCACTTTTAGAGAGTGTGCCGGCGCTTTTCATTTCACGGATAAGTTTCTCACGAACCGTTGCAACAGAATGAATGTCTATTTTAAAGAAAACAAGCAATGCGGTATATGCAATGATGGTTAGGGTTGCCGGAATCGGCCATGAGAATTGTATCCATTCAAAGAAACTTAGGCTCAACCCGTAGCGTTTTTCAAGAAACGATACTGCCAGCAGACTGCGTGACCCGCCCAAATATGTTGTAATACCACCAATAATACATCCCCATGCCATTGCAAGAAAGAGCATTTTGCCGTACTGTGTTTTTTGCGGCTGTAATTTTAATTGATGGGTGATTGCAATGAGCATAGGAAACATTAATGCAGCAACAGCATGTTCCGGCATAATACAGGAAAGAAGAACAGAGGTCAGCAGAATGCCGGCGATCATAATTCTCCGTCCATGTCCTATGGTCACAATTAATAAGCGTGCAAGCCGTTTTCCAAATCCGGTTTTAAACAGTGCCGCTGAGATTAAAAAAGCCCCCAGGATAAAAAACAGTGCTTTATTGCCAAATAATGAAAAAGTGTCCGATGGTGAGAGGATGTTAAATAACGGCAACAGTGCAATACCCAGTAAACTGGTAATTACCAATGGAATGGTGTTTGAAACCCAAAGCAGTAAACACAGAATGAAAACCCCAATGGAATTTTTCCCTGCTTCAGTTAATCCCGGCGGCGGCTCAAGGCGTACAATTGCAAGAAATATCAGTATTGCCAGACCGATGAATACATGGCGTCCGTACTGGCGGAGAAATTTTCGATATGGTGTTGGCATGGGTGTAATTTGTATCAGGAAAACCGGCAAAGTTCAATAATAAAAGTACCACGCAGTTATATTATAAAAAGAAACTGAACCTGCAGCGTTGCTGCTGGGTCGAAAGAACGATGCGGATAGTATGCTATCCTGATTGACAATCTGTAATACAAGGTATATAAAACAGAATATGAAACGATATTATTACGCTTTAGTACTTATTATTACACTTCTTGTAATGATGATCATGTCATGCGATAAATGCAATCCGCGCGGGACGTATGATCCCTGCAAAGCACCGGTGTTTATTCGTGAAGATACGGTCTCATCCGCGAGCACGCATGTTGACGGCTCAGTTACTTATCCCATTGCCGCAATACATCCTCCACAGGTGTATAATCGCGTGAACAGTACTATCAGCTTTACAACTTATGCATATTTCCCTTGTTATCGTCAGGTGATTTACAGTAATGAACAAGGGGTGTCGATACATCAGATTACCGGTGCGGGAGGCAGTTTTATCGGTGCCGGTGAGCATGTTAATTCCGGAGAATTAAATTTTACGGCAGGAATTGAGAATTATTATTACTTGAAGGTATATGATGGTCCGCAGACGATGACCCATTCATTTACTATAATGTCAAATATTGCTGTGTATAGTAATGTACAACGGTATTACTCAACCCCGCATAATAATGTTTATTTATGTTATGTGTCGTTGCCGACAAATAGCAGCGCAACGGGTATTATTCGCATGAAAACAACAAAAGATCTTTTTACGACAAACCGCCGTTTTATTGTTGCATTGAATTCCACTGCCGGTAATAGAAATATTATAGCAACTAATTATCTTTCGAATAATACAACTAGTACACAAGAGTTTACTATTCCAAATACCGGATTGCGACATCATGCATCCAGTAATCTGAATAATACGTTACAGATTTCCGTCGATGGATTAACGAATGTTGTGTATACCCCACCTGTTACGTTTTCTTCCGTTCGTGATTTCTCTGACTGTGAATAGTTAATAAGGATTCAGTAGCCGTATTGTTTTTCCAGAAGTGATATTGAGCGTTTATATTTCTTTGATGAGATTATGTTTCTGTTGCCAGAACGTCGGTAATTTTTTTATTAACTGCTTCTAATCGTTGGTTTATTTCGGGGTTATCGGAATTATATCGGCGAAGGTGCAGTAATTCTTCGCAAAAATTAAGTGCGGTCATAACAGCGATCTGCGTAGGGGTCATTGCCGGATGTTGTTTTTGAAAATGTATCATCAAATCATTGACTAATACGCCAAGTTCCTTTAAATCTTCAGGCGGTAAATCGCTTCGTACGGTGTAAGGTTCGCCAAAGATTTCAAGATCAATAGTATGCGGTGTCGTATCCATCAATAACTCCTTTTTAAGCAAAGGGAAGTGTACCGTTATCGTCGTCAATTGGAACGGTATTGTCCTGTTGTACAGTATGATTATTTACTGATTCCATTTCATCAGGTTTGTGTTCAGAGGTTGTATGCATTTCAGGGCTTGTCGTATCAGCTGCATTATCAGTAATATCGGGTTTTGACTCAAAAGTGGTTGTATTACCTGCGCCGGCAGTATTGTTGACAGGCATATTACTTTTCATGCGTTCCGCAAGTTTAATATCATCAATAACACTCCGCAGACGTTTCTGTAAATCAATGATAATGGTATGCTGTTCGTGAAGTTTGTTTCTTAATTCTTTATTATCGGTCTTTAGTGTATGATGGGTATGTTCTAATTCATCAATACGTTTTTTATCACTGAGAAAACGTGCATTGAGTTTTTTATTATGATTGGAGATAAGAATATGTCGTTCAATCAGCTTGTTCAGAGACTGTTCAAGGATATGTATGAGTTTATTTGTTTCAGTCATTGCATTTGATTCATACAACAAATAATTGGCATTTTTGATACAATATCTATGTATCAGCTGATAATATGCATGTTGTCATAGTATGTATCGGCATACGACAATAATGCAGTATTGTTAATCAGTTGGTGTTCGTTCAATACCTTTATTTGCTGCTTTTTCCTGAATATCTTTGTCAAAGGCCTCTTGTTCCTGTTTCGGTGCGGCTTGTTTTAATGTCTTCGTTTTTCCTGCTTTCGGTATATGCGTACGTATTGTTGTTAGTTTTTCAATAATCCGTGCTTTTGTGTCCGCAGATGAGATAGCAAGTTTTTTCTTTTTTGCTAATTGCACTAATTCGGCTTTATTCATTTTTTCTAAATCAGTCATAAATGGAACAACCTCCTTATTATGAGGATATGACCGTCTTGACATATTGTTGTACAAGCTTACCGTATTTATGTAATAATGCAATCATTTTGTTGATAATAAAAAATATATTAATGCTGCGTGTATAATATGTAGAAAAATGCAGAAAGCCTCTCACACGCTATATCGCGTGCATACGCAGTGTCAAGAAGGATCCGGTAGTTATAATATCTATTATATTACTTTCGATTTGAATATTGTATCGAGAGTGGGAATGAGTGTATCACGGTCTAAGAGTTCTATCGACCGTTCAGCATATACTTGTTCGAGCCCTTTCTCAAAATAAAACGCTGAAACATAGACGCCTCGCTGTATATTTTCAATACGCATGGTATCGAGCAATGCTTCAATCGCTTGAGCAGTTACCATAGTCGTGATTCGATCAAGACGCCAAAGATATTTTTTTCGACTTTCAACACCATATTGTGTTGATATAATATCAAAAATACCATTATCACCGACATGAATATGATTAACTTCATACCCCATACGTTCGACAAATTTACGTGCGCGTAAAGAAAACTCTTCTGCGCTGACAGTTAGGAATTCACCAAGATTGGGATGTTCATGAATGTCTTTATACATAGTGTATTTTGATTTAATATCTTTGAAAGTCGGATTCAGGGTATAAAGCTCATGATAGTATTTAATTGCCTGCGAAAGCATACGCCAATTTTCATAGCATACACCGAGATTATAGAGTGCATAATGTCGGCGTGTATCATGCGGCTTTAATACATGTAATGATTTTTCAAGTGCTTCAAGTGCGGGTTTAAACTGTTCAAGTTGGAAATAACAGTCTCCCAGATAAAAATATATCATTTGAGCAAGTGCATTATCAGTACGTGCTTTTATATATGCGGGTATTGCGGCTTTATAATTGTTGATGGAATAATAAATATTGCCAATATAATAGTGAGCTTCATTATTGCTGTCATTTATTGCAACCGCCGATTTTAAATATTCCAATGCATACTCATACTGTTTTTGCGCGTAGAATAATTTTCCCAATTCGAATGCAGCGGTTTCATTTTTATTGTTTATTTCACATGCTTTTAAATAATACTTTTTTGCATCATTGTAATTTTTCTGTGCTTTATACATGCCGGCAATGGTGCAGTAAATTGCATCTCCTTGTCCGCCGCGAAGTGTTGCAACATAGAGATATTCTTTTAATGCGTCTTCATAATTAAACAAAGCTTCATAGACTGCCGCGAGTTTCAGATGCAATTCGTCTTTGGTAACAATGGATCCGGTCACGGTTGTCGTAAGTTTTTTAAGCTCATAGAGTGCATAATGCCAATTGTGTAAATCAAAATATGCACCTGCAAGGTGCCAGCAGGCTTGAACATTGTACTCATCAATGGCGGTTACTTTCTTTAATACTTGAATTCCCTCATCGAGATGTCCATCATTAATAAGCCGAATGCCTTTATGTATTTTTCCGCGGGTCAGGATTTTTATTATCTGCATTATTATGATAACGATAATAAATAAAATACCTGCTGCTATGCTTATCAGAACCCAAGGTGTCACAAGAAAGCCTTTCTTTATATATATACGTTAAAGATAACAGATTCCTATTTCATTTATCGGCGTTTTCGTGAATGAAAATTAGGTTGATGTACTGTTCGTCTTATACGTGAATTATCGGGAACGATTGATTGCATTGCCGTGTCGTGCTTCATGTTTGATAATCTTTTGTTGTTCTGCGGTAAAGGGCGAGAAAAGAGTGCTATATACGAGGTTGTTCTGCAAAAGCGGTTCATCGCGGACAGCTTTTGGAGCATGAACAAATAATGGGGTTCGGGGAATCGGAGAATATTCAGCTAATCGTACAATGACTCCCTGCTGGTGGGCAAAGCGAATTGATGATAATACTTGTTGTACGGTCTGTTCGGGTAAGCCGGTCATAAGGTAGGTTTCGATGGTGTTTCGTTGGAAACCGGCAGCATTAAGATTTTCAATTGCAGTAATGAAATTCGTATTCGTAACTTTACCGCCGGTTGCTCGTTGCAGTGAATAATCTGCGGTTTCAAGGCTTAAGCGAATGGTTTTAAAACCGCTCTTGTACATGAGTTTTGCAACTTCAGCGGTAATGTATCGGCAATGCAAACCATTTGGTGTGTGGAACGATAGAGTAGTGCGTATTGCAGCAATTTCTGAAAACAGCGGAATGAAATGCTTTTCTGCTTGATAGAGTAATGCATCATCATACAGTGCAATATCAGTAACATTATTTTTCATATAGGTGTGTATTTCGGCAATAACAGCGTCATGGTTTCTGAAAGAAAATTCAGGCATACAAACAGGTGTTGCACAGTAATTACAGGTAAAGGGACAGCCTAATGAGGTGAGCAGAGCAACAGCGGGCATGACCGGATACACGGTATATGCCGGAGGATAATCAATTGCATTGCCTCGGTCGTGTACAATACCATCAGTCAATCGGGAAAGTTCATGCAAGGTGCGATTGATCGTTATTGATTGAATAATTGCATCAGCACCGGCATACCTTTCAGCGTGCTGCGGATTAAGAAATACATATCTTCCGCCAAGAAATATCGGTACACCGGGGAATTGTTCTCTGAGAAGATTGATGGTATATCGAACTCCTGTATACCAATATGTCATCATTGAGGTTATAAGAATATAATCCGGCATCGGCATTTCATGACAATGTGTGTGAAAATGCTCTTCAGATATTCCGAATCGATAAAAATAACGTTGCATCGGGGAAAGAACAGAAGGCTTTTCAATGGGGGTTTTTAAATACTTGCCGCGGTGATAGGAACGATATCCATGTGTATCAGCAGCACTATAGTGCGGATGAAATCGATCCAAACAGTCAATGAATTGAATGTCATGACCGGAACGCTGCAGTGCTTCCGCCAGCATTAATAGACCAAGCGGGCGCAGCCATAAGTCATATGCGGCGAAATCTTCAATATACGGATTTACACAGAGAAAACGTGCCATATACGGGAAGTATGGCATATAAAAACAATATAATAAACAGTATTTTATTGGATATTATATATAAAACACCTATACATTGAAATACCGTACGATAGTTTTATATTTAATAGCCTTATTATTTCAATAATCTTTAAATCTGTCGGTTTTCACGCTGCCGTATGCATTTCTCATTATCAATGCGCATGGATTGGGGGCAGTGGTATAAATATTTGCGGCAGGTATACGTTATCTCTGTGTTATCGTCGTAATTGTTCTAAATTGTTTTTTGCATCAGGAGCATTATTGAGAATAAACTCTAAATCAGTACAGGGGAAATCATTGCATTCGATACAGGAATTGTATTCATGGTTAATACAACATGTACGGATTTTACAGGTATTTTCACAATGAAACGATTTTCTTTTCCCGTCTTTACAGCCGTCGCAAATAACATGTTCCGGTTTTATATCAGCATGAAATTGTTTTGACCATATTTTGGCAACCTTCGCAAGTTGCTCATCGTCATTTGCCTGAGTTGCCCGATATCCGTCACAAATTGAACAGTCAAGACCGCAATATGCAATCATATATAATTCTCCTGTATGTTTATAATACTATCACCATTCGCAGGGATATCTTAGCATAGTAACATAAGAAATATAATTATGCAATGATTGCTGATTTATTTTATCATTTCTCTTTACGTTTATTCCTGAAGAATATCTGCCGGAAACCGTATAAAAACATACGAGGCGGTAATGATTGACATTATCGTTGCAATATGTTATATATATCAAACATTTATTTAGTGTAATGCAGATTGAATATGACAAAGGAGATTGAGTAAACATGGAAATACATCAATTTATTATTCTGTCGTTATTCGGAATAATGGCAATCCAAATGCTTGGGTTTAGTGTTTTCTTACGTGTGAATAAGTTATCAGTACGTGGGGAATCTGCCATTAATAGTATATTGTATATAACCGGTAAGGTGGCAATGGCGCTGACGTGGTTGGCGTTGTGTTTGCAGGCAACCGGGAAAGTAGATATATTGCTTTTCACACGCTCCGTGATACTTACAAATAGTGCAGTGATACTTCTTTCTCTTGGAATTGTTATACAACTGATTGCATATTTTTATCTTGGAAAGGACTTGAAATTCGGGATTCCCACTACTCAAGAAAAAGAACAAGCACGTTTGAAAGTAACCGGATTATATCGATTCAGCAGGAATCCAATGTATGTGGGATTCTATTTGATGGTATTATCCGCTTCACTCTATGTTCTTAATCCGATAGTATGGATACTGTCTGCATATACATTTTTTGTACATCATACGATTATATTGGGCGAAGAAAAGTTTCTGAAACAGCAATTCGGGACGCAATGGGATAATTACGTAAAGAAGACACGACGTTATATATAAACCCTCTTCATTGTTATAAATACTATACAGGGATTACATAATCGTCGCTTTGATTATTAATTCAGCAGCAATATCGAGTATGAAAATTATCAGTATATGTTATCAGGTGTAGATTAAAAGAAATTAGAAATACATTTTCATCAGCAGGATGAAGCTTTTTTGTGCCGTTGAAGGAGTGTTGGGAATGTGTTGCAGAGCTGTTTACACAAGATCGCAGACTTTGAGTATAGATGTCGGCAGTAAAAAACGGTTGTCGATTACAATACGACAACCGTTATACTATGCTCCCCGGGCGGGATTCGAACCTGCAACCCTCCGGTTAACAGCCGGATGCTCTGCCATTGAGCTACCGAGGAATTTGTTTTTCTGTATAAGTATGAACCCATACAGGATGACTATTAATATAGTATTGTGTAAAAATTGTCAAGTCATGAAAATATCAGAGTTCAAACACTAGAAGCAGATGATAATCGGCAATCTGTTCAGCCTGGCACCAACATTCGCATTTTGTAAAAATTGTCAAGTCATGAAAATATCAGAGTTCAAACACTAGAAGCAGATGATAATCGGCAATCTGTTCAGCCTGGCACCAACATTCGCAGCAATGTTGAAAATAAATAGTTAATTCTTTTTATAAATAAATATTACAATAATTGTATGTATGAATTGATTTGTCATTATACAACAATATAATTGCATTACATCTTACTGAAATAAAATCATTGTAGCAGAGGAAATATGGGAAATAGAATATTGAAACGTCAACAGTATAGTACTAATCCTTGCAGATAATATCATTATATACGGGTTAATAAATAATAAAGCCAAAGTTATATTTTATTGTTTTTAATATAATAATCATATAAATACGTAAAGAATATATTCTATGATAGATATAGAACATAAATAAAAAGGGATACAGTTACCGAAAACGAATAATATATGCAATAATATCGGGAAAATAGACTTTGAAAGATTCGTTCTTTATGATATATTAGTAATATGGGTTTGTTTATGTAAATGCTGATTTATATCGGTATTCATGATAAAGAATGAGGAATAAAGCATATGAAATAAAGTAATTATTAAAAAATAATTAAGGGATATATATTTATGGTCGTGCCAATTATTATACTGATGGCAGCAAGTATTTGTATTTATCTTGTGTTGTATAATCTCGTTGTATTTTTTATGGGCAGCGATAAACGTGCCAGTCTTGCATTTACCTTCCTTTTTGCCTCATCAACAATTTTTATTTTCGGACAGGGAATGCTTATGCTGTTTCAAAACAGTGATATTCATCTGATGCAGGTATGGAGTAAAATATCATATTCGGGAGCAACGCTTATTATTCTGGCGATTCCGCTTGCGGTAAAAAGTTTTCTTAATTATAAGATGCATTACTGGTTATTAATATCCGGGGGGATTCTAACAATTGGTTTTATTGTTGCTACAAATTTATCCGGATGGTTTGTTGATATTTCTCCTGCAGTTCTCGTTAGTAAAACGGGAGTGCTTTCGTTAAATATTGGATATGTTATATACCGTATTGCTATCATTGGTGTTGTTATTTATATTATGCTTGAGGTATTAATTCGTGAATTAAGCCGTGCTCCGCATAAACAACAAGTTATCCGTATTCTAACTATCGGAATACTCAGTCTGGCATTAAGCTCAATAATTAGTCTTGCTGTTGATTTATTCAAAGGTCCACAGTATGTGCAGCCGTTTATTTTTACTGCCGGGCTTTTTATTCTGACTATTTGTTCAATTATTGCGATTTTGCGGCATAATATTGATCTGCTCTCGTGTCTGCATAATAATGAAAAGCATGTTAAAAAGCTGCTGTATAAATCACAAAAAGATCTTATTGATTTTACACAGCTTATTGCAACAACATTGGATGCACGCGATCAGTATACGTTGGGGCATTCACAGCGTGTTATGTCGTATTCCTTGCAGCTTGCTGAAGCTTTAGAACTGAGCCATGATGACAAAGATATATTGAGAACAGCAACCTTGCTGCATGATATTGGAAAAATCGGTATCCCGGATCAAATATTAAATAAACCGGGGCGATTGACACCTGAAGAATATGAAATTATTAAAAAACATCCGTCAATTGCTGTTGATATTCTTAGTAATGTTTCACAGTTTATCCGTGTTATACCCTTTATAGCACATCATCATGAACGTATTGATGGTAAAGGATATCCAAATGGTCTAACCGGTAAGGATCTTCCAAAATTAACAAAAATCATTTCTATCGCGGACACCTTTGACGCTATTACCTCACATCGTCCGTATCGACAGGCATTAGATAATACCCGTGCTTTAGCCATTCTTTCAGAAGTGCGGGGATCACAGCTTGACGGTGATTTAGTTGATACTTTTATAACCAGCATGAATAATATGATGCAGACAATTCATTAATTGTTTACATTCCAAAGGTTCAATGCAATAATATGTATATTACACATGTTGGATGTTTATATGCAAAAATTACTATTGCTCTGTATCATTCCGATTATTATTCTTCTGTGTCTTTCATGTAATAATTCCATTCCCTGCAATGACATTGTTTTTATTACGATTAATGAGCAGACTATCGCAGACTATAATTCTTCAATGCTGACTGCAGAGGTATGGGCATCTCTTGCATCAAATTGTCTTTTACAGCAGGCATCCGGTATGGTTATTTTGCCGATTCTTCAACCGGGTAATATATATGACAAACGCTGGGAAGATTTTATTGCTATTTCTAAAAAATTGCCGATTATATTCTCAATCGGGCATTCACGTCAAACCACGCCATTACTTTCTGATGATGCGTTTTCGGAATGGCGAACATTTAGTACTAATACTGTTCCAAACTATATTACCTATGAATTAATTGATGCGGCATATCCTGATAGTCGGTTGAAATCTGCAGCGTCAGCACTGGGGGCGTATATCCCCGTTGATTTACGATATGATGCAACAATACCTCCCCGGGTATATCACCGTGATGTTCAATTATATTCACTTCCTTTTGCAGCGGTCAAAGCATGCTCAAAAACATATGGTAATAATACGGTATTCAATTATAAACTTACAAATACATTTTCCATACCGCAGGTATCTGTTCAGGATATCATTAATAATACAACTGTAATATCACTAAGCAATAAAATAGCATTTATTGGTTATTGTGCTCCCGATTATGTTGTCTATACCCATAATCGGCAGGGTAAACGAATTACTCATACTGAACTGGAATTACAAGCGCTGGCTCAATTGTTGTACGTTTTACATCATTGACGATAGAATAAAGGCAGACAGTAATGAGAAAAAGAGCGCTTATTACCGGCGCAAATACAGGAATAGGTAAAGCAACAGCACAACAACTGGCATCTCTTGGCTGGGAAGTTATTATTGCATGTCGGGATGAGCATAAAGCACGTGTTGCCGTTGATGACATTATTACTGCAACGGGTAATACAAAAGTTGATATATGCATTGTTGATTTTGCTTTACAATCTTCAATCAGGAAGTGTGCAAAAAATATTCTTGATACATACGATCGGCTTGATGTATTAATAAATAATGCCGGTGTTCTTATGCCGCGTCAAACATATACTGATGACAGTATCGAACAGACATTTGCCGTCAATCATATCGGGTATTTCCTGTTAACGTATTTATTATTAGATAATATAAAAAACACAATATCACCGAGGATTGTAAATATAACCTCAAATGCACATTTTAAAGGGATGATAGATTTTAATAATATCAATCTTATTAATAACTGGAACAGTTGGAAAGCATATTATCAATCAAAACTTGCAAATGTTTTGTTTACCTATGAATTATCACGTCGATTGGAAGGTGCCGGAGTTACGGTCAACTGTCTTCATCCCGGCTACGTCCGGTCTGAATTCGGACGTGATCATAAAAAATATCAGTCTTTGGCTCAGCGACAGGATCATATACGTATTTCTTGCGAGGAGAGTGCACAATCAGTAGTCTATCTTGCCGCTTCACCGGAGGTTAAAGATTTGAGCGGTTATTATTATGATCAAATGAGAAAAACCGCATCTTCAGCACTTTCTTATGATGAAGATATTGCTCGTCGATTATGGGCGGAAAGTATAAAATTATGCAATCTTACGTCATGAGAGTATCATTTATATAAATTATACAGGCTTCTGTGCCAGGCTGAAATTGATGCCTGCTGATGCTGAAATAGGGACGAATGATTCAATTATATTCGTATATATAACTTATATATTGCGAATGTTTATATAAAACAACGTGAGTTTAATGTTTATTATATTAATATATAAGTCTTTGTATAGACTGTAATTCATCGTTATATAAAGAATTAACTGTTTATTGATATATTTCTGCCGGCTTTTGTGCCAGGCTGAAATTGATGGAGAAATTATGATACTATATATGTTTAATGACACCATCTTCCGGGTTTTATATGATTATTATATTGAATTAAACCCTGCAGTATAACTATATTTCAGCCGGGGAGACTCGGTTGATGAAGTTCTGCAATACGCTTGAGTAATACTTGACATAGATTTTATTTTTCGTTATTGTGCATCGTGCATGCTGATATGTTGATCATTAATATGCATGCTTGTTGTGAGGAACTTTTATCAATGAATGTATTTTAAATATACTGCTGGGGTGGTGGAACTGGTAGACACGCATGGTTGAGGGCCATGTGGCCGCAAGGCTGTGAAAGTTCGAGTCTTTTCCCCAGCACTGATGATAAAACGCAGCTGATTGTTTACTATAAAACAATCAGCTGTTTTATATTAGGAACGTTAGGCTGCAGTGTTTTGTAAGAGTCTTATCAATATGATGCCATGCTGATTAAGGTTATTATAGTAGTATTATAAGTATATTTCGGGATATTGCAGGATGCGGAGCTATATATCATTGGTTGAAAGATAGCATGGTACAGAGTATAATTACCGCAGAAAGATATCAAGAAGATACGCGTAAACGATTGACGAATGAAATTCGGAGAGATTAATAAATAATATGAAGACAGAGCGTGAAACAGCATTAACAGCTCATTATCGATTTTTATCACCGGCGCTTTGTATTAGTGTGTTACTGCTTTTATTACTGGCAGTTGCATTGATATCGATATCAGTAGGCAGTGTACCAGTACCATTATCTGATATTATTACCGTACTGCTTTCTTCACTTGGATTGTCTCATGGAGAAGTTTCTGCAACAGTACGAATAATAATTATGTCAATCAGATTGCCGCGTACTGCGCTTGATATTCTCATTGGTATGGGTCTGGCAGCTAGCGGTGTTGCGATGCAGGGGGTATTTCGTAATCCCATGGCATCTCCGTATGTAACCGGCATTGCTTCAGCCGGAGCGTTTGGTGCAGCATTAGCAACGATAATGGGATTCAGTATACTGGCTCAGGGACCGACAGCGTTTCTTTGTGCTGTTATTTCAGCATTTTTGGTTTATGCATTAGGGAGAACAAAAAGTACAGTGCCGATAGAATCCTTACTTCTTTCAGGGATTGCGGTATCGTTATTTTTTACTGCTCTTGTTTCATTACTTCAGTATATTTCTGACGCACGGCAATTGCGGGAAATTATGTTATGGTCAATGGGACGTTTATGGGAAGCAAATCGGTTAAAGGTTATTATTGCACTTCCTGTTATGGGGATTGGTATAGCGGGATTAATGTTTTTTAGTAAAGAATTGAATATTATTTTGCTTGGTGATCGAAATGCACTTGATTTAGGGGTAAACGTCCGTTCGGTTAGACGCTGGATAATAATTCTTGTTTCTCTCATAACCGGAGTTGCTGTTGCTGTTGGAGGAGTGATTGGGTTTGTTGGTTTAATTATTCCGCATGCGATACGAATGATTATGGGGCCGGATCATAAATATCTTTTTCCTGCTGCGGCGATTGCCGGTGGTATATTTCTTTGTGCTATAGATACCCTGTCGCGTATTATTGCTGCTCCAACGGAAATACCTGCCGGAATACTAACCGCATTGATAGGAGTGCCGTTTTTTCTGATGATACTTTCACATCGGCGGAAAACTATGGGATTTGGTCATGATGCTTAATGTCAGGGATATTTCATTTTCATATGGAGAGGGATTAATTCTCAATAAAGTATCATTTATTGCTCAGAGTGGTGAAATTACCGGTATTATCGGCAGGAACGGCAGTGGTAAAACAACACTGATACGATGTATTAATAATACGATAATTCCAAAGACGGGGGACTGCCTCCTTGGTGAAAGCAGTATTCGGAAGATGAGTATTAAGGAACGCGCACGTCATATCGGTGTTGTTCCGCAGCAGCAAGTAATACCGTTTCCATTTAGTGTACGTGATATTGTTCATATGGGACGATATGCGTATCAGCAAAGATTCAAATCAGCACGAATTGATGACTATCGGATTGTTGACGCAGCACTTGAGCAGACGGAATTATCCAAAGTCCAACGGCGGCGGATTGATCAATTAAGCGGGGGGGAGTTTCAACGTGTTTTAATTGCTCGAGCGCTGGTACAGGAACCGAAAATACTTCTCCTTGATGAACCGACAGCGCATTTGGATATTAATCATCAAATTGAAGTGCTGGAGTTAGTGCGGCGTATTACACATGAAAAGGATCTCATAACGATTTGTGTCAGCCATGATTTAAATATGACAGCACGTTTTTGCAGTCGGATTATTGCATTGCATGATAAAACAGTCTACCTCAATGGCACACCGGATGAAGTATTAAACGCTTCTGTCTTGCGGAAACTCTATACTATAACTGTTGAGTTTAAACGTTCCTCACAGGGGAAACAGGTTATTATTCCATTAGATGTGCTGTAATAATAAACCACACTCTCATTGTATACATTTAGCATTATCTACATAAAGTTATTACGGCTCTCCCTGTCAGTATTGTCGAATAATAATGCATAGTCATATTTCAGAACCGTTTTGATGTTCTATGCCTTCATGTTCAGGGGGCAGTAGTATGCTGTTCACTGTTCGTGTCATTGCCTGAGGTATAAATTTTCATTATGTTTTATCGTTGTATTATATTTTTATTTATCCTCTGGAAAACAAGAGTTAATATTTCTTTAGCATATTCTTAATATCACCATAGTTATCTAAGCTGAATGTATTATTCCATATACTTTAATACGAAGAAGAAGTGAGAAAATATATTTTGGGACTGTGAATGAAGTTTGTACCTGCACTAATAATTTGTCTGTTTATCGTATGTGCCTCTTTACCTATCTTCGCCGCAGCTCCGTCAATAAGTAATATTTCGCCGGCTGATACAGAAACGAATGTATCGCGGCGAACACATATTACTTTTTCTGCCGGAGATGAAGACGGTATTGATAATAGTTTATTATTTGTATCACTGAGCAATATTACTATTCTGAGTAATGGCGTCGGGAAAAATGGATGGAGTGTAACTATCACAACAGTTAATGCAACACAAAGTGATGTTGATCTTTATGACGGCGGACCGCTTGCATATTATACAACCTATAGTTTATATATATTCTGTGAAGACTCAAACTCTGAAACGAATTCATCGACAACGTCATTTAAAACAGTTAACCAACAGTCATTAATTGTACTTACCTCATGTACGCAGTATACTCCTGAAAGTGCTTATGCGGGGCAGACAAATGTCCTCGTTATGGGGGTAATGGTTAGTAATTCAAATTCAGGTTTAAGCGATCGTGTTGCATATTTTCAGGGTATTCATCTAACGATATATGATAATCATACCAATCAGCTGAATCCTGATGATGTTATTCGGAAGTGGGAAGTACGCCGTACGGGCGGCAGTTCATTGGCAACAAATTCAATAATAGAGAGCAGCGGATATTTAAATATTAATTTTAGTAATGCCGGGATATATATTTCCAATCGTCAATCAGTGCATGTAGATATCAGTGTTTCGTTTGTTTCAAATTTCGCTGCTTCAATCAGTAACACATTTTTTGAAATAACACTTAAAACTAATATATATATTGTTGATCAGGAGAAGACAAACGAACGAGTAACGAATGAAATGGTATCAGGCTACAGTGTTCCGTTTCAAACCGGTGTTGTAGCATTGCTTGCACAATTTGTTATCAGTAACGATGCACTTATTAAGACCGGTAATTGGGGGGATATAATACTTCGCGGGGAATATGCAAACGGAAAAATATTCACGAATATCAGTTCCAATTGGCGTATCATACTTGATACCGATGGTACTGATTCAACGCTTAATTGGTCAATAGGTGAAGCAGCGGGTACACTTACGAATGATACGCCGGCTGCGGGAAGTGCCGTCTATTATTTTGATATATCGGAAGATGGGCGAGCATTGCTGGATATTGCAAATACGACTGTTGAAACCTTGTATATATCAGTCTCACTTGCAGGTTCATGTACAGGACAGGGCGCATCTCCCATTGATTTTTATGCGGATCCGATTGTAACGATAACAAAATCATCTTTTATAACAAACAATGCTTCATATCTTGCTCTTGGTGGGACTCATGCGATACATGATAAAGTTAATGGCGCTGAGGTTACATACAGTATTATTGTCTCAAATGCCGGTCCTGATAGAGCAACGAATGTTATTATTAACGACACCTTGCCGTCTGATGTGAATTATGTATCCGGTTCCATACAACTTGATGCAGTGAGTAAGACTGATGCTGCAGATTCTGACGAAGCAACAATCGCTGCCGGTGTAATAACGGTAACAATAAATAAATTAAATGCTCAAGAGCGAAAACATATTGTATATCGAGCACGTATTAAATGAAACCACATGAGTGTGGAAAGGCGTTTCGATGAAAAAAATAATTCAGAGTATCATGATTGTTGTTTTGCTATGGCATAACGGTGTTTATGCACTTTCACTGCGTGATGTTAAGGTGACGGATATTACTGAGAAGGAAGCGCTTATCACATGGGACTTTGCAGCTCCTGAAACGTTTGTCATTGAATACGGATTGACGTCAAATTCACTGAGCAAAAAAAATATTTCAGCAAAAGATGAATTATTTAAACGTACTAAACATTCCGTTATGTTGGGGGCATTAAAACCGGGAGAGAATTATTTTTATCGCATTATTCAAAGCGGAACACAGGATTACACGAAAGTATATACTTTCCGCACAAAAGGTGTTGCTGCTCCGCGTATAATAACAACGTCTATTTCAAATATTACGTACAATTCCGCAGAGATTTATTGGACCGCAAATACCAAAATAGCAATAGAATTAATTTGGACATGCCCCGGGTGTGAACGGCGATACCTGCATACAGGAGGAAATAAAACGAAAGGAGTGTTTATATTAAAGAATTTAACAGCAGAAACACCTTACTATTTTACCTTTTCTATGACCAATGCACGGGGGGAAACGGCATATTCAAAGAATTATGGTTTTCAGACACGAGAAATAAACTATGCGAAAAATGCAAAGTTGACTGGGACGTTTACGCGTCAGCCGGATGATCCGAATATACATGTTTCTGATAATCCGATTAGTCTTATTGCTGATGACAGTTTGGATTATCTTTCGTCATTGGTTATGAGTGAAGATTGCAAAAAAGAAGATCAGTACATTATTTTTGATTTACAAACAAAACAGGATATTAGCAGAGTGCATGTGTTTTGGCGGTCCGAATCATATTCAAAGGATTACTCACTTTTATGGAGTAATGATAATAAACAGTGGAATGAACTTTCTCGGCATTTAAATCCTGAATCTGGCGAGTCGGTAAACGCCAGCATTGGAGCACATGCATTGCTTCATAAAATTGAATACAAACGACCGGTACGATGCAGATATATTAAGCTGATTATACCGGCCGGTTCAGAGACACATCAGCAATGGCACAGTAATAGTGTTCAATTGTATGAAGTAAAAATACTTCCGCCACCGGCGGATTCACGATAGAAAGGCCGGTTGTATAACTGAGCCATTATTACGGAGAGGAGGTGATGCCTAATTCGACGCATTTGTGCTTCGGCACGATAATTAGAACAATTTCTAATTATGCCAATTTTTACTTGTATGACGAAACGAATATGCGGTACGTCGTACCGCACAACTAACTTAAGAAAGTTTACTTATTTTGGAGGAAAAAATGTTACACAAATTAATTAATGTATTTTCAATCGGACTGATTATCGGTCTGGTTGTTGCCGTCAGTTATGGACAAGATGCGAACCCAACTGCAATCAGCCTTTCAAACACCCGTGTGAGTAATGGCGTAACACTTGATTATAATAATGCCAGCGGTGTTGCGCAGACTCAGGAAGCGGATTATGTCGTTGACATTGTTCAACGTATCCGTGGTCTGCGGTTTAATCGCTACAGCTCATCATCGAATGCATCAACAACTGCAAGTACCGAAACTGTTTTCCGTTTCAAAATTACCAACGGTGGTAATGTGAGTGCTGATTATAATATCAGTAGTATTGCTAATAATTATTCAACCGGTGCAGCAGGGTGGACATTTGCAACATATGTTGATGCAAATAATAATAATACTTGGGATGGCTCGGGAACTGATACGTCATCGACGTCAATTACCGTTGCGCCGAATACGTCACGTTCGTTTTTTATTGGCGTAACTCCTGCAGCGGGTGCGGTTGATCAACAATCATGGACAAACTGGGTTCGATGGATTGATAATGATGCGACCACGAATAATGCCGGTGCGTATGTTGTCGGTAGTGAAACATATGGCGGTGCAATCAGCACAACGAATATTTTAACCGTTACTCTCGAAGGACCGGTTGTTAATGTGTATAAGTACAGCTCGGTTGCTTCCCCTGCTTCTTATCAGGCATTACCCGGAACACATGCAGCTGATGATTTAGTCCCGGGTTCAGTTATTACCTATGTTGTTGCATGGACAAATAGTGGTTCAGGTTCTATTCAGACAGGATCATTAGTTATTAATGATAATTGGACAGCAGTAGATACTGCTATTGCCGGTTCACTTGAATATAAAGCAGGGTCTTTAAAATATGTTGATGATCCCGGAACGGTTATTACCACAAAAGCGATCAGTGGCTACAATTCAACAGACGTTAATACACTCTATAGTGGCGGAACAGCGTTAACCGACGATAACTCTGACGAAGAAAATGCCGGCGGAAACAATGTTGACGGCGGACGTGTCGGCGGAAGTGCACCGTATCATCAGGTGCAATTTGATTATGATGCAGTTATTGCCGGTGGTCCGGGAACATTACGCTCCGGTGCAGTTATGTATCAGGTTGATTTCAAATAAGAAATGGTTTCCGATACGGATGTACGTATGCCGTTTGCGGCAGATATACCACCGTACGGAATGTACCCGCGGTAAAAGCATAATGCTGTTGCCGATTTGTGAAGTTCTTTGAACAATTTATATCGAAATCAACGGCGATGCGAATGTATTTAATTCGACGCCTTTGTTTGAGATTATTCACATTTATGTAAAGGAAAATATTATCGAAAGAAAAGTTTGATGACCAAAATATGAGAAAGAGCTCATGTCTGCTCTGCTAATCTGTTGTACCGATCAAAAGCAGGCATAACATTATTAATCGGATATCTCGGTTTAACCGACCCGGTTATATATAAGGAGAACGCGTTGTGGCTGGATTAAAAAGAATCCACAACCGAATTGCAGGACCGTTTTCCGGAATACATCATTGTATTACGAAAATGGTAAACGCACTGCGAATTGTTACTCGTCATATCCTGCAACCACTGCATACACCGCTGCGGACGGTACATAGTACCGGACTGCTTCTTGCCGGTGTTTCATTGGCTATTCTCTCTATAATAACACCGCTATACGGGTATACTTTATCCGGGAGTCGGATTAGTAACTACGCAACTGTCTCATACAGCCCTTCATCAAGCCCCGTGACATTTGAGTCCTCAAATTATGCGGTTGATGTTGTTAATGACTATATGTCATATACCCCATCAATAAGCTCAGATGCAGCAAATGCAGCGTCATGGAAAATGACATACTACATGCTGCCTGTTGTGATTTCCAATAATACAAGTATTGATTCGTTGAACATAGTTCCTTCAAGTGAAATTGGTGTATCGTATTCTATATATGTAGACATGGATGGTGATGCTGTTATTAATACGAATATTGATAACAACATCACCTCATCCGGTCTGCTGCCGATACATGCAACAACCGGTTCATATATAACAAATATTTTTATCGGTGTATTGCTTGACGAATCATTGGGTACTTATACGAGTGTAACGAGTATTATTACCCTGAATTGGCAAACATGGACAGAGATGTCAAATGTCATTACGTTGATTACCACCCTCACCAATGTGCCGGTAGAGATTACCAATTCGGTGACCGTTACGTATTTAAATGACGGAATCAGAACGGTTTATTATGATCGTGATACCAGAGAGCTGAGCAGAAATGACATTACGGTTCGTTTCTCATTAGGCAGAGCGGTAACGAACGGTTCCGTTGCATTGCATTATGACCGATTGGGAAGTCTGGATCTTCTTACGAATATTAATGCAGCCTCAGTACGATGTAGTCGTGTTGATGCTGTAGGGAGTGAATGGGAAGCGGTTATACCGGTTGCGGCAATGGGGTTGGACGCAGAACAACAAATAATGTTTTCGGTATATATTTTCGAAACCAATGTTGCAACGCAACTGTGGGGTTCGGGCTATTTCTGGTATTCAACGAATAACAATGTAACTGTCCCGTGGACATTTACATTACGGGATCCGCAGTACCCGGAAGGAATGCCATTAATCTATCCGAAAATTATTCATCAGAATAATAATGAAGTTATGAATATGGTTTTTGAACTTGATACACCAACGGAAGTAACGTTGAGCGTATATGATTTTCTCGGTGAGAAAGTATTTGATGTATTGGACGCTGAAACATTGGATGCCGGTATGCATGGTCCCTATCAGTGGGACGGCAACAATAATTCGGGATATTCCGTGAGTCCGGGAATGTATTTTGTGCATTTCAGAACCTCTGACGGAGAACGGCATATTCATAAAATACTGGTAAGTGAGTAGTGCGTATGAATATAAGAATAAAAATGATAGTTTGTATTGTTGCTGCTGTTCTTATGGCATCAGTACTTCATGCGAAACGAGGTGATTATAACGGTACAACTGCGGTTCTGTTCACACAAGTTCCGCTTTCAACACGTGCATTGGGTATGGCAGGAGCATTTACCGCATTAGCACATGAATCTGAATCAATAGCGTATAATCCGGCCGGGATAACCTATGTTCGTAAAGCCGGTATTACGGTATTAATGCAGGATTGGATTGCCGATACCTCGCTGAAGTATGGTTCAATAATTCATCCGCTGCCGAATAATTCAACGGCGGCGTTATCGGTTCGTACGGTTGGCACGCCCAAATTGAATAATTATAATGCATGGGGTGAAATCATCGGTAAATTAAACTATAGTGCATTATCCGTTGATGCAACCTATGCACGGTTAATACGCAATCATCGCTTCGGTATTACCGGACGATATTTCTCAGAAAATATAGATGATAATAATAAAGGCGGGATATCATTTGATGTCGGATGGCGGCATCGTATTAATCCTATTACGTTTAATCTATTTGATACAACGATTATGACACGAAGTATATGGATCGGGTCAGCAATAAAACATCTTGGTACAAAAATATATGGGCACCCGCAACGTACAATGATTACACTCGGTGCGGGATATATTTTCAGCCCGGCGCTGCTTACGGCAATTGATATCAGTAAACCGGTTTATATCTGGAAAAGTTTAATTGACGGTTTCTATCAGGTAAATATCGGGACGGAATATAATTGGCGCGAATGGATATATGGGCGATTCGGAATACGGCTTGCTTCAAATGATGCAAGTAATATTACATTCGGTACAGGAATAAAATATTCCTGGCGGACCTATAGTATTCGTCTTGATTATGCGTTTATTCCATATTGGCGTTTTTTCAATGCGCATCAAATTTCAATAAGTTTTAAAATGAATGGTTTTGTTGCGTCAGTGATGAGCGATGAAGATATTAAAAAGGTGGATTATTATTATAAAAAAGCACTTATATTATATATGAAAAATGATTTTGATCAATCACTGGAGTATTTGAATAAATTACTTGCAATAGATCCGCATCACTCGGCAGCACTTGAAAAAAGGGAAGAATTACGTGCACTTCAAGGCTCAATTGCGGAACCGAAAAAGGAATGGGAGGACTAAAGACATGAGAAAGTATATATCGGCATGTATATTCATTTTAATAATAGGGATATGTGCAGTCACTGTATTATATGCAGAGACCTCTCAAACTTTTACCCAGCAATTTAATACCGCATTGCGGTTATATAATGAAGGAAAATACGAAGAGTCAATGCGTATTTGGGAATCATTAATAGAATCGTATGAAACAACGGATGATGTTACGTATTATCTTGAAGAATCGTATATTCAAATAACTAAAAAGAATAGGTTAATTGCACAAGCAGTGCAGCATATTGAAGAAGATAAGTTAAATAAAGCGGAAGAGATATTAAATACGGTAGATCGTACGATGGGGGGCGGCGAATATGTTGATTATTGGCTTTCGTATATAAAACAAATACGTGCGGAACGGGCAAAACAAGCTGAAATCGCAACATTATTTACACAAGCAGCTGATTTTGAGCATAATAAACGTTTGCGAAAAGCATTATCAACGTATCAAAAAATCACAGAGATGGAAGCATCAAACAGTGTTGCATTAAGGGAATATACGCGCTTGTTTAATCAAATTCGGGAGATTGAAATTAAGCATTCAATTAAAATGTTTTTAGCATCGGCGCATCGAGAATATGATAACCATAACTATAAAAAAGCAATTGTTTATTGCAATAAAGTTTTCCGGCTTGATGTGCACAATGAATCTGCATTATTACTGCTTGAAAATATAATAACGGCATCAAAGACAGCCGGTCGGAATGAAAAAATTGCATATTTATTACGTAATGCTGATACGGAACGTCGTGAGGATAATTTGCATATTGCCCAGTTATTCTATCGGCAGGTACTAGCATTGGATAATAACAATAGCGTTGCGTTAAGCAATATTGCGAAAATAAATGTTGCGATAGAAAAAAAACGTATTCAGGAAAAAACGGCGTTTGTATTGCCGGAATTAAAAGCGTTTATACAACGGACATATAGACAGGCAGGATATGCCGGAAAAAATCATTTACTCAGTTCATGTTTATCAGTGAAACAACAGGGGAATGCTTCAGGTATCGGGGAGTATCCGGCAAGCGCTGATACGCATACCCGCGCAGCGAACAATGCCGCCATTGCGGACAACAAAGAAATGATGCGGCGGACTACTACACGATTACTGCAATTAGCACAGGGGAATTACATAAAGGGTGATTATTATCGTTCAATAAAACTATGCGAAGAAGTTTTAAAAAGTGATCCAACCAATGATATTGCATTGAATATGATACGGGTTGTTAAGGGGTTTCAGCAAAAAGAAAATCGAATATCAATACGCCCCGATTCTCCCTACTATTATCTGCATACGAAAGTCATTGCCTACAGTACTGATCGGCAAAACTCCGGTAGCGGGGCTGATAGGTTCAGTAAATGCGCGGCTTTATTATCTCCGGAAAATAATGTTACTAATATGATATCCCGATCACTGTTGATCGGGGAACATGTCGGTGTGCATGAGTATCTTGATAATGAGTTTATACCGCCGTCAGAATATGCTGCTGATGAAAACGAAGAGACTTTTATGACTTCGTCAAATGCAGTTACACCGCCTTCGTTGCTTTCATATGAAATGGAAAATGATGCAGAGAAGAGAATGCAGATGTATTATCTGCAGGCACAAATGTATTTTATGAGCGGTGATTATACGCGCGCACGATTAATGTGTCAGGAAATATTGAAAATTGACCCGAAGAATCATAAAGCAAAAGATTTATTAAACAGGATGTGAATGCCGTATGCGTTTTTTTCAGTATTGTATAATAATCCTTATACTCATTTCATCAACGATCTATGCACGGCATTCAATACAGCCGTTTGCGGAAGAAAAAGATTTTTATAATAATGGAACAGTCGGTTCGCCATCTATACAAATGTATTCAAATACAGTGATAACCGTATATACGGTTAAGGAGACAAATGGGTATTCGGTGTTTTTAAGTTATTATACACCGGGACACCGCTGGTCAAAGCCGATACGCATAAAAAAAACACATGCGTATATGCCTTTCCCCATTAGTACTGCAGTTGCCCAAAATGGGAAGCTTTTTCTGGCATATGAAAATATCAGTAATACAATAACATTGTTGCAGACCGCCGGCGATTATTATCACTGGATTGAATCGGTCATTATTCCGCATGATACGATATCTTTGATTCCGAAAATAGTTATACACGCGAACAATGCTGTTTCATTATACTATCATAGCATTAAAAACAATGGTTCGGCGTATTTAAAAGTGATTACCAGTGATGATGAAGGTAAAAACTGGTCACTGCCGAAGACACTTTTTTCACGGAATATGTATGCCAGCAATGCCCATGTGTTATTTCCGGAAATTGTAAGCATTGAAAATACTATTATTGCCGCATATCAAATGCGGAGTGAAGGACATGATAGTATTTATTATACTTTTAGTGATGATAACGGAGAACATTGGGAGGAGCCGCAAAGGATATTTACTGATACGGCAAATTATCGTCGCCCGCGGTTATTGTTTAATCCGAATAATCGTGAATTATATTTATTTTTGGAGAGTGATCGGCAGAATGATTGGGATATTTATTATTCAAAGATTGATTTTGCCGCACACCGCCGACCACAGTGGCTGCCGCCGCATATTATTTCAGATACTCCATCCGATAGTTTTAATCCTATGCCGGTTCGGTATAATGACAGTATTATTGTTGCGTGGTATGATTATCGCAACATTCAGCCGGGGATATTTTTACGTGTTCTTCAAAGTACTCAGGAAGAGGATATACTTGGTTCAGAAATATATATTACTAAAGATATCAGCAATGCATGCCGAAACGTGCAATCTGTTGTCGGTAATAATACGTTGTATCTTGTTTATCAGATTGAGGCATATGGGACATTTGGTATTCGCGGTGTAACAATGCCGTTATTCATTGCACATCCGGAGATACGCATGCCTCAGTACCAACAAGCGTATAAAAATGACGCTGCGCCGGTTGAATGTCTTATTATTGCAACCAATACAGCACTATTTAATTATTCCTTAGCATTTGAAATGACGACTAATAAATCTTCAGAGTCGTTTATTCGTATTCCTAATCGCGGCTTCAATTATATTATGGTGTCAAATTTTTGTGAGGGTACGAATTATATTCAGGCTCGTATTGAAAGTGATAGTGGCATATTCAGCAAGACGGTTTGTACACAAATTGTTGTTGATGCCCGACCGCCGAGTGGTCTTCATATTCAATCGCCTACTCATCCGTCATTAATTCCTGTTTCAAATAATGCACCTGTTTTTAATTATACCTGCACCTGTCGTGATGTACAGGGCTGGTCATATAGTTTTAGCACGAACGAATATATAGAACCTGATTATGCAATACAAACCGAAGATACTATTGTTCGTTTTTCAAACTGTGCCGGCGGGTTATATTATTTTAAAATACGCGCCGTTGATGCTGCGGGTAATTGGAGTGAGGTTGCTACGAAAGTAATACAAATATCGGACTATGCTGAAATGACTAATTAATACTATGTGCCGTGTATACTTCAATAGAGCGTATATTGAAGTTTATACAAATACCTCACTTCTTCAAGCGGCTGTCGGAGCTGCCGTATGGCGGCTCCTTCGGCCATACCGGTTTTGATGAATAGTTATTTAAACATTGATTATATGTATATATAAAGAATATTTTTTAATTGGCATACTGTCATAAAACGATATCTTTATAAGTGGTATACATGAATGAGACAGTTTAGTAAATAGTAAGAAAAAGTACTATGTATAATACTATGAAGAAGCGAAAAAACATACAATCCGTGCGACCGAAACCGTATCAGTTAACGACAACTAAAGACGGTATGATATGCTATTTAAAAATGATTTATACCGGAGAGCCCGTTTCAGTTGATACCATTCTTCGTATTCTTGAATATAATCATATACAATACGGCATCAATACTGAAGTTATTAATCGTGCGATTAATTCTTCATTAACCAATAAAATTGATGTTGGACCAATAGTTATCGCATCAGGGGAACCTGCACCAAGTGATGTTTTTGAAAAAGTTGATATTAAAGTGCTCTTTCAGGAAAAAGAGCTCTTAATGTGTACGGCAAATAAATATCGATCTCCGACTATCATTTCTATTGAAGCAGTGAAGCAGGGAACGGTTGTAGCTGTCGGAAAACCAAAAGCAAACCGTCCATATGGTAAAAGTATATTCGGTAATCAGGTTATGAAGTATAACCCTGAACCCGGTCATGGCATTACATTAAATAATGATTTTCAGTACATTTCAGAAGGACGCGGTTATATAACTATTGAAAACTCAGTTATAAGTTTAATTGACCTAAGCAGATTAACGGTCAAGGTCATTGTCTCTGATGATAAAATGAAAGCGGAAGTTGTTATTGAAAAAAAAGAATTTGAGGAAATTGTTCCGACAACCGAAGAAGTGCTTGCGGCATTGATTGAAGCAGGGGTTCGCTATGGCACCAACAGTCAGAATATTAGTCGTGAACTTGAAAAAATTGATGTTGTCCGAACACATTTTCCTGTTGTGTTTACCGTTGCTGAGGGGGAACGTGCTATTGAGGGCACTGATGCGCATATTACGTTTCATTTTCCGATCGAACTTGCCGGTGCAGATTTCCCTGAACATCTTGTTTCAAGTCCGGATCCGAGCGCGGGAAATGTTTTTAAAAGCGGGGAAGAGATTGCGTTTATTTCAAAAGCGCAAAAAGAAAAAAATGGGCGGTTGGTAACGGGCGCAGTGCTTCAACGCAAACCTCCGCAAACCGTTACGTTGAATCATGATAAATTTATTGAAACGCATGAAGATATAGAATCGAATACTATCCATTATACCATGAAAGTTGATGGAGAGGTTCATTTGAAAGGGAGTACTCTTATTGTTGAACCCTGTCAGGACGGCTATGTCGAAATTGATGTCTCATCGGATAATCTTGCAGCGGTATTGAATTTATATGTGCCGCAGGGCGCAGGTGAAAAATTAGATTTTAAAAGCTGTATGAATGCAATAGGGGTTAAAGGGATTGTTTATGGTATTGATGAAGATATTATTAAACAGGCAATTAATAAACTCAACAGCGGAGATGAGAATATATTCGGGATCAGAGCAATTAAAGGGATTGCACCGGTTGATGATACCGATGAGCAATTAGAATTATTATTTACACCGCAACAGACAAAACCGAAAATTGCTGATGATGGCAGTGTTGATTATTATGATTTAGGACCAATTCCATTTGTGAAAGAGGGAGCGGTTATTGCCCGGAAAATACCCTCAAAACCCGGGGAACCGGGGAAAGATATTTTCGGTAAAGAAATACCGCCATTACCGGGAGAAAAATTAAATATTAAGTTGACCGGGAATGTTAAACAAGCTGAAAATGGGACTGACTTTATTGCAACAACTGATGGCTGTCCGAAATATGAAGGGTCCACGCTGCAGTTAGTCCATGTTTTTCAAACGAAGGGAGATGTTAATTTTACAACCGGTAATATTCAGTTTACCGGGGATATTATTGTTAACGGGGATGTGAAAAATGGTTTTATCGTTGAATCATTGGAAGGAGAAATTCAAGTAAAAGGGACTGTATATGATGCAGTATTGAAAGCAGCGAAATCCATTAAAGTTGCGCATGGTATTATCGGTAAGAGTAAATGTAAAATAAAAACAAATGAGGATGTTATTGTTAATTTTCTTGAAAAAGCAACAATTGAGGCCGGGGGATCGGTTGAAGCGGGTAATTATATTATGAATAGTACGATTACCGTCGGTGGTGATATAAAAGTAATAAAAGGGCGCGGTCTTATTCTCGGTGGGCAAAGTTTTGCGCTGCAGTCTATTGAGGCGGTTACTTTTGGCAATGAAATCGGCGTAAAAACGCATCTTTATGTCGGGCAGCATTATCTCCTGATAAATGAAATTAATGAAATTCACCGGAAAATTGCTGAATTAGAAAAAAAGAAAAAAACAAATGATAAAATGATGCAAACCATTGCCGCACAGAATAGTGCGAAAGAATCGGAAGAAGTTAAAGAGACGATACGGAAAAAGAACGAAAGTATTATGAAGAAAATAGACGAGTATAATGCTGAAATTGATAAACGAAAAGATAATATCAGAGTTGTAACCAATGATGTTGCGGGCAGTGTCAGTATTTTCGGGAGAGCGTATCCCGGTGTATCAATCCATATCAAACAAAAAGAAATGCTGCCGACATCAATCATAGCATCAAAATTAATAACATATAATTTTGAAACGGAAGATATTAAAGAAGAACCGTTAAAAAGAAACAAAAAGAGTAAGTAATATAGATGAAGGTAAAAATATAAATACCCCTATTTATTAAATCAGTGGCTAACTGGTATTATCTGATTACAGAGAAGTGTCCATTCCGGAAGCAGCAGATTATTTCCGATGCTGTGCTATTTCGATTATATTTCCTTCAGGATCATAGATGTACATAAATTGAATACCTCCCGGATGTATCGTTACCGGTGGGGAAACAACGCGAACACTTGCATTCGTAAGCCAGGTAAACAATGCTGCAATGTCATCCGTTTCAAAGCAGATATGACCAATATGATAATCCTGAATCGGATGCGGGTTCAGTGGTTTTCCGGTAACATTCATATAATGAATAAATTCAATCTGAACATCAGATCCGGGGACAGCAAGACGGATGTTTCGAAGGCGTGCTCCGGGAACACCAACCCCTTTTGCCAGCTCTTCACCTTCACGTATTATGTCGAGAATAACAATAAAACCAAGCAGTTCGTGATAAAATGACAGCATGAGTTCAGGGTTTTTAACAGTAATATTGATGTGATTAATTCCGGTTATCATTTTGAAAGTATCCTTTCATATGCAACTATTATATAATATATATCCTGTATATAATAAATCCACAATTAAAAAAGTAATTATATAATAATATTATATATACTTGCGTTGTAATAATATAGTCAGCGAGTAATGGTATTTCCGATCCGGAAATATATCGGTATATATCATGCTGTAGTGGTTTTTATAAAACAATTTTCTTTTTGATATGGAAAGAAGTAATGCAATTATACTTTACATCAGTGATATTGTGCATAATATGTTTATTGATGGATAGTGAACTTTTTGTATTTTATTATTGACATGAAGTTAATATATGTCATTATAAGTTAATATAAGGATATATAAATGATTAAAGATAATTTAATGACTACACAAGAGATTGCGCAATACTTAAAACTTAATGAGAAGACAATCATTAAATTAGCAAAAAATGGAGAAATTCCGGGAATAAAGATAGCAAATCAGTGGCGTTTCTCAATATCTGCAATTGATGAATATTTACACGATAAAATGCTGCAAAACAGTACCGATGAAAATGAATTAACCCGATTTATTGATTCCCCTGAAAGTATTCCATTATCACGTTTTATTGAACCGAATTATATTAATCTTCATTTATCCTCTACTGATAAGGATTCTGTACTGTTGGAATTAGCGCGATTCGCTGAAACAGCGGAAATAACGACAACTGCGCAGAATGTATATTGGCATCTGCAGAAACGAGAGCAGTTGTTGAGTACATCATTAGGCAATGGCATTGCCATTCCGCATCCCCGCAATCCAAGTGATGAATTATTTAAAAAACCGGCAGTGATTATCGGGCGTTCGCTTCATGGGATAGCATTCCAAAATGGGATACGTGATACTATCAATGTTTTTTTTGTTATTTGTGCTCCTGATGTAGTACTGCATTTATTGTTTCTTTCTCAGGTTGCGAAATTGATTCGCGATGGAAGTATTTATACAAAAATTATGAATGCAGAAACAAATAACACCGTTATTGCAGCATTATTGGAATATGAGAAAAATCATTATTTACAATAAAACCGGCATTTATGTGTTTGATTGATCAAACAAAATCAGTAAGGAGAGGGTATAATGAAAATTGTTAACTATTTTAATGAGAAGTTTGTACGTATCCATTCAGAAAGTAGTACCAAACAAGAGATGCTCCATGAGATTGCCGAGATACTGCAGGCAAGCGATGTTTTTCATGGTTATTCCAAAGATGATTTTTATGCAAAATTATTGGAACGAGAAGAACAAACTTCAACCGGTTTTGAAAATGGTATTGCTATTCCGCATATATATTTAGATGATATTGATACGTTTCATATTGGAATTGTAACTTCACGCGACGGTATTGTGTATGATTCAATTGACGGTAAGATTTCTCATGTATTTATTTTTATCATTGGTCCGACGCATGAACGCAAGGAATATATTAAAATACTTTCCGGGATTGCAAATATTTTCAAGAGCAATGCTGATGCAATAGAGGTTTTAGTTAAACAAGAAAATGTACATTCATTATTGACTACTATCAAACATTATCTGCAGCAGGATCACCCTGATGATGATAGTGGGCGAGAGAAAAAAGTCATGATGACGATTTTCATTCAGAATGAAAGTATACTTAATGATATTATTGAGACGGTCATGCTGTATTCAGAGGAGTTGATTGCTATCTCGGATGCAAATAATGTTGGACATTATTTAACCAAAATGCATTTATTTGCTTCGCTCTGGACAGAGCAGCCTGACGATTATTTAAAAATCATTTCAACCGTGATTTCCGGGCATAATATAAAAAAACTTTCGGATAAAATACTGAAGTATTCATCGCGTAATGAGATTATGATTACCGTTCAACAATTAATACATACTTTCGGTAAACTCGATTATTAAGGAATATACATGATTTCTTTCATACAATCTGTACAGCAATCTATTGCAGATATGCATATTCCGATAATTATTATTATCGGGACTATACTGGTATTCGGGTTATTTGTCGGAAAGCTTTTTAAGAAAATAAAATTACCTTCATTACTTGGATATATGATAGTTGGTGTTATTTTCGGGACATCAGTGCTGCATATTATATCAGGCGGTATTCAGGAGCATATTAACTTTGTTTCTGATATTGCGCTTGGTTTTATTGCATTTACTATCGGCATCGAATTAAAGCATTCTGATTTAAAACGTCTTGGGTCAAGCATATGGTATATTATATTTGCCGAGTCGTTTGGCGCATTTATTATTGTAACGCTGTTATTATGGCTGATAACCAATAATCTTGCATTATCGCTGTTATTTGGCGCGATTGCACCGGCAAGTGCTCCGGCCGGCACCGTTGCGGTTATTCAGGAATATCAAGCACATGGTCCATTAACAAAAGCATTGTATGCGGTTGTCGGAATTGATGACGGAGTAGGAATTATTATTTTTGGTTTTGTTTTTACTATTGTGCAGCATATGCTTATGCCTGCGCATAATGGTGTGGTATCGAATAGTAATGTTATTGCCATGTTTTTAGTGCCATTGAAGGAAATTGGATTGAGTTTCGGATTGGGCGGTATACTGGCAGTTATATTAAAATATTTTCTGAATATCGTAAAAAAAGATGATATACAAATGTATATTTTACTTTTTGCAATTATTCTGATAAGTATTGGTTTGTGTACTGCACTGCATCTTTCATTGATTCTGACAAATATGATACTGGGTCTGATAATTGTCAATACAACTTCGCATACTATTATCAGTAAATTAGGCGGACAGTTACGGAACAATATGCCGCTCCTGTATATTTTATTCTTTGCACTTGCCGGAGCCCATCTTGATATTTTCCAGTTGCCGGTACTAGGAACTATCGGAGCGGTGTATATTATCGGGCGAACAATCGGATTAATGGGCGGTGCAAAAATTGGTGCGATTATTGGAAATGCACCAACTACTGTTCGACGGTATCTCGGCTACGGGATACTTTCACAAGCAGGGGTTGCCATCGGTTTATCAATTATGGTTGCAGAGGAAATTACTCCATTAGGAGATGAAGGTTCGTATATTGGGACGACAATAATTACAACAATTACAATAACCAGTATTATTTTTGGAATAATCGGACCCTTGTGTACAAAATTTGCATTACAAAAAGCAGGGGAAATTGATAAAGAAGTTAATGGGTAATATATAAGAAATAAAAATCAGACATTCAAGTATAAATGCATCTTTATTGATTAAATCGACCATCATCGCGGGTACGAGTATCGTCAATCTCATCCATCCAACCGCATCGTATAACATTAAAGTGATCAGCCCAAGGGATATACGGTTTAATATCAATCAATGGGGTTTCGTCAAGTATATCAACATCAGCAATATTAATAATGTTTTTTTCAATCGAAAGCAAACGAACCGGTGACATGCCAATATGATTTGGACGCATTGGTGCACGTGAAGCAAATATCCCATGAATTCTGCTATCGCGATACGTTGATGATTGTGTTTTTGTAATATGGGAAAGTTTATTAAAATGATAGAGTAGCCATATTCGATCAAATGCTTCAAGGTCTTTTAAGGCGGGAATAAATGCATCGGCAATTTTAATATACCCTAAGGAATCTTCGGCAACTTTTGCTTGAATTGGTGTGCCGGTCATTTCTTTGCAAGAAGAATAGATGGTCCCTATAGGGGTTATTTGAATTGAAAGCATCGTACCGGAATTATAGTGATCACTGGCATTTGATCACATACTTTCTTTAATCATTATAGTATTGTTCTACCATTCTTGATGAATAACTTCAATGCTTTTCTGACGAATATCGAGCAGTTTTTTATTCAGTATTGGAGAGAGGGTATAGCCTTCTTCCAGTGAGTATGGCTGGACAGCAATAATACGAAGTGGCGGAACATGCTGTTTTGCTTTTCGTGCAATGGTGATAATGTGTAAAACATCTGCTTCATGAGTACTAAAACCGTCCAGTTTCTTACGTGAAATGATTTCATCAGGATTAAGAACCTGGAATGTTCCCGGCGGTGCATCCATATGAACCGCATCAATAATGAGTATTCGTTCAATTGACGGGTTGAAAAATGATAATAAACGAAACCCGCCGGTTCCTAAGGTAACTGCTTCAAAATCGACATCAAGATGATTGTCAAGAATAGAATCAATAACCTGCAGACCAACGGCATCATCGGTCATCGTGTAATTTCCTATCCCGATGATGACCCGTTTCTCCATATCGCTGTATAATCCTCGATTAAGAAAGATGATTATCGTCGTGCGGTATACTACTTTTTAAATTGTATATCCATATAATGGGTGGAACATGAAATACACGGATCATATGCCCGTACCAGCATTTCAAGCCGCAGTTCCATTGTTTTCTCATCGACCCCTTCATTGATTAATTCAGGGACGAGTTTATCAAAATCATGCTGAATGTTATTATGATTCTGATTAGTCGGAATAATTGCATTTCCGTCAATGCAGATACCTTTTTCATTATAGGTATAGTCATGGAATAAGATACCACGCGGGGCTTCTGTTGCACCGGCACCCTGTGCAAATTTAGTGGGTTCTGCGGGTTTTTCATTGCGGATACCCGTATCAATGAGTTTTTGCATATATTCAATACCTGTATATGCGCTGTGATAGCATTCAATAAACTGTGCAATGGTAATAAAATACGGCTTATAACAGGGAATTGAAAATCCGAGTTCATCGGCAACTTCACGTGCTTTTGGATGCAGCTGATCCCAACTGACATGAATACGTGCCAGTGCTCCGACCCCGTAGGAATCAAGATTATGTTTGGTATATTTTGCGGTTGAATGCGGTGTTACAAATTCATTTGTAATGTTTTTATAATCAGCAACGGAATATGTTTCAACTTTTCCGCCCGGCATATATGAAGCAATCAAGCCGTCATACTGTCCGTACTCAACATCATCTTTAAGGGCAATATATTCAGTTTCGCGTTCAAACGTTGGAATTGTATGGGCAACTGATTTTAATATATCTTTCACGGCATCAAATTGCCCGACAAGGTTTTTAAGGCGTTCAATCATAGTAGCGAGTTCATGAGCCGTGGGTACTTTTGAGAACCCGCCGGGAATGATACGCAGCGGATGTACTGCACGTCCGCCAATAAGGTCGGCAAAATCGCCGACTGTTTTTTTCATTTCAACAGCAAGAGTGAAAAGTTCTTTATTTTGTTCAAGTAATGGAAAAACTGACGGGAGCCCGAGGAAATCCGGTGCTGCTAAAAAAAGGACATGCAGAAAGTTAGAATCAAGTACTTCAGCATGTTTACAAATACGCCGTAATGTATCAGTTTGTTCTGAAATCTGAATACCGAGAGCGTTTTCTGTTGCTTTCACTGATGCAAGACTATGTGCGATAGCACAAATACCACATATGCGACTGACTAACCGCCGAACTTCAGAATAATGCCGTCCGCGGATAAATGATTCAAAAAAGCGCGGTGCTTCAACAACCTTCCATGTACATTCTTCAACCGTGCCATTGGCAACATTAACAAGAATATTTCCGTGTCCCTCAACGCGGGTTACATGATGTACATCAACCGAGTAACTCTTCGCCATTATTTCTGCTCCTTTGCTTTCTGTTCTTGTTTGCGCATTTCATCATAGTGATATGCTGCAAACATGCGCAATTTAACGCTTGCATATTCAGGATCCATTCCGGCTTCTATCAGGTTTTGTTCCATTGAATCGAGATTTGCATTTGAAACATATCCGCGACATCCTTCACAGGCGATATTATGTTCAATACAAAATGCATTACAACCGGCTTTGGTAATTGGACCGAGACACCACAACCCGCGTTCATAACGGCAAATATTGCCTTTTAGTTTACATTCAACGCAGACCGGATAATCCGGGATATATGGTGCTTTTCCGTGAACAACGTCAAGAATGAGTTTTAAAAGCTCCGTGCGATCAACCGGACATCCCGGCAGTGCAAAATCAACTTTTATTGCTGCACTGATTGGCAGCGCTTCCTGATTGGTTTCAAGATGCGGCATATTTTTATCTTTGCCATACACTTCTTCCTGAACCTGATCTTTCGGGCGGTTATTTCGCAAAGCATTAACATTGCCGGTTGCAGCGCATGATCCATATGCAACAACAACCGCAGCCCGTTTACGAATACTTTCAAGACGGGCACGATCAGCTTCGCGGGTAAAACTGCCTTCGATAAATGCAACATCTATCGGCTCACTGGTCGTTTCAGACATAACTTCCCGAAACTCAACAACTTCAATATGATCCAGTAAATCAACAAATGGCTTTCCGTAATAGGTCAGCTGCAGTTGACATCCTTCACAACATGAAAAATCAAAAAAAGCGACGCGTGGTTTACTCATTTAAATGCCTCCGGTAAATCCTGAATGTCGGTATACCGGAATACCGGTCCGTCCATACAGACATATTTATCATTCATCTGGCAATGCCCGCATTTCCCGACACCGCATTTCATACGGCGTTCAAGATCAACATACACGTTCTCACGGGAAATGCCGAGTGTATCAAGTTCCTTAATAACAAAGGTATACATAATCGGCGGACCGCATATCAGTACACGGGAATTTTTATCAATTGATGTTTTTTCAAAAAGTGTTGTAATAACACCGACATTGCCTTTCCAGCTTGCATCAGCATTATCAACGGTTTCATGAAACTCAACACGGTCTGATTTTTGCCAGTTTTCACAATCATCAGTAAAGAGACGCTCTTCGGGTGAACGGCAGCCGAAAAATAATTTAAAGTCTTTGAACTCAGTATACTTATCGAGGATGTATTGAATCATACTGCGAGTAGGGCATAAGCCGATACCGCCGGCAATAATGAGTACGGGGTTATTCTTGAACTCATCAACCGGCACGCCGTGTCCGAGTGGTCCGCGGACCCACATTGAGTCTCCTTGTTGCAGGGAAACAAGTTTACCGGAAACACGACCGACTGTACGAACAACAAGATCAAAACTGCCATTATTACGTGTCGGGGATGATGATATACCTAATGGAATTTCTCCGAATCCCGGGATTCCGGCTTCAACGATTTGCCCTGGTTGATAATCCATGGCAGATCCGTCTTTAAATTTTAATTTAAAATATTTTTCGGTTTTCGTTATCATTGCTGCTTCAAGAATTGTACATTCTTTCCCGAGAAAGATGTTTTTTTCTTCCGGTACTGAAACCGATGATACACTCATATTTATGCTCCTTGTACTTTCACGACGGTGTCAAGCGGGTTCGCGATATTAGCGGTACACCCGATAGTGCATCGACCGCAGCCGACACATGCAGGACCGCCGAGTTTTGTATTCAAGTACGCTAGTTTCCGCATTATTCTATGGCGATAGCGTTCTTCTCGTTCATTACGGAAATTATGATGTCCGCCTTGTATTGTTGCTTCAGAAAACTCACGTGTTAAACATCCATCCCAACGGCGATAGCGCTTTCCGGAAACACCATCAAGATTCCATACATCCTGCACGTCAAAACAATAGCAGGTCGGACAAACAAGGTTGCAGGTTCCGCATGAAAAACATCGTTCGGATAATTCATGCCATAGATTGCTGTCATACTGAGCAATGGTTTTCTGTGCAATTTCTTTGAGTTGTGTCTCATTATTGAGTTGTGCCCCTGCAATCTTTTGCGGGCAATTTTCTGCAGCAGTGCGATTTGTTGTTTCAGCATCGGTGATTTGTGTTTCAGTGGCATCGGTAAATGAATTGTTAAGGAGTGAACTGCCTTTTTCGGTTGCAACCTCTGCAACATATCCATCACCGATATCCGTTAGGAAAATGTCGAATCCCGTCTTCGGCTTCCATGAATTCATCGAACCGAAAAATGCTGCAGGGCTGTGATTAATGACATTTGAACCAATGATTGTTAATGCAGCACGGTTTGCTGTCCAGTATACATCTTCTTTATTTTCAGTGAATAGTATATCAAGCTGATTTATTGCAACGATATCATACGGATGAATACCGAAAAGGACCCGTTCTTGTGGTTGTATATCCTGTTGCAGCCCTTGTGCATCAAATTTCAGCATATCCTGATATGTCGGGAAAATATATTGTTTCGGAGGAAGCATGACATAATCATACTGTAATTGCAGTTGCTCTACGTTTGTAATACGACCAAGAACAAACTTACTTTTTTTTGATACAGGACCGTGCAGTTCATGCTCTTTTACCAGCGATGCTACCCACGGTGCAAAGTCTTTTTTGCTGATGTACTTATTACTCATCCGTTGTTCCTTTCAAAATTATCTGGCTGATAATGTTTTACATGTGAAACATATCACAAGCTAATACATTCTTACACTATTAATGCTTTATTCTCATTTTTCCATTAAAGAATTACTAAATTTCTTACATGGCGTATACAATATGTATTGACTATACATGACCATAAGGACTTATGGTATTACTAAAACGTAACACAGCAAATATATCCCTTTCAATGATTATGGTCAAGTGATTAATAATAGAATTCATAATAATTTTCATCACCGCAAATATCCTTTACAATAAGCGGATGAAAATCAGCATAATACGAATAACACAGTTGTATTGCCGTTCATCTTTTAAATGATTTCCTATCGTTTTAATGAATATAATTAAAATGGATAATGAAATTCAAAAAGCATTACAAAATAATGCTTTTTAATTATACGACAAATACATTCATTCCTCACAGTTCGCTGAAAAAGGTTATATTTGTCAGCAACATATGTAATAAATAATACAGAGACTTTTACCATCGTTTTATTATTAGGTAAAGAATGTCATGTATATAAGGGAAGAAAATATTATTATTTTAAGTTGAAAATAAGAAAATATAATATATATTTAAATATACTTGTATATTAATGAGTATTAGTATATAATTTATACATAAGGGAATATAATAATCATTACCTTAAAATAAGGAGTCTTCAACATGAGAAAATTATTATTATTCATAAGTATATTATTTATTCTTATGACAAGTTTCATACTAACGCCGATTTTTGCTTCGTATACCTATCATAATAATTTTTCTGCACCACTTGATGGTAGTAAGTGGCGAACAAATTATTTTATGGGACGTGAAGGCATCATCGGTACAAAAACCGGTGGGACATGTAATCGTGTCTATACAACAGTACAGGAAACATCTTTAAATAGATTAGAACTGACCGGTGACCCATTTACCGGAACATCCGGTAGTGGAGGATGCCCTCCGTATAATTATAATGGAGTGTTTTCCGGTAATCAGGCAGTACTTGAAATTCCATTTAAAGCAACAGCAGAACAACCGTTCGGATTTGAAATATTCAGAACCTATTCACATATGGATTGCGGCGGGATTTACCATTCCACATTACGTAATCAGAACTCAACAGATATTTGGTTATTTGTTGATAATGGGGCAATAAATCCGTTTGATCAGCTTAATGAATACCTTATGCTGTATGATCTTGTTCGACAGGATTTTACCAATAATTTTTTTGGAGTATATGATGGGAATGAACGTAATTTTTCGGGGAATGATTTCGTTGCGACATGTGAACGTTTTACCAATGTCGATCTGTCAAATATTCTCCGACATTATTATCAGACCGATGATCCAAACACCGGTTTACAAAGTGTTGTTGGAACACCGAATATTCCCAATACGAATGACATTGGAATAAAGTTCACGCATAATGGCACGAATCTGTCAATATGGATAAACCCGAATCCTTCAGATATTCCGAATGGATATCCGAATGAATGGTGTCTTTTATATACGAAACGCGTTACGTGGAATTCTAATATGAAGATTATGGTAGGGACGGAAACACGGTGTCAGAATCAATCCAATACAGTCACCTATTATGACGATTTACGTATTCGGAGTGCAGCACATGAATCAAAACTGTCATTGGTAAGATCATCAGTTCAGAATTCACCTTTGCCGACAACAATTCACTTAGAACTATCGAATGATATTCGTATTGAAAACGGTATAACCAATACCGGTATTAATTATTTACATATCATTAAACCTGCGGGTCTTGAATGGGGAGATACTATAATAAATGCCATACAGGTTAATAATTATTGGAATGGAACATCACTTCAGACATTAACCTCCGTTGCATGGGATCCCGCATCCTTTCCTGCCGCAGGCGAGGTCATGATACGTTCCAATGGAAATGACGCATATTTGTTTTTTGGAACGACTATTCAGCATGTTGCGGGACATCCCGAACGTGAGCATTTCTATATTGATATTGACGTTACTTCTGAGTTTTTTAGTCAAGGTTCTTTTGAGGTACGGGTTGAGTCAAAATTACTTGATACCATGCCCGGAAGTTTTACGTATCAGAACTCTCCGGCGTCAACGTGTGGTGAGCAGAAGGCGAGCGGTAGTGGGCTGCTTGTCGGCACCGGTTCACCGCAGGGGTATGCCGGTATTGATGACAATGATGGTGACAACACGGTA
>CAZBCL010000020.1:0-11465 GCA_964490645.1 uncultured Spirochaetia bacterium
ACGGTATAGTATTTATACGTTCAGCAATATGGGATAGCGGCAGTATTTATAGAATTAATGTATTATTCGTGTATTAATACAATAATTTGTAATGCCGGGTTATTATTCAGTTGAATAAAAACATAAAAAAGAATATAAAAATAGTGTTGTTTTTTAACATGCTATAAGAGCAATATACTAAAACTAACTTATATTAATATAGTATGATCTAATTGGAGCAATAAATGAAAGCACCATATATATGGCAGTATAATGAGTTTGATGCAGTCGGAACGGATTATTCAAAACCGGAAGAAGTTTTTAAGTATGATGAATTCATGCAGACAATGCGTGATATCCCGGGTGAACTTGATTTTCTATTTTCCGCGACCGGATTAAATGAGACATCAACCGTTATTGATTTCGGCTGTGGAACAGGATTATATACGGTGCCGATTGCACAACGATGCCGTCAGGTTATCGGTGTTGATATTTCACAAACAATGCTGGACTACACACAACAAAAAGCGCAGCGTTTGAATGTTGATTCCATTCAGCTTTGCCGCGGCGGGTTTTTAACGTATATTCATACTGATGAACCGGTTGATTGTATTGTCAGCAGTTTAGCATTTCATCATTTATCTGATTTTTGGAAAGCTATTGCACTTCGCCGTTTATATCATATGCTGAAACCGGGCGGATATTTTTATTTACATGATGTTGTGTTTTCATTTAATCTTGATGAGTATGCTGATAAATTTACTCAATGGATTAATGACAGCCGGTTTGCGAAACGTCAAGAAGGTGTTATCCGGCATATTCGCGATGAGTTTTCAGTAACAACGAAAATACTGGATCTGTTGTTTACTGAATGCGGCTACACAATTGAGCACTGTAAAACCGATTCATCCGAAATGATGGCAATCTATGTTTGTCGTCGGTCATAACGGATACACGGTGCAGTATTATAGTTATGCGGAATGTATTTTAAGGAGAATATATGTCGTATTTATCACTGACCAATATACACGTTCGGTATGAGAAAAAAACAATAATAAAAAAGTTTAACCTTACAGTTGCCGAAGGTGAAAAAATATTATTATTCGGTAAATCCGGCGGCGGGAAATCATCAATACTGAAATTAATACTTGGATTTATACCGCCATCGAAAGGCATGGTGCGCTGGAATAATGCCCCGCTTAATGCATCAACCGTGCAGGCATTGAGAAATGAAACAGGATATGTCAGTCAGGATTGTGATCTTGGTGAAGGAACCGTTGCTGAAATAGTTAATAGTATTATGAACTATAAGGCGAATCGTCAGATATTGAATCATGAAAAAGATCTTTTCCGCTTACTGAAAACCTTTCAGCTTCCGCGCAGCATTTTAAAAAGTACCATTAATTCGCTGTCCGGCGGTGAACGGCAGCGTATTGCATTGATTATCGTTTTATTGCGTCGTCGTTCATTGCTGCTGTTGGATGAAATTACCTCGGCGCTTGATCGATCACTGAAAAAAGAAGTTATACGGTATATTATAAACGGTCCATGGACGGCAATTATTGTCTCGCATGATCGTCAGTGGCTGAGAATGAAAAACATTCGTGTTGTTGATTTGTGAGGTAATAACTATGCAAACCCCTGATATTTCATATCTTTCACTTGGTGTCTGTGCGTTAATGCTGAGTATCCCGGCATTGATAATAATTCTTTTCAAAATTCCTATCGGAAAGCAGCTTATCATTGCAATTATTCGCATGATTATTCAATTGCTGCTTATTGGTATATTTTTAAAATATATATTTTCAGTCAATAATGTTTTTCTCACGGTCGGCTGGTTTTTAATAATGATTCTTTTTGCATCGTTGTCGGTAATTAATAGCAGTAATTTAAAACTCAACGGTTTTTTTATTCCTGTGTTTATTTCGTTTTTTATTGCAAACGGCAGTGTTATTCTATTCGTTAATACCTTTGTTATTCAGCTTAACGATATTCTTGCCCCGCAATTTTTAATCGTCTTAGGCGGGATGCTGCTCGGAAACTCATTAAAGGGGAGTATTATTGGCATTCGTCGGTTTTATTCAAGTATTTACCGGAATGAAAATCGTTACTTTTTTCATCTTGCGAATGGTGCATCAGCATTTGAACTTCTCGGGTCGTATTTTAAGGAAAGTATTATTGAAGCCTTAAAGCCGACAATGGCAACAATGGCAACGATGGGAATTGTTTTTCTTCCGGGAATGATGACCGGACAAATAATTGGCGGCATCACACCGATTATTGCTATTAAATACCAAATTGTTATCATGCTGGCAATTTTTACCGCTACTGCATTAAGCGTCAGTTTATCTATTTTATTTTCTGTGCAGTCAAGTTTTACGGAATATGGCGTTTTACGGAAAGAATTATTTATTCAAAAATAACACGTTCCTATTTGTATATAAATGCCGGGTGCTTTTTTCGTTACTGCATAGAAGCATACGTAAAAAAAGTTTTATTATTATACATGATAATCACTGCGTATGTCTGCTGTGCCGCGAAAAAAAAGTAAAAAAAACATTTGACAATATGACATATGTACAGTAATTTCCATAAAAAGAATATAAAAATAGTGTTGTTTTTTAACATGCTATAAGAGCAATATACTAAAACTAACTTATATTAATATAGTATGATCTAATTGGAGCAATAAATGAAAGCACCATATATATGGCAGTATAATGAGTTTGATGCAGTCGGAACGGATTATTCAAAACCGGAAGAAGTTTTTAAGTATGATGAATTCATGCAGACAATGCGTGATATCCCGGGTGAACTTGATTTTCTATTTTCCGCGACCGGATTAAATGAGACATCAACCGTTATTGATTTCGGCTGTGGAACAGGATTATATACGGTGCCGATTGCACAACGATGCCGTCAGGTTATCGGTGTTGATATTTCACAAACAATGCTGGACTACACACAACAAAAAGCGCAGCGTTTGAATGTTGATTCCATTCAGCTTTGCCGCGGCGGGTTTTTAACGTATATTCATACTGATGAACCGGTTGATTGTATTGTCAGCAGTTTAGCATTTCATCATTTATCTGATTTTTGGAAAGCTATTGCACTTCGCCGTTTATATCATATGCTGAAACCGGGCGGATATTTTTATTTACATGATGTTGTGTTTTCATTTAATCTTGATGAGTATGCTGATAAATTTACTCAATGGATTAATGACAGCCGGTTTGCGAAACGTCAAGAAGGTGTTATCCGGCATATTCGCGATGAGTTTTCAGTAACAACGAAAATACTGGATCTGTTGTTTACTGAATGCGGCTACACAATTGAGCACTGTAAAACCGATTCATCCGAAATGATGGCAATCTATGTTTGTCGTCGGTCATAACGGATACACGGTGCAGTATTATAGTTATGCGGAATGTATTTTAAGGAGAATATATGTCGTATTTATCACTGACCAATATACACGTTCGGTATGAGAAAAAAACAATAATAAAAAAGTTTAACCTTACAGTTGCCGAAGGTGAAAAAATATTATTATTCGGTAAATCCGGCGGCGGGAAATCATCAATACTGAAATTAATACTTGGATTTATACCGCCATCGAAAGGCATGGTGCGCTGGAATAATGCCCCGCTTAATGCATCAACCGTGCAGGCATTGAGAAATGAAACAGGATATGTCAGTCAGGATTGTGATCTTGGTGAAGGAACCGTTGCTGAAATAGTTAATAGTATTATGAACTATAAGGCGAATCGTCAGATATTGAATCATGAAAAAGATCTTTTCCGCTTACTGAAAACCTTTCAGCTTCCGCGCAGCATTTTAAAAAGTACCATTAATTCGCTGTCCGGCGGTGAACGGCAGCGTATTGCATTGATTATCGTTTTATTGCGTCGTCGTTCATTGCTGCTGTTGGATGAAATTACCTCGGCGCTTGATCGATCACTGAAAAAAGAAGTTATACGGTATATTATAAACGGTCCATGGACGGCAATTATTGTCTCGCATGATCGTCAGTGGCTGAGAATGAAAAACATTCGTGTTGTTGATTTGTGAGGTAATAACTATGCAAACCCCTGATATTTCATATCTTTCACTTGGTGTCTGTGCGTTAATGCTGAGTATCCCGGCATTGATAATAATTCTTTTCAAAATTCCTATCGGAAAGCAGCTTATCATTGCAATTATTCGCATGATTATTCAATTGCTGCTTATTGGTATATTTTTAAAATATATATTTTCAGTCAATAATGTTTTTCTCACGGTCGGCTGGTTTTTAATAATGATTCTTTTTGCATCGTTGTCGGTAATTAATAGCAGTAATTTAAAACTCAACGGTTTTTTTATTCCTGTGTTTATTTCGTTTTTTATTGCAAACGGCAGTGTTATTCTATTCGTTAATACCTTTGTTATTCAGCTTAACGATATTCTTGCCCCGCAATTTTTAATCGTCTTAGGCGGGATGCTGCTCGGAAACTCATTAAAGGGGAGTATTATTGGCATTCGTCGGTTTTATTCAAGTATTTACCGGAATGAAAATCGTTACTTTTTTCATCTTGCGAATGGTGCATCAGCATTTGAACTTCTCGGGTCGTATTTTAAGGAAAGTATTATTGAAGCCTTAAAGCCGACAATGGCAACAATGGCAACGATGGGAATTGTTTTTCTTCCGGGAATGATGACCGGACAAATAATTGGCGGCATCACACCGATTATTGCTATTAAATACCAAATTGTTATCATGCTGGCAATTTTTACCGCTACTGCATTAAGCGTCAGTTTATCTATTTTATTTTCTGTGCAGTCAAGTTTTACGGAATATGGCGTTTTACGGAAAGAATTATTTATTCAAAAATAACACGTTCCTATTTGTATATAAATGCCGGGTGCTTTTTTCGTTACTGCATAGAAGCATACGTAAAAAAAGTTTTATTATTATACATGATAATCACTGCGTATGTCTGCTGTGCCGCGAAAAAAAAGTAAAAAAAACATTTGACAATATGACATATGTACAGTAATTTCCATACACCTGCTTGTTAAATATTTCACAAGCAAATAACAGTATTTATACCATGTGAAATATAGCACATGCGTGGGTGCATATTAGCTCGGTATCACTATACGGCACAATGATACGACTGATATCAAAGTGCTGCAGTATATTTACTTTCGTCGCCTTGACATCCTGTTTGGGATGACTAGAATAAACGTTTCATATTTTACGGCAACCCCGTGAAATCACAAGGAGGAACGCTATGACAAAACCAGTCATTAGAAAAAAGTATCTATTAGCCCCCGGACCGGTACCGGTTCCTGAAAGCAGCCGTCTAATCGCTGCACAGTCTATTATCCATCATCGCACACCGCAATTTGAATCAATTCTGAAAGAATGTACTGATGGATTAAAGAAAACGTTCAATACAACACAGGATGTTTTCATCATGGCAGCATCAGGCTCAGGTGCCATGGAAGCCGCTATGGCAAATATTATGAGCCGTGGTGAAAAAATGCTTGCAATCGTCGGCGGAAAATTCGGCGAACGATGGGCAAAGATGGGAGAAGCGTTCGGCCTTGATGTTCAAGTAATGACTCTTGAATGGGGCAGTGCACCCGATCCGGATGACGTAAAGAAAATTCTTGATGCCGATAAAAACATTAAAGCAGTGTTTACACAATTGTTTGAAACATCAACAACAACGTTATTTGATATAAAAGCAATTGCAGCAATAACCCGTACACGTGATGTTATGCTTGTCGTTGATGCGGTCAGTGCACTACTGGCAACGACATTTGAAATGGATGCATGGGGTGTTGATGTTGCCGTCTGCGGTTCTCAAAAAGCATTTATGCTGCCGCCCGGATTGGCATATATATCATTGAGTGAACGTGCATGGGATCGTGTCGAGAAAAGCGATTTACCAAAGTTCTATTTTAACTTAAAAGCATATAAGAAATCCGCTGCAAAGAATTCAACGCCGTATACCCCGGCAGTTATGCTGGTTCAGCAATTGAAGGAAACGCTCCGAATAATTTTTGAACGCGGTGTTGAAGCAAATATACAAGATTGTGTTCATCAGATGAATGCTGTTCATGCAGCGGCGAAAGCACTTGGTTTGAAATTACTGTCAAAGAATCCGGGTCCCCCGGCAACAGGAATACTCCTGCCTGATTCGATTGACGGAGCAAAAATACCGAAAATCATGCGTGATGAGTATGGAGTAACCGTCGCCGGAGGACAGGAACATCTTAAAGGTAAAATCATTCGTATTGCGCATATGGGACATGTTGAGTTTACCGATTTAGTCGTCGCCATTACAACACTTGAAGTAGTATTGCGAAAACTGGGATATGATAAGTTTGAACTCGGTGCCGGTGTTGCCGCACTCACCAAAGAATTATATGTCGTATAAGGAGGCGTGCCATGAAACTATTAGTATGTGATAAAATAGCAGATAGTGCTGTTGAAGCACTGCAAGCAATTCCTAATGTTGATTGTACGGTTAAGGTCGGAATGGCACCGGAAGAACTGCTGACGGTTATTCCGGAATATGAAGGGATGATTATTCGCAGTGCGACTAAAGTTACTACGGAAGTATTACAGGCTGCATCAAACTTGAAAGTCGTCATTCGCGGCGGTATCGGGCTTGATAATGTTGATCGCGAAACAGCGAAAAAGAATGGTGTTGATGTTCGTAATACACCGACTGCCACGACAAACTCAGTTGCTGAGTTGACGATTGGCATGATGTATGCACTTGCCCGTCATATTGGTTATGCCCATGCATCAATGAGAGCCGGAAAATGGGAAAAGAAAAATCTGAAAGGCATTGAGCTTGCCGGTAAAACGCTTGGACTCATTGGCACCGGACGTATTGGTAAACGCGTTGCCGAACTCGCCAAAGCAATCGGTATGATTAAAGTTATTGGTTATGATCCCTATGTGGATGCTGATACGCTTGCAAAAGCGGGTATTGAGAAAAAGGAACTCGATGCAGTTTTACAAGAAGCTGATTGGATTTCATTGCATCTTCCGAAAACCGATGAAACTGCAAACATGCTTTCAACTGAACAATTTAAAAAAATGAAAAATGATGCTCGTATTGTTAATGCCGCCCGTGGTGGTGTCATTGATGAGAACGCGATAACACAGGCACTTAATGAAGGGACAATCGGCGGCTATGCTGTTGATGTATATTCAAAAGAACCTGCCGAATCAAATAATCCGCTCTTTACGGTCAATAACAATATTCTCTTTACACCGCATATCGGTGCGTCAACACAAGAAGGACAAGATCGTGTTGGCGAAGAAATTGTCAATATTGTTAAAGAATATGTATAATGAATGTAAAATCCTAACATAATAAAAAGCGCCCCGCAAAAGCGGGGCGCTTTTTTTATCTTGTTAATAATCTTCCGGTATATCGGTGTTTATACTTTACCGAATGTGAAGCGGCAGAAACATATATAGAGCATACTACAATACGTGCTAATTGATTTGACAGCAATAAAAATTATACTGTATTAAAAGTATTAATAGTGCAGTATCTTCTTAAATTGGTTTTATAATGTTTTCAGTTTTCGCAATAATAATATGACGCGGCGGAACATTCTGCATTTGAATAACTCCCGGACCAACAAGCGCATAAGCACCAATAATACGACCGGGCATCGGCATTGCATTCACTCCGGTGCGTGCATAATCACCAACCAGCGGACCGATGGCAATCAAGCCGGTATCAATCCGTTCTCCGTTCACATCAACTTTAATCGGCTTATCATCATGGCGCAGTGTTCCACAAACCGTTGCGGCACCGATATTGACGCCTTCACCGAATACACCGTACATTTCACTATGATGCATACACCATGCTTTATCAAACCATACACCATCACATTCTGCGGTAAATCCAATATGAACATCATTTCCGAATACACCGCCGATTCGTGCATAGGGTCCTATTTCACAGTGTTCGCCGATAATAGTATCTTCTTTTATTGAGGTTCCGCGCCGAATAATGGTATTCGCACCGATTCGGACATTATGTGCAATGGTAACCCCCTCTTCAATAATTACATTCTCACCGATAATTACTTCTCCTTCAATATAACCGTCGATTTTTGATGTTGCATCAATATATGATTCTGTTAAAATTTCACCTGCTGCTTCAGCAATATGATATGAAACGGTCATAATTTCCCACGGATAATCAATATCATGGGTATTATTTTTCATCATGACCGGACGAATAGTTTTTCCTTCCTGCCGCATATCTTCAAGCGCACCAAAAAGATCATATTCTTCAGGTCCGGATATTCCGACTTCGGTGTGAATGAAAAAACCGGGTTGCACTTTCAAATATTTGAATACTTCTTTGGTTAATGCAAAAATCCCTGCCGGAACGGTTGTTGCCCACTCCCGTGAATTATAGGTGAACTGGCGTATATGACCGTATGTTTCACTTTCTTCGTCATCATCAATAAGTATTTGCCATGAGTAATTATGGGTCTCAATAGTATTAATGGCAACGGCATGCGCTCCTTGATCCATAACAAATTTCAACTGTTCTACACTTACAATAGTATCACCATACAGTACGAGAAACTCTGTATCAACACTGCTTTCCGCAAGACTTAAAGCATGTGCAGTACCCGTCGGCTGCGGTTGAATTTTTATTTCAATAGACATATGTTCAAAATATTTCCGATTACGAAACAACCAATGATTCATCCGTTCGTTTTTCCATCCGGCTATGATAATAACCTTTTTAATCCCGACTGCATCCAGCGCTTCAAGCTGATGAACAATGATGGGTTTATTCGCAATCGGAATCAGTGCTTTCGGTCGGGTATAACTGAATGGTTCAATCCGTGTTCCGCGTCCTGCTGCGAGAATTACTGCTGTTGTTATTGTTGACATAATATCTTCCTTGCTGTGAGTTTTATAATAATAAGGCATTACTGTATCATCGCTACATTAATGCACAAACGATTTTTACGGTTGATCGCTATCCGATATGCATTAGACATGCAGTGCATATCATTGTATTAATCGTATTCCGTATTAGTATAAAAGAGCAAAATATCTTGTAAAGCCTCTTTCGGCAAAATTTAAATTATTTCAACCTAAACGTTTAGGTCGTTAAAATATACCACTCTTATGATTATTCACTGTCCGTGAACATTAATCAACAGTTTTATTATTATTTATTATGCCGTCGTTACTATATTTTATATCAGAACAGGAAAACAACAGTATTCCGACATTATTGTTCCGAAAGGAGTTTTGCCAATACAGTAAAGAAGTGAGTATCAAAATGCCGATGATATAGTATATAGAATAAACGTTGTGATTATAAAGGAATCACTATGAACATTAATAAAAAGCTCTTCTTCCTGTTTCCGGTGAGTATTATCAGTATTATTTTGCTTTCATCAGTCATTCTCATGGCAGTTTCTCTCTGGAATGATAACGGCAATCTTTACCGCAGCGGACGTATGCTGAAAGTTGGCGATCAAATAAAAATTATATTTGATGAAGAACTTACCGTTCGTTATCGTATGAAAACGCAGGATAATGAATCAAGTGCATTAAGCGGATCAACCCCTAATAGTTATCTCTCATTTTTACCGGCGCCGGCAGGTGATCATCAGATAACCTATACGTCATCGTCGCATACGGAAAACAAAGGATCGCTTGCAAGCGCAATAACAGTCAGTATCGCCGGTGTTCAGGAGAACGGCAATTTGAATGTTTCCGGAACACATACAATACGGGTTAATAATGAATATCAAACATTAGGTATTAGCGGTATAATAGCCCCATCAAAAATAATAGCGGGAAATCGTGTGTATTCCAGTGATGTTCAGGACGCACAGATAGAATACAAATCGTATATTATTAAACCGCAGAAATTTACCGTTAATGATTTTGAACGCACTGAACCGACGTATATAACGAATAAAGCAGCAGACGGAACACAAACCGTTACTGAAAAACCGGGAACATTGCAATTTCGTGAAGATAAGCAGGATACATTAATTATCGAGTATCTGAATAAAATTATGTCTTTATTATTTTTACCGTAAGGTATACGAAAAGTATAGGTTTGAACATTGCCGGATAGCAGGTGAAGGAAAAATATACGTAAAATCATTTATCGCCGGCTATCGGGTCTTGTTATAATATCTCAGTGAAATATAACAAGGATTGATTTTCAGGTTGTATGTGAAAATCCCCTAATGTGTTGACAATTTACCCTACGGTATGGTATTTGTTTTTATAAGAGGATACTAAAATATGGCACAAAAACTTCTCATTTTAGATGATACGACATCAATTATCAGTCCGTGGAAAAAATCAATACAAGAAAAGTATGACGTAACTGAAGCAGTCGGCGGTTTTGAAGCTCAAACGAAATTGCGGTCAACTGAATTTGCATTGATTATTGTCAATATTTCACTTCCGCGTTTTAATGGTGTCGAAGCGGTTTCACGAATTCGCAGTGCGAAAAAAGACGTGCCGATTATCGTTCTCTATGATAAAAAGGATTCCATGTATTTGCGTCAGACAACTGATATGGGAATACAAGGTGCGGTTGAACTGCCGGTCAATGTCATTACCCTCTATGCCAAAATACAACAATTGATTCCTGAAGATACCGAGCCCAGTACAGACGACCAAACAAATACTCAAATAACTCCCGGCAGTCAAAAAAAGCACCGTTCAGTACGCGGTTCCGGGCGTGCGTCAACTATGAAATCAGATACCGGCGGTGTTGATCTCCAGCAGAAGTTTTACGAAGGTCAAAGTGCAATGGCAACCGGACAAATTGATGCTGCGATTGAGGTATATTCATCAATGCTGGGGCTGACCAGTATTAAACGGGAAGGCTGGCGGCGGTATGTTGAAGAAGCTATGTTTCAGCTCGGACGCTGTTATGCATTAAAAAAAGATTGGGAAAACTCCACTGAACACTATGGAAAATTTGTTTCCCGCGCACCAAAACACGAACGGGTTAAAGAAGCACTGCTGAATGTTGGAATAAATTACGAAAATCAAAATGATCTCACCAAAGCAATAAACTTTTACAAAAAAGTTATTTCTCTTGCTCCAATGGATTCACTGACTACGAAAGCACGAAAACGGATTAAAAAAATTAAAGGCGAATAATATATATAATCAGGAAAATTATCTGTTTTTATTTTTCTTCAATGCGGGTTGCGTATCTCCCGATACTATATGCTGATAATCAAACTGTAATTATTTACTATCTGAACGATGAGCAGTTGAAAAAACGAAGTAGCTATTAAAACATACACTCAGAAAAAGGAATTATATAACACTGATATAGTTTGTGCTTTGTCTCAATAGGGCTTATAAAAATAAGACGAATGCTGTTGTGCGGCAGGGGATGAGAGGGATTATAATTTACCCCGATTTGTCAGAAATGAGTGATGCCAATTGAAGTGCG
>CAZBCL010000020.1:11565-42332 GCA_964490645.1 uncultured Spirochaetia bacterium
AGGGATTATAATTTACCCCGATTTGTCAGAAATGAGTGATGCCAATTGAAGTGCGTCAGGGGGTGTGAGGGATTATAATTTACCCCGATTTATCAGAAATGAGTGATGTCAATTGAAGTGCGTCCGGGGATGAGAGGGATTATAATTTACCCCGATTTATCAGAAATGAATGATGCCAATTGAAGTGCGTCCGGGGGATGAGAGGGATTATAATTTACCGGCACGCATAATACGATCACAGTGTTCTTCTGTTATAATCGGGTCACCGGCGAAAACTCCATCCGTATCGTCATATTGATAAAAGTACCATTGTTCATTATAGGGACCTTGGTCTTTTTGCTGCCATTGTTTTTGATATGCAATTAATTTACCGTCAGTATTATAATGCAGTACATGTTCAACAAAATAATACCCCAGCGAGAAATCGTCATAATAATAAGTTCGGTTATAAGTTGTTTCTTTCCTGCCTTGTGCATCGTATTCATAATACAGCCACCATCGGCAGGTATATTGTTTCGTTCTTGGAACACGAATATACTTTGCTTTTGAACGAAACTGACCATCAGTGCGATACGTATATCGTATATATGCGGTACAGACCCGATGCTTCCAGTATTCTTTCCGCCATACCTTACTATTTGAAAGAATAATAACTCTGCGCAATTGATGTTTCTGCCAGTAGCATGCTGCATATACTTCATCGGAACCGTCACGGTACCAGCATTCCCAATAATTATCGGTATCAGGCAATATTGATTCATTAAGCGGATTTTGCGGCTGCTGAGTATTAGTATTCCATGTAGAGAAATACTGATGCGTCATACCCCATGCGTCAAGTTCCCACGGCGGCACTTCATTAATAAAATCCCACCCGAATGCAGAAACACATAGTATAATGTTTAGTACGATAATAAGATAATAATGTTTCATCCCAAGCTCCCATTATACCGTATTTAATTACAGTATGTATTTTTATGCTCTGCAATATAAATATCGTATACCATACTGCTGTGAGCGTATTATAAAACAAGCAGCATTAAATTATGCATCCCGATACAGCAGTATATCATATTGTCGCCTATTATACTATTTACTGCCGTAGTATAAATATACCACACTATTAGGCAAAATGCCAAGTTCAACGAGCAGTTTTATTATACCGACATTTGCTTGTATTCTGTTGAGCATACAAAAAACCGGCGGCAGTATTACCTGATTTATTTTTTATGAATTAATAATGCTTGTATATCCCGAGCATTTGAAACAGCATTGCCGTGATGATGATTATTGAAAAAAACATATGTCTCCCGTGTTGTTGTATTCATTGATTGTATTTTCGGGACCCATTCTTGTAATTCAGGTTGTGTATACAAATAATCATATCGGGACTGTTGAGTATCCGTATTCCACCATCGCGTGGCATCACGACTGTGAAAACGAACATATCCGATTGCGCCGGTTACCCATGCACAACGCGGCGGCAGACTCGGAATATCCGGTTCATCGACACAACAAAAGTTTAATTCAAGCGACTGTAAGAGCATAATGGTTTGCTCATTAATCCAATTGTTGTTTCTGAATTCAATAACCACCGGCAATGAAGCAGTATAATCACGAAACCGCTTTAAGTAGTCTTGATTTTCAGCGGTGTTTTTAAATCCCCAAGGAAACTGTGCCAGTACAGCGCCGAATTTACCGCTTTGTATCAATGGTGTTAACGATGTACAAAAGCGTTTAAAAGCCGGCAGCCCTTCTGTTCGCTCATGGGTCATTGCTTTCGTGGCTTTTACGACGAATTTAAAGTTTTCCGGTGTTTTCTTTTCCATTCCCTGCAGTATAGCAGTTGTGGGTTCGCGGTAGTATGTAAAGTTTATTTCAACACAATTAAAAAATCGGGAATAATGATTGAGCATCAGCGCTTTTCCCAGTGCTGCAGGATACAACACACCACGCCATTCATCGTAACTGTAACCGGATGTACCGATATAAATTATGCCGGGCATATAATGAGTATATCGGCACGATAATGAAAATTAAAGTATTATTTATTCGGTAAATTATGCCTAATCAATAATATTGTTTTGGTATGCGTATGGTGTTCTGTATTATATCTTTACAAAACGCAGGATATCAATTATGTATTGATATACAGAAGAGAGTGTTATATTTACATTTAAAGGAATTTTATATATGCCCGTCAAACCGGATACATGGATAATTAAAAAAGCCCAAAATGGTATGATTGAGCCATTTGAACCGGCGCAGGTGCGCACCGGAATTTCATTCGGAACTTCATCATACGGATATGATTTTCGTATCAGTAATGAATGGCAGATTCCATCTGCCGCGACGGATGTCATACTTGATCCGAAAAAACTTCCTGCTGATTTTTTCTATGCTGCAACGGAAAATGAAATAGTCATTCCTGCCGGCGGGTTTGTACTCGGCAGAACAATAGAGTACTTCCGTATACCGCGTGATATTCTCACTATTTGTTTCGGGAAATCAACCTATGCGCGGTGCGGGGTTTTTGTCAACGTTACTCCGTTTGAGCCGGAATGGGAAGGATATGCAACCATTTCAATTATCAATGGCGGAAACAATCCGGTCCGTATTTATGCCGGAGAAGGAATAGCGCAATTAATTTTTATTGAAGCCGCTGAGATCTGTGCTGTGTCATATGCCGATAAAAAAGGGAAATACCAAGCACAAAAAATTATTACAACAGCGAAAACATAATCATACGAATACTGCAGAAGAGCAGATACTATGTGCGATGATGCCGGATACGATCTATTAATGCCGTTCGTCCTTTAGAGGAAAATATATACTTTTTACTATAATGCTGTTAAAATTTTTATAGTATAAGCAATACTCTTTTTTAACATTGTAACAGCATTATTATAAATTCGGTAGTTACCGGTATTAATCCGAGCCGCATACTGCTTTATCGTAGTATTGCCCTGCGAATATACTACTGCACCGGCGTGCGCGGGAGCAACACCGAATACGGGAAAAGTAATGTACAATGACAACAGCATATGATTTAAAACAAGAAATAAGAAGTGCCATACGAAAACAACGACAGCATTTATCCAATGCATACCGCGTAAAAGCCTCCCGTCGTATTTGCAAGAAACTAATACGATTGCCGATGATACGAAATGCAGCATCATTGCTGGTGTATCTTGCATTACCTGAAGAAGTTTCGCTTGATATTTTCATTCATCACCAGTTGAATATAAAGAAATTGTATGCACCGCGTATGGTTCTTGATAGTATTCGGATACTACGTTTACACGGATTGCACAAGGTTTCCGAAAATCAATGGCATATCCGTGAACCGATTCTGCAGAATGATACATTTTCTGCAGTTGATTATATCACCCCGTCAATTGATCTTGCACTTATTCCCGGTATTGCATTTGATCCGAACGGGAATCGCATTGGTTTTGGCAAAGGATATTTTGATCGTTTTTTAAAAACAGCCGACGTTCCGACAAAAATCGGCATTGCATTTGAATGTCAAATGATAGATGAACTGCCGCATGAAGCGACTGATATTCCAATGGATTATATTATAACGGAAAAGCGAATATATCGTCCCTGATATTTTCATTGCATTAATCGTACGTATTAATTGCCACGGTATTTTTCCGTGAACGTTTTCACAAATGAATCATATTCATCAGTACAAATTGCTGCGCGTGCACGACGCATCAGCGATAATAAAAAGAAAATATTATGACGCGAAAGCAATCGTGCTGAAAGAATTTCATTTGACAGATATAAATGCCGTATATATGAGCGGGTATAATGAGTACAGGTATCACAATCACACTCAGCATCAAGCGGTTCCTGCGAATATTTATACTGTGCCTGTTTAATGCTAATCACTCCTGATGAAGTGAGCGCTTGTCCATTTCGTGCATTTCGTGTCGGCAATACACAGTCAAACATATCAATGCCGTACCGCACCGCTTCAAGCAATTCAACAGGTGTGCCAAGACCCATAAAATAATGCGGCATCATATTCGGTAATCGCGGTGCCAGCAGTTCAAGGATCGGATACATCTCATCAAGCGGTTCACCGACACTTAATCCGCCAACGGCTAATCCGTCAAATCCTATTTCAGATAATTGCTCTAAACTTGCAATACGTTCGTGCGGATAGACCCCGCCTTGTATAATGCCGAATAATAATTGACCTCGATTATCAAGAGCCCGTAATTCATGCATTCGCTGCATACAGCGTTGTCCCCACTGTGTTGTCCGTTTGACCGATTCAATGATACGTGCCTGATCGGCCGGATATGAAGCGCAATCATCGAGACACATAATAATATCTGTTCCAAGCTGATATTGTAATTCGACTGCCCCTTCAGGGGTTAATCGATGGCGTGCACCGTCAATATGCGAGGCAAAAGTTAATCCGTCATCGTCAAGGGTTTGTAATTGAGCCAAACTATAGACCTGAAATCCCCCACTATCGGTTAGTATCGCACGATCCCAGTTCATAAATGAATGTAATCCGCCGGCACGTGCAATGACATCAACACCGGGACGCTGCATAAGGTGATACGCATTGCCGAGAATAATTGTTGCCCCATCATCAATTAATTCAGGCGTGCTGAGTGCTTTTACCGTTGCCAATGTTCCCACCGGCATAAAAACCGGTGTCGGAATATCACCATGCGGTGTTTTCAACAAACCGGAACGTGCATATCCATTGGTTATGGTATGTTCTATACTGAAAATTGAGCTCATTGCTGTCCTTATATTATTAACATGGCATCACCATATGAGAAAAACCGATAACGTTCTTGTACGGCAATACGGTATACCTCTTTCCACAGCGGACCCATAAATGCCGCTACCAGTACTAACAGTGATGAACGCGGCAAATGGAAATTGGTAATTAGTGCATCGACGGATTTAATAGTACAACCCGGATAAATATAAATATCTGTTTCACCCGAATGCGGATGAACGATACCGTGTTCATCGGCAACTGTTTCAAGCACACGAAAACTAGTTGTTCCGACAACAATAGTACGACCTTTTCGTTCATTAATACATGAACAGGCGGCAGGTTCAATAGAATAATATTCTTTATGCATTTGATGATTTCGAATATCAGATACTCGTATCGGATTAAATGTTCCCCAGGATACATGCAATGTAAGCAGCACTTGTTGTACTCCTTGTGCGTCTAAGGCCGATAAAATCTGTCTGCTGAAATGAAGCCCTGCAGTCGGAGCGGCGACGGAACCGTTATGACGGGCATATACTGTCTGATATCGATCTTCATCAGACACATCACTTGAACGTTCAATATATGGCGGCAGCGGAATTGATCCGATTTCATGCAGAACATTATTCGTAAGAGGTATTGAAAAAGAAAGAATTCGTTCTGACCGTTCTTTGTGTTCTTTCATTAACGTTGCATGAATATGCATTCCATTGTACGTATTATGTACTTGCACGGATTGACCAACCGATAAACGCCGTGCCGGCCGAAGTAAACACTCCCATTCGGTTTCAGTTATTTGGCGCAGCAGCAATATTTCAATGTCAGCAGTTCCCTGTACTTTTCTGCCGTACAAACGCCCTTTAATCACTTTCGTTTGATTCATAACCAATACATCTGAGCTGTTCATATAGTCCGGCAAATCTTTAAATATACGGTGTTCAATTTTTCCCGATGCACGGTGTACAACCAATAACCGCGATTCATCACGTCGGGCTGAAGGTCGTTGAGCTATTAATTCAGAAGGCAATGTATATTCAAAATCGGAAATATGCATATATTGATTATAACATATTCTCGCGATAACGCATTATTTTTGTATGCTTATAAAAGAAAGCAAGGATGCCGCGATAACTCCATCCGCTTTCAGCCATTTTTTTTGCACTCCACTGACACATTCCGACACCATGTCCCCAGCCGTAACCGTCAAGCACAAACGCATGTCCAACACGCTTAATAGTAAATTTTGTACTGAGAATTCGTTTAGCGCCGAGTTTCATACGAAACTCATTTCCGGTCATTTCAGTGATGCCCTGTGTTGTAATAATTTGAATTTTTAATACACGCCCGGAAGGTGAAATAGCGGTTGTTCTGATTTTACGGATAATTCCTTTTGACGAACCGGTCAATGCAAGCAGTTCGTTTCGTGTCAGTGTAACATTCCATGAATAATATTTTGTTCCTTTACAATATCTGCTTTTCACAGACCGCAAATACGGTAAATCACTTCCCCATACATTTTTTACATCTGCGGTTGCCCCGCCGCAGCATGCATGAAAATATGCTGCAATGACTTTTCGCTGATACGTAATAACTTCCCCTGAGGTTAAACGCACGGCTTTTGTTGTTGCATCCTGCTCGGTTGCCGCCCCCCCATATACCTGGCTCCGATCAGTATTATCAAGATCATAGAGACTATAATTATTATGAGCAATTTGAGCTAATGCATACGAACGTGCTGCAATTGCCTGCGCTTTCAATGCATTTACATTCCATGCATGTGATATTTCCATCGGAACGACACTGTATAAATATTCTTCAAGGTCAAGCCGATTGATAATCAATAAACGTCCGTTTTCATTATAAATCCATATTTGTCCGCGATATGTTTTATTCTTTACCGCTGTCGGGCTGCTGCTGTAAACCATAATGGGACCGCTAAATGCGCCCGCTCCGCCTATACGTATATATTTTCCCGCCGCCGTTACTGTCAGCGAGGTTCCGCTGCGGGAACGTATAATTTCACTGCCGGTTTTCTCATTTTTTATTACTGTCGCCGCGGATGTTTTAAGTGTAACTGTTGAAATACCGGAGAGAAGTTTTACGCGTATCATTACCGGATTATGATTCAGCGCCTGTACTGCAGGCATGAACAGCAGCAGTAATAACGGCAAAATAAGAACAAATACTGATTTTTGGTATTTCATAGCGTGCGCCTTTCCTTATTTATTTATCGGTAAACAGGACTGTAAATCTTTAATGCCGGGAAAACAAACCGGTATATGCTATTAATATGTGCTTATAGTTCCGAAAAAAAATATGTGAATATCTCACTTTACGTTTGACAAAGAAATCAACTGCATTTATAATCGCCCGAAATTTGTGAGGTGAAATGTGACAGCAATTCTCCTGCTTGAAGATGGGAGCATCTTCCGCGGTAGAGCGCTCGGCGCATCCGGCGTCGCGACAGGAGAAGTAGTTTTTAATACTTCGCTTACCGGCTATCAGGAAATAATAACCGATCCTTCCTACTGTGGTCAGATCGTTACGATGACCAATCCCGAAATTGGCAATTACGGTATTAATAGGGAAGATAATGAATCACGCAAGCCATTCCTTTCGGGTTTTGTTATGCGTGAATATTCGCCAATAGTCAGCAACTACCGTTCGGAATTAGATATTGATCGTTATTTTCAAGACCATAATATTATTGGTATTGAGCGTATTGATACGCGGCGGTTAACCAAATTACTTCGTATTAAAGGTTCTTTGCATGGTATTATCTCAAGTGAAGAACAGACCGTAAAAAAATTAAAAACCATGCTTGCTGATGCACCACGTCTTGTCGGACGTGATTTAGTACGTGAAGTAACGTGTTCTGAGCCGTATGAATGGATGCCGCAGCATGATTCTGCAACAACTCTTCATGCATCAGCACTGCATTATACTGATCGTCCGATACTGTCAGAGCAAAAATACTCCGTTGTCTGTATAGACTGCGGTATTAAACATAATATTCTCAGAGGACTGTATAATCGCGGTTGCCGATTAACCATCGTTCCGGCAAATACCCCCGCACATGAAATTACAGCACTCAATCCCGATGGTATTTTTCTCAGTAACGGTCCCGGTGATCCCGAACCGCTGCAGTATATTATTGAAACCGTAAAAACACTGCTGACAACCGGTATTCCGCTTTTTGGTATTTGTCTCGGACATCAAATGCTTGGATTGGCACTCGGCGGGCGTTCGTATAAGCTGCGATTTGGTCATCATGGCGGGAATCAGCCGGTTATGCGACTTACAACGAAGACCGTTGAAATCACCGCACAAAACCACGGTTTTAATATTGACCCTGAGAGTATACCGAAGGAATTATATTCCGCAACGCATATAAATTTAAATGATAAAACACTTGAAGGGATAGCGTGTACACAACACAATGCCTTCAGTGTGCAATATCATCCTGAATCTGCTCCCGGACCGCATGACAGTCGATATTTATTTGATGAGTTCATACGCCGGATGGAGACCCGCCATGCCTAAACGGACTGACATTGAATCAATTCTGCTTATCGGATCAGGACCAATTGTTATCGGTCAGGCATGCGAGTTTGATTACTCGGGGACGCAGGCATGTAAAGCACTTCGTCGGGAAGGCTATCGCGTTATACTCGTTAATTCAAACCCGGCAACCATTATGACTGACCCGGAATTTGCCGATGCAACCTATATTGAACCGATAACTCCTGAAGCGGTTGAAAAAATCATTGCCAAAGAAAAACCTGATGCGCTTCTGCCGACACTCGGCGGACAGACTGCATTAAATACCGCCATGATACTTGCCGATACCGGCGTACTGGATGCGTATTCTGTCGAAATGATCGGTGCTTCCCGTGAAATTATTAATAAAGCTGAAGATCGAAACGAATTTAAAAAAGCAATGGAACGTATTAATATTGCTGTGCCGAAAAGCGGTCTTGCAACCAATTTTACTGAAGCGCAGCGTATTCTTGAATATGTCGGACTGCCCTGCATAATTCGTCCGGCATTTACGCTTGGCGGTACCGGCGGCAGCTTTGTGCATACGATGGCTGCATTTCGCGAACAGGTAGAGTGGGGGCTCAGCAATTCACCGATTGATCAAATTCTCATTGAGCAATCAGCACTCGGCTGGAAAGAATATGAACTGGAAGTAATGCGCGATTTTAAAGATAATGTTGTTATCGTTTGTTCAATTGAAAATTTTGATCCGATGGGTATTCATACCGGCGATTCAATCACTATTGCACCGGCGCAAACCCTGACTGATAAAGAATATCAAGTGCTGCGTAATATGAGCATTGCCATTATGCGGGAGATTGGCGTACAAACAGGGGGCTCTAATATTCAATTTGCCGTCAATCCGAAAGACGGCGCTGTTATTGCTATTGAAATGAATCCCCGTGTTTCCCGTTCTTCGGCATTGGCGTCAAAAGCAACCGGATTTCCGATTGCAAAAATTGCCGCAAAACTTGCAGTCGGTTATACTCTCGATGAAATACCGAATGATATTACCCAAAAAACTCCTGCTTGTTTTGAACCGAGTATTGATTATGTTGTTACAAAAATCCCCCGTTGGACATTTGAAAAATTCCCCCGTGCTGATGACGAACTGACAACTCAAATGAAATCAGTCGGAGAGGTTATGTCCATAGGACGTACTTTCAAAGAATCATTGCAAAAAGCGCTTCGTTCACTGGAAATCGGACGGCACGGGCTTGGTTTTGATGCCGCACAGGAAAAGCTGACAGCACCATTGAAAGCACTTAATCATGATGAACACGATACGCAGCTGAGCACTTTTCTTTCTGTTCCGAAAGCAGAACGAATATTTTATATACTCTATGCATTGCAATCCGGCTGGTCTATTGAACGTATACATTCGCTAACGGCTATTGATCCGTGGTTTTTGCGGCATCTCGAACAAATTGCCGCATTGGGAAAACTGTTATCACTTGCTGCTGAAAAACCATTGAAAAAATGTTCTTCGGAATTACTGTATGATGTAAAACGCAGCGGCTTCAGTGATGAACAAATTGCATTTATTTTTAATACCACTGCGCAAAAAGTACGTGAATTCAGACATTCGCTCAATATACATCCTGTCTATAAACTTGTTGATACCTGTGCCGGAGAGTTTGAAGCGTATACGCCGTATTATTATTCAACGTATGAAGAAGAGAATGAAGCTCATCCCGGAGAGAAAGAACGTATTATTATTCTTGGTTCAGGTCCGAATCGTATCGGTCAGGGAATTGAATTTGATTATTGCTGTACGCATGCGAGTTTTGCATTACGAGACGACGGCTATGAAGCAATTATGGTAAACTGCAACCCTGAAACCGTTTCAACGGATTATGATACCAGCGATAAACTATTCTTTGAACCGTTAACGACTGAAGATGTTTTGGAAATTATTCATGCTATGCAGCCGAAAGGCGTCATTGTTCAATTCGGCGGACAAACCCCGTTAAAACTTTCGCAACCGCTTAACAAGCTCGGTATTCCGATTCTTGGGACTTCTCCCGATGCAATTGATGAGGCGGAAAATCGTGAACGATTCGCCGCACTGGTCAATCGTCTTGCCATCAAACAGCCGCCGAATGGTATTGCATATAGTATTAATGAAGCGAAAACGATTGCCGAAAAAATAACATATCCGGTCTTGCTTCGTCCCAGTTATGTATTGGGCGGACGTGCCATGCGTATTATTTATGATCAGGATGAGTTAATAGAATATATGACTGAAGCTGTTGAAGTTTCGGATAAACACCCCGTCCTTATTGATAAGTTTCTTGATCATGCCATTGAAGTTGATGTTGATGCCGTTTCCGACGGGGAAGATGTTTTCATCGGCGGTATTATGGAACATATTGAAGCTGCCGGTGTTCACAGCGGTGATAGCGCCTGTGTAACACCGCCTCGGTCGCTCGGTCCGTTTATTACCTCAAAACTTGAACATCAGACAAAACAGTTAGCACGCGCATTAAAAGTAATCGGGCTGATTAATATTCAATTTGCCGTTAAGGACGGAGAGATTTACGTGCTTGAAGTAAATCCGCGTGCTTCACGAACGATCCCCTATATCAGCAAATCAATAGGTGTTCCGTTGGCAAAGGTTGCAACGCATGTTACGATGGGAAAGAAACTTTCCGAATGCCATATTACGCCGAATAATCGCGATTATTATTGTGTAAAAGAAGTTGTCCTTCCTTTTGTAAAGTTTCGTAATAGTAACACAACGCTTGGTCCTGAAATGAAATCAACCGGTGAAGTTATGGGGATTGCACCGACATTCGGTATTGCCTATGCAAAAGCACAAATCGCTGCAGGAAGTACATTGCCGCTTTCCGGGACGGTATTTTGTTCAGTTGCCGACAGTGATAAAGAAATCATTGCGGATGCAATGAAAACCATTCATGAAATCGGATTTACTATTGTTGCAACAAAAGGAACTAATGCATTTCTCAATGCACTGCATATACCAAGTACGCAAATTAATAAACTGCGTGAAGGGCCGCCGACCATTCTCAATGCATTAGAGGAAAACAAAATTAATCTTATTTTTAATACGGTAACCGGTAAAAATCCCTTTCACGACGCTCATGCCATTCGGCAAATAGCGGTCTTTAATAATATTCCCTATGTAACAACTGTTGAAGGGATTAAAGCTGCGGTACTGGGTATACAGGCACTGATTGAAATCGGTTATTCTGTACAGCCGTTACAGGAATACTATACCTAGCCGCCTATACGATAATGAAAACGGAACAACTTCCCCGAATAGATACCAATTCAGTACTGTACAAAAAGATACTTCCGCATTGCCGGCTGCAAGCCGGTGAGATATGGAATGATCCGGAAGGGCGGCATCGTGTCGGGTGTATTGATGCAGCGAATATTGATGCAATTACTGCATTGCTGAATAATCAAAAAGCTGTCCTTGCTGTTCATGATCCGCCGTATAATGTACATGTCGGTAATGCAGGGTCAGTGCAGCTGGGAAAAACAGATATTGAGCACTATATTGCATGGTGCCGGCAATGGATTGCGGCAACGATTGCAGTTTTAGCTAAGACTGCCGGATTATATGTATGGCTTGGTGCTGATCAAAATGACGGATTTCAACCCCTGCCGGATTTTATGATAATGATGCGTGCGTTTCCGGAACTGCGCTCCCGCAGTTTTATTACCATGCGTAATCAGCGGGGATACGGCACTCAGCATAACTGGATGGCAGTACGTCAGGAACTGTTATATTATTGTAAAGGGAATCCGCTTTTCAATATAGATGCAGTATATACCGATATACCAAAAATTCTTCGCGGCTATTATAAAACAATACAGGGTGTAAAAACGGAAAATATTGAACGCAGTAAATCACCAACTATTCGAGCCGGCAATGTTTGGGTTGATATTCAGCAGGTTTTTTACCGTCGTGAAGAAAACGTTCCGGGATGCTATGCACAAAAACCCATACAGGCACTTGAACGGATTATCAATGCCGGATCACTGCCGAATGATATCGTACTTGATTTCTTTGCGCATTCAGGAACAACATTAATAGCAGCGGAAAAACTGCGCCGGCGCTGTTATATTTGCGATAATGATCCCGTTTTTACGGAAATAACAATCCGCCGACTTGAGCATTTTCGCGAAACCGGAAAAACAGGCTGGCAGTATAAAAACCCGTTTCCTGAAATTGCTCATTAACCGCGTGTAGTGCTGTATTTATCACTGAAGGAGAAGTAATGATACAAACAACGGCACGCTATTGGCATTTGCTGAATGACGCTGCAGCGAATACAGTGCAATGTGAATTATGTCCGCATACGTGCACTATTGCTGATGGGAGATCAGGTATCTGTATGGTTCGTACGAACCGCAGCGGTATATTATATGCTGATACGTATGCCCGTGTTGCATCAATAGCACTTGATCCCATTGAAAAAAAACCGCTGTATCATTTCAGACCGGGGACAGAAATACTTAGTCTTGGTACAATCGGATGCAATTTTAAATGTTCCTTTTGTCAGAATTGGACACTTTCTCAGGGAACTGACACTCCGCTGCAGTATCTTCCTCCTGAACAGGTCATTGCGTTATGCAGAAAACATGCAGTGCACGCGATTGCATTTACGTATAATGAACCCTCAATCTGGCTTGAATATATTATTGATACAGGAAAACGTGCTCGTGAAAACGGAATTGCACTTGTTTTGGTCAGCAACGGGTTTTTGAATGAACAACCGCTTACGGATGCTCTTCCGTATATTGATGCAGTCAATATTGATGTTAAATCATTTACGAATACATTTTACCGTCGGGAATGCCGCGGGACATTAGATCCTGTATTGCGATCAGTTGAGCAGATAGTACAGAGCAATACTCATATAGAACTTACTCAATTAATTATTCCCGGTGTCAATGATTCGCTTAATATAATAAATGAGTTTATTGACTGGGTCGCTGCGCTGAGTACTGACATTCCGGTTCATTTTTCCCGATTTCATCCACAGTATAAGATGAGTGAAAAAAGCATAACTCCTGAATCCACGCTGATGACTATTTTCAATACTGCCCGTAAAAAATTACGCTATGTGTATCTTGGCAATATGCACACCAATCAGGGTACGACAACACGATGCCCGCACTGCGGTGCTGTACTTATTATACGAAACGGCTACCGTACTGATATACAGAATCTGACCCATGATGGAAAATGTTCACAGTGCCATGCATTAATTCCGATTGTTCTCTCCTGATTATATGGTACGGTATACGTGAATGATTTGACAAACCCGTCAGTATTCCGTATAACCATTCTATACTATCGTTTCTATAAGGATTATATAATGGCGCAGACGCCGATGATGCGGCAATATTTATCAATTAAAAAAGAACACCCAAATACACTGCTTTTTTTCCGAATGGGTGATTTTTATGAATTATTTTTTGACGACGCGGTAATTGCCGCACGGGAACTGGAACTCACACTGACTTCGCGAAATAAAGATGCGCAAAACCCGATTCCCATGTGCGGTGTACCGTATCATGCAGTTGATAATTATCTGAGCCGTATTGTGAAAAAAGGGTATCGTGCAGCACTCTGCGATCAGGTTGAAGATCCGAAAACGGCGAAAGGTATTGTGAAGCGTGAGGTAACACAAGTACTGACTCCGGGAACGCTTACCGATAATGCAATGCTTGCCGGACCATTGAATAATTTTCTCTGTGCACTTGTTGCAACAAAAACCGTTATCGGGCTGGCTTTCCTTGATATTTCAACGGGCGACTTTCAGATTACCGAAACTGATATTACGGCAGCGCATAATACCGTTTGTGATGAGTTTGCCCGATTAAAACCGGCAGAATGTATTTATCCCGCCTCACTGACTGCATGGGCGCCGTGGACGAAAATCACAAACCGTTTTCCTGATATAACCTATACCGAACAAGAAGCCTATCTTTTTACCCGTGATTATGCACAAGAACAATTGCTGCGGCATTTTAAAGTGCAATCGCTTAAAGGGTTCGGTTGTGAAGATAAAGACGGTGCTGTTCAGGCGGCGGGTGCAGCATTGCACTATGCACAGGAAACACAAAAACGATCAATCGAACATCTTTGCAAAATGCGTTTTTATACCGCAGCTGACTTTATGACACTTGATGAATCAACGATCCGTAACCTTGAATTACTGCATAATCAGCACGATAACGGCAGTGATGCAACCCTTGCGTCTGTTATTGATCGAACCATTACACCGATGGGCGGCAGATTGCTGCGCCGGTATATCGTTGAACCGCTTACAGATGCCGAGCAAATTCGACAACGACTTATAAAAGTTGACGCCGTATACTCGCATGATTCATTTCGCAGTACTCTTCGTTCTCATTTAAAAGCAATTCATGATATCGAACGTCTTATGACGCGTGTTTCACTTCGCCGCGCAACACCGCGGGATATGATTGCGCTGAAATCTTCATTTGCCGCATATGCACAAATACAGCTCTTGTTTGAAAACACTGAAGAAACGACACTTCATGACTGGCGCGATCGTCTGCCCTCATTATCAAATGTATATCGTCTTATTGATGCAGCGATTGTTGATGAACCGCCGATAGCATTTGAAAATGGCGGTATAATTAAAACAGGGTTCTCTGCCGCACTTGATAAACTCAATATCGCCCGTACTGAAGGCGCCCAATGGATTGCCGCATTGCAGGAGCGCGAACGCACGGCTCATGCTATCCCTTCATTGAAGGTTAAATATAATAAAGTGTTTGGTTATTATATTGAAGTAAGCAATACTCATAAGAATAAAGTCCCTTCTTACTATCTGCGAAAACAAACGCTTGTTAATGCTGAACGATATACAACCGAAGAACTGCAGAAGTATGAATCAGAAATCCTCGGTGCAAAAGAAAAAGCTGTTGCGTTGGAAACAGAACTCTTTCATTCACTTCGGGATGAAGTTGCTCATTATACTGTGATGATACATGAAGCCGCCGAACTGATTGCATTGATTGATACTGCTGCCGGGCTTGCTGAAACCGCACGTTCGAATAATTATGTTATGCCGGAAATTTCCGATAACGGAACGATTAGTATTACCGAAGGTCGGCATCCTGTTGTTGAGCGCATCGCTGATACTGAAACATTTGTTCCGAATGATACTATTCTTAATACCGATGACAGCAGATTATTAATCATTACCGGACCAAATATGGCAGGAAAATCAACCTATTTGCGGCAGGTTGCATTAATCTGTCTTCTTGCGCAAATAGGCAGCTTCGTGCCGGCACAGTATGCGCATATTGGTATTGTCGATCGTATTTTTACCCGTATCGGCGCCTCGGATAATCTTGCACGCGGCGAATCAACGTTTCTTGTTGAAATGAATGAAACTGCTAATATTGTTCATAATGCTACGTCGAAAAGTCTTATCATCATGGATGAAATCGGTCGCGGGACCAGTACCTATGATGGACTATCAATAGCCTGGGCAGTTGTTGAATATTTGCATAACAAAGAAATACTCGGTGCACGAACAATGTTTGCAACACATTATCATGAAATGACGGAGCTTGGAGAAAAAGAAGGTATTGTTAATTATACCGTTTTAGTCAAGGAATACAGTGACGATATTATTTTTCTGCGAACGGTTGCCCGGGGGGCTGCCGATAAAAGTTACGGTATTCATGTTGCGAAGCTTGCCGGTCTTCCGGAATATATTATTACCCGTGCACGGAAAATTCTTTCAGAACTTGAAGCAGATCCAACACGAGAATATATTGCTCTGGAAACAGAATCACCGGAAACCCGTAAAGCACATGCCGCACAGCTTTCATTGTTTTCACATCCGGCAGCACACACTGATATATTTGATATTATACAGAATGCAGATATTAATAGCCTGACGCCAATGGAAGCACTGCTGCTGCTGCAGCAATTAAAAGAACGCATGCCATCATAATACAAGAGCGGTGTATTGATTATAAGTTTGTCTGCTCCTCGGTGTACCCTACACAACAATATTTAAAGCGTATATACTGACAGTGTACAATTCTGCGGATACAAACAGTATTAATGTTTTAGGTATCGTGTATAAATAGAATATCCAATATATATCGTTATCAGTGCAACACCGGCAATACCAATAAATATTGCGTGTGCACCGAACGGTGACATATCAAACAATCCCGCTTTGCATACTGCTGCATATATCATCATACCACCAAGAAATTGAATATACCGATACTGCCGTATAACACCAACGAACAATGCGGCACTGCCGATTAATATCCATATACTGTCTATCAGAAACGGAAATAATGATGCGCTTAAGAGTGTCTGTATTTCCTGAAAAAGGATAATCTCGGTAGTAACCGATAAGCCCAGTGCAGCGATAAAAAGCCCGGTGAAATATTCCTGTATGGTATTTCTGTTTTTAACATCAATCTTTTTAAGTGCCGGAATACCATACGCACAATATAGGACAGTGAACAATGCAATACCATTGATATAGCCGCGGATATTGAAAAACGGAACAGCTGCAGCAGATAACGGCGGCGGTATTGTCATTATCACCGAAATGATAAATATTGATATTCCGATAAGGAGTATAACGGACATTCTCAGGTTTTTTCTTTTTATTGCGGCGGTAAAAAGAAACGCTGCTAAACAGAGTATAATGCATTGGGTTGTTAAGGCAGGATACATATATACAGCAGACAGAGGAGAATATGGTATGTGAATAAGCACCTGCGTCCATATTGTTTGACTGAGCATAATAAGCCATCCGGCAGATAGTATTCCAATGCTATATAATTGCAGCTGATAACGGTATTTCTTTTTACTCGTACGATATAAAAATATAAAAACCGCTGCTGCAATATACAAAACACCACCAAATACCGCGGGGGTTATTTCGACCGGGTGTATAATTCGATAGATGCAATGTGCAGCAATACCGGCATATATATACAGTGCTGCCGCTTTGTATAATAATGTACTTTTTAATACCTTGCTCATTAATACAGTAATGATAATAACTAACACTGCTGCACAATCTCCAATAATACCACCCGGAAACAGTAGTAAAAACAACATAATCAGCCCGCCGGACGCCGTAAAGACATCGGTAAAAAAGCCACGTCGGGAAGATTTCAGGCGATATACTAAAGCGCCGATACTAACGTATACTAACCCTGCGAGTAAGCCGATTCCTTTAACTATTAATAATTCATGTATGATAAAAGCACCATCATTGCTGTATACATATCCCTGCATTAAACGAAGTCGATACAGCCACCACATAATGAGAACGGCAGCAACAAGTATCGGCCAGAAAAACACTATCAGTGTATCATGTGGAGAGCGTTGTTTTTCAGAACGGGGTGCGGTAAGAACCATCAAACCCAGCAGTGCTGCGGCAAGAATGCTCAGCCCTGTTATGGTAATGGGAATGCGAATAACGGAAATGTTTGCCAGTCTGATGCTATGGGTTAATAGAACATATACCATCATTCCAGTACCTATCGTACTTAATGACATCAATGCTTGCTCGCTCCGTCTGATGCGGCGAATAATGACAATACTAAGCAGTATATAGAACAATGCGATACTGATGACGAAAATAAAATCATATTCATAGCGCGGCAGCAGAAATAATGCCGGTATACTAAACCCTGCAATTGCAAACGGCAGCGACAGCACATTGTGCGGTTCATTCTGCTGAGCAGGATGTATAAGCATTGCAGGCCAAAAGGTTAATGACAGTATGACGGCAGTGAGTGCTGCTGCTCCCTTTGTTTGTAATAGATCCCAATGCGTAATGCCAAACGGCAGCCATACCGTCATAAAAAAAATAATATAAAAGACACTGATACCGGTATCAATAACAATACGTTTGAACGGAAGGATATACGATAATGCTGTTATACCGAATACAAATGCCAGTGTTTCCCATAGCGGGAAATGAATTCCCGTCAGTAATGAATTGTTAATCGGGATTAATGCAAACACTCCGATTAATACTGCATAGATACATAATGCCCAGCCGGTTAATATATTCGGCGAAGTGGTTTTCAATATTTTCAGGTTCGGTATAATAAATCGTTTTTGTGTGCGTGAAGAAGGTATTTTCTTTTTTGCGTTCATTACCGTATATCTTGCACATGCTTCTCTTGTACGTCAAGAATAATGATTGACACCGCACGCATGGACTTTTAAAGTAGCAGTATCATGAGAATAGCATTTTTTACCGATACCTATCATCCGACGATCAATGGGGTCGTCAGTGTTATTGATTTATTAACCGATGAACTCTCCCGCCTTGGTCATCAGGTATACATTGTTGCACCTCGTATACATGGAGAGAAGAATACTCAGACAGTTTTCAGAATTCCCTCATTGCCGTTTCCCGGTAATCGTGAACACCGTATGTCGGCACTGTTCTCAACAATTGTTACTCCGAAACTAATGCGTTCATTAAAAATTGATGTTATTTATACCCATACGCCGTTTAATATCGGTATCTTAGGGGCACGTATCGGACATCGTGCCGGTATACCGATTATTCATTTTTATCAAACACATCTTGAAGAATATCTGCACTATGTCAACATACCGCCGCGGTTTCGTTTTTTCTCGGCAAAAAAATACCTTCAGTGGTATTGTGCTCAGTGCGACGGTATTGTTGTGCCGACACGTCCCTTTAGAGAAAAACTGCATGAATACGGTATCGGACGGCATATTGATGTTGTACCGACCGGCATAAAAGTTTCGGCATTCCGAAACGGCGCAAGCATGCGTACGCAGTTTGCTATTCCTGAAACCGCACGCGTATTACTCAGTGCCGGACGCCTGCAGAAAGAAAAGAACTTTCCGTTTCTTATTGATATGTTTTCGACCATCGGGAAGAAACATCCTGATACGTATCTGCTCATTGCCGGTGATGGCAAACTTCGTTCAAAACTCACTCGTCAGGCAAAAGCAACCGGTATCGGCGAACGTATCATTTTCGCCGGATATATTGATTACCGCGATATGCATAATTTTTATGCAACCGGTGATATTTTTGTCTTTGCATCAAAAACAGAAACGCAGGGATTAGTATTACTTGAAGCAATGGCGGCAGGATTGCCGGTGATTGCTGTTGCTGAAGGCGGCGTGCCTGATGTTATTGACCATGGGACAGGGGGATGGCTGACAACGGATTCTCTTGAAATGTTTACTGACCAAGTTGATACGCTTCTTGCAGCGGATAATTTAAAGTATCATAAACGAAAAGCACTGCAGCATGCCCGTACATTTGATGCACGTATATGTACGAAACGACTGGTAAAAGTGCTTGAACGATTTCATTTTTAATTATTCTGAATTATCGGACTGCTCCGATAGATTAACGGCATCCAATAATGCATCATCTTCCGAATATGCCTGTACATCAATTATATCGTTATCAACCGAAATATACAAATAATGATGAACACTATTAAATGTACGACTCCACTCAGCTGTTTTCGATTGTTCTGATAATGGGGCGCCGCCTCCGCCGGTTATAAAGTAATCAATTCCGTCATTATAGATATGCTCATAATACTCACCATGACCGGTTAATACTGCATTTACGTGGTATTGTTTAAAAAGCGGTACAAGAGCGGTTTGCATGTTTTCATCGCCGGCGGCTCCGGTTGAATATGGGGCATTATGTGCAATAATAAAAATCTTTGATTCTGTATTAGATGCGGCGACGGTATGAAGCTGATTTGTTATCCAGGAATATTGATAACTGCTTGGAGAAAAATCATCAATAGTATCTATTACAATAAATATACAATTTTCATATTTAAAAGAATACCATGTTGATTGGTCAACGGTATCATAATTTGCAACAAAAAACGGTACATGTTTATCATGATCGCCAATAGTGCCGTATAACGGAATATTACTTACTTTTTCGGTAATCTGTTTGAACTTCCGCCATTCTTTATCATTCAATCCGTTAAAAACAACATCCCCTGTATTGATAATAAATGCCGGTTTTCGCGCACATATTAAATCAAGAATTTTACCATGCGTATCAGGGTAGGTATGTGAATCCCCATAGACGGCAAAAGAAAATGCTTGCGCTTTTGGCTTTTCCGGTTCAGGCGGCGGCGGGGGCGGGTCCGGAATCTCCGGCAACGGTGGTTCAGGCAGCGGCGGTTGCGGCAATTTTTGCTCCGGCGGCGGTGCTTTTTTCGTCGTTGTTACCTGCCAGTCTCCGCCGTTTTCTGCATAGACAATCGGCACTGAATGGAGAACACAGAGTATAAGAGTAATTAATAAAACGCTGCTTACCGTTAGACGCATAAGTATCCCTTTCCCGGTTTTGTTATTGAATTAAATCATCCAATTCATGTACTAATTTTGTTTCTTTTTCCGTTTCCGCTGCGGCAGTATTTGATGCTGCCGGCGGTTTCGGCATGGTCTCAACCGTCCGTGCCGATTGTAATGAGTCAAGTCTATCCGTCATCGGACCATCATCATCATCCCAGTTAAATTTGAATCCCCCTAAATCGCCATCATCACCTAAACGAAATAGTACAGTACTGCAAAAATAATATGCCTGACGGATTGCTTCAATAATTGTTTTACCGTGAACTTTCTTTTTCCCTTCAATATCAACATTGAATCGAAGTATTTCATCAGGAGTTTCAATGAGTTTTTTTGTGGTATTATAATCTTTAATAAAAATACGTAAATACCCCGTTAATGTTTCAAAAAAGTTCCATACTTGTTTCCGTGCGCCATATGCGGCATTTTTCCGGCGTTTCGCAATACCCTGCAGACGATGATACCGTTCAACTTCACCCATTACCTGATCGCCGTTAATATCATTCCAATCTTTCATAACCATAAAGTATTCTTCAAATAAAGCGTTGAATATTCGAATGCTTGAATACAGCATATTCATTTTGTCTTTATAGTTAATTTTTTTATTATTAGTGAATGCGGGATTAATTTTAATTGCTGAAGAGGTTAAAATAAATGAATACTCTTTCTCAAACTCTTTTACTAAAAAAAACAAATAAGCAAGTTTATCAGAGTTCTTACAGTGTTTTATTCCGGTCCGTGAAAGATCCTGCCGTAATTCCTCGATAGGCATCATTTTATGTAAACGCAGCCCTTTAAATATTTCTTCGTCAATCTCCGGTATTGTATCAGTATCCGTATCCTCGTGCAGTGCAGTATCTTCATCATGTGTATCCGTTGTATCCTGTTCGGATTCTTCCGGCGGTATCATTCCTTCTTCTTCCTGCAGATGTTTTAATTTATTATCAAACGCAGTATTAATTGCCTCTTGATCGCGTACACCGACTTTATCTTGTGCGCCGACATTGACGAATTTATACAAAGCCCATGAGCCCGGTTCGTCCCATAATTGCCGGATGACACATATTAAATGATATACTTTATCAATTAATTTTCCGTAAATAATATCAAGGTCATATCGTGCGCGCCGCTGCATTTGGTTGATTTCACGATGAGATAAATTGGTTACCGCAGCATAGGTGTTTATTGCTATCTGCAGCGTCAGATATGCACTTTCTTTAAAAGTATGAATAACTGAAAGCCGTTTGTATAATACTTTAATATTTTCTTCAACGGCACGAATCGGTATCGGCGTATGCGGATGAGCATCCCATTCCTTCAATAAAGCATTGTTTTCATCAATATTGTAAAGATTATTAAACTTTTCCAGTAAATCGTAATAATATACTTTTTTTCCCGACAAAGCTTCCTGAATCAGTTGCCGTGCACCGATAGTGCTCATGGTAATATTCATAATCAATATTTCAAGATCCGCCATTGCCGGTGCGGCGTCATGTTTGAAAAACTCCCAAAATGCCGGATGGACATAGCGCGGGCGAAATAATACGACAACTTTATTCATCATTGCGCGGATATTAATTTTTATCCGTTCCATTAAATCAGCCGATCGATGACGGGAACCAAGATATTTTTCATCACGCCGCCGCCGTCGGCGTTCCCATGAATTATCCTCATCACCGACAACTTCAATACGATGACGAGGTGAATGAGGTTCATCATTCAGCGTATGGGCACCATCGGCAGTTTCATCCGCAGAAGCTTTTGTATCCTGAACAATTTTCCCGCCGCCGTCTTGAAACTTTTTCAACAAATTTTTACGGGTTTTATCATCTAATGATTCAATTGCTAATCGGTCTCTTGTACCATCTAACGATTCGGACATACTGCCTCCTCATTAATAAATAATCGTTGTATGATATGGTCTTTTAATTCGTCAAATCCTTCCCCGGTAACTGCTGAAACAGCACAACTTCCCGGATTCAACGCTTGAAAACGAATTAATCGATCAGGCTGCGTAAGCACATCTATTTTATTAAAAACCATTAATACCGGCTTGTCAATGGCATTCAATTCACACAGTACTGATTCAACAACTGCAATCGTATCTTCAATATGCACCGTATTAATATCAACAACATGCAGTAATAAATCCGCCCGTGTTACCTCACTCAACGTTGCCCGAAACGATGCAACAAGACCATGCGGTAAATCTCTGATAAAACCAACAGTATCGCTCATCAATACTTCCTTCCGAAAACCAAGCCATACTTTTCGTGTTGTCGGATCTAAGGTTACAAATAACTGATTTGCCGTTTTAAGATGCGCTTTTGCTAAACGGTTCAGTACTGTTGATTTGCCGGCATTGGTATAGCCGACAAGAGCAATAAGCGGGAACTTTTTTCGGGCTGCTATAATATGACGATGTGCGGTAATTTTTTTAAGCTTTTTTTTCAATGCGGTAATACGATTTCGCAAAGCACGCCGATCACTTTCTAATTGACTTTCTCCGGCGCCGCGTGTTGCACCGCGGGCACCATATTGTCGTGATAAATGAGTCCAGAAACGGGTTAATCGCGGCAGCATATACTCCAATTGTGCAAGTTCAACCTGTGTTTTCGCTTCAGAGCTGCGGGCATGCATTCTGAATATTTCGAGGATAAGCTCTGTGCGTCCCATAATTCGTTTATTTAGTGCTTTATCAAGATTGCGTACTTGTACCGGTTTAAGATCATTATTAAAAACAACGACCTCTATTTCATGGTGATTAATATATTCACGAATAGCTTCAAGCTGACCGGTCCCGATATAGTAGGCAGCTCGTACGGAACGTAACGGGAAGGTTAATGTATCAGTAACCTTTAGATGTGCCGTACTGCATAGTGCTTTCAATTCTTGTAGGGATTCATCGGCAAGACCCTGTGTCATTGATCGCTGCGTCAGTGATACTAATAATGCCCGTTCTCGTTTTGCTTTTGTTGATATAAGTGTAACCATTATGTTATGCCACTACTATACAGTGAATTATCTGTCGGGACAATAAAAATATGGTATTCTTGAGTATTAAAAAAAGCACCCCTAAAAAATCCGGGCGAGGCCCAAAAGGGGGTAAAAGAGCCTCGCCCTCGTGGGAAAATTTCATTGCGAAAATTACATGCGTACCCGGAGCGTAAAAATAATATTTAACCGTGTGAATATTCCCCTCTTTTTTTAAGATACTGAAAACAGCCTTTACTGTCAATATTTTTTTTTGATATTTGTATACCTGTATTACAATACCCGGTTCAGCTGTTTGTGCTCTGTACTAAGCGTCTGATAGAAAATAAGAACAATGCTTTGCAGCGTATAACCTGCAGTAAACATATCGGCGTTTCGCAATGCGGTTTTCTTGCCTGCCGATTATACGGCAATAGAATTATATCACTAAAAAAGCACATTGACAAAAAATTAAAACCCGTCACCTTTATAATAGAACGTATGTATACAGGTATTGTAATACAGAGGGCGCATTAATCGTGCACTATCACCTGTATATAACAAACAGGCATTGCGGAAAAGTTAAAACATCGTATATCGTCCTCAGTAACAGCATTAATAGGTATACACATCAATGAGAAAAACACTGTTATTTATAATACTGCTAATACTTTTTATCAGTATCCCGCTGTATGGATACTCCGGGTCTGATTATTTACGCGGAACGCTTTACCATTACGGCGGGTTTGTTGAAATTGGTTTTTCCATGCCGCTTGATTTTTATGAAGGGGTTCTCACCATTCAGGATATCACCACGATGACCAATGAAACGAAGTGGTCTAATATAGCTAAAATTACCGGACTTCGTTATGCCTATCACGATTTTAAAGTTGGTTATATTGAATCATATTGGGGAATGGAATATATTACGAAAAAAAGTTTCTCGGTACATACCTGGTCATTTGTATCGTTTGATGAGTTTTCATTATTCGGACGTAAACGAATACGCAACAACTATGAAGGATGGGGGCGTATACGAATAGTCAATGATTCAATAAATAATGCAAAATACACACGCTGTGCTTTTGATACTGCATTCACGTGGTTGTTTGGATCTGCATTCAGCATAACCGGCGGACTGAATGAATGGGCTGCACTGTCGGCAAACAATAATCACGTGCTGCATTTTCAGCCGTTTATTGAACCGGAAATACGTTTGCATTATCATTTTTTCTTTCCGCAATGGATTATCGTGCGCTCTTCAGCGGAATATACCCATACCTTTATCGGCGCCGTTCATATGGAATATCGGGTACGTCCCTTTAAAATAATTATGACCGCCAATCATGATATGCTCAGTGCGGAATGCGATATCATTTTTTGGAAAATATTTATTTTTGATACTGCGTATCAGTATTGGAAAAAATACCATGCGCGAAATATGTGTATGCGTATCGGATGTGAAATTGCAAGTTTACAAATACCACCGGTTTGGCTGAAAAAATAATACAGAGGATAACCGTCATGAGAAAAATATATTATATGAGTATACTGACCGTCATTATTATGGCGGGCTGTACCACGTTTGAAAAATTGCAGACGCATCCGAATATAAAACAACGCTACTATACGCCTGCCTTTCAATCCGTTACGACCATCGGTTTAATGCCGATAGTGGTTCCTGAGCATATTGCAAAGCAGCGTTCGGATATTGTCGATCGATTTTATTGGGACATTCTCATGGCGATGAATCAATCAAAACAGTATACAGTCATCAATGTACTTGATGCCGCGCATATCGAACAAGCATCAGTTCATTATTCAGCAGATGTTAATAAATGGTTTTTTGATGAGGGAAGCCATAACGATAGAATACAGCAAATTACCGTTCGCACTGATCTTGCTGATGCTGTCATGACGGTTGTTGTTGATGCGTATGAACCCGGATTTACACTCAATGACAGTTGGTTTGAAATCAGTATTCATATTATGAATACGAATGACCGGCATTTGCTGTATCATGCTGTTGTACAGGGTTTTTATGCGGCATTACGCCGTGACTGGGGGCGATATTTCACTGATGAGTGAAAATCAGATTAACCTGAAAGTAATCGTATTTCTCATGAATATATAATGCAGTTGATGTATACTTCGTAAACGGTACAGGTATGAGTTTTATTGTCAAAGTATACCGTACTGAAATATCTGTTTTAAATCCGATTGACATCGGTATTTCTCTCGAATAAGATTGCCGGACGATTATGTAAGGACGCAGCCGTATGCAACACCTGTTACTTGAACCCTATCATCAGCAACTTGGCGCACAATTAACTGATTTTCATGGCTGGAAAATGCCTGCTCGATATTCTTCAATAAAGGAAGAAGTATTGGCAGTGCGTACCGGTGTCGGAATTTTTGATATATCGCATATGGGAGAAATTATCATTGATGGTAACGATGCTGAAATATTTCTTGATACGTTGCTTCCGAATGCGGTTGCTGCATTGCATGACGGACAGGCGCTGTATAGTCCGTTATGCCGTGAAGACGGAACAATTGTTGATGATCTGCTTGTGTATCGATTTACTTCCCGACGCTACATGCTCGTTGTTAATGCCTCAAACAGGCAGAAGGATTATGATCACATTGCTGCTGCAGTTGGCAATTATGCGGTAACGATAAACGATATATCGGATACTATTGTTTTACTTGCCGTACAGGGTCCGCAATCAGCTAATGTTGTTCGTAACGTATTTCCCGGCAGTATTGATAATTTGAATTATTTTTATTTTACAACGGTTTCGTTTAACGGGCATGATATACTTATTGCTCGAACCGGCTATACCGGCGAACATGGGTATGAATTATATATACCGGCAGAAGCGGCTGAATCAGTATGGAAAGAACTGTATAATGCCGGGCAGGAGTATGCATTAAAACCATGCGGTCTTGGTGCGCGCGATGTACTTCGCTTGGAAGCAGGGCTTTCTTTATACGGCAATGAAATTGATGATACCACTTCACCCTTCGATGCCGGTATCGGCTGGACGGTAAAACAAAAAGGTAATATGCATACCTATATTGGTTATGAAGCACTTCTTAAAGCGAAGCAGCATCCGAAAAAAACCACTATCGGTATTATTACCAGCGGACGGATCCCCCGTAAAGGGACCACAGTATTGAAAGACGGAACTCCGCTCGGCGTTGTAACCAGCGGAACATTCAGTTTCGCCTTGAATAACGGAATAGCGTTATGTGCAGTAACGCCGCATAGTACTGCACCGGATGATGTCGTTACCCTTGATCTTGGCAGCGGACAAAATGCAACGGTTGTGCGTCCGCCGTTTATTATGCCGCAGACAAAATAATAGTATTTGTTTTATACCTGTCGAGGCAGGTAAATGTAATGTATGATTTATGGAGGTATACCGGATATGACAGCAATACCACAGGATTTAAAATATTCATCATCGCATGAATGGTGTAAAATTGATGGTGATACGGTTATTATCGGGATAACCGATTTTGCACAAAGTCAGCTTGGCGACATTGTTTTTCTTGAACTGCCGGAAGTCGGCAGTAATGCGGAACGGGAAAAATCATTCGGTACAATTGAATCGGTAAAATCAGTTTCTGATTTTATTGCCCCGCTTTCAGGAACGGTTAGTGCGGTAAACGAATCATTGCCTGACAATCTTGAACGTATCAACACATCTCCGTATGAAGAGGCGTGGATGGTAAAAATGAATATTACAGATACAGCTGAGCTTGATACGCTTATGAATGCAGAAGAATATGCTGCATTTTGTGCAGCTGAATAAAATACACTCACTGTGCATTGAAGAGTGTAATAATAGTACTGAAGTACACGTAACGAAGACCGTTTTATAAACAAATAACGGTGTGCAGTAAAAGATAATTAAGAACAGCGAATCTCGTATAACGGATGCCGTCTGATTATATAATTATACGGGTAAGGCTGAAAATATACCCCGAAAACAAATTAAAACGCACTTCTTTGTAATAACTGCGATAATGGAGGGAATCGTGCATTATACCCCGCATACTCAGAAGGATATTACTGCCATGCTGAATGATATCGGTGTTGCCGATATTGATGAGCTTTTTAGTACAATTCCAGAATCGCTTCGCCTGAAAACACCGCTTTCTTTTCCCGATGACAGCGGAAAAAGTGAACAGGAATTACGGCAATCAATTCAGCCGCTTCTTTCAGTTAAAAACGAACGTTCATTGCAGGGTGCCGGCATATATCATCATTACCGCCCGTCAGTTATTGACTGGGTATTGAGCAGAGGAGAGTTTCTAACAGCATATACACCATATCAGCCGGAATTAAGTCAGGGATTATTACAGGCATTGTATGAATATCAAACATTAATATGCCGGCTGACCGGTATGGAAGTGTCAAATGCATCGGTTTATGACGGTTCAACTGCAACCGTTGAAGTTGTTCGTATGCTCAGCGAAATATCCCGTAAGTCGCATATTGCTGTTGCCGCAACATTGCATCCTGAATATAAAGCAGTTTTACATACTGCCAATCCGGCAGGACGATTTGAAATACAGGAAATTCCTGCCCGTAACGGCATTGTTACTCCTGAAACAATTACCGAAACGATTACCGATCAAACCGGTGGTATTATTCTGCAATACCCGAATTTTTACGGTTGTATTGAACAGCTTGATGCCTGTATTGCGGTTGCCCATGCTGCACATATTCCGGTTGCAGTTGCCGTTTATCCGACTGCTCTTGGTCTTTTAAAAGCGCCCGGAGAGCTTGGCGCACATATTGTATATGGTGAAGGTCAGCCGCTTGGACTGCCCGTGTCATATGGTGGTGCTACATTCGGATTTATTGCAACACGTAAAAAACATGTACGTTGTCTTCCCGGGAGAATATGCGGTGCAACGGTCGATCGCAACGGGCAGCGCGGATTTGTATTGACGTTGCAGGCACGTGAGCAGCATATACGGCGGCAAAAAGCATCCTCGAATATTTGTTCAAACCAAATGCTCTATGCTCTCGGCGGAGCAGTATATCTTTCTGCATTGGGATGGAATGGATTAAATGCAGTTGCCCGTACTTCTGCTGATAAAGCACATCGGTTTGTAGAACACTGTACTGCATTACCGGGCATATCGCTGCGTTATACACATCCCTACTTCAATGAGTTTGTTCTTGATATACCGAACATGAACAGTATTCGAACAGCAATTAAAGAACGCCTTCATGCTGAGTTTGGTATTCCGCTGGCACGATTTACGCCTAATGATACCGGGCTGCTTATTGCAGTCACTGAAATGACTGATGAACAACTGCTGACGGATATTCCTGCTCTTATAGGAGAACTTTTATAATGAAACATTCTGCACCGCGTCATATTTTTGACTTTTCATCATCACCACAACACTATGTATCCGCTGCCGGAACCGATATTGATGGTGTTATCCCCGCTTCATTATTGCGCACGAAAGACCCTGGACTTCCTTGTATTTCAGAACCTGAATGTATTCGTCATTATGCTGCATTGGCACGACGTAATTTTGGTGTTGATAACGGGTTTTATCCGCTCGGATCATGCACGATGAAATATAATCCGCGCATTGATGAAGAACTTGCCGCATTACCGGGATTTGCGGAAGTGCATCCATATACGGATGCAGCTGATGATGTCGTACAGCTGCTTCGTGATTGTGAAACAGCGCTTTGTGCTATTTCCGGTATGTCTCGAATTACCTTTCAGCCGGCCGCCGGTGCGCATGGCGAAACAACAGGATTGTTATTGGTGCGTGCGTATCATGCTGATGCCGGTGACAGCGGCAGTCGAACAGAAATACTCGTTCCCGATTCGGCACACGGTACAAATCCGGCGACAGCCGCAATGGCAGGCTTTACGGTAGTGCAGGTAAAATCTGATGATAACGGTAATGTTGATATACATGATTTGCGTTCAAAAGTGAGCAATAAAACAGCTGCAATTATGCTGACTAATCCGAATACACTCGGTCTCTTTGAAGAGCATATTACTCGTATTGCTGATATTGTTCATACCGCCGGCGGGTTATTGTATTATGATGGTGCGAATTTAAATGCACTGCTTGGTGTCTGTCGTCCGGGTGATATCGGATTTGATATTATGCATTTTAATTTACATAAAACCTTTGCGACACCGCACGGCGGCGGCGGTCCGGGAGCCGGACCGGTCGGTGTTGCCGAACGATTAGTTCCGTTTTTACCGGGTCCGATGCCGATAAAAAACGGCAATGGTTTTTATACACCTGAAAAATCAATCGGACGCGTTCGCGCATTTTATGGTAATATCCCGGTTATCATTAAAGCATATGTGTATATTAAAAGTCTCGGCAGTGCCGGACTGCGCCATGTTGCACATATGGCAGTATTGAATGCAAATTATTTACTGGAAAAATTAACCCCACTGTTTGATCGTCCTTATGCACGCCGCTGTTTACATGAGTTTGTTCTCTCTGCGGATAGATATGCGCAGTATTCTATCCGGGCAATGGATATTGCGAAGCGGCTGATTGATTACGGGTTTCATCCGCCGACAATGTATTTCCCGTTAATTGTTTCTGAATGTCTTATGATTGAACCAACGGAGACGGAATCAAAAGAGACACTTGATGCTTTTATCAGTGCAGTAGCTGCGGTTATTGATGAAATAAAAACTGATGCGGAGACCGTACGTACTGCACCGCACCTTTCACCGGTTGCACGACTTGACGAAACCTATGCGGCACGAAACCCTGATTTGACGTATAATCAGGAATAGTATTTCTTTTCACTTATCTGATAATGACCTGCTGATTAAAACAACTGTACGGCATGTTTACATACGAATAATAGTATTTGCAGAATTATATATCGTCCGTTTTCCTATCGGGAGCAGCTCTCCGGTATTATTGTATTCCGATAGCATTAGTATGATATAGGGGTGTTTATAAAACGACGTGTTGGAAAGCGGAGGGGCGAATGACGCCATGGACAATATCATGTCGTTATATGCGCGTTTTCGCGCCAAGCATGTTTTCTTTACACGACCAACTCATCTTCACCGGCACGGGCAACAACAATTTCGC
>CAZBCL010000021.1:0-41978 GCA_964490645.1 uncultured Spirochaetia bacterium
TGAAAAACAGCGATGATGAAACTATCGCCCCGGGAATATATTTCGCACGCATAATTAATATCGATGATGAAAGCGATTACAAAATCATCAAGCTTGCCGTTGTGCGCTAACGGTATACGAAGCACGGATGGCTGATAAAGAAAAGAATGATTAAAATAATTATACTGCAGAAACAGTAAAGGGTAAATAAAGTCGATATAAAAATATAAAACAAAAATACAAAAAGCCATGCTCCGTCAAATGAGCATGGCTTTTTTAATGAGTATTTTGTATATAGTATGCGATGTATGCGGTATTTTTCTGTTTGCATGCTACGATAAAGTTATAAATTGTAATAGTTGTAACAAAACAAAATAACAACTTGTATACTCAAAAGGTATAGTCGTTTTTATCAGAAAAACGATATACTGAATTATACGTGTATACAGATTTATAATTCTGATACAGAAAAGTGTAATGGTAGTATTACACGGTATGCTATTGCAGTATAAAGTAGAAATAACCGTGCCGTTACAAGTGACAGAATATAGTATAAAATTTTATTATAATACTATAGTGTGATGTTCTGTTGTATCAGTGAATAAAATAAAATGTTGTATCGTAAATGACTGTTTGTTATACTGTCGATATATTACGAAAACAAATAATGGAGGTAACTATGATAAAGTATTGTAACGTTGTTTTTATCATACTGCTGGTTGTTTCAGTAATGACGGGGCATGTTTTTGCTGAAGGCGGATCAAATGTCGTAAAGATAGGTGATTTTGCCGGTGGCAGACCACTTAGATCTTTTATTACCAATGGCTATGCTTATATTGCAGCAAATACTGTTTTATCAATTCTGAATATTTCCGATCCGTCAAATCCTGTTCAGGTTGGTACATACGATATTCAGGGAGAAGCACGGGATGTATATGTCAGCGGGAATTATGCCTATATTGCGGATAGCGACAACGGGCTTCGGGTAATTGATGTATCAACTCCGTCATCACCAAGTGAGGTTGGTTCTTGTAGTATTCCCTCTGATGCATTAGGGGTGTATGTCGATGGGAATTATGCCTATGTCGCGGCTCATACCGCCGGATTACGAGTGATAAATATATCGACGCCGTCCTCCCCGAGTGAAGTTGGTTATCTTGATACTTCGGGAGATGCCGGTAGTGTTTTTGTCAGCGGGAATTATGCCTATATTGCTGACGGTACTTTCGGACTGCGAGTCATTGATATATCGACACCGTCATCACCAAGTGAAGCGGGGTTTTATAATACTTGGGGGTTTTCCTATGATGTATATGTCAGGGGGACATATGCCTATGTTGCAGATGACATTGCTGGACTTCGAGTGATAGCAATTTCTAATCCGTCATCACCGAGTGAAGTCGGTTTTTATGATACCCCGGGAAATGCGCAAGGAGTATATGTCAGCGGGAATTATGCCTATATTGCGGATAGCGACAACGGGCTTCGGGTAATTGATATATCGACACCGGGGTCACCAAGTGAGGTCGGTTTTTATGATACCCCGGGAGATGCATGGGGTGTTTTTGTCAGCGGAAATTATGCGTATGTTACAGATCTCGATGAAGGGTTTCGGGTGATAGATATATCAACGCCGTCATCACCGAGTGAAGTTGGTTCTTATAATACCCCGGGAAATGCGTATGGTGTGTATGTCAGCGGGAATTATGCCTATGTTGCAAATAGAGGCAGCGGACTGCGAGTGATAGATATATCGACGCCGTCATCACCGAGTGAAGTCGGTTTTTATGATACTCCGGGGGAAGCTTATGGCGTTTTTGTCCGCGGGAATTATGCCTATGTTGCGGATTATACAACCGGGCTGCGGGTAATTGATATATCGACCCCGTCATCACCGAGCGAAGTTGGTTCATATAATACCTCGGGAATTGCTCAAGGAGTGTATGTCAGCGGGAATTATGCCTATGTTGCGGCCGGGAGCGCCGGACTGCGAGTGATAGATATATCAACGCCGTCATCACCAAGTGAAGTCGGTTTTTATGATACTCCGGGCAATGCTCAAGGGATATATGTCAGCGGAAATTATGCCTATGTTGCGGATGAGAGCGCCAGATTTCGGGTGATAGATATATCAAACCCGTCATCACCAAGTGAAGTCGGTTTTTATAATACCCCGGGATATGCAAAGGGAGTATATGTCAGTGGGAATTATGCATATGTTGCGGATGGCAATAACGGACTTCGGGTGATAAATATTTCAAATGCTTCATCACCAACTGAAGTTGGTTTTCTTGATACCCCGGGATATGCAAAGGGAGTATATGTCAGTGGGAATTATGCCTATGTTGCTGATGGGGACAATGGATTACGGATGATCGATATTACAACCCCCTCATCACCAAGTGAAGCCGGTTTTTATTATACCCCGGGAGATGCAAAGGGAGTATATATCAGCGGGGATTATATTTATGTTGCGGATGCCGGAAGCGGGCTGTATATTCTTGAACCTTTTGTGCCGACTACTCCTACATGGAGTGCTGTAACCGGTATTACTGCGACCGGTTTTACCATCAGTTGGAATGACAGCAGCTACGAAAGCGGCTATCATTATATTCTGAGTAATGCCGTAACCGGCAGTATTGTCTCCAATCTTCTGCTTGCGTCGAATACGACAAGCAAAGCGCAGGATGGTCTGGATACTAATACACTGTATTATGTCAAACTGTATGCCAGCAATGTTATGGGGTTTTCGTCAACAATTGAAACAAATGTAATAACGTTGCCGGGAGCGCCGGGCGCACCGTCGAATGTTATTGCTGACACTGTTACTGCAATAAATTGTATGCTGCACTGGGTTGACATGTCATCCGGAATCCATCAGGAAGACAATTTTATTGTCTATCAAAATACGAATGCAACATTTTCTACAGCTATTATTGCTGCAACAACGGCAGCGGATGTTACGAACATTGCCGTAGTCGGACTGAGCGCAGATACGACATATTACTTTTGGGTCATGGCAACCAATGCCGCCGGCAGTGCCGTGAGTAGTTCAAACAGTATAACAACACCTTTCGGTCCCCCTGCAGCTCCGACGGGATTACGTGCAGATGGTATTACTCAGACGAACTTGGTTTTACATTGGATAGATAATTCATCGGGCGGATCGCAGGAAAGCAATTTCATTGTCTATCAGAACACGGTAAGTAATGTCAGTACGGCAACCGCCATTGCAACTCTTGCCGCTGATACGACAAATTATACGGTAACCGGACTGAAAGCTGAGACGATCTATTATTTTTGGGTTCGCGCGATTAATCAAATCGGCAGTTCGACCGGCAGCGGATGTATGGTAACAACAAGCAATGCTGCAGGTGCGGATTCAACAAAAGAGGCATTAGTCAGACCAAATCCGGGGGAAAACGGCGAATTAATGACCTTCGAACCATTGCCGAAAAATGTTCGCATAGAAATATATGACGCCCTCGGCAATCAGGTGAACAAAATTGACGTGCCGGCAAATCAATCGTCATATATTTGGACGATGAAAAACAGTGATGATGAAACTATCGCCCCGGGAATATATTTCGCACGTATAATCAATATCGATGATGAAAGCGATTACAAAATCATCAAACTTGCCGTCGTGCGGTAGCGGTATACGAAGCACGGATGGCTGATAAAGAAAGAAATGATTAAAAAAATGTTATACTGCAGAAACAGTAAAGAATAATTACAGTTAAATATTAAAATACAAAAAGCTATGCTCCGTCAAATGAGCATGGCTTTTTTTATAAGTGGTTATTGTTACAACATGTAAAGTATAAAAAGATTAAATAATAAATAATGCGAGGGGCATACATATGCTTATGAGTATGCTGTATATAGTATGTAATGTATACAATATGTTTCCATTTGCATGATACGGTAAATAAAAAAAAATGTTATCAAAGCTATTTTATTTTAAATGAATCTTTACAAATGATCAAAAATAGTATACAAATTTAACTTAATAATACTTTCCTTTTCTGTTGATAGTGGAATTATTGACAAAGGAGAAATAAAATTCATGATGGAGGTATATGATGAAAAGTTTTAGTATTGTTTGTATTGTGTTGCTGGCAGTGTCAGTTATGACCGTCAGTGTTTTTGCCGAAAGCGGCTTACATATCGAAAAGATAGGACAGCTCGTCAGCGGACTGCCGCAGGATGTGTTTGTTACCAATGGCTATGCATATGCTGCAGCAACAGGGGTTTTATCAATTATCAATATTTCCGATCCGTCAAATCCTGTTCAAGTAGCTTATTACGATACTCCGGGAAGTGCGCGAGGAGTATATGTCAGCGGGAATTATGCCTATGTTGCAGATAGCAGCAGCGGGCTTCGGGTGATTGATATTTCAACGCCGTCATCACCAAGTGAAGTTGGTTTTTATGATACCCCGGGTTCGGCATGGGGGGTTTTTGTCAGCGGGAATTATGCCTATGTTGCAGATGATAATAGAGGACTTCGGGTGATTGATATTTCAACGCCGTCATCACCAAGTGAAGTTGGATCTTTTGATACTTCGGGAAGTGCACGGGGAGTATATGTCAGCGGGAATTATGCCTATGTTGCGGATTACAACAGCGGACTTCGAGTGATTGATATATCGACGCCGTCATCACCAAGTGAAGTTGGATTTTTTGATACTTCGGGTCAGGCTTATGATGTGTATGTCAGCGGGAATTATGCCTATGTTGCTGATGGGAGTCAAGGACTACGGGTGATAGCAATTTCAAACCCTTCATCGCCGACTGAAGTCGGTTCTTGTACCACCCCCGTGAATGCACGGGGAGTATATGTCAGCGGGAATTATGCCTATATTGCTAATTTCTTCAACGGATTTCGGGTGATTGACATATCAAACCCGGCATCACCGAATCAAGTCGGTTCTGATAACAGCATTGTAAATGCACGAGGGGTTTTTGTCAGCGGGACATATGCCTATGTTGCAGATTTTGACGGCGGTCTTCGGGTGATAGATATATCGACGCCGACATCACCGAGTGAAGCCGGTTTTTATGATACCGCGGGGAATGCGTATGGTGTATATGTCAGCGGGACATATGCCTATATCGCGGATGGGGGCACCGGACTGCGAGTCATTGATATATCGACGCCGTCATCACCAAGTGAAGTTGGTCATTTTGATACTACGGGAGAAACTCATAGCGTTTTTGTCAGCGGGAATTATGCATATGTTGCGGATGGGGGCACCGGACTGCGAGTCATTGATATATCGACGCCCTCATCACCGAGTGAAGTTGGTTTTTATAATACACCGGGAAGTGCACGGGGAGTATATGTCAGCGGGAATTATGCCTATGTCGCGGATGGAAACGACGGACTACGAATAATTAATGTAGCAAACCCGGCATCACTAACTGAAGACGGTTTTTTTGATACTCCGGGAAGTGCACGGGGAGTATATGTCAGCGGGAATTATGCCTATGTTGCGGATTACAACAGCGGACTTCGAGTAATAAATATTTCAAATCCGTCGTCACCAAGTGAAGTTGGTTCCTGTAATACCCTGGGACAGGCGTATGATGTATATGTCAGCGGGAATTATGCCTACGTTGCGGATAATACTTCCGGACTTAAGGTAATAGCAATTTCAAATCCGGCATCACCGAATCAAGTTGGATCTTTTAATACAGCGGGAAATGCACGGGGAGTATATGTCAGCGGGAATTATGCCTATGTTGCGGATGGGGGCGATGGACTTCGGGCGTTTGATATTTCGACCCCGTCATCACCGAGCGAAGCCGCTTATTATAATACTTCGGGAGAGTCTCAAGGAGTATATGTTATGGGGGATTATATGTATGTTGCGGATTACGGCAGCGGAGTATATATCCTTAAATCTATTATGCCGACTACTCCTTCCTGGAATGCTGTAACCGGTATTACTGCGACCGGTTTTACCGTCAGTTGGAATGACAGCACCAATGAAACTAGTTATCATTACATTCTCAGTAATACCGCAACCGGCGTTATTGTCTCTAATATTCAGCTTGTCGCTGATACGACAATTAAAGCACAGGATGGACTGAATGCCAATACACGATATAGCATAAAAATATATGCAATTAATAATATGGGGGTTTCAGCAACAATCGAAACAAATGTAATAACGTTGGTGGGAATACCAAGTGCACCGTCGAATGTCATTGCGGATACGGTTACGTCAACAAATTGTATACTGCACTGGATAGATACTTCAAGCGGGAATGCACAGGAAGATAATTTCATTGTGTATCAAAATATCAATGCAATGTTTTCCGGGGCGGCTGCTATTGCAACCCTTGCTGCGGATACAACTAATTATACGGTAACCGGATTGAACGCACATACGACATATTATTTCTGGGTAATGGCAAGTAATGTCACCGGCACCGCTGTAAGCAGTTCAAACAGTATAACAACTACCGGTAATGTAATGACTGATGATATGATGACAAATGCCGGTTCAATAAAAGAGACATCAATCGGACCGAATCCGGGGAAAAACGGCGAATCAATGATATTCGGTTCGTTACCGAAAAATGTTCGCATAGAAATATACGATACGCTCGGCAATCAGGTGAACGATATTGAAGTGCCGGCAAATCAGGCGTCGTATGTTTGGACGCTGAAAAACAGTGATGATGAAACTATCGCCCCGGGAATATATTTCGCCCGTATAATCAATATGGATGATGAAGACAATTATAAAATTATCAAACTTGCCGTTGTGCGGTAAAATGAAGATAAAAAAAATATATAAAAGTCTTTACAAATGTTATAAAAACGTATAAAAATAGTTATTGAAGATGATACGAGTTAATGCGTATTAAAAAAAAATAAAATATCGGAGGAGGAATGATATGAAGAAATTAGTTCTCGTAATCAGCGTTATCGCGCTCATGACAGCATTGTCATTTGCTGCAGCCGGTTCAAGTTCAGGTGTGTTTTTAAAGAATGGAATCGGCGCACGTGCAGTTGGTATGGGTGATACCGGTACTGCTATAGCGAATGACGGAAACAGTGTATTCTGGAATCCGGGCGGAAGTGCATTGCTTGATGCTAAAGCTATCAGTATTGGCGGCATCATGTGGAATGCACCATTGGCTAAGGATGACAAACCGACATCAATGTCGAGTCTTTTCTCAGTCGGTGCAGGTGTCCCGTTTGGTATGGCAGCAATTAATCTCGGTCTGTTATATAACTCATATGGAAATGATATGATAAAGACAGATAAAGACGGTAATAAAGACGGAACGTTCGGCGCAAGTGATATGGGAATATTCCTTGGCGGCGGATATAAAGTAAATGATAATATTGGTGTTGGAATAAATAGTAAGATTCTTTCATTTACCATTGATTCCGAATCAGCATCATCGTTTGCCGTTGATGCAGGTATGAAATATAAAGAAATTTCAAAAGGTCTTGATCTCGGGGCTACCGTAAAAAATATTGGTTCAAAAGTAAGTTTCAGTGATGATGGCGGAAGTTTGCCGATGGAACTTAATCTTGGTGCAGCATATACAGCATTGTCATTTGCTGATACAGCCGGTGTACATAATTTCATTACTGCACTTGATTTCGGTTATGGTTTATCAGACAGTGTTATGAAGGTAAATATTGGGCTTGAATATGGGCTTCGTGAAATGGTATTTTTCCGTCTTGGTTATCGAGTGAGCCCGGGCACCGTGAGTGCAAATACTTTCAGTGCCGGTATTGGTGGTCAGTTAGCTATCAGTGAAACAAAGATTGGCATTGATCTTGCTTTTCTGCCGCAGAGCCAAAACTTAGGAAATAAAACAATTTTCTCAGTTGGTGCTCGTTTCTAAGATAGAGTGTAGCGATTAGTTTTTAGAATTAACAATAGTATAAAGCCGGCTTTTTAAGCCGGCTTTATTTTTTTAAAACGATCGATCCTAATTTCCATGAGGATTGTTTTTAATCGGTCTTTTAAAATTTACTTTATAGCGGTAAAAGCGTACTGTTGCGTAATCCTTATCAGTGCTGTTGCCGATTGAGATTATTCTACTTTTAATCCATACAATGAGAACCTTTATCCGTTCTTCTTCTCTCATTATTAGTTTTCGTGTTTCCATACTGACAGTATCGTGTTGAGACTAACACTGACAGTATTACCGGGTATAACAGGGAATGGATTTAGACTTGACAGGCATCAACATTGTAATATATATACATAAGTTATTGTTTTTTGAATATACGGGCGCTTAGCTCAGTTTGGTTAGAGTACTTGCTTGACATGCAAGGGGTCAGTGGTTCAAGTCCACTAGCGCCCAGATTTTTATGAATAAAGGCAGGCACTATCAGCGTCTGCCTTTTTTAGAGGGGAGATTTTGTGAATACCTATGATGTTATTATTATTGGAAGCGGTCCCGGAGGCTATGTTTGTGCACTTCGTGCAGCACAATTGGGATTAAAAACGGCATGTATTGAGCAGGGGGCGGTTGGCGGGACCTGTCTGAATATCGGTTGTATTCCAACGAAAGCGCTTATACGTTCAGCAGAAGTCTTGAATGTGATTAAGAACAGTGGGGGTCTGGGCATTCGTATTGATGGGGTGCAGGGTGATTGGCCGACAGCAATGCTGCGAAGTAAAAAAATTGCTGCCCAACTTTCCAAAGGCGTTGAGTTTCTCTTTAAAAAATATAATGTTACGCTTATCAAGGGAATGGCAACGTTCAAGAGCAATACCGTTGTAACGGTATTATCTGATGGAATAACAACTGATTATACTGCTGCGAACATTGTAATAGCAAGCGGCAGTGTTCCTCGTTCATTACCGGGAATAACTATTGATCATACAACGATTATTACAAGCGATGATGCATTACATATGGAAGACCTTCCTAAAAGTCTTATTATCCTTGGTGGAGGCGCGATTGGTTGTGAATTTGCCTATATTTTTCATCATTTTGGTGTTGATGTTACATTAATTGAAGCGTTGCCGCATTTGTTGCCACTGGAAGATGAGGATATTAGTCGCACCTTAGAACGTGAATTTAAAAAGCAAAAAATTAAGTTTTTAACCAATACTCGTGCCGGCAATGTTACGATAACTGCACAAGGGGTTTCGATTATAACAAACACTGAGGGAAAAGAGCCGTCCACCATAGAAGCTGCAAAAATGTTAGTTGCCGTTGGCCGTGCGGTAAATACAGAGTCGTTATCTCTTGATAAAGCCGGTATTGCCGTGGAAAATGGTTTTATTACTATTAATGAAAAGTATTCGACAGCGGTCCGCGGCATTTTTGCGATTGGTGATGTTGCGGGCTCTCCGTTACTTGCACATAAAGCACAACATGAAGGATACCGGCTTGCGGAAGTATTAGCAGGGAAAAGCCCCCGTCCGCTTGCATATACCTTAATTCCAAAAGTTACCTATTGTAATCCGCAGGTTGCTTCAATTGGTCTGTGTGAAACAGAAGCGGCAGAAAAAGGTGAGGTGATTGTTCGTACGTTTAGTTTTAAAGCAAACGGAAAGGCAATGGCAATGGGTGAATCAGCCGGGCTGGTAAAGTTAGTTGCAGATGCAAAAACAGATGTAATATTGGGCGTTCATGTTGTCGGTCCTGAAGCCGGAGAGATTATTCATGCGTATGCTGTTGCCATGAGTTCGGGTATGACGACGAGTGAATTTGGCAATGTTATCATGGCGCATCCCACATTGTCGGAATCATTGCTGGAAGTTGCTCATAAAATTCATGATGCCGGAGTACATGATTAATAATGCCGGCAGATATATTTACCCCAAAACCATCATGGTTAAAAACATCCATACCAGGCGGCGCACTCTACCGCAAAGTGGTATCGGTTATTAAAAAATACCATTTAAATACGGTATGCGAATCAGCAGCATGTCCGAATCGCGCCGAATGCTGGGGGGATAATGGGTGTGCGAGCATTCTTATTCTTGGCAGCAATTGTACACGAAATTGTCAATTCTGTAATGTTGAGACTGCAGTGCCGCAGTCAATTAATACGCAAGAACCTGCCGGTATTGCTGCTGCTGTTAATGATTTATCATTAGCATATGTTATTATTACTTCAGTAACACGGGATGATTTATCGGATGGGGGAGCCGGTCAATGGGCGGCAACAATATCCCATATTATACGTGAATGCTCTCAAACAAAAGTGGAAGTGCTGGTTCCTGATTTTTCAGGTGATATTAATGCTCATAAAAAAATCATAGCGTGTCAACCGGCAGTATACGGGCATAATATCGAAACAGTTCAATCATTGTATTCTGCAATGCGTCCGCACGCTGATTACCGGCAATCATTATTCGTTTTAAAAAAAGTAAAAGAGATTGCCCCGTCACTGATAACGAAATCCGCAGTGATGGTAGGACTTGGCGAATCATATACCGAAATAAAAGAAGTATTATCTGATCTTTTATTAAGTCGTGTTGATATTGTGCATATTGGTCAGTACTTGCAGCCTTCGCGAAAACATGCACCGGTTCAGAAATATTATCACCCGGATGAGTTTCATGAACTGGAAGTATTAGCGCGTCAGATGGGTTTTAAAGCAGTCCAATCAGCCCCATTAGTTCGTTCATCATATAATGCTGAAGCCTCGTATCGCAGTATTGTGCAGTAAACTGCGAACGGCAGTAATTATATGCATCAAATATGCTGTATTATTATAGTAATGGTTATTGATATTAAATGAATGATGCAATTGCCAGAATGAATAAAGCGCTGTTATCAATAGTTGGTTCATTCGTTGTATATGCTTTCCATCCGTCAACATAACATTTTGCAACCGGTAAATATGCACGCCAGAGACTTTTAATACGCTGATCTGCACCTTGACGAGGACCAGCCGGACCGGCAACGATTAAACCCGGTGCCGGTGTTTGTGCAATAATTGAAGCATGGTGATGGGGCTGCATAACGGGATTAGTTCCGACTCCCGTTATATAGGTTTTATTTAACGTATTAGCACCAAGAATATAGTTTATCTGTGACAAAGCATAGGTATTGTATTCAGCTTCACCGAGAAGACGTCCGGAAAGCGAAAGGGTCAGGAGGCGTCCAAGGACAATGCCGTTGGATGTTCCCCATCCGTATCCATTGTTGCCGTGAATGACTACATGATAACCGGGAGTTTCCTTAAATTTCATAATACGTTTTGCTTGTTTATTAAGTCGTGATTGTATTTTACTGCTTAATTTATCATCAGCAGTCGGCAAGAGTAAATATTCAACTAATGCAATAATATAGGGCTCATCCCACCCGATATCAATAATATCCAGTTCCGGATAATTCGGTTTATTAAAGTTTTTATCAATATAATCATGATACATACGCGCTTCGGTTGCTGAATAAAGATTGATAGCCGCCCAGAGTCGGCATGCACTATCATTATCAATATTATAGCGACGTGTTTGTACTTCATTCGGATTCCTGAATTTAATATTATCAGGATGTTGTATCAGCCAATCCCATCCGTTTTCTGCGGCGGATAAACATTTCGTTGCAAACTCATTATCGACGTCATTAAAAATATATGCGGCATGTGCAAGAACGGCTGTTGCATCAGCAGTTGCCTGAGAACTGATACCGTAGACATAGCGTTGTGTAGTATCAGTATCGGGAGTACGGAAATTGCCAAAAGTTACTTCGGATACTTTATGCCGGAATGAACCATTATCTTTTTGCATTTTCAATAAAAACTCAAGTTCCCATCGAGCTTCATCGAGAATATCGGCAATACCGTTACCGGCTTCGGGAATCGTGGATTGTTTATCCGTAAACTTATCCGGATACAACTGGTACGTGAGAAGCAGGAGATCTGCTGAAAATGCACCGGTTGGTACATATTTACCGAATTCACCGCCGGCATCGTACCATCCGCCGAAAACATCAATCGTTGTATCGGAATTATAGATGATGCAGTGTGCATCACTCGGGTGTCCGATATTATATTGTATACCTGATTGGTGAACGCTTTGTCCGGAGCGCCAGAAGAGCATACCATTCATAACCGTTTCAACAACCGATTGGTATACATTATCGCTAATCGTAAACTCTTGTGATGTCCCGATACCTTTAATTTCAATAGTATATTTTCCCGGCTCGGTAAGTCCGGAAAAGTTTCCGACAAATACTTCTTCACCGGCATCAGCATCAATACCGGCGGATATAAATTTATCAGTAAAGACTTCTTTACCGCCTTTTTTTACCGAGAATGACGGAGCATTTTTTGTTATATAAACACATTTTATATCATTGGGGCGATAACCAACATTGTTTATTTTTATTGGCGAGACATCAATATGTACCAATTCTGAAGCGGCGGCAGCATTGATATCGGTATTTCCGGCAAGTCGGATATCATCTATCCAATATGTGCCGGATTGTGCGGATTCCGGGATGATTTCAAGACCAATAACATGTGAAAAATCCGGTTTATTCATTCCGCTTTTACCGATCCATTCCGCTTTTATTAGTTTATCCCATGCAATGAACACTTCCTGAAATGAATCAATATTATCTTCCGTAATCGTATAACGATATTCAAACGGTGTTTGACCAAAACTATCGGCAAAAGTTTGTGAGGGGTCATCAAATAAAAGAACAAAAATAACTTTCAGTCCGGGTTTATTTGCTTTTACGTGTGCAAGTATACCATAGGAAGCAGTCCAATCTTTCGCAGTATCAAACTCCATCGCAATACCGGCGTATGATTTATCCGGATCAGGAACATTAAAATCAACACGCAATGATGCTGTTCCGTTATATTTTATTTCTGTATCGCGGGTATATGTAAATACGGTTTTTGATTCGGGGTTGTCGTCTTTATCGGAGTATGCATACCAGAAAGAATCAATTGTCTGTGACTCATCATCATAGTGATCATCAAAATTATCAATAATAGTAGCGGCTTCACCTTTAAATGAAGGGCTATTGTTCCTCGTGAGCGTGTTTTTTAATGAATTACATCCCATGAAAACGATTAGGTAAGTAAAAAATAGTACACATAAAAGCGTTTTCCGCCTCATGAAACCCTCCAAAAAATACAACACTTAGTATGGTATCGGTTTCATAATAATTGTCAACATATAATAATGATTATTATTTATAAGGTAATGCAATGTTGTAATAATGACACATGCCCTGAGAAGAGAGACAATACTGTAATTGCCATTTTTCTTATAGTGTACAATACGAAAATAAAAATAGTGGGTATAAAAAAGAGAATGACGTATAAAAGCCGTTTTTATTTGATGGAATTGTTGCTATCTGAAGAAGTCCATATTATGCAGCGCTAAACTCTGCATGTTTGACTTCACTAAATGGGATAGCAGTATTTTCAGGGTTTTCAAGATAATGATTAACAATTCCTTTGTGCGTGATAATTGCATTATTTAGTCGTATTTTTGAACCATCACTCAAACGGACAGTGATATCAACACCGTTAACATGTAAATAATCCTGAATTAATGAAGATAATGATGATTGTGACATAATAACTCCTATTACTGTTTGTACTAATAATATCGGATGTTTCTTAAAAACGATAATAGTACAATTCAAAGGCATCTATTATCGCCAATTTCCCGATATACTCTGTTACGTAATAAATAACGCAATGATAAAAAATGAGACAGTATTCCCTTGGTACTTGACACCGGCGATTTGTTTCATTACCATTATGACTATAAAATTATGTATACAACAATGACAGATGAAGAATTAGTGGCACTTGCACAACAGGGTGATTGGCGTGCTGAGCGGCATTTATTAAAGCATTATCAGAAAATGATACGTTCAATGGTACGTTCGTATTATATCCTTGGCGGTGATACTGATGATTTAATTCAGGAGGGGTTGATCGCTGTATCAACGGCAATTTCAAAGTATCGTCCTGCACATTCAGCAAGTTTCAGCACGTATGCCGGTGTTATTATTAGAAATCATATTATTAATGCAGTAAAAATGGCTTCTCGTCGCCGTCATGAACCTTTAAATACAGCAAAATCATTGTTTTCACAGGATGCGGGCGGTTTCCCGATTAGTGAATCATTAGCCGCCGATGAATCAAATCCCGAAGAATCAGTTATTAAACAGGAAGTATGGGATGAAGTTGAAAAGTCATTCCGTATGAAACTATCCCGATTAGAGCGTACCGTTCTTTATCATTATCTTGGCGGGATGCGTTATACCGATATGGCCATTAATATGGGTGTGAGCGAAAAAACTATTGATAATGCATTACAGAGGATAAAAAATAAATTGACCGCACCTCGTGAGAGTGTTACAAAAAGAGGGTTGCACTTATTAAAGGAACGATTTCCAATACTATAATATGGAGTAATGAGAGAAGGAATATGAAATTAAAATCACCACAATTCGGGTTTGCTGTTGCCGGTGCCTGTGTATCAATGATGCTGATGCTTTCCATTTGGGAGTTTTTCAGCGGCGATATTGTTGAGTTTATACGTGTTTATTGGCAACCGTTGCATCCATGGAATATTGTCATTAACAGCGGACGTTCTCCCGGATTATGGGGGTATATTACGGATTTAGGGATTAATTGTATTTATGCCGGTTTGGATGGGTTTATTTTCGGCGCTCTTATTGCTGTTTTTTACAACCTATTCGCAGAAAGAAATATACAGAAATAATTATTGAAAATTTTGATAATGGAGAATGCACTTGAAGAATACGAGAACACATTATTGTGGAGAATTAACAGTCAAAGAAGTCGGTCAGGCGGTTACGGTAACCGGATGGGTGCATTCATGGCGTGATCATGGCGGTGTAAAGTTTATTGATGTACGTGATTATACCGGCCTTATACAAATTGTTTTTCGTCAAGAAGTGAATGCAGCAGCACATGCTGAAGCAGACCATTTTCGTACTGAGTATGTACTGGCAGCAACCGGTACAGTGATGAATCGCAGTAAAGAAACAGTTAATCCGAAACTGCCGACCGGTATGATAGAAATAGAAATAACTGATGTCGAACTATTAAATAAATCGGAAACACCGCCGATTGAGATAACCGAAGAAAAAGAAAATATTGCCGAAGAAAACCGGCTTCGCTATCGTTATCTTGATTTACGTCGCCCGAATATGAACAGAAACTTACGTATAAAGCATATGTTTTTTCAGGCAGTGCGAAACTTTCTGAATGATGAGCGTTTTTTTGAAATTGAAACGCCGATTCTGAATAAATCAACCCCTGAAGGCGCACGAGATTTTTTAGTCCCCAGTCGCTTGAATCCAGAAAAGTTTTATGCCTTACCGCAATCACCGCAGCTTTTTAAACAGATATTGATGATAGCGGGAATGGATAGGTATTATCAGTTTGCACGTTGTTTTCGTGATGAAGATCAACGAAAGAACCGTCAGTTTGAGTTTACACAACTTGATATGGAATTGTCATTTATTAATCAGGACGGTGTGCTTGATATTACCGAACGTATGATTGCCCATACAATGCAGAAGGTATTTAATATTACGGTAAACCTTCCTTTTCCACGATTATCATATCATGATGCAATACACCGATATTGCAGTGATAAGCCGGATATTCGTTTTGGTCTTGAAGTGCAGGATGTCAGTGATATTGTTAAAAAGGGTGATTTTAAAGTATTTTCGAGTGTGATTGAATCCGGCGGTATTGTTTGGGCGATAAATGCCGTTGGCGCCGGTGAAATAATGTCCCGTAAAGATATTGATGATATGATTGTGTTTGCGCAGACACAGGGGGCGAAAGGACTTGCATGGACACGAATGCGCAACGGGGAACTTGAATCCGTTGTTGCAAAGAAACTTTCCCCGGCGATACAGAAAGAATTAATAGCAGCACTTGCAATTAAAGAAGGGGATATTGTATTTTTCAGTGCTGATACAGAAAAAGTGGTTATTCAAACACTTGGAGCGGTTCGGCAGAGGCTGGGAGAAATTCTTAAGTGTATTCCCGAGAATACGTATTCATTTTTATGGGTGGTTGATTTTCCGTTGTTTAAATACAATGAAGAAGATAAACGCTGGAACAGTTTGCATCATCCGTTTACCATGCCACGCATTGAAAATACTGATATGGAAACCGCATTTTCTAATGTCGGGGCACTCATGTCTGATGCGTACGATATTGTATTAAATGGTGAAGAGATTGGCGGGGGTAGCGTTCGTATTCACCGCAATGATATTCAACAGAAAGTATTTGAAGTGCTGGGACTTTCGCAAACTGAGATAGAGGAGAAGTTCGGATTTCTTATTGAGGCATTACAATATGGTGCGCCGCCGCATGCGGGCATTGCATTTGGAGTGGATCGATGGCTTTCATTATTACTCAATGAACCTTCAATTCGTGATGTTATTGCATTTCCGAAAACGCAGCGTGGTATTTGCATGATGAGTGATATGCCGTCTGAAGTAACACAAGAACAATTACGTGAACTTTCAATAAAAACGACACCGGATGAATAAACGGTTTTGAAACAAGCAAAAACAGTCATTCTTAATGCACGGGCAACAGATATTATACTTGGTCAGAACAGCCCCGTCATAACCGGTCTTGAGCAGCGTATTCCGATACGTGCGTTTGGGCGGGGGAATGAATTAGTTATTGAAGGGGATGATGACCGTGAAGTAAGCATTGCACAGCGGATCATCACTATCCTTATTGCTTTAATTGATGATGGGATACGGTTAAAGAAAACTGATATTGTTTATATTATCTCTGCGCTCTATGATAATCCAAAGCTTGATATTTCTCGTATTTTTAAAGATAGTATTACCGTGTCGAAAAACGGGAAACGGATCACCGCACGTACATTCGGACAATGGCGCTATCTTCGCGCGATACTTGATAATCCGATTGTTTTTGGTATCGGTCCTGCCGGTACCGGAAAAACCTATTTAGCCATGGCATTGGCAATCAATGCGCTTATAAATCAGAAAGTAAAACGAATTATACTAACGCGTCCGGTTGTTGAGGCAGGAGAAAAATTAGGTTTCTTGCCGGGTGATTTAGCACAGAAAGTTGACCCCTATCTGCGGCCGCTGTATGATGCTATTTTTGATATGATGGATTATGAACATTTTCAACGTTTCATTGATCAGGGGGTTATTGAAATTGCACCATTGGCATTTATGCGCGGACGGACATTGCATGATGCGTTTATTGTACTTGATGAAGCGCAGAATACCGGTCCTGATCAGATGAAAATGTTTTTAACCCGCTTGGGACTGAATTCAAAAATGATTATTACCGGTGATATCACACAGATTGATCTTCCGCATGATCGGCAAAGCGGATTGGTAGTCATTCAGGATATTCTCAAAGATATTGATGGTATTGGATTTGTATATTTAACGAAACAGGATGTCGTTCGTCATCGTATTGTGCAGGATATTATTACGGCGTATGATCGGTTAGAAAGTAAAGAAAAACATAATGATTAAAGCAGTTCAAAAATTTATTAAAAACATACGCCAAACGCCATTATCGCCTTCCGTTGAAGAAACTCTGCGAATTATCATTGCCTTTGTATTATTTCTTTTTGCGGTTATTGCGGCATCATATAAAGATCAGCCGAAAAGAATTGCCATACCCAATATCGGACAGCAGGCGGAACGGACGTATGTTGCAGAACAAAATATCGACTATATTGATCCGAAAGAAACTGAAGAGGCATTTCGGCAAGCACGTCATAATGTGAATCCGGTATTAAAAATAGATGTTTCAGTGCTTGAAGAAGACGGGGATCTTAGAAAAAAATTAGACCGTTACTATGAATACATTCGATCAATTATTGATAATGAAGAATTAACCCCTGCTCAGAAATCTGCACGGCTGAAGTATTTTGAGGGGATACGTATCAGCAAAGCAAATGCTGAAGTGCTGGCTGAATATTTTTATCATAATCACCTTGATACAAAAATAAATAATCTTATTGAATATATGTACAATCATGGTTTGTATGATATGAAGACCGCCCATCTTTCTCTCGCGAAGCTGACGAACGGGTATACAAAAGTTATCATTCATAATACTGCGCCTGATGAACGAAGAAAAAATGTACCGTTCTCCTCATTAATTATTATGACGAATATTGTACTCTATGATTTTATTTATGAAAAGACCCGCCCGCTGCGTTCAGATAAAATACTGTTACTGTCTGATGTATTAGAGCATCTTATCTCACCGAATGTCTATTATGATGATGTGCAAACAGAAAAGAACAGAAAATCAATCACTCGGGCAGATGTCCGTAAACCAATTATTATTGATAAAGGACATGTTATTGCCTATACGGGTGAAACCATCACTGCGGAAACCGCTGCAAAATTAAAAGCGTATAAATATTATCATGAACATTGGAATATTAATGGGCTCATTGGTGATTTTTTTATCGTTGCGTTATTTTTTGCATTAACGTATTTTTATTTCATTTATGTGCATCCGCATTTATTGGCTAAACTGAAAGTTTTTATTATGGTCTGCATTGTTGCGGTGGTGATGTTTACCGTTATTGATGTGCTCTATGCTCTTTCATATTCATTTGATATTATTAATGGTCTCTCGTGGATGGTGTTGCTGCCGATGGGAGTGGTCGGTGTTTTGATGTATGCAGCCTGTGGGTTTGAAGTTGGGTTGTTGTCAATTGTATCGGTTACAATATTTGGCAGTTTTATTCTCATGTCAGAACCGGCAGATATGCTGTATCCGCTTTTCGGCGGCGCTGCAGTTGTTTTTCTTGAACAAATTATTAAAAAACGATCATTATTTTGGCTGAAAGCATTTATTATCAGCGGGGTTTATATTTTACTGGTTACCATACTTGGTATTTTTAACCGCTATTCTCTTGAGCAGTTTCAACTGGCGTATATACTCGGTGGTTTGAATGGATTTTTCTCAGTAGTATTTGCATTCGGTATGATGCCGTTTTTTGAAACAGTATTAAACATTATTACACCGCATAAACTTATTGAACTTGCTGATTTGAATCTTCCGCTCATGCGCCGGTTATTACTTGAAGCTCCCGGTACGTATCAGCATAGCGTTATGGTATCCAATCTCGCAGAAGCTGCCGCACAAGCAATTGATGCCAATTCATTATTAGCAAAGGTTGCAGCGTATTATCATGATATTGGTAAATTAAAACGTCCCGAATATTTTATTGAGAATCAGCGGGATGAAAATGCGCATGATAAATTTAAACCGGATAAATCCAGCCGCCTAATAAAAAGTCATGTTGCTGAAGGGATTGTACAAGCACGGCGTTTAAAACTGCCCATTGAAATAATAGATATTATCGAACAGCATCACGGCACGTCTATGATAATGTATTTTTATACACAGGCATTGGGAAAAGGGAGGCGCTTGCGAAAAACACATAAAAAGTCAGATTTTCAGTATAACGGACCGCTTCCGCAAACAAAAGAAGCGGCAATTGTTATGCTTGCTGATAATATTGAAGCTATTATTCGCGCGATGAAAAAAATTGATCGTGATTCATTACAAAGTATTGTTCGCAAGGTCATTCATATTCGGATAAATGACGGACAATTAAGTGATAGCCCCCTTACCTTTCGTGATGTTGAACGCATACAGCGAGCTTTTGAGCATGTTCTGAATGGTATTTTTCATACTCGTATTGAATACCCTGATACGAATGGGAATGGTCGGAATGGTGCAACTGAAACGCTGCAGAAACACGTAACGCAGAAAAGCAGCTCACATAAAAATAAAAAGCAATCCGTTAAAAAACACACAACGAAACATACAACGACGAAACGCACTACGGTGAAGCAGAAACAGCGCACAAAGAAAAGAAAATGATAGTTACTATTCATAATCATGCACGCCAACGCTTTATCACGAATACGTATACAAAAGCAGCAGTAATGAAAGTTTTACGAACGGAGTGGAACAATCCCTCACGCTATACGCGGGGATTATGTAGGTCAGTTGCCGTGCAGGAAATAATGATTGATATTATATGGTGTACTGATACGATGATAACACGGCTGAATAAAAAATACTTGCATCGTATGGGACCGACTGATGTTATTGCATTTTCACAAGTTGAAGGAAAAAATCCGCTGCACGATCCAATGCCGGGGATTCTTGGTGATGTCTGTATTTCAGTGGATACAGCAAAGCGACAAGCGCGGGAAATGCGCCATACTATTAAAACAGAACTGTTATTATTGTTAGTGCATGGGGTGTTGCATATTTTAGGCTATGAGCATATACACAATCACCCGAGTGCCCGGGAGATGCTGAAACGACAGGAAGCATATCATCGCTTTGTATTAGAATAAGGTGCTATAATGACGCGAAAAGAAAAGAGACAAACATTACTTCAAAAAATATTTAGTGCGGTTATACCGGGTAGTACGCATATGAATGATACCCCTGATGAACGGGAAATGATTCGCGGTGTACGGGGGCTGGATGATACGAATGTTCGTGAAATTATGATACCGCGCGTTGACATTATACGGATTCCAACCAATGCGACATTGACGGACTGTATTGCAGCGGTTACTGAGAGTGGTCATACTCGTATACCGGTGTATAAAGGGAATATTGATCGTATTGTCGGGATTTTATACAGTAAGGAATTGTTGCGGTATATCGGCGGGCAGCATAAATTTGATGTTAAAAAAGTAATGCGGACGCCCTTATATGTTCCTGAATCAATGAATGTTGCTGAATTGCTCAGAGGAATATTACGAAAACGGGTGCATATGGCGATTGTTGTTGATGAATACGGTGGTGTTGCCGGTATTGTAACATTAGAAGATATTATAGAAGAAATTATCGGCGAAATTCATGATGAATTCGACAGCGAAGAAGAAAAGATTCAGGCACTCAATCAGTCAACACATTTACTGGATGTGCGTATTAATATTAATGATTTGAATAATGAATTACAGTTATCATTACCGGCAGATGATTTTGATACACTGGGAGGTTTTTTACTTGATCGTTTCGGGCGTATTCCGCGAAAGCGCGATAAACTGAAATGGGAAAATCTTGAGTTTACCGTCGAAAAAATAAAAAGAAATCAGCTTGAAAAAGTCCGTATGCGTATAGTAAATAATGGGAACGGCAAGAAAAAGAAAAACGGATAATATCTATGTCATTTATAATGAAGGACAGTAAAAACGGTTTGATACAACAGTTGCGTGCTCTGCTTGATGATGATAATGCTGCACAGATTATTAAGCTGCTCAAACCGTTGCGGCATGAAGATATCAGTGATTTATTCCGCAGTATTGATGAAGAAGAAAAATATAAACTGTTTTCCTGTCTGCAAAAAGGATTCCCCCGTACTACCGCAGCACAAGTACTTGAAGATCTTGACCCGCGTTCCGAATCAATTGTTGTTAAAAAATTACTTGATAAAGAACTCATTGAATTAATACATTCAATGGAAGACGATAATGCTGCCGATTTAATTGAAGAGCTGCCTGAGCAGCGTTCGAAACGTATTCTGAATTTATTACGCAGCCGTCAGGATGATACCTTACATGAATTACTGCAGTATGAAGGGGATACTGCAGGCGGGGTAATGACTCAGGATTACATTGCTGTTCGGGATACGGCAACGGTTCAGCAAGCATTGCTGAAAATACGGCGGCGAGCAAAAACGAATCGTGATATTTATAATATTTTTATTATTGATCATTATCATCATCTGGTTGGCATTCTCCCGCTGCGTAATTTGCTTCGCGCAAAAGGAAGAGAATCGGTGAGTAATATATTTCATCATGATGTTATCAAGGTGCATGTTGATGCGGATCAGGAAGAAGTTGCGCATATCGTCCGGAAATATGATATTTTATCTGTTCCGGTTGTTGATAATGATAATAAGTTAGTTGGTGTTATTACGGTTGATGATATTATTGATATTATTCATGAAGAGTTTACCGAAGATATTTTAACTATGGCAGGGACGAATGAAGATGAATTGATTACGACCAGTGTTTTTAATATCAGCCGTTTACGGCTGCCGTGGTTATTAACCTGCTTTATCGGCAGTGCATTAAATATTTTTATCATGCATTGGATCGGTGAAGATATTTTAGCGAATATCCTTGCGCTCTCGTATTTTATCCCTGCATTGATTGCTATGGGGGGGAATATTGGTATACAGTCATCAACAATTACTATTCGTGGTCTGACAACCGGGAGAATAGATTCGCATAATTGGTTTAAAGCAGTATTTCGGGAAACCCGTGTTGGTTTTACCCTCGGTTTAATTATCGGCGTAATAATCGGCGGTTTAGGAGCGGTGATATCGTATTATCTTTTCAAACAAAGTCCGTATATTGGTTTAGTCGTTGGGATTTCAATGGTCATCGGTTCATCGTTTTCAGCCTTTACCGGCGCAATTATGCCGTTTATTCTTTCACGGTATAATGTTGATCCTGCAAAAGCTGCAGGACCGTTTGTTACCACTGCAAATGATATCAGCGGTATTATCATTTATTTTTTAACTGCAAGTCTTCTCTTAACATTTCTCATGAAATAGCCCTATGAAAGAATCCCGCTACAAAAAATTTACCGGGATAATTTTGAATACTCGTTCCGGTGATAATCAGGATAAATTGCTGATAATTTTTACCAAAGAATATGGAAAAATACAGATAGTTGCTAAAGGAGCACGGAATTCACACAGCAAGTTTGCCTCAGCAACTGAACCCGGATTGCTCTGTTATGGAATGGCATACTTTAAGACCGCTGAATCGGTCGGATATTTGCAGGAGATGACACCGCATGAGCAGTTTATTCAACGATTGCCATCATATACGCATTATTTATATCAAAGTTATTTTCTTGAATTGACCGGCGCTCTTTTCTCATGGAATGATATTCATGAGAATATTTTTATTACGCTGCAGGCAGTTTTACTTCGGCTGCATAAAAATACATCGTATTGTACGCTTCTTGCACGTATTTATGAATGGAAACTCATTGAGCAATCAGGAATAGCACCGGATATGCGGGAGTTTACAAAACCGGCGTTTGATTTAAAAAAGTATGAGCTGCTGGAATTATCATCCATTGTACACAGCAATACGGCAATGCTTTTACTGCCGGAAGTTATATCGCTATTACAAGTGTTTTCAGGATTACACTGGCCGAAATTAGAAACCGTTGTTATTTCAGATGCCGCACATAAGCAATTATCACGGGTATTGCCGGGATTATTAATTGGCTATATCGGACGAGAGCCCCGTTCATATGTCATGATACAACAATCAGTGGAAATATCGTAAATTGTGAATCGTATGAAAACACACTAGTATGTTTTTGGGTTTAGTATGTACGATACTATCGGAGATTGAATGTATATATGCATATGCCGGTTATTTTAATGATGTGATACAATTCTATATTTATTGTAATCAAACAAACGATGATTGTGTATTTCATTGTCACCAGTATGTATAGTACTCGTTTCATATACTATCATACTATATTCAATACGTGAGGAGTTCTTTGTAATACTTTGCATATGTGCCGGTTAATATGAACTATCAGCAGATACGGAAGAGTAACACGAAATAATAACAAGAGGGGGTACTACAAAATAGTAATAGACAAATGTACCATGTATCAGTAATGTGCGGCGTTTCGGGATAGTGGGGGCATTGTTGTTGCGGATGGTGATGTAAGTGTTTTATATGTCGGGCATGCTGTACGGATTTCCTGCAGTAGTGCATGATATGTTGTCATATATGCATCAGTATGATGAAGTACAATAGTGCTTACATACTGTATGTCTGCCTCGGAAAGTGAAACATCCGGCAGTTTTGAAAAAAGGTTTTTCAGTTCGTGAATAATTCCTTCCTGATGACGGGTGTTTTTCAATATATCATATTCAATAAAACGGTTTAAATATCGTTGTGTTTGGTGTTGTGTCCATGGTAATCGAACAGCGATATCATCCGGTATAACATTGGTGAGTTGTATTAATGCACTGTATGTTTCATCAGGAATATGCGGGTATTCGGTTATGATAAATCGATCAAAACTGAGTTCAACAATAAAATGAGGAAGCACGCGTTTTAGCATTGAGGTCGCCGTACATGATGATGAGCGGGCAAGATACGTGCGCACGTCAGCTTTGAGAGTGTAAAACGTATTGCAATGATGAAAATAACTGTCAGCCTCCTGATGGATAATAATGCCGGCGGCAACAGCGTGTATATATTCATGGTGATGATGCAACAGCGGGCGGAAACGTTCGGCGGCGGTTTTATGTGATATATCATAACGCATGAGATCAGGCAGGATCGCGCCGACGTAGCTGAATGGATTACCCAATGGCTGCATTATCGCAGTATGACTCAGATAATTGATATGACACCTCTTTTACAGTACTGCTTCAGGTTTTTTTGAAGATTGCAGAATACCATCAACCAGTGTCAGTGAACGAGTGCTGATTGAGGCAAACTCAGCACTATGCGTAACGATAATAAACGTTTGTCCAAATTTTTCATTTAATGCTGAAAACATGGATTCAATTCGGTGTCCGGTATCGCGGTCAAGATTTCCCGTCGGCTCATCAGCAAGTACAATTAACGGATTCATTGCCAGTGCACGGCAAATAGCAACGCGCTGAGTTTCACCACCGGATAATTCATGTGGCTTATGATGAGCACGGTCAAACAGTTCAACTTGTTTCAGTAATTCTGCAGCACGAGTATGCGCTTTTGAGCGGGATTGTCCGTTAATAATCATTGGCAGTATAATATTTTCAAGTGCGGTGAATTCCGGTAATAAGTGATGCATTTGAAAAACAAAGCCAACCAGCGTATTTCGATACCGTGCGAGTTGATATGGTGACATGGTATTAAGAACGGCATTGCCGACGGTGACCATTCCATGATCAAAATTATCCAATCCACCGAGAATGTTCAGTAATGTTGATTTTCCGGAACCGGATGGTCCGATAATTGAAATGATTTCGCCTTCGGTAACTTCCAATGAAATATTTTTAAGCACATGGACTTCATTCGGTTTACCGTGATTATAAAATTTTTCGAGATTTTGAACGGATATTAAATTACTCATGTCGCATTGCCTTTACCGGCTGGAGTGATGTTGCCAAGAGCGTTGGAAATATTGCAAATAGAACAGAAAGAATAACGGTTCCGATACCAATCGTGAGTAATTTTTTGAATGGCATATTAACCGGAAACTTATCAAAATAATATATATCTTCTAATAATATTTCGACGTAGTGCGGTTTCTCAAGTCCTAAAACGTGGTGCACGATGACACGGGTTTGATAGGCTCCCTTTTCTATAAGATTAATAATATCCGTTACATGATTCGCAATGAACATACCGAGTGATTCACCGATAAGAACCCCCGTCACACTAAATAGCAATGCAAGCAGTAAAAACGCAGCGGCAATTTGTACATTTGATGCGCCCAGTGCTTTCAGTACGCCGATATCACGTCTTTTTTCCTGAACAATCATAATAAGGCAAACCATAATTGATGAACATGCCAGCATCATAACCATGACCATAATAAAACTCATCATGACTTTTTCATTTTTTAATGATTCAAAAAGAGCGCGATTTGATTTTTCCCATGATCGAAACGTCAATAATTCATATCCCTTATCACGCATTTGCTGTTTCAGGTAACGTGATGTTTCTTCTGCCTGCATCAGGTGTGGTATTTTAATACCGATGCCCGTTGTACGATTTGGTTTTCCAAAAAAAGAAAGAGCGGTCTCGAACGGAATAATTACCATTTTACTGTCATATTCATAATAGCCGATTTTAAAAATACCTTTAATGGTAAAACGGCGTGTTGCGGGTACGGAAAACCCGATAAGCGGATCGATTTTTTGACCGGTGAAGCTGAGTAAATCAATGGTATCTCCGACAGCGAGAAGATGGTTTTCTGCCATTTCATTACCGATGAGGATGGCATGCGGATCAGATAAATCAGCCGTGCCGCTTTGAATATTCAGATTGGATAAAAACAGCATATCATTGGTTAAGTAATCCTGTTGGAGTCCGAAAAGCTCAGTGCTGATGATTTTACGCCGCGGGGTGCGCAGCAGTGTATATTCAGTAAAGAAAGGGGTTGCTAATGACACTCCTTTGATTTGTTTTAATATGGCTAATTTTTCTCTGAAATTGTAAATGGTTCCGCCAAAACTTCCATGGACATAGATATGAAATCCGGTATTAATGATTTTTGTTTTAATAATATGCTGAAACCCGCTGAAAATACCCATAACGGTTACGACGGTTGTTACCGATCCGACAACAAGCAGTAATGCTAATATAATGACAAGTGCCAGTAAAGGGGCTTTCCCGATGGGGTTGGTATATCGCAGACCTAAAAATAATGCAAACATGGATAATCTTTCTTATGACGTTAATACGGTGATTGTATCGGGATGATTCGGTAATGTCAAATTGTGTTTTGTAGACATTTACCACTTTCTTAAAATTTAATTCGTATTTCAATGCCGATTTGCCAGCCGATAATCAGTTCCTGCTGCCATGTATCTTTATCAAACTGCAGATTTTCATCATTTGATTGATGTGTTAATTTTCGTTCAAAAGCACTTTTTCCAAAAATATCACCTTGAATATTTTCAGTGAGTCGTAAAGTAATACGATGTTCAAGTGTAACCTGCGGCATCAGATAGGTATATCGCTGCTCCAATGCTTCCCGATAATTATGATAACGGTATGTTCTGATTAATGTGCGCAATGAAGAACGATGATCGATGTTCGGTGACATTTTTATCGGTCGTTTAAATATTTGCTTTTTTGAAAACGGATATGTCGGTCGCCAATATTCGTCAACAATAATGCTCCATCCATATGAAATATTAATAGAGTTTTCAAAAGTATCAATACTGTTTGTAATAAAACCCTGTTGCAGTGATTTTTTATTGCCCAGTGCGTGCAGGAATGCATAATACGGGTGATTAGGATTGTCGGCATTGTTATCAAGAATACTATCAAATCCTTGCCCGTTATATATCATATTAATGTTAGAAGATATGCCTTTATAATTACTGAGAAATGATTTCAAATTCAAATCATAATATGGACCTGTTCGCTTGAAACTTAACCCGTATCCGATGCTGAGACGTTTCGGACGCTTTCCGGTTTTATTCCATGAATAGACGAATGTTGGTTTCATATTATACGAGGCACTTCTTTTAAATGCAAGCATGTCCTTTGATCTGGAATGCTGTACTGAAAGCTGGAAGGATGAGTTTTTCGTTACATTTTTTTTATCTTTCCAGATAAATCGATTTTTCCAGTTTCGGGTAAACTTCATCAGATCAAGATTATATGAATATGTATATCGGCTGTTATTCTTATAACTGAAATTATTAATATTCCGTCCGGCGTTTCGTCCGAATGACATTGAAAATTTCGAACGGGCGGCATTCATAGAACGTAATCCAAAATTGACGGATGTACTATTATTAATTGATAAGGATGATGAACCGGGCTCATCAAGCAGCGGAGTTGAAACATACAGTAAATCCATATATCGACCGATATCATCATCTTTAATGAGGTCATATATGCTTTCATGATAATTACCTGTTTTGCGATCTTCAAGAGAATTATAACGCGGACGATAATACAATGATTTACTCCAATCATGGAATATTGGCAGTCCATCAACCATATATGCTGTCGGAAATACTTTTAAAGCGCCGTTTACAAGCTGTGGTAAAATCATGGTATAGTAACGATCAGTATTGTTATCAAACGGGATTTCAGATTTCCCGTATTTTGTGAAACGGGAAAAGTTTACTGAGATGGTGCGTATGGGGATTAATGGGTGATCGATAGTAATTTGTGCAGGACGAATACGTGATCGCAGACTTGATGTTTCATCAATGGTAATAGATTCAGTCCATTCATCACCCGGATGAAGCCAATAATCTTCCTTCTCTTTATATTCATAACTGAACCCATTTTCAATGTATTCACTATTCAAAGAGATGGATACCGGAGCAAAAGTGCCTTTAAATTTCCATGGCGTTACATTCAAACCATACGAGCGGCTCCGATAGCTCAAGCGATAGTCGTCAAACTTTTCTTTACTGCGTAATCCTTGTGCAGTTGGAATGGTATGCCATACGCGTTCATTGATAAGGGTTGAGGTATCACGATCATAAAGCCAGCGTTCGGTTATTTTATAATCTTTACGAATGCTTCTTTTATGACTCGGGGAAGCTTCAAATCGCAGAAATTTATACGTTGCACTTGAGCTGAAGGAGTAATCTTTTGCCCATTTGGTTACCGTTTCATGAATTGCCGTATTTGATACTGCGTGGGTTTCTTGCAGATCCCAATTATGAGAAAAATTATATGAAAAAGAACCATTAATAACTAAATCAGTAAATGCTTTTCTCCGGATGTGGAGGAGATTAAGCGGTGTTTGGATTTTGGTATTAACGCCGGTTGAGAAAGCGCCATGCTGCATATGCGGTGTAAACCGAAATGGCGGGTTCAAGGAAGGCTTACTGTTTTGATTCGTATTATACTGAAAATGCCACGATAAACTCGGAATATATACTTTTGCTTTATTTCGTTTTTTAATTTGTTCTTTATTGGTAATAGGTTGCGCAAAGTGCATGTTTGCGATATGCCATGTTCCGCTGAGTTTATAGGTTTTTGTTGTATTTTTACCTTCTTCACGCAAACTGAAGAGCATTTTATCATTGTCGGTTTGACTGCGTTTCTCATAATAAGCATATGTTACGGGAAACCATGGGACGGTTTTCCAGTTAAACGTCCAATTACGTGAATGTGTCTCGCGTCCCGATCCTTTTTCTCCAACCGGCGAAAAACGTTTATCTTCAAACCGTTTTGAATATGACGTTGAAAACTGTTTATCTAAATTGAATTGTAAACCATAGACGTATGCATTACCCCATTGAATATCAACTTTATCGAGATAAATGTCATTAATCCATACTTCACCGGATGCATACGTGTTTGATGAGGCATATGTTCCTTCAGGTCCGTATATTCCGAATGCAATTTGGTTGATGGCATTCAGATTCGGTGCGCCTTGCTGCCGCCAGCGTTGTTCAGGGTGGGTATAGGTGTTTTTATATTGATTGAGACTTAAAAACTCTTCATTCCGCATATCAAGTTCAATGGGGGTCCATGCATCAGCCGGCATTTCCTGTATCGGTATTCGATATTCATAGTATGCGGTATCCTTGCTGCTTGCTAAACGAATGAAAAAATATTCATTGTTATTGCCGGTCGTAAGATGACGATCCAATCCGGCATATGCAATATCATTACAGCGAAACGCCCAGAGTTTCAATTGTTTATAAAAACGCATATCCATATTGCGGAAATCACGTGCAATATAATACATACTGTTTGTTTGCGCATTATTTTTTTTATTAAAATTATGTGTGCGTATGTTTGTATATTTTATAACAATAGAACGTTCGTTTTTTGCTTCCCATTGATCTTCTGTTACGGCACCGTGAATTTTGTCATATTTATCTTTACCGCGGTATTGGTTGTCTTTTTGCCAATCACGGAGATTATGCGCATCATAAAACTCATTGTCATGTTTGGTGATTGTAAATACACGAAAGTTATTATCCTGAAGCTGAAGATTGGTAAAGACCCATTGTGCCGTTGAAGTATTTGTCGCACTTTTTATAATACTGCTTTTTACGCGTATATCCATATCGTTCATAAAAAGTGAGCGCCATGCAAGACCGGAAAAATACATTGAATCAATAAATAAAAATCCCTGATAACCTGCATTATCAACCGGTGTCAGCGATATGCGAATGTATTTTATTTTGTTTAATCGTGATTTTTCATCATCAGTCATTGCATCTTTATTTATATTAATACGAATTTGCTGCCAGTTGTTCGGATCACTCACTGTTCCGCTATCCTGAAGAATTAATTCATGCTGTCCGGAATCAAGCGGTGCCCAATTTGAGTTCGGAAGCGAGAGAATCATTGAGCTTTTTTGTTTAAAATCATCCGAATTGCGGTCGGATTTATCATTATCTAAATCTTCTGAATCGAGATAATTGTTATGTGTAATAACTTCATCATGCTGATCAATTTTCAGATGTGAACCGCCGCCGACGACGGTAATACGTCGTCCTCCGGGGCCCTCATTAAAAATAAAACCATCATCGTATTTATCCGTTTCATAATCTAATACTCCGTCCTCATCAATATCTTCGGTAAAAGTGCCGAGATCAATCTGCATGCGTACCTTTCCGGTGTTTTGCCCGCCATCGGTGTCACCAAGATGTACCCACATAACCAGTTCGGTAAAGTCGTCAAACGACCAGCCGCTTTGACCATATGACGGTTGTTTAATTACAGCAACAAATTTATGGTTTGTGCTGCTTGGAGTAATGGTTGGCGTTAGATCATAATTAAAACAAAGGGCTTTTTGATAACTGGAACGAAGCTGCGATGCATCTAAATGCCCTTCTTGTACTAAAAAGGGTCCGGTTGCATTGGTATACAAAGCACGGCGGTATTCAGTTGAACCGTAACTTCCTATCGGTTCAGCTCTTCCGCCAATCAATGTTGTATATTTACTGAACCGTGCTAAGCGGTATCGTTCCTTCGGATCACGAAAATCCCAATAATATAATACACCGCGATCGGAAACACTGTATTCAAGACCATTCGGATTGATAATACCGCGGCGTGGTGCCGGATACCATGATTTATTATTCAGCGGAAGAGAACGGATGAGTACCGTTCCTTCAAAATCATCAATCATTGCACGACCAAAAGAGTTTACATTATACATGGATAATGCAACTTCACCATCCGCTTTAAATGAAAACGGAACATTCGTGAACTTTTCAATGCGATTGGTGATTTTAAGACCGCGGGCATTGGTGATGATATATTTCTTGCTGAATAGTTCATTTAGGGTTTCTAGTATATTTTTCTTTGTAAAATTCGCAACACCGCCCAGTGAGCCGACTAATTTTTCATCAGAGGCATTATTCGGATGTGAAGGAATTTTTGAAGGGCGTTGTTTCCCTGAATAAAATGCAACGGTATTTAAACTGAGCCATTTCCACCCTGTTCGCTGTGCTTTATATTCAACTCTGCCGCCAACCATAATCTGCTGAAGACTTGCACCAAACGGGCTGTATTCATATGAACAGATAAGCTCACTGTCTTTCGTGATGTGGATGGAATTATCCAGCGTGAGTCTCCCTGAAATATAATCAAGCACATAATCTTTGTCCCGCTCTAATGTTTTTCCGTCAAGAATAATACGTTCAGAGTTTTCAATAATATTCCAGCGAAGTGAATATACATTTACTTCCTGATAGTATTCCCATTTAAAATCAAATATTTTATCTTCAACTTTTGGATTAATGCCGTAAATTGCTTCGTTCTTCATACTGACAGTTGCATTACCTTCTATTGTCCGAACCGCATTATATCCTGATATATTCGTTATCCATTTCAACGGTTCAATTTTATCAAAAATGATTTCTTTATCAGTAATATAATATCCAATACGATTATTACCCGTATCATTATAGTCTTTCTTATCCCGCTCATAAAAGAATTTTGCTAAAGTTGCACGAGGTATTTCTGAGTTTCCTTCATAGAACATTCTGAATATTATTTCATCTTTTTTACTGACACCGCCGGAGGGTAATCGGTAAATACCAAGATGTTCGTACGGACAGGGGACTTGCGCTCCTGATTCAAATAAATAGTAGTATTCGCGTCCGTTTAATAAAAGTGTGTTTGAATAACGGCTGGGAGCATGTTCATGATAACGTGAAAAATCAATCGGCTGTACATTTGATCCGCCGGTGTATTCTAAACGATAAATAATAGTTTGCTGGTTATTGAGTGAATATTGTAAAGCCAGAAATTTTTTATCTGCATCCCAAAAATAATCGCGGCCGGAAACCATCGGTTTATAGTAATTATATGTCGTTCCAAGATTTGTCTGTTCATAGACAAGTTCACCGGATGCATCAGCGGAGGTGTCTTTTATATATAGACTGATAATCGGTTTTACGCGGTCTGAGGATAAATCAGGCTGCATATAAAAGTATTGCCGGCGTGATATATCTCTATCTGCTTTTTTGCATTCGATACGTTGTTTATCACCAATGAATTCTTTTGTTTCACGTATACCACGGGTTAATGACAGTATTGCTTGATAATTCCATGGACCTTTTCCCATAATTGCGTTTACACCAAAAGCGTTTTCATCACCGACTGACGGACGTACAAGACGACTTCCGGGCATGTGTATTGAAATTTTTCCGGTTTCAACTTTTTTAACAAAAGCATCAGGATCTTTGTCTTCATAGGTGATTTTAACTTTTGAGTCTGATCGCCCTGTTGATTGTACTTCAACAGAGACTTTTCCGACCTGACCGCGAACGGAAATGTTTAATCCCTGATCTAAATCAAGTCCGGATGAGATAAGCGAACTATGGGCTTTTTTATTGACGTCACCTTTTTTTGCAAGATCATACACTTTCCCGTATCTAATTGATATGCGCTGATTTCCGTATATCAGTATCGTCGGCGGGACTTCTTCACCCTCCATTTTACCGCTTGCTTGTGCTTTTGTAATTGTTCCAAGTTTAAAGCGTTTTATATTTTTCCTGAATAAATCAGACGTGATTCTAAGTTCCGGTTTTTCAGGGATTGCTTCTTTTTCCGAAGGATGTTTTTTTTCTTTATAAATGGATTCGTCAAGAGTAAGCGGTTTTACGCTATCAGCGATACTCTCATGAATAATATCAGGAATATCACCATGACTGTATGTTTTCTTGTCATCATAAATACGAGCAAGAATACGGCGCATATATAAGGGGCGTTGTTTCTGTGAATGGTCGGTTTGCGTATCATCTGTATCAGATTGTGCAAGTGCTGTTACGGAAGCATCAAGCATACTTATTGATGAATGCCAGAACAGAGTTGTATTAAGCGCTGTGAGAATTACTGCAGAGAGCGCAATTCCGGCAATACACGTAATAACAATTATGCGTGACTGAGGCACTGATGTTGTATGCACATGGATTCCTGTAATCAATGAATACTTTTTTGACAGTACATTATAGAAATAAGTTTACGACAATTCCATGATAAATTTCATTATTTACTGAAATGTACCGTTATAATGATATTTTCGGCAATTATGAGGGTGAAAATCAATCAATTTTCCAAAAAAATACGATAATATTATTAAAACTGACGAATTATATGCGTTTTTAATGCTTACGATTGTTTTATAACGGATTGTGTATAATGTATATGAATCAATGTATTATAATTATTTCTGTTCCGATTTCATGTATTCTTCAAATGTCATAGATGTATATGCTGAAGATCCGATATATCGAACTATATGAATGAATTCATCAGCAGGGCGGAATCCTTCAAGACCGGCAATAATTTTTCCGTCTGAGGTGAAAAAGACTATTGTCGGATACGAACGAACTCCCATTGTTTGTGCCAATACACTTTCTGATGATTTTGAGTTGCTTTTATTTATAATGATGGTTCCATCATCTTTATGAGTAATTTGTATATTATGCTGTGTGCGTCCTTCGCCATTTATTTTGATAGAAACAAAATTATTTGCCAAGTATGATTTAATGTCAGGATGTGCATATACTTTCTCATCAAGGACTTTGCACCATTTGCACCATGAAGTGAAAAAATCAATCATAATTGGACGATCAAGTTCTTTTGCTTTTTTTAAACCCTCACTGATGGAATAAAACTGAAAATTAGTTACTGCGGTTGTATCAGTGCTTGATTTCCCATCGGTTCGTGCACATGCACCAAAGAGTAAGATAGAGAGTAGTGCAGTAAGGGTAATTATTTTTACTATTCTATTCATAATGGTATGCCTTCTTTTCTAATTTGTTTTCTTACTTCGTCGGGAATATCCAATTGTTTTACAATTTCCTTAACAGTATTATTCGATACTGAATACATAACGCGGGTTCCTTCGTGATCACCGGTAACAACACGATGTAAACGAAGCATACTTAAATGCTGCGAGAGAGTTGATTGCGGAATTCCCAGACAGCATTGTAATGATGTAACGTCCAGTGAGGTGGAATGGAGCAGTTTTAATACAATGCATAATCGTACCGGATGTGCGAGCACTTTAAGCAGTTCAGCTTGTTCTTTCAATGGTTCTATGTCGATACAGTCATTCATAATATCAATATAATACGATATAGCGATATTGTCAAGTTTCTGATGAAAATAAATGCTCTTGTTTTAAAACTATTATTCTAAACGTTTTTTTGTATGCTGTTGACGTTTCATGCGTATGTTATTATATTATATATCAGTATATTCATAATAGTGAATCGTATACAGGAATGCGATGAGTGGTGCGTATTAACCATTATCTTAAAAGGAGTAACGGGATATGAAAAAGTATGTATGTGATGTATGTGGGTGGGTATATGATCCTGCAGTGGGGGATCCGGATGCCGGTATTGAAGCAGGGACAGCTTTTGAAGCTCTTCCCGATGATTGGGTATGCCCTGAGTGTGGTGTCGGGAAAGAAGATTTTTCACCTGAAGAGTAATCAGAGTGTAATATAGAAATATACTGCCGGTTGAAGCATGAGGCGTATATACGAAGGTATGCGCAGTATTATCGTATGCATATTTTCAGTATGAAAATAATATATAGTATATATAATAATTAAATTAGTATCTGGAGGAAACAATGGACTTACACGGGTCACAAACTGAAAAAAACGTATTGACTGCTTTTGCCGGTGAATCACAGGCACGGAATAGATATACGTTTGCATCAAAAAAAGCAAAAAGTGAAGGATATGTGCAAATATCACAGATATTTGCAGAAACAGCTGATCAGGAAAGTCAGCACGCCAAACGTTTATTTACTCAATTGCAGGGGGGAGAACGCGAGATTACCGCAACATTTCCTGCAGGAATAATCGGCTCGACAGTAGAGAATCTAAAAGCAGCCGCAGGCGGGGAACATTTTGAATGGACAGAAATGTATCCCGGGTTTGCTCAAACCGCTGAGAAAGAAGGGTTTGGCAGTATTGCGAAATTATTTGAAGCCATTGCAGTTGCAGAAAAACAGCATGAGAAACGATACCTTGATCTTTTGAAAAATATTGAGGAAGGCACTGTTTTTAAGAAAAGTGCACCGGTTACATGGCGGTGTATAAAATGCGGTTATGTCCATGAAGGTATTGAAGCACCGAGTGTATGTCCTGCATGTGCACATCCGCAGGCGTGGTATGAATTACTGGGAGAGAATTGGTAAGAACGAGCAGTTAGGGGGTATGTGGTGCAATGTGTTATAATCGGGAATGGTGCTGCCGGTGCATATGCCGCTCAGCAGATTCGTCTACATGCTGCAGATGCAAAGATAATTATTTTATCGCGGGAACCGTACACATTGTACGCACGTCCGCGTTTACATGAAATTATTGCAGGTACCGCAACCCCCGATTCGATTATCATTCATACACCGGAGTGGTATAAAAGCAATAATATAGATTTTCGCGCGAAAACGGATGTCCTCTCAATTGATACGGAAACAAAAACAATTGTTGTTAATACCAATGATAGAATCCCCTATGATAAACTGCTTATTGCAACCGGCAGTGTCCCGTTTAGAATTCCTCTTTCCGGTTCCGCTGATGATATGATATACAGTATAAAAACCATTGATGATGCAGTGCGATTACAAGAGCGTGCTGAGAATTCGCATACTGCGGTTCTTATCGGCGGGGGATTACTTGGACTTGAAACGGCAAATGCATTACTGGCACACGAACTTACAGTAACTGTTATTGAAATGTTTGACCGGCTGTTGCCGCGGCAGATTGATGCTGAAGGCTCATTATTTATTCAGCATTCACTTGAATCAATGGGCTATCATTTTCATCTTGGAGTGAAAACAAAAGAAATTGTTTCAGATAACGGGCAATCAGTGCTTATTCTTGATAACGGTACAGCAATTGAATGTGATTTTATTCAGATGAGTCTCGGTATTCGTGCAGTAACTGAATTAGTTAACGGTACTGCAATAGAGACAAATCATGGCATAATTGTTAATGAGAAAATGGAAACGTCAGTTCCCGATGTCTATGCTGCCGGTGATTGTGTTGTTGTACATAGACGAAATTATGGGTTATGGACCGCAGCAAAAGCTATGGGTGAAGTTGCCGGTAAGAATATTGCGGGTGGAGAGGCGGTTTTCTCATCATATACCCCGTCAACAGTATTGAAGGTTGCCGGGATTAGCCTTGTTTCGATTGGTGACATTACTGCATCGGATACACGTGATATTCAGGAATATAAACGAATTAATCGAGAAAAAGGGATTTATATAAAAGTATTTTCTGAAGCGGGAAAAATATGCGGCGGTATCGTTATCGGTGATGCGAAAATCGGACGTACTGTTAAAAATGCTATAGGCAGTCCGGTTCAATCCATCATTGATGTATTACAATTATCTGCATAATCTGCTATAAACTGTTTTCAATAATCAACTCTATATCATTATTGCCGGATTTGGATCAGCATACGTTCCCGCATACCATATCCCTGATTACGCCGGGAAGCGAGTAAAAAGTCTGTTGTCGGGCTTTGGGTTTTATAATAAGGTTTACGCAGCAGAACGGTATAGCGATAGCCTGCTTCTGTGAGCTCCTGACTGCGCTCCGGATTAGTAATGACCAATGATGTTGTATGGTTATGCATGACATTTTGAAAATGAGTGATTCGCTGCTGTGGGGTGGGGTCAACGATATCAGTAACATGGCGTCGTGCGTAAAACATTATGGATTTTTGTGTTGCAGGGACCCCATAAAGAATAAGATCTTTTCCATCGGGTTCAATAGTTCGTACTAGTGCCCCCATTTCATTATACGGGTGATAGCTCAGAGCATTATTATACATGTGGGTATTGAAGAAAATATTAAATGCAATGGCGATGAGTGCCGGCATTAATACTAATGACCATTCAAAACGTTTTTGCCGTATTTGTCGAATAAGAAAAACAGCAGCACTAAGTGCGGCAATACTCATACTGATTAATATCGGCAGTGATATCGGGAATGCAAATACTGCCATAAGTGGAATCAATGCTGCGAAAAGAAGACAATAAATTGTCATAATAATACTAAGTGTGTATTGAGCGTTATACTGACAGTTTTTAGTATCCATTCTTTCGATAAATAATGCAACGGTAAGTGCTGCCGGCGGAATACAAATAAAAATATACTGCGGCAATTTATACATAGCAAATGAGAGAAAAACAAATGGTACTCCAAACCATGATAATGCGAAACGCTGCCCGTCTGAAAGGTTCAATGCGCATTTTTTTCGCTGCTGATAATAGTGAATCAGTGCGGCAATCAGTACGATTATAAATGGGAGAAATGCCCATGCAAAGGTATGTACAAAATAAAGTGCTGAAGGATTTTGCGGTTGAACGGTTACTTTTCGCAGCGTTTGTCCGAGCAGCATGTAATACGCATTATCAAATCCGTGGCGGAGTGAATAGGGGATATACCAGATGCCCATAACGGCAATGATAATGATAATACCGATATGCGGTTGTATTGAAAGAATTGATTTCCAGGTCAGTTTTTTTGTTATAAGCCAATCATATGCAACGACCATTCCAAGAACAGCAATGGTGATGGGTCCTTTCGTAAGAAGACTCACACCGAGTATAGCATACATAACATACAGTGCCCATGGTTTTTCGCGTGCGGTTAAATATGCCCAAAATGCTGCGGTAATCATTAATTGCAAGTACATATCGATTTTCGGATCGATAAGCATTAAATTAAATGCAACGGCACTGCCGGCAGCAATAACGGCAAGTAATGCGGTTTCAATAGTTGTGCTGAGCCGGCGGGCAATAAGGAAAATAAATAATAAGGAAAATAAAGCAGCGAGAATGGTCGGAAAACGAAATCCGAAATTTGAGACACCAAATAATTTATAACTGAGTGCGATGCACCAGAAGGGGAATATTGGTTTATCAAGGTACGTTCCGTAATTCTCGGTTATGGTAATCCATTGCCCTGATTCGCATAGTTCACGTCCAATTTCAGCATATGAAGCCGGATCCATATCCTGTATCTGACCGATTGGATTAATCCAGAGCTGTACAAGTACAAGTCCGAGAAGAATAATAAGCATAGTGCGGTACTGCGGTTTATTATTGATTTTCATATATACATCTCCTTATTATATCACGCGTATGGCGCAGGTAATTTATGGTTGTATAATTACCGTTCGATGTGTCGTCGTGATATTGCCGTTTAAATCACTTACGATAAACGTAACAGTATAGTTTCCGGGAATACGATTAAGTGCATAAATGGATACTGTTTTATTGTCATAATAAAATGCATGCATCCGCATTGCTTGTTGACCGTGTACTTTCGGTACAATAGCATAATCTCCATTTTGTTGCTCTAAGCGGTCAAATGTAATATGCTGAACAAGCTCTCCGTTGACTTCAACTTTATATTTATAGACCGCAATATTGTATGATGAAGTCGGGTGTTTATCCCGTGCTTGTATATAAAATCGTACAGATGAATCAGCAGCAGGAAGAGTAAGGGTTTCCGGCATTGGTATAAGAGTATCATCAAGTGCATATAGTATTCCATCAATCGCCGGCGGTATACAATCAGCATATTCATTGGTCATCATGAAGAGAAGCGGGTTGACGACGGCTTTATGCTGTACGTCTTCAAAGGTTAAATGCAGATGGGTTCCGGATGAATGCCCGCTGTTGCCGCTCGTTCCGATAAATTCACCATTGGTAACATGAGTGAGTATCGGGAGAGAACCGTCTTTAAGGTGATAATAATGTGAACGATAACCGTTGTTATGGGCAATAACAATGCTGTTGCCGTATCCGAACGGCAGCTCAAAGGGATGGCGTGCACGATCGTAGTAATAAATTACTTCTCCATCTTCAGGAGCATAGATTGATTGTGAACCGCCGCCGAAGTCAATGCCGTTGTGAAAATGATCGCCGCGTGTTTCTCCGAACGTTGACGTTAAATGTACCGATGAAACAGGGATACGCCATGCTGTCAGTATTGCTGCGATAATAATTAATACACTGCAAATGAGTATATGTTTTTTATGTATGATCATGCTATTACTGTTCCATTCGCATACAGTAGAGATGCTCCTTTGTTTCAATGGTAAATATAGCAGGGTCAGTTGAACTTTTCAATGCGGACCATGTGGCGTCAAGTGAAAGTAACCGCCGCAGTTTGCCGTTTCGCTGCAGACGGGCAGTGATAAGGCATCCATTTGTTGTTGTATAACTGATAAGCGAGTGTTTTTTTGATATTGGAATAAGAGAAAACGATGAATAAAAATATGATGTATGCGTTGTAACGGGGTTATTTGTTCCGATATGCGCTGTCGGCAGTGCATCGGTGATGGGGAGTGTAAAGCGTTTCCGTCCATTGCGAAGGACCTTGCCGAAAAGAAGATTGTCTTCATAAAGATAGACGGTTTTTTGTCGGACATTGATAGTAAGGGGGACTTTCGTCCGACTATTACCGCCGGTTTCAACACTCCATTTTTTACGTCCGTTTTTATAACAGGAAAGCAGTTCGGGCTGAAGATTAGCTACTGCTGCCGTCCATTTTCCATTTTCTGAAATAGCAGTGCATTTAACATAGGTATATGCGGAGTTTTGTACCGTTACTCGTGATGTTTCTTTGCCTGTCCCATCAAAGCAAAGAATGGTTCCATCGAGAAATCCGGCAACACTGCGGTTGGTAGAGTGGGCAAAGTTCAGATCAATTAATGACTGTCCGGCAAAATGTATTGGCATACGCTCATTGCCGGCAATATCAATAAATCCGATACTATTACCGTCGGTGGTCAGCAGCGCAATAGTATCACCGGTTGGTGATATTCGCGGATATGCAACTGAGCTATAATTGAATAAACGGTTTCCCGCGCGTGTATATGCACTGAAGTTTGTACAAAATTGATGATAGCGTATAAATACAGTTCCGCTCTCGTTGATGGTAATGAACTCCATCTCGTTCAAATGGATGCCTTTTATAGGAGAACCGTTTGATGTGATGAAAATCAATGCATGGGGAGTTTGTATGTACTGTGCATCCAGCGAAACCGGCGGCAGTGGCATACAGCGATATGTTTTCTCGGGAGCAGATTTATTCATGACCCAGAGACATTCAATTGTCGGGTTATCTGTTCGTCCCGGAAAAGCGATAAGTACTATCCATGTTACAATAATTCCGAGAAAAATCGGGATGATTATTGTATATATATAGTCGGGTATGGTTGTCCCTGCACCGGTTTTCATAGTCATATGCTGAAAGAGTATAGATATGTTATACTCTATTGTCAATGCATTACATAGTACATGAATATACGTACGTTATCTTGACATTTTATTATATCGTTATAGTATGGCATGTATGGGTATACCATCAGTATTTTTATCCGAACCTGTTATTGTCAATGATACTGTTTCGATACACGGTGCAGATGCTCATTATCTTGCACAGGTGCGTCGGATACGGGTCAATGAACACTTATATCTTGTGTGTACTGATACGGCATATCGGGCAGCGGTTTCAGGAGTAGAGCGTAATAAGGTTACGGTACGGGTACTGGAAGAATCCGTTTCTAATCGTGGCGGTCATGTTCGTTTCATTATTGGGCAAGCGATACTGAAAGGGACCGCGATGGATGCTGCTGTCGATCAGCTTATTCAGGTTGGCGCTGATGAAATAATTCCGCTGATATGTGAACGAACTATTGTCCGAATTAAAGATACTGCTGCAAAAACAGCACGATTGCAACGTATTGCATTGAGTGCAGCTTCACAATCAGAGCGTCGTACATACCCGAAAATATTTCCTGCGATGAAGTTTCAGACTTTTATTAATGAGTTTATCGGTAATTATACTAATTCACGAATTCTGTGCTGTGACGGACGAAGTGGGAAATCATTGAAAAACCTATTGCCGAATTACGATTTAATCGGTAATATTATATTGATTATCGGACCTGAAGGCGGGTTAACTGATAATGAATGCGCGATGGTTTCCGATGCCGGCGGTTTGATTCTGTCATTAGGAAACACCATACTGCGCGGATCGCTTGCCGGAGCGGTTGCCGTTTCCTGTATAAAACAATTATCTGTAAATGGAGAACACAATGACTCAGCGTGATGCTGCACTGCAAGGAACGATTACACCTGAAATGAAAATAGTCGCTGAACGCGAATATATGAATGAGGAATATGTCTGTCATAAAGTTGCGTCCGGTGAGATGACCATATTGAAAAACACCATTCACGCAATATCACCGATTGCTATCGGCGGCGGCAGTACAATTAAGGTTAATGCAAATATTGGAACATCGCCGAAACATATGGATATTAATGAAGAACTTGAAAAATTGCGTGCTGCAGTTGCTGCCGGCACTGATACGGTTATGGATCTTTCGCTTGGCGCAATAATTAATACTGTTCGCCGCGCTATCATGGATGCATCCCCGGTTCCGGTGGGAACGGTTCCGATATATCAAATGGGGTTTGAAATGTCAAAAGCCGGTCGTCATATCAGTGATATGACTATTGAGGATTTTTTATCGGTTGTCCGTCAGCAAGCAGAAGAGGGTGTTGATTATATGACGGTACATGCCGGCGTTACACGCCGTGCGGTTGATTTATATATGCAGCAGGGACGGTTATTGAATATTATCAGCCGCGGCGGGTCAATGCTTGCCGGTTGGATTTTACGCAATGAGAAGGAAAACCCGCTCTATACACATTATGATGATATTTTAGATATTCTGCATGAGTATGACGTTACCATTAGTATTGGTGATGGGATGCGCCCCGGGGCG
>CAZBCL010000022.1:0-41364 GCA_964490645.1 uncultured Spirochaetia bacterium
CTGCACAGAATTAATGCCGGTTTGGACACGCCGAGAGCATATCGTCTTGCGGCAAGAAGTCAGGTTGCGTTTAATTATATAAGCAGTGATTGCCGGTTGATAAAGATTCTTCTGAAGGAAGCAATCAGGAAATCAAAACACCCTGATGGGTGGGATTATTTATTGCTTGGTAATGTGCTGAAGTATATTCCTTTCCATATGAATGGCACTATACATCCGCATCAAGAAGCAGCGGCGGCATTTTTGATGGCAGCGAAAGTTACGGATGATGCGATAATAAAATCACTCGCCTATAATAATTTATTCTGGATATATACCTACAATGGTTTTTTTGAAGGAATTCCTTTGAATAAGGTGCAAAATTGTATGGGTGCGATATATTCGGCATATCGGTCAATATCGAATTACAATAATGCATTTCCATCGCCGCTGAAATCATGGGAAGAGTATAAAGTATCATATATGTTTTATAAAATATTTATTCCGCTTTCGGAATATACTCCGGCAGAGCTCTTTCGTATAGGGGCACAGGATATAAGTTATTTTGATATTGATAATCCTTGTGCCTGGATTGAAAAATATGATGAAATATTTGATATGATAAATAATGATGCAGGATATTATGGTGATCGCTATGATTTAGAATTGGGAACGAAATATTTAAACGAAGTGAAGGAGCAATGTTATTGAAATGCGGTTGAAGCAGGTAGAAAGCTGGCTGTAAAACTAAAACCGACCTAAAAGGTCGGTTTACTGCGAGGACGAAGGGACTCGAACCCTCAACCACCGGATCGACAGTCCGGGACTCTAACCATTGAGCTACGTCCCCGTAAACGGGTTGCAGTGATATAACCCATATTATTAATGCAGCACGGTGCGTACTGCATTTATCAGTATGGTTCGTATCAGCAATGTTGGTATTATATATAATAATTTTTATCCTGTGCGTCAAGGGTTTTGTGATAGCAATGTGATACCAAAGTAATAATATCAGTGATAGTGTTAATACGATAATGTCAGTATGGAAAAAATATATAGCAGAAAACCTGATAATTATCTTAATATCATGGATTGATGGTTGCCTTTTTCATTTAGGGACACTTTCATGTCGGAAGTAATACAGTGGGATTATTTTATGTGGGGCAATCTTTCAATACAGTATACGACTTTGTCAGTGCCAATATAGGGTGGTAATCTTTCAATATAGTATACGACTTTGTCAGTGCCAATATAGGGGGGCAATCTTTCAATACAGTATACGACTTTGTCAGTGCCAATATAGGGGGGCAATCTTTCAATACAGTATATGACTTTGTCGGTGCCAATATAGGGTGGTAATCTTTCAATACAGTACAAAACTTCGTATTAAACAGATGTGGTTAAATTGTGTAAAGATCGCTATTATGGATGTTTTCCGGCTTCAGAATTGTATTTAGCGTGTATTCTTCGTTTATTATAAAGTAATAAAGAAAACTAAAAATAGCTTTACAGAGTCAATAGGTTTATGCACAATAACAGGAGAGAATGTAACGTATCATTGCGGGAGATGCTTATGAACAATATAAATGATTTTATAATACATATTAGTATAAGGGTTATTATATCTATTGCAGTGCTATGCATGGCAGCGGGAAGTGCATATGCTGTTGAACAGGTTATTTATGTACCGCCGTTTGATAATGCTCAAAGCGGGTTAACGAATTATTACTCGAAATATATGACACATCATTTGAATATGAAAAATGGGGTGCAATTGATCAATCGTTCTGCTGATAATGCAAATCCGGAAGAAATATTTTCCGATGACAGCGGGGGATCTCGGTTTGCGTTAACTGCTGATATATTAAGTTCTTATCGTAAGCCGACATTATGGATATTACCGACAACACATGCAATTGTCAGTTATCAGTATGTTGATCTTGAGAGCGGGAAAATTCTTCAATCCGGTATTACACGAGGGCATCGGCTTCATTTTTTCCACAATCTTAAGAAAAAATCAGGGAAAGCGGTTAAGCAAGCCAGTAAAAAAATCACCCGAAAAAAAATTCATTTTCGCGACAGTTATCAATTCAACAATAACAAACCCGGTGTGATGGTTTTACCGAGCAGTGGAGTATCTCTTGACCAGCGTGGTCGTGCTATTGAAGGGCTGATTGCCAGTGATGTTTCAAAGAATAGTATGTATAATACTATTGAACGACGGGTAATTGAAGCGCAGCTTGCTGAACAAAATTTAACTCTCAGCGGACTTATTGGTGATACCAATCAGATGGTAAAAACAGGGCTTATAGCAGATATTACCTGGGCATTGCGGTTTGATGTAACTGATATTCAGATTGAAAAAGTTGAGAATAATCAGACTAAGTATATTGATTATTATGTGGCATTTGTAACGGTTGTATTTCAGCTTGTCAATTTTGAAACAGGGGCAATCCGATGTACAAAATCTGCGGTATATTCAGGTGTATTTGTTACCCCTGAGGGAGCGCTGTATATGGCGTCAAAATTTGCACAGAAGGGAATGTATCAGATTGCACAGGATTTATTGCCGATAGAATATAAACTCAGCACAACGGATAAAAAGCAAACATTAACCTATGGCAAAGAAGAAGGCTTGCGGGCAGGGGAAGCATATCAATTGTACCGGTTAAAATCGGTTTATGATCCGTATACCGGGGGGCTTATCGGATATGATTATCGCAAAGTCGGACGTGTACGACTGACAAAATTACATGACCATGAGTGTCAGGCTTCTTTATGCGGCTGGAAATGGAAAAAGGACTATGGTGAAGGTTTTGTTATCGCACGAAAGGGAGGGGAATAATGAAGATAATGAAATATCTGATTATAATAATAGTGCTGTTATTGTTGAGTGCTGTCATTTATGCAGATCCTGTCCCGGAGAAAGTACGCCCGAAAGTACTGGCGCTTTTCCCGATTGAGTCAGGTGACATAACGCGGCGCGGCGAACGATATCTGTTTTTAAATATTGCTGCGCTGGTTCAGCGTATGGGGAATTTTACGATTGTTGAAACAGCGGTTGTTTCAAAGATACTTCAGGAACAGGAATTGAGTATGTCGGGTTTAACGGCAAACGGATTTGATGTTACCGGTTTACAGGGAGCGCTTAATGCTGATTATGGAGCATATTTTATTTTCAGCAGTACACGAAATGTGTTTTGTATTGTTAATCTTCATACCGGTGCTCATGAATTAGAAATACCTCTCGTATTCCGCGTTATGGAGGGAAACCAGTATATTGGGAATATGGCGAGCAGTACAACCGTTGAGACAGGGATTGATCCTGAATGGTTGTATGCGAATATAAAAATACCATTGAAACAATGGCTGAAGAGCAATGGACAGATGTATACATATATTTGTGATATGGAAGGCAAATTTATTTATGTTCGTTTTGGAAGGATTCAGGGGGTAACAAAACGCCATAAGTTTTATCTGGAACGAAGCCGTTGGCCGAAATCAAAATTCGTTGTTAAACGTATAAGTGATGATGTCAGTGTACTTAAATATAAAAAAGGTCCGAAGCCGCAAATCGGTGATGTGCTGGTCCAACGTGAACGATAGCGTAAACTATTTCGCACCGTACGGTATACGTAAAAATAATACAATTATCAAATATACACAATATTGACACTATGTGGTTTTTATGGTAAATATGGGTCCGCTGAGAAGATGTTCTTTCAGCAAGAGAGTAATTAAACAATAGGAGTATATTATGCCATTAGTTGGAACGACCGAAATGTTTGAAAAAGCGCGGAAAGGCAAATATGCCGTCGGCGCATTTAACGTCAATAACATGGAAATCCTTCAGGGGATATTTGAAGGTGTTGACGAAATGAAAGCTCCGCTGATTATTCAAGTATCAGCAGGTGCCCGAAAGTATGCGAAGCATGAATTTCTTGTACATATGGTTCAGGCAGCTATGGAAATCTATACTGATGTTCCGGTTGCATTGCACCTTGATCATGGTGATGACTTTGATATTTGTAAGAAATGTATCGACGGCGGTTTTACTTCTGTCATGATTGATGCTTCAAAGCACCCGTTTGAAGAAAATGTTAGAATCACAAAAGAAGTTGTTGATTATGCTCACAGTAAAGGTGTTGTTGTTGAAGCCGAACTTGGGAAACTTGCCGGTGTAGAGGATGCAGTTAATGTTGCGGCACGTGATGCAACCTATACCGATCCTGAAGAAGCAAAAGAGTTTATTGAAAAAACCGGTTGTGATAGTCTTGCTATTGCTATCGGAACGAGTCATGGCGCTTATAAATTCAAAGGTGAGCCGAATCTTGATTTTGAGCGCATGCAAAAAATTCAAGACTTATGCAAGCCGGATTATAATTTCGTTTTACACGGTTCATCATCCGTGCCGGAAGATTTAGTAAAAATTTGTAATGATTATGGTGGGGCATTACCGGGAGCACGTGGCGTGCCGGAAGAAATGCTCTCGGAAGCATCAATGAAATACAATATTGTTAAAGTAAATATTGATACTGACCTTCGTCTTGCAGTAACCGGTAATATCAGAAAAGTTTTCCATGAGAAACCGGAAGAGTTTGATCCGCGTAAATATCTTGGTCCTGCACGAGCTGCGGTCAAAGAAGTAGTAATGCGCAAAGTTAAAATGCTGCATTGTGAAGGTAAACGTTAAACATAAGTATTGTGTTTAAGAAATATGAATAATATTCAAGCGGGCTTTCATGATGAAAGCCCGCTTTTTATGTACCGTAATTTTGTATTGCCATTGTGCTCCTGTATTAATCATAGGATTACTTCTTGTATGGCAATAATAGGAGGCAATGCTTAATGCGGTTGTAGTATTATGCGATGCATTGATATTGTATAATTATCATCACTATAATTTGGATAAAGGCATTGATACTGTAGTAATCTGCAATAAAGAAATTCTTGTCGGAGCAACAAAAAAACGCTTTTTCAATAGTTATATTCCATAGTTGACATTATGAACATATCGTACTACAATCCCCGGCAATATGACATTTCAGGAACTTATAACAGTTTTAAACGAGTATTGGGCACAGCAGGGCTGCATTATTTCTCAAGGGTATGATAGTGAGGTTGGTGCTGGGACGTTTAATCCTGCAACATTTCTGCGTGTGCTTGGTCCTGAGCCGTGGAAAACGGCATATGTTGAGCCGTCACGTCGTCCAACTGACGGCAGATACGGCGACAATCCGAACCGCTTACAGCATTATTATCAGTATCAGGTAATAATAAAACCCTCACCGGAAAATATTCAGGATATGTATCTTGGTTCACTGAAAGCAATGGGGTTTGATTTAAAAAAGAATGATATTCGTTTTGTCGAAGATGACTGGGAATCACCGACTCTTGGTGCATCCGGATTAGGCTGGGAAGTATGGCTCAACGGGATGGAAGTTACACAGTATACGTATTTTCAGCAGGTTGGCGGTATTCCGCTGCATCCGATCTCATGTGAATTAACGTATGGACTTGAACGATTATGTATGTATATTCAAAATGTGAATCACTTCAAAGATATTCAATGGAATGACACGCTCACCTATGGAGAAATCCATCTTCTTGATGAACGTGAGTTTTCTGAATATAACTTTTCAGTAGCGAATACTGATTTATACTTTTTATTATTTGACGCATATGAAAAAGAAGTAAAAGCAATTATCGAGCGGGGATTAGTGTTGCCGGCATATGATTTTGTACTGAAATGTTCGCATTCATTTAATATGCTGGATGCTCGTAGTGCGATCAGTGTTTCTGAACGACAGGCATATATAAAACGGGTTCGTAATCTCGCTCAGCTGGTGGCACAAAAATATCTTGCATTACGTGAATCGCTTGGGTATCCGCTCTTGAAGGATGAACATGATTGATAAAAAGAAAAAGACCGCGCATGAAAAAAACAGTACGATAAAGAAAAAAACATCTACGCGAAAAAATATAAAAAAAAAGACAACGAAAAAAACGCTCAATTCACCGGTTAAGAAAAAGAAAGCATTAAAGAAGACAACTATAAAAAAAACAGCAGGTGCTGCAAAGAAAAAAAGAACATTACCGGTTACAAAAACAGCATTACTGCCCCATACAAAGCGTTCTTCCGTATCATCACAAACTAAAAAGAATAACAATGATTTCATTCTTGAGGTTGGTATTGAAGAAATGCCGGCGGGTTATATACAACCGGCGGCAGAAGAATTGTTTACGGGGATTAAAAATGTATTGGATGAAGGCGGACTGACGTATGCTGATGCACAATGGTATGCAACCCCGCGGCGATTAATTGTTGTTATACATAATATTCTTATGCGGCAGCCGGACCGCACGATTGAAAAACAAGGACCGTCAAAAAAAGCGGCGTTTGATAATGATAAAAATCCGACGAAAGCGGCATTGGGTTTTGCCCGTTCGTTAGACCTGAAAATTGAAGATATTGAAGTGCGGGAGACCGCGAAGGGTGCGTATCTGTTCGGTACAGTGTTAAAGAAAGGGCAGCCGACAAATACCTATATATCTGAGCGACTGCCGGAAATTATAAAACGTATTCATTTTCCGAAATCAATGTATTGGAATGCAACGAAAGAAACATTTGCCCGCCCCATTCGTTCATTGGGTATTGTTCTTGGCGAGCGCACTGTCCCCGTGCAGTATGCCGGTATTGCTGCGACGAATATGTCCCGGGGGCATTATATTCTCTCACCGAAAAAGTTCCGAATGACCACTATTCATGATTATTTGTCGTCTTTGCGAGCAGGGTATGTTGAGTATGATCCAAAAAAACGATCTGAACGTATTCGTACACAAATATCAAAGTTGGTGAATAGTGCACAGCAGCGTGTAGCACTTGATGAACAACTGCTGATGACGGTTACGTATCTTACCGAATGGCCACTGGTGCAGGTTGGTACATTTAATGCGGATTATTTAAATGTTCCTGAACCTATTCTTGTTATGGAAATGAAACAGCATCAAAAATATTTTCCGATATATACTCCTGCAGGTAAATTGGATAACAGTTTTATTATGGTAACGAATGGTATTGCTAATACAACAACACAACAAGGAAATGAACGGGTTTTATCAGCCCGTCTTAATGATGCCCGTTTCTTTTTTCAGGAAGATACGAAAGAAGGAAGTCTGGAAGCGTTTAATAAAAAATTAGAATCAGTTGTATATCTGCGGGGATATGGAACACTTGCTGATAAAGTTCGTCGTTTGGAGAAAGCGGGTGCCTGGTTAGCACATACGATACAACGGCAGGAAGATGACGATATCAGTAATGATGTGTGCCGTGCAGCTTTGTTGTGTAAAGCTGATCTTGCCAGTAATGCAGTATATGAATTTCCGGAACTGCAGGGAGTTATCGGCGGTAAGTATGCTGAGTATTTTAATGAATCGTTTTCAGTAGCTCGTGCAATCAGTGAACATTATTTGCCGTCAGGCGCAGATGATTTAACGCCGTCAACTGATACCGGAGCGATGGTCGCATTAGCTGATAAACTTGATTCACTCATCGGCTGTTTTGCCTATAGCGGCAAACCGGGGGGCAGTGCCGATCCGTATGGGATTCGCCGTGCTATTAATGGTATTATTCAGATTATACTTGAGAAAAGTTGGAATATACAATATTCGGCAATGATTGATATGGTTATTCGTCAGTATAATGATACATCGCTTAATAATGGGCATACCTATATTGCTGAAGATAAAATACCGCAGCTTAAAAAAGAAATCATTGATTTTACTTGTGCCCGTTTAAAAACTGCGTTTGCGGATAAGGGATTACAGCCGGATGAAATTAATGCAATCGTATCAGCAGGCTGGAATGATATATACGATGCATTCAGACGTATTAAAACATTACATGAATTTCGCCGGCAGCCTGAGTTTGAAAATCTTATTACTGCACTGAAACGTATGGCTAATATCACAAAAGAAGTGAAAGAAAAATTACCCTTTCATCCTGAATTAGTAACGGAAGGTGAACATGCAACAAAAGTTTTATATACCCATTTTATTGAGCAGATGAATAAAATACGACCGGCAATAAAAAGTAATGATTATCAGGTTGTTTTTCAACAATTAGCGACCTTCAGAAAACCGGTTGATCGGTTTTTTGACGAGGTATTGGTTATGGTTGATGATGAGGGGCTCAGGAACAACCGTTTAGCGCTATTACAGAGCATTACCATGGCATTTAAGGAAGTTATTGACTTTTCGCTTATTGTTATTGCCGGTGAGAGAAAATAAAAATATCTCTTGAATTACCTGAAATAATCTGTTAAGTACTATACAAATTACAAGTTTCCCGCAGTGCCGGGAACTGTCAGGTGTAATATACAATCATTACATATAACAACCTTTCAGGAGGATACAATCCATGGCGAAAAAACTGGTTTATTATTTTGGTAAAACCCGTGTTGATGCGAAGGTCAACAATGAGAATCGTGATGCAATGAAGCAAATACTCGGTGGGAAAGGCGTTGGTCTTGCGGAAATGTCAACTGCCGGTGTACCGGTCCCGCCGGGCTTCACCATCATTACAGAAGTCTGTGATATGTTTTATAAAAAGAACCGGCAATATCCGGAAGGCTTCAAAAAGCAGGTTGAAGAAGCATTGCGCCTACTTGAAAAAGAAGCTGGGCGGAAACTTGGTCAGCCGAATGATCCGTTTTTGGTTTCGGTTCGTTCCGGTGCGGCAATTTCTATGCCGGGTATGATGGAAACAATACTGAATCTCGGATTGAATGACGTTTCAGTTGAAGGGCTTGCAAAAGTGGCGGGCAATCGCCGGTTTGCTCTTGATGCATACCGTCGATTTATTTTAATGTATGGTTCAACGGCAATGGGTGTGCCGCGTGAATCATTCGATAGAGATTTTGATAAAATCAAAAAAGAGTATACTGCCAAACGTCTTGGCAAATCAAACGTCGGTGATACCGATGTTAATGAAGAAGAACTTGAAAAATTAATCCCAATAATGAAAGAAACCTATAAAAAACATGTCGGTTCTGAAATACCGCAGGATCCGAAACAACAATTATGGGGTGCCATTGAAGCGGTTATTGGTTCTTGGATGGCAGAAAAAGCAATTACGTATCGGCAGCTTGAAAAAATTACCGGCTTACTTGGTACCGCGGTTAATGTTCAGACAATGGTATTCGGGAACATGGGGGGTAATTCCGGGACAGGTGTTTGTTTTACGCGTGATCCGAATACGGGAAAAAATGAGTTTTACGGAGAATATCTTGAAAACGCACAAGGTGAAGATGTTGTTGCAGGTATTCGTACACCAATGAAACTTGCTGAATTTGAACGTCGTCAACCTGAGTTATATCAACAATTAGTAAACGTTCGGAAAAAAATGGAACGCCATTATAAGGACATGCAGGATATGGAGTTTACCGTTCAACATGGTAAACTGTATATGCTTCAAACCCGTACGGGAAAACGTCTTCCTGCGGCAGTCTTTAAAATTGCTGAGGACATGGTTAAGGAAAAGATTATTACCAAAGAAGAAGCAATTATGCGTATCACTGCAAAATCGGTAGAAGGAATGTTCTATCCGGTTATTGACGTTGATGCTGCCGGCGGTCCGAAAATGATAAAATCTTTAAAAATCGCATCAGGTATTGATGCCGTTCCCGGCGCTGCTGCAGGCAAGATTGTATTTACAGCACCGGAAGCGGAAGCATGGGCAAAGAAGGGTGAGAAAGTTGTTCTTGTTCGTAAAGAAACAACCCCGGAAGATGTTGGCGGAATGCATGCAGCACAAGGCATTCTTACAAAAACAGGCGGTAAAACGTCGCATGCAGCGGTTGTTGCGCGCGGATGGGGGAAATGCTGTATTGTTGGCTGTGAAGCATTACAAATAAATTATGATACGAAAACGATGCAGATTGGCGATGTTACTTATAAGCAGGGTGATGAAATTACACTCGATGGTTCAAGCGGAACGGTGTATAAAGGGATGTTAAAACTAAAACCACCTATTATGACTAACTCGTATAATACTATTATTGGTGATGGGAAGCATCCCGGATGGGTTGATGCTATTCGAAAAATTAACGTTCGTACAAACGCTGATACTCCTGCTGATAGTTATAAAGCAATTGAGCTTGGCGCTGAAGGAATCGGGTTGACTCGTACTGAACATATGTTTTTTGAAACACAAGAGCGTCGTGATGCTATTCAAAGTATGATTGTTGCTGATACGCAGGAAGGGCGTAAGAAAGCATTAGCGCAATTATTGCCGTTTCAGCGGAATGACTTTGAAGGGATATTTAAAGCAATGAACGGGAAACCGGTAACCATTCGCCTGCTTGATCCGCCACTGCATGAGTTTGTTCCGCATACGGAAGCCAAACAACGTGCGTTAGCAGAAAAAATCGGCAAGAGTTATGAGCAGGTAAAAGCACGTATTGATTCTCTGCATGAGTTTAATCCGATGCTTGGACATCGAGGTGTTCGTCTTTCAATGAGTTATCCTGAAATTCTCGAAATGCAGGTACGGGCGATTATGGAAGCTGCATGTAATATGCAGAATAAAGGAATTAAGGTTCTTCCTGAGATTATGATACCGCTGACACTTGCAAAAAAAGAATTAGCAATCATGGATGCAAAAGCCCGAACGGTAGCTGAAACGGTACTCAAAGAAAAAGGAATAAAAGTTGCGTATATGGTTGGCACGATGATTGAAATCCCTCGTGCAGCATTAACGGCTGATGAAATGGCGGAAGTCGCTGAATTCTTCAGTTTTGGAACCAATGACTTAACACAAATGACCATGGGATTATCACGTGATGATGCCGGTAAATTCCTTCCTGATTATGTTGATGAACATAAATACGGTGTATTTTCTGATGATCCGTTTGCGGCACTTGATCAGTCCGGTGTCGGCAAACTTGTTGAGATGGGTATTCAACTCGGACGAAAAACAAATCCGAAAATTAAAATCGGTATTTGCGGCGAGCATGGCGGTGAGATAAGTTCAGTTAAATTCTGTATTCGTGCCGGCATGAATTATGTCAGTTGTTCGCCATATCGTGTACCAATTGCGCGTCTTGCTGCTGCACAGGCAGTTATAGAAGATAAAAAAGGAAGCAGTACACGAAAAAAATCTTCAAAAAAAGCAGCACCAAAGAAAAAAGCACCAATTAAGAAAAAAAAGGCAACTGCTAAAAAAACAAAGAAAACGGTAAAGAAGAAAACAATAAAAAAGAAAAGTTCGACTAAGAAAAAAAGCGTGAAAAAAGCAGGGAAATCGAAAAAGAAAACTGTCTCAAAGAAAAAAACAAAGAGAACAACACGTAAGAAAAAATAAAAATATGAACCTTACCGGGTTTATTTGAATATAAAAGAGTCGTTGCATACCGGCAACGACTCTTTTTATATATATACGTAGCATTGATTTATTGCAGTAATATAATAGTATGGTGTTCAGTCTTAAAGATATATATATCGTCATTAGAAGATTTGTTATTAATAGCTGAAAACCATACATTATGATTAAGAATCCTACAAACGGTCGGGTATCGTATCATAATGCAGCAATGAGAATATTACCATTCGATAATGAAAGTGTCTGAATCACCGCCGTTTTTTCGGGTTGCTTTGCTTTCATCAAGATAAACTTTAATACGCAGGGAATCTTCCGGTTTAAACCGTAATGCCATAGCTTCAATAATACCATGATCGAATTCTGTCGGATATGGATTTCTGCATTCCATAATTGCTTTATGGTCATTAATTCGTGTATATTTATAGTAACCAATTTCGCCACCACGATGATTAATATGATATGCAATATCGATTGCAGCAAGGGCTTTTTCAAGAGTATCAATATCATCAGGAAAGAGCGCATTGTCAGGAATGCCTTTTCCAATTGCCCGCAATGTACGTGCACCGATTTTTTCTGAAACCCTTTTAAAGGCGTCAAGCCAGCTTTTTTGTGAGTACCATTGATCCGGTTTTGGATCTTCGATACCGTTTTCCCGTAAATATTGCATACCTAAAGATTTCATCGGTCCCATTTCTTTGACGATTGTTAAAACTGCTTGACCAAGGACTTCAACATTGTCGTCTATTGGTACAAATTGCTGCATACGAAAACTCCTTACGATGATTTTCTTTTAAAAATATATTTAAAAAAACATAAAGCAAGTGTATGGGCGTATAAAATTTCATGGTATGCATAAAAACGTTTTAAGGTTAGGTATATATAATTATAATGTCTGTTCGTATTCGGAGAGTATTGCGGATGACTATGAGAATTAATGTTATACAACTTTTTTTGCTTTTTCATTGTACTGCATACTTTTTACTGAATCTACCGGCACGGCAACATATACCGGTTCGTTGATAGTGGTTATTTTCTGATAGTTATAGACCCGGAACAGGGAGGTTTTTGTAAAATAATGTCCTGCGGGTAAAATAGTCATATGCTTTGTACTGACAAGATTGGATTCAAGACGATATCCTATTTTAAGATCTTTTACTTTAACTGCAACAATTTTCCGTTTAACCGGTGCTTTCAGGTTTACCTGCTTGAAATAATGATCACACAGTATCTTTAAAATTTTCGGATCATAGGTGCCAATTGAATTATTCATTGCAATAATAGCTTCTTCTTTTGATTTCCCCTGTATGCGAAGTTTTTGAAAATCAAAAACAGCATTCATGATGCGTGAAGGAAGAGGGATTTGAACACTTTTAATACCATCATCAGGAACACCGCTGCCGTCGTAATGTTTATTTTGATACTTAATTATGTTTGTTATTGATTCCAGTCGCGGGATATTTTGCAATAAGGAACAGGTTATTTCAGGGGCATGTTCAATAATCAGTATTTCCTGTACAGTCATTTGTTCATGGTTTTTTAATTTTAAAAATAATCCGGGAGGAAGGGTCATAACACCTAATTGAGAAAGCATTGCCGCCATTTCAAGCTCCCATGTATTTGAAATACCGCATTTAACTCCAATTATTTTCATTAAATGGACCGCTCTAATAGTATATTCATACAGCTCTTTATCAGCGATCTGCAGCATTTCGATGAGCAGTTTTATACTGCCTTTCAATGTTTTTCCGAGAAGAACTTTTTCTGCCGTTACAAGATGATATTGCTGTAATGCGGCGTTTAAGGTGCTTTCCAGAGTATCTGTTTCAGTCGGTTTTATTAAGAAACGAAAAATACTGCCGTAATTTACTGCATCAATGGCGGATTGCATATCAGCGTTTCCGGTCAGCATAATACGAACCGTATCAGGGCTTAGTTTTTTTACATTATTTAAGAACGTGATGCCGTCCATGCCCGGCATTTTCAGGTCTGATACCACTACCGCAAAGGGAGGATTATTTTTAATGGCATGTAATCCTTCTTCACTGCCGACCGCGGTCATCAATTGATATTTATTATGCATTTGCCGGCGGATTGAATGTAATAAATTAATATCATCATCAACAAATAAAATCATCTCCTGCATGAGATTCCTCTTTTCCTTGAAATTACTCCTCATCCTCACGAGGAAGCCGGATGATAAACGTTGTTCCATGACCAAGCTCTGATTCACACTCAATAGTTCCTTTATGGTGATCAACAATTATTGAATGAGCAATAGATAATCCCTGTCCGGTTCCTTTATTAACATCTTTTGTTGTGAAGAACGGATCAAATATTTTTGTCATTATTTCTTTCGGGATTCCGGTGCCGCTATCCTGAACACGTATTTCTATATAGTCCTCTTCAGAATGTGTCGTAAAAGTTATTTTCCCTTTCTCGCCGGGGGTTTTATCAACAACATCTTTAATAGCATGAGACGCGTTGACAATTAAATTGCTTAATACCTGATTTATCTTACCCGGGAAACATAATAGTCGCGGAAGATTATCTTCTAAATGATACTCTATATCCGCAACATATTTCCATTCATTACGGGTTATGGTAATGGTTGATTTTATCGATTTATTTAAATCGGTCATAACTTTAGAACTGACCCCGGGATGCGAAAACTCCTTCATGCTTTTAATAATATGTATTACCCGTTGAATTCCTTCCCCGGTTTCTTTTAATGCTGCCGGAATTTCAGATTGCAGAAATGAAAAATCATTTTTATTCTGTAGTTCGTCAATTTTTGCAACAAGATCACCGGTGTCATTGTTTTCATGATGAGCGTGTATCAGGGAAGTATAGAGATTAAGTATTTCGGTAACGGATTTCCATGAATCACGGATAAAATGAGTATTTTCCTGTATGTATTGCATTGGCGTGTTGATTTCATGAGCAATACCGGCTGCCAATTCTCCAATAGATTCCATTTTTTGTGCAAGACTCAGCTGCTGTTCCAGCTTTTTTTGTTGCGTAATATCAGTAGAGATACCAAGAATTCCTGTAATATCTCCTTGCCGGTTGCGGAAAGGGACTTTACTGGTTTTAAAAGTGAGTATCTGCCCATCACTTAATTTTCGTTGTTGTTCAAGATTTAATTTTTCCTGTCCGCTTTCAATAACTTCACGATCTGTTTTTTGATATTCTTCTGCTTCTTCATCAGTGTAATGTAAATCAAAATCAGTTTTACCGATAATCTCATGCGGGGAGGAAAATCCGCATGCTTGTGCAAAATGTTCATTACATCCGATAAACCGAAGAGAGCGATCTTTCCAGAAAACATGCAATGGAATGTTTGATATAACATTACTGATGAGTTCTTTTTCTCGTATTAAAGCAGCTTCGGTATGTTTGCGGATTAATACATTATTTATCAACTGGATAACCAGTTTAATAAACTTTGCAGTATTATCGTTGGGAGGTTGATCGTCGGTTGTACTAACACATATTAAATAAAATGCTGTCTGATTGCATATTTTAATGGGAATGAAATAATTGCCGAATGTATGGAGACGGTAATAATTATTGCGGGTATCTGTTTTATCGACAAAAACGGGAAGGTCAATTGACATGAACAGATTATAAACAGTATCATCAAATGGAATTATTTCATGATACTGCTGTTCCGGTTTCGGATCGTATCGTTTCACCGGCAGTTCAAAGCTGCGATCTTTAATATTATATCGATAGACCGCATAATTATGATCCAACCGGAGGAGGGGGAAATTGGTTATATAAAATAATACCGAATCAAGAAATTTTTCAATACTCTGATTTTCCAATGATAATTGATAAAGAAGGCTTATAAGCGTTTGTGTTTGAAATTCGCGTTTAATGATTTCTTCATTATCTTTTAATTGTGTGATATTTTCACATGAAATAACCAATGAAATAATCTGATTATTCTCATTTTTAATCGGTGCAATACAAGCACGAACATTGAACCGTTCTTTATTTTCTCTAATAGCGATTAATTCACCGGTCCAGTTATGCCCGATATCCAATGACTGGAAGATATCCTCTTCATTATCAGTTAAATCAAACAGATTACGCCACAGCATATTATGTGTCATCGAACAGGATGTATATTCCCACATTGATAGGAAGGAGGGATTTGCGCAGCTGAAGAGTCCCTGATCATCGGTTATAATTATTGCATTCAAAGTATTTTGAATTACCTGATTCATAAATGCAATATTATTCATAAGGGATGCAGTCGGGACATGATGTGTACTGATAGGTTGTTGTGCTGCGTGTAATACGTTGCCCATTATCTCCTCTTTCTTTATTATTTGTACCATAACAGTATATCATAGCAATACATATATAAACCAAATGAGTGTAGTCATAGTTATAGGGCAGGTTTGATACTGAGATATGCAAAATAATACGTAGCGTTTCTCATTCGTTGTGTATTGTACTACGGAATACACTCTGGTTTTATTTTATGAAGAACTGTCATAGTATAAGCAACCGTTGTATTAAGTATACACGGGTGTTGTATATATCAGGAAACTCTCCTCTCTAGGATTATTGTATATTATACAATCTGTCATTGTAAGATATACTGATTGTTTTTTTTTACAAGGTGAGCGAATTATTTTTACTTAAAATTGATGATATATCATTTAAAAGTCTAATGGAATAGTACGGGATGTCATATATAAAACCCGCCGGAGCATTATGCAACCGGCGGGCGGTATCCGTGTATGTAGGGGGTATTGAGAATTGAGAAGTATTTAGAATGCATCCACGGATTGTATTGTAACAGGTTTTTGCTGCGGAATAATCGGCTGAGCGGATGAACTAAACTTTATACCGGCATAATTATAATACAATGCCATCGTATTACCATCGGAAATATATACTTCATTTCTGCCGCGATGCAGTGTTACCGCATCCTTGATTGTTCCTTCAAGAGTAATTTTATCCAAATTTGTATCAAGAGTTGTAAAAGTGATCAGCATATCATAATCGCCTGTTTTATAGCGACCGCTGTATTCAGTTGAATCACCGGGGTTTAGTTTCCCGTCAACCTTGATTTCATCAAGATCACCTTTTAAGCTCAATTTGTTGATTACATCCGTTGATGAATTGAAAATTGCTACTTTTACGTACAGCCGCAAAGTGCAATTACCGGAATTATACATAGTATAAGCATTTTAAATCTCATTTTATTTTCCTCCAAAATTATAAATTAGTAAATAACAGGATCTAGAATAATAATCACTTCCTCCTTTCATAAATATCAATATCTGCATATGCTCAGCAGTATGAGAATGCTCCTATGATATACGCATTGATAGCTCATGAATGCGTATGCAGAAACGAACGGCGTTTTATTCTTAAATAAAATGAATTGGAAATAATGGAGGAAGCGATTGTGTATGAAAGGGGCACATATCGTTTCCGATCACCGCGAAGTAAATCCGGAATAGAAAGGCCCCTTGTATTATCCGCTCATTGAACTGGTCAATGGCGAATCTTCGTGCATGCACAGAAACAAACGGTGCCAATCATGTAATAATGGTATAGTATAATGAGCACCATGCATGTGCATACACACAAGGCCTTTTCCTTACTTCGCGGTGAGAGTTCGGGATTCCGATTCTCTTTAAGAAAAAGACACAGGGTTTTAAACAAAGAGCATTATATGAAGCATAATGATATTTTTATAATTGTCAAGATGAATACGAATGCCGGAGATAGTAAAGGATGAATGCCTGATAAGGGCGATAATTATTGTTCAATATAATGGTATCGTTTAATCAATGACGTCTTTCTTTGAACGAATTTGTTGAACAATAATTTCCTTTAAATGTCCTTTGAGCTCTGTATTGTCCGGGAGGTGTTCTAGTGCACGAGTAAGGTAGTCACGAGCGGTTTTCATATCACCTTTTTTAAAAAATGCCCAACCGAGACTGTCAAGATAGGCCGGATTATCAGGCGATTGTTCCATTGCTTTGGATACCGCTTTGATTGCCCATTCAATATTCCGGTCAAGTTCAGTATAGATATAGCCGAGTGAGTTCAGCGCATTCGCATTAAGGGCATCAAGCTTGAGTGCTTTTTTCAAACTTTCAATTGCTGCTTCATGGTTTCCCTGCTGAAACTGGCAGAATCCCAGTGCACTGCAGGATTGCGGGTCATTAAAATCAAGCGCTAATACTGCCTTAAAAATACTCTCTGCAATGTCGAATTGTTTTTTTTGAGCATATACAAAACCAAGGACTTTCCGAATTTGCCGATCACGCTGAATTGAATGATGAAATCCAAGTAATGCGCGTAAGTGTTGTACGGCATCGTCCCAATTTTCAAGCCGCACTGCGCATAACCCGAGTAAATACAATACATCTTCTTTCGGGTCACGGTGTTGTTGCAATGATTTATTTAAATATCGTTCGGCTTCTTTATAGTGCCCTTTATCATAGGCACGGCGTGCTTTACGAAGAATAAGTGATTCTTTCACATCCCCTCCCGTGAGGAATTAATGGAAATACCATCATGTAAACTAAAACTATTATAGTCGCCATTTCCATGATTGTAAAGATTTTTGAAATCTTTTTGCAGTCATATCAAGGGTAATTGGCGTAACGGAAACACGATTGTTATTGAGCGCATGATAATCACTGTGCGGGGAATCATTAATATCCATCTCATGACCGGCAAGCCAAAAGTAAGGATTGCCGAACGGGTCTGTACGTTTTATCAGTAAATCATGATAATCCCGATGCCCGAGCGTTGTTACGGCAATACCCTTTAATGCGGAATAGGAACTATTGGGGACATTGATATTAAGCAGGGTTCTTTTCGGCAGACCGTGTTGTTGAACATGGATAACCGCATTGCGGGCGATTTTTGCTGCGGTGGCATACTGACCGGGGGATGTCTGGTGATGTAATGATACTGCGATTGACGGAATGCCGTGTACGGTCCCTTCAATTGCTGCGGCAACGGTACCCGAATAGATAACATCCTCACCAAGGTTCGGACCGCGGTTGATCCCGGAAACGACCATCCCGATTGGTTCATCAAGATCAACGGCTCCGAGATACGTATAAAAAACACAATCCGTCGGCGTGCCGTCAAGTTTATAGCAATCTGTTCCGGTTTTCCACATACGAACCGGTTTGCGTAGTGTAATTGCTTGACTGACGCCGGAGTTTTCATGCAGTGGTGCAACGGTAATAATACGTCCGCATCCGTTAAGCGCCTTTCGTAACGCACTCAGTCCGGGAGCGTTCCAACCGTCATCATTTGTCAGAAGAATTATCATTTTCCGGTCCCTGTATATAATAACCGGTATACTGTAATCAATAAAAGATGGTCTGTCAAACAGTGAGTTGTCTTTTAGATCGTACTGTATTCCTTCTTTTTTACATTATTACTCTACAGTTTATTTTCATACTATTAATGTCGATGATAAAGTATGGGATGAAAAATCATAAGCCGGAATACAATGACCTGTCATCAAATAATTCGTATCATAATCAGTATATTTCTCTATGCAGTATGCAGTGTTATCGTCTATGCGCATGACCGTTCAACAATCAGTTTTTACGGTAATACTATTTATACCGATGAAGAGTTATTTCGCGCCTGTAAGTTTTCAGCAACAAACCTTAAAAAAGGTTCCGGCGGCGATGAATGGATATCCCTGCCGACCATACAGCAACGGGTTCGGCGGATGTATCATGAGAACGGTTATGTGCTGGCAATCGTATATGTATCAAATGTGGGGCGTGCACATGAAGGGGTTGTCATTGAAGAAGGAGAGATTGAGCGCATATGTATTGATTCCGGGCGCATTAATCCGATGCTGCTGAAAGCATATTTACGAATACGTGCCGGCGATGTGTACAATGCGCTTGTTTTTCGGAGATATGTAAAAGATCTATATGCCACTGATTTGTTCTCAGATATACGCTACCGTTTCATTCAAAATCCTGAGACCGGAAAATATACAATGCATATATCAACTGTTCGGAAAGGGAAGATCTATGCTGCGGGAACAATGTCAGTTGATGATTTTATCGGCATTGGACCTATTGTTTCTATTAATCACCGTGGACGCGCAGGAAGCGGGGCGCGTTTAAAAGCAACACTCGGATGGGGCGTTGATATGAATCCGGTTCTTGTTGAAGGCTGGATGAAGAGAGCGGTTGTACCAACACCGGTACGGAATACTTTTACTATTGGTAAATTGGTATATGAAAATAGTTTGTGGATGCTGGGCTGTTCCTATCAGTACCGGCGCAGTATACTGTTTTCTGATGTTAATGGTTTTGAATCAACGGTGTTAAAACTCGGTTATACCGTTGTTTCGGATAATTGGGGGCATCTGCAGGTGTTGGTCCCGATAAAATATATTCAGCCGCGGTTCGCCGCATGTAATGAAAAAATACGCATACATGAATGGCGTGCCGGCGGGAAAATTATCTTTCTGATGAGTGATGAAAAACAAAAAATTGATAGTTTTCATGTTAATCAATTACAGCAGGAAATGAGTTTTTTTTACAATGGCTCACGATATGCTGCATTGTTAACACGCTATTGTCATTCTTTTAAACTGTCATATTATCACTATATTATTCTGCGAGGCCGTATCGGTCATGTAACACCGGGCGGACCGATTGATGAACATTTCCTTTCTATCAAAGATCGTAATCGCGGATATGCGGATAATAAGTTTTTCGGTTCAACTATTGTTGATACCAGCATACAATATGAAACAGGGTTTAAACTTTGGAAACTCGGGATATTTTATTTTCTTGATACCTCATATGTTGAGCAGCGCTCAGAGGGAGGGCGTATACCTGATTTTTATACTGCATACGGCTGCGGTATCAGGTTGAATTATTTCAAATACACGACAATTCTGCAGTACGGTATCCCGACAACATCAATTTGGTATCAGGGACGAATACTATTTTCACTTCGTCGGATATTTTATTAATACGCGGGATGTATGAATGACATTACAATAGGGAGTATGCTGCTTAGATACGGCATACTTTTTAGATTATATGTATCAGTTTTCTTTCTTCAATAAGTATATACCGTATCAGCCACTGACAGAGTACTGCTTCATCGCCTCAATAATAACATTTTATTAAGTATTGACACTATGTACAACGATTATACAATACTGATATGCAAACAATTATCTTCTATATACTGGTGTTATGTACACTTGTTCTTGGTTGCGGTGCGGATGAAAGCTTTCGGAATAAAACCGATGAAGCGATGTATATAACCAATGCCCATCATATAACATCCGGTTATGTTCCGAGTGGAGGTGTTGTTGTTACCAACGGCAATCTTTCAACAATAACCTATATTGAGATAACTATTCGATTAAAAACATTGTTTCAGAAGCATGCATTGCCGGAAACAAATGCAGCAGCAACCAATTCTGTTCTCATTGAACATGATCTTGCAGCATTATTTGATGAATACCATACAAGTGAAAAAGAATACAATACGTTCGGTATTACGTATCAACGCAGTATTAATGCATATCTTGCTGCTCATCCTGAAATAGCACAACAAATGGATATATAAACATATTTATGACAAGTATAACCCGAACAATAACTTTAATACTCGCCATTCTTATCGGTGTCTCAATACATGAATCCGCACATGCTCTGGCAGCGTATTGGCTGGGTGATGATAGTGCCAAGCAAGAAGGGCGTATTTCGTTAAATCCGATAAAACATATTTCAATGATGACAGTTATATTCGGAATCTTTGCCGTTATTATGCCCGGTGCAATGATTATTCCCTTTAAGCCGGTCATGATCAGTCGTGAGCGTTTATCCGATCCGCGCTGGGGAATGGCGATTACTTCAATGGCAGGTCCGTTAAGCAATGTGCTGCTTGGATTTTTTGCTGCCGGTATCGGTCGGCTCGTTGTTATCTATTATAGTGGTTTTAGTACGTTGGATGCGTTCGGGCAGCAATTAATCATCGGCATTCAATTCTTCTCTCAGATACAGTTTTTCCTGTTTATTTTTAATATGCTGCCTATTCCGCCTTTAGATGGTCATTGGGTGCTTGGTGCATTAGTGCCGGCGATTGACCGTTTGTTTGATTCATTTCGTTACGGTATGACCGGTTTTATTATTCTGATGCTGTTGCTCTATCCGATACGCCATATCATGAACCTATTTTATATGCCGCTGATGACCATGATTAATAGTATTATGGGGATCGGGGTTCAATGAGTGCATGCCGAACAACGATACTATTAATTACGATATTATTTGTTCTGCTCTCAGTATCGGTATATGCGGATTCATTGACTGGGTTATACACCAAAGCATTCAGGAATTATGCGCATGGAGATTTTTATACCGCATGTGATATGTTTCGGGAAGCCTATCATAAGGAGCCAAATCCGTCGCGCAGATGGATATTGGTGCATGTAATATTTCATATCAGCACATATGATTATAATTATGCGCAATCATTGGATTATATGACTGCAATTGCGGCACATGATACACATATACTCATTCGGATGCAGGCACATTTTTATTGTATGCGATTATACCGGTATTTAAATAAGCCGGAGCAGGCAAAGACAATATGTCGTGAGACGATGGGTTTTATTTCATCATGGAATTGTTTGGGTCCGTTTCCTGATGATGAACGTAATGCATTAGATACTGAATATGGTCCGGAAACGTGTATTGACTATAAAGCATCTTATACCGGAAAGAAGAGAACTCTATACTGGCGTCAATTACCGCCGCAGGAGTATGGAACACTTGATCTTTCGTTGTTTTATGAGGATGTGCAGAACGCTGCATTTTTTGTATCAACATTAATATATGCCGAAGAAAGTAATACCTATCTTCTCAACATCGGCAGTGCCGGTGTTTTTGAAGCGCAGATTGACGGTCAACAGGTGTACTATTCGGATAAGTATCGTATCTGTACGCTTGATCAGGATTCGTTTCCGATTATTTTAAAACGCGGATGGCATGAATTAAAAATTAAAGTGACTGATAATAATGGGGTGTGTACATTATTATGCAGACTTAGTGATATGGCATATAAACCTGCACCGGAATTACGTATTACCAATGATATATATTTCAGTAAAAAAGTTGTTTATTCTGCAATAGAGCCGAAAGATACTGTATCCATTAATAATATCAACCCGATATATACGGCGCTGTATGACTTACCGCCAACACAGAAAAATAAAAAAGCGGCAGCATGGGCGTGGTTTTGGCGAGGGTTGTATTTTTATTACAGTGCGAATTATAATGCGGCTGATAATGCAACGGCAAATTCATTTAATACCGCCCGTACATTATCCGGGAAAAATTATTTGTATCATTTAATGGCAGGATACGCTGAAACGGATTATAATAAACAGCGTTTTCATTTTGAAAAAGCACTGCACTATGACCCTCATTGTTTTCTTGCGCTAATCCAGATAGGCAATATTTATTTGCACTGCAATTACTATGAAGCAGCACGTTTGTATATCGAACGTGCAAAGAAATATAATGATACTATTCCATTAATATGGAAAATAGAAGGAAGTTTATTAACATCCGCAAATATGCCTCAATTAGCACGAATGTCCTATAAAAAAGCATTGGAACATAATTCTAATGATATTGAAGCATTGTTATTTATTGCGGCTCATGAATCTGATCGTGTTCCACCTGAGACAACAATACAGCGGTATGAGAAAATAATTTCACTCAATGCTGCTGAAGAGGACTTGTATTATAAACTTTCTTCGTGGTATATACGATCCGGACGGTTTGATGATGCACGCCGAATACTCATTAATAGTCGGGTGTTATTTCCGTATGATACACGGCTTTTATCATTATTAGCACGGTATTGTATGTATAATAACGAATCCGCATATGCATCAGCACTTATGGAAGAAGCGACTGCTTTGAAGCCAACAGCATTTTATTTACATGAACTGCTGGGGGATTCATATTATTATACCGGTACGATGAATGCGGCATTGCGTGCATATTCAAAGGCACTTGAGCTTGAGCCGAACAATCCGAATCTGATGCGGCGGATACAGCTATTAGCACCGGCTGCCCCCTCGTTTTATCATGAATATGAAAAAAATACCGTATCAATTATTTCTCGGAATATTCCGGAACAATTTGCCGACCGTGGAGCTGTTTGTCTGCTTGACCAATCAATTATCCGCGTGGCGTCTGATGGCGGCACTGCCGAATATACACATCGTATTTATAAAATCTTAAAAAAGAATGTATTGCAGCGTTTTCAGTATCAGACCATATTTTATCAGCCCCGCACGGAACATATTGAAATTATTACGGCACGAACGTATCTCCCTGATGGAACAACCGTGAATGCTTCACAGATGTCTGATCGTTCTGCCGGTAATGGCGATGCAGCATTATATGTTGACGGGAAAATACGAATTATAAAATATGCCGATATTCAGGAAGGTGCGGTGATTGAACTTGAATATAAAAAAGAGCAGATTGGTAAAAGTATATACGGCGGGAATTATTTTGGGACACAATTTGCATTCGGCAATAGTTATCCGGTTTTGGAATATGATAATCGAATTATTATTCCCGCAGACCGAACCGTACGCATTTCAGAAAACAATATGCCGTCTTCTTATTCAGTAACAACAAAGAGCAATACGCATTATTATCATTGGCATCTGACGAATATAGCCGCTATTGAACAAGAAGTTTATATGCCGCCGTATTCTGATTATGCGCCAATAGTACGAGTTTCAACGTTTACACAATGGAGTGATTTTGGCAAATATATCTGGGGATTAATACATAATCGATTACAACCGAATTCCGAAGTGCGGGCGGCAGTACGGGAATTAGTTTCCGGACTGGCAACCGATGAAGAAAAAGCACGTACAATATATACCTGGGTTGTTCAGAACATCAGATATGTTGCGTTAGAATACGGTATTGGCGGTATTCAGCCGCGTAAAAGTAATGAAGTATATAACTCTCATTATGGGGATTGTAAGGATACTGCCGGATTATTAGTGGCGATGCTGAGTGCAGCGGGGATTGAAGCTGATATTGCATTAGTGCGAACGCAGGATAAAGGACGGATTGATATGAATGCCCCGTCTATCGGTGTTTTTAATCATGCAATTTGTTATGTTGCTATTACGAATGATCGGTATCCGCATGGCGTTTTAATTGACGGAACGGCAGAATATAATGCGTTTGGTGTATTGCCGGCAGCGTGCCATAATGAAATGGTATACCGTATTAATAAACAAGGCGGTTATTTTTTACCGGTTGCGGAAATGGAACCGGAGGATTCGGTTACCCATCAGGAAATGGTATTATCGGTGTATGCTGATTTATCAGCAAATGGTGTTCGGAAAGTTATGCAGTCAGGAGAATTCGCAGCATCGGCTCGTGCTTTTCTGATAAACCGAACAAATGCGATTCAGCGGTTTTCAGCATTTTGGAATAGTATGTATCCGGGCTCACATATTTCGTATGTTCACCTTGTCGCGGATGCTGATTTATCATCAGTGCCGGAATACTATTATTCGGTTTCAATCCCGTCATTCGCTCAGCGCACCGAAGATACACTGACGGTGAATCTGATACAGGTACGGCATGAGTTTTTAAAAACATTTTGTGTGCATTCGCAGCGTGCGTATGATCTGAATATTAATTTCCCCTATACCATAACAAATCATATTGAATACATATATCCGAATAATTATACCGTGCAGACTGTCCCTGCATCATTTTCTGTTGATACAAAAAGTATTGCATACTCTTTAACTGCTACAAAAACGGAAAATAGTATTATGATTGATATTGTATATACAATGAAAATGAAATCTATTCCGGTTGAAGCGTACGCAGCGTTCAGAACAGCATGTGAGAGGATTGATGAAAAGGAACATGAACAAATATCATTTATTAAAAAGCATTAATATATATATACTTATCGGTGTTTTTTATCTTATATGCTTTCCGCTGTCAGTGAATGCATTGAAACCGCCAACAGCACAAACTGAAGCATTAGCACAACAAGTGCATATGCTTTATATGAAAGGTAATTATGCCGGTGCGATAGATATCTGTGAAACAATTATTCGCAGTGAACCTGATACGGTTTCCGCTGTTATGTTTTTTATTTTTTCCTATGAATTACGTGAACACCTTTCATATTGGAGCGGTTATACATACTTCTGTAAAACACTGCTTAATACGATGCGGCGTCCGTATAATAAACAAATGGTCAAAGAATACTTGGGGAAGTATTATGCACAACGCGGGATGTTTGAAAAAGCACGAACGCTATATGCTACATTGGGTATCGTACGGCAATGGAGTGTGAACGGCGGATATTATTATCTTGGCGGGAGTTATGATTATGACCATGCTTTCCCGCCGGAACATGACTCCGGGGCGTCAGTATGTTATACAACAATCATGGGAACAAATTACTGGCGGGAAATTGATAATACTATATATCATGGGTATTTGCGTTTAAACTCATATTTTGAAAACTCCGATGAAACAATTTATTGCCGCAGTTTTATTCACTCGCCTGATGATGACGAAGAAATTCTGATTGTTGTTGAATCGAAGGGACCTTGTAAAGTATGGATAGATACAACACCGGTTTCAGATACGAATCAATCTTTTTATTATTCGGAATATCCGGCTTGCTATAATGTGCGTCTATCGCGAGGAGTGCATCAGATATTGATAAAATGCGGTGCGTCCGCAAAGCGTTCATTACGGGTGCGTTTACTGGATTTAAATGGCAATCCGGTCTATTGGGCGAATTATGCTTCGTATAGCAATTACCATACGGAACCGGTGCAGGCAGTACCGGTGTATTTTGGTGTGCTTGCGGATATTCTTGAAAAAGCAAATGATCCGACAACACCATTAACACAATTAGAACAGTATTATCGTGCATTTTTATTTCAGCAAACAGGAATGATTAATCGTGCTCTGCATAGTTATTATACGCTTATTAATGCTGTTCCGAATGATCATTTTTATACGTATTGTTATGCCGAATTACTGTTGTATAATCCATTGTGTGAAGGGTCAAAGAGTCGGATGGCAATGGCGAAAAATGAACTTGAATTTCTTACATCGGTGAATACCAATTTTGCATTACCCTTTGCATTATTGGGAGATTATTATTATTCAAAAGGGCAGTCTGACGTCGCGTTAACATTATATCAGCGCTGTGGGGAAATAGATCCGCACTCAATTGACTATTACCGGCGATTAGCAAACTATTATAATGATCTTGAATGGTACCCTGAATTATCGGTTTTACTTGCCGAAGCAACGAATACCTGTGCACAGCACAGCAGTATATGGATTGCATACGGAGATTTTTATCGGAATGTTAATCCTGAGAAAGCATTGTATGCATATGCAAAAGCATATTCCTGTAATGCGCTCAGTGGTGCTGATATTAAACGAGCCTGGGAATATGCTGCAATAGGACGCTATACTGATGCGGAACGCTGTTATACTAATTATTTGCATTATTTTCCGCATGACGTATCGGCATGTACACGGCTGCTGGCTCTGTATATTCGATATCATCAGTATGAAAAATCTGCTGCACTGCTGAGTTCTATGGAGGGATTTATTGGAAAGAGTTCCTTATATTATATGATGGCGGCAAACAGTTCATTTGAAAGCGGGCAGTATGATACTGCTGAAACCTTTTATCAGGCAGCTGTACAGAAAAATCCGTCTTTATCTGCTCTTCAACACATGAATTATTATATAAAAAATCATACATTTAATGCATGGGAACAGTATTATGCCCATTATACCCCGCGTAGAAATAAATCTGATTCAGTGTCTGCCCATCACTATCCCGCTGCATCAGGATGTTTGTTATTAGATAGTTCAATAATAATCCTTCATCCGAACGGGACCTATCATTCTTTTATTAATCAAAAGGTTAAAATTTTTAATCAAAAAGGTCGTGAGCAGTGGGGAGAGATTACAGTCCCGCGTTTTGGGGATTCTCAGCTTCTCTGGGCATATACGGTAACCCCGGATGGTGAGCGTTATATTGCTTCTGAAATACAAACCGCTGATGATGGATATTATCATATTACCATGCCGCACGTAATTCCGGGAGCAACTATTGATTATGCATATGAGGTAACCGGGTCATGGCGACAGATGGGAACAGCAGAGGCATTCTATTCCGCCGCTTTCCACGGGGCGAATACTGATGATGCGTATTATCATAGTGTCATGCAGATACTCTTTCCGATTCAACTTACTAATCAGCTTTCAGTGTATATTCACAATGTCGGGAAAAAAGCAATGGTGAAAAAAAAGCGCTTTGGCAATACCTGCTCGTATCAGATTGAATTTAATAAACACAACTGTATCATTCCTGAGTCAAGTATGCCGACGTTTGAAGAAGTAACCCCGTATACCTATGCAACGACGATAACGAATATTTCGGTCATAGCAGATTATTATCGTCATAAAGTTTCCGGTATGGAACATTGTGATACTGCAGTACGTGATGAAATTATGGCGATGTTGAGTAATGCAGATATTCGGGATTCGTCATCAATTATCCGACATTATTATTATGCGATTCAAAAAAAGATAAATCATGAAGGTACGGGGTTTATGAATTATCGGGCAGCACAGGATACCTTTAAGCAGGCGACGGGGTCTGATGAAGATATTGCGATCTTAATGCACGCAATATTAAATATGTATGGTATTAAAAGTTACTATGCGTTAGTACGGTATAATAACAATCATGATATACCGCTTATGCAATATCCGTCATTAAATAATTATGATGGTATTATACTGTATATCCCGCGTGAAAATGCGCATCCATTGTGGCTTGATTTTTCACATCAGTATTTATCATACGGACAACTTGAATGGAAGCGGCAAAAGGCTCAGGCATTGATTTGTAAGCCCGGCGGAGCATTTATAACAACGACGGAACAATTGTATTCATCAATTGATTATGTTTCCGGTGCATACACGATTTCGGTGAAACCTGATCGTTCTGCTGATATTAACGCGGTGCTTCAATTCAGTGGTAACTTTGGCATTATCCGTGATTATTTTACCTCGGAAACAGCTTTGCGGAATGGTATTCAACAAGTTGCGAATTCAGTGTTCCCCGGAATTGTAATAGAAGATTATAATATCTCTGCATTAAATGATGCACGTTCTGTATTTACCATCACCTATAGCGGGCGAAAAAACACCTACATACAAAAAGCAAATGAAGGATACACTGCTGAAATAATTGCTGATCCGGTGGGTATGGTGAATGCGTATATCAGTAGCGAGAAACGCAGCTATCCATTAATTATCGCATATGGGTATAATATGAAAACAACCTATTCTGTTACCTTGCCTGACTCATTACATTTTTCGGAAAAAGTGTCTAATATGACTGTTAAGCATCCTTCCGGGACGTATTCAATTAACACTAAACTTGAAAACAATACTCTTTCCATTAAAACCATGATTTCAATACATCCGTATAGAATAAATCCGGCTGAATATCGTGATTTTATTATATATTGCCGGGGTATTGATGAAATTGAACAGCATAAATATAAAATTAAAGAGCAGCAGTAATAATATATTTATTACAAGTGTACATTCCCCTGTTATAAGCAAAATTGTACAAATCATATGGTACTCTACATTAAGTAATTTGTACAATTGCAGTCAAGCCCGATAAAAAGGTTGACATAATCATAATAATATGTATACTTGCATATGCTATAAAGGTTACACGTTTTCTTTATAGTAAAAAAAATGAAATCGGGTAGGGAGGGGCCCTCTCGGTTAGTTAATGCAGTATACATATAGACACTGCAAAAAGCCGGTTTATTATTACGGTAACCGTATGTACTAGGTTGCTGTCAAACACCCCCTTTTCTTCCCAAAAAAGTAAGTATTAATAATGAGAAAAGTTCTGTTACTTAGCCTATTGCTGATAATGGTCATAACAAGCGGTTGCAATAAAAAAACCGAACTTGACCGGTTATGGGAAAATGCAACAGAGCTTACACGGCCAAAGCGGAATATTTTTGTTCCGCAATATGGTGCGCGTCCGTCAGCGGATCGATTGCATCAGGCATTAGCGGAATATGATAAAATAATAGAGTATAAAATTCAAGCAGGCGAGAAAAAGGCTGATATATATCGCCGACTGGCATTATATGGAATAGAAGAGGGACAGTGGTATTATGCGATTACTAATTATAAACGCGCGTTAGCGATTGAGCCGAGTAAAGCTGATGATTACTATAATATCGGGTTTTGCTATGGACGGCTTTCAGTGGTAGCTGTTGATAGTGCTCATGAAGAAGAGCTGTTGGATGCGGCAGAGCATTATTATCTAACGGCGATTAAGTTGAATAAAAAATTTATCAGAGCATGGTATGATCTTGGTATTATTGCCAGAAAAAGAGAAGAATGGGACAAAGGAATTCAATATTTCGCAAAAGTGGTAAATACTGAAACGGCGAATATAAAAGCACTATTTGGTTTAGCGGCTTGTTATTATGGACGTGCTGATCGTGCGCAAGGTGATTTAGCGAAATCATATGAATTATATAATACGATAGTTGCACTGACGGAAAAAGCGTATCGTAATTCGAAATGGCAGAAAATGTTTGCCATTGCCGGTTATACCAGTGATCAGATGGAACGGTGGCATGAACAGGCAATGGAAAATAAAGAAAAGGTTGAACAGAGGATGTACGCCGAATAATGAATAATCGGGCGAAGATGAAATTTCTTATCGCACTGAACAACCTTGATATGCTCTCTTTGAAAATAAAATACGAACTGCTGGAGCGGGAGGGTGATCCGGAGACGGTTATTCGTTATTCACGTGCCCGCTGGCAGGCTGCCGGAGTACGGGCACGCAGTATTGATGGCGTACTTCTTGAATCAGAAAAGCGAATTGCAATGGCTGAGCAGGAACTGGATGCTTTAAAAGACCTTGAAGTATCATTATTGCCGGTATATGACACGGCATATCCGCAGCGGTTGTTGGATATTTATGATCCGCCGATACTCCTGTATGTGCTTGGTTCACTTTCACCGAAAGATTCTCAAGCAGTTGCAATGGTCGGCTCACGGGTTGCAACGCCGTACGGGCATCAGGTTTGTCATGTATTAACTCGTGGGTTGGCGGCATCGGGTATGACCATTGTAAGTGGCATGGCAGTCGGGATTGATACGTTAGCGCACCGTGGGGCTCTGGAATCCGATGGGAGGACAATTGCTGTTCTTGGAAGCGGGCTTGATGTAGTTTATCCGCCTGAGAATTACGGACTCATGAAAGAGATTGCCTTGCATGGTGCGGTGGTCTCGGAGTTTAGTCTTGGCACGAAACCGAAGCGATTTAATTTTCCGCGGCGCAATAGGATTATCAGCGGACTTGCATTAGGTACCGTTGTTATTGAAGCAAGTGAACGTTCGGGATCGTTAATTACAGCGCATTATGCGGCAGATCAAGGGCGTGAGGTATTTGCCGTTCCGGGCTCAATATTCAGTAAACTGAGTCATGGGACAAATGCCTTAATTAGTGAAGGGGCACATTGTATTCAGACTGCTGACGATATTCTTTCAAGCCTGTCAATTACCGAGCCGGCAGTGGTAAAGAAAAGAGTGCGCCGAAAAAAGACGAAAGAAGATACTGCGGTATTGTTTGAACCGCCGACGCCGGAGGCGGTTAAGAACGAGCAGCTTGAAGCAAGCGAGCGCGACGTATTGGCGGTATTAGCGGATACACCGCACTCAATTGATGATATTATCCGCGCAAGCGGGATGCAGGCAGGACGTGTTGAGAGTATATTAATGATGCTGGAGATCAAGGGTTTGGCGGAACAAATTCCCGGAAAGCAGTTTCGTCGGCGGGGTGATGCTGCAGCAGTAACGATAACGAAAGGAGCAGGCAATGAGCACTGAGCGCATGAGTGTTTTAGTAAAAGATTTAACAAAAATGATACTTGCAACGGATACATCGCATGATACGGGACGACAGGATATTGTTGAGCATCTATTGGCACGCGGGTATACGATTGATGAAATTGATGAAGCGATTGCATGGCTCTATTCAATACTTGATGAGAAATATAATATTTCTGAAAATAAATTCACTATTCAGCGTTCGACACCAAAACCGGTACGGGTGTTGGCGCGCTCAGAATCATTAAAGCTCACCCGGGAAGCACATGGTTTGCTTATGCAATTATATCATTATAATCGTTTAACACACCGGCAGCTTGAAGCACTTCTTCAGGAAGTTCAATTGTATCCAATCGGCGGTGTAACTATTTCAGAGCTAGAAAAACTAATTGCACAACTGCCTGAGGAAGATGCGGCAATGGTTGCATTGCCGAGAGATACAGTGCATGCCACTGCATTGGACATGGTGCAATAGGTAAGGATATTGTATGGCGACACGAAAAACAGCATCAACGAAAAAGAAAAAAGCATTAGTAATTGTTGAATCACCGGCAAAGGCAAAAACGATTAATCGGTATTTGGGGAAAAACTATACTGTTGAGTCATCAAAAGGTCATTTAATTGATTTGCCGAAATCTCGTTTGGCGGTTGATGTCGATAATGATTTTAAACCCGAATATAAAATTATTTACGGACGGACAAAAATTCTTAAAGATCTTCAAAAGAATGCTCGAAAAGCAGAGTCGGTATATCTTGCAACTGACCCTGACCGTGAGGGAGAAGCAATTAGCTGGCATCTTGCAAATGCATTAAAAGAAAGCAATGCTAATATACAACGTATTACATTTAATGAAATTACAAAAACCGCAGTACAGGATGCACTCAAACATCCCAGTGAGATTGATAAAGCGCGAGTTGACGCACAACAGGCACGCCGTATTTTAGATCGTTTGGTCGGCTATAATTTGAGCCCGTTGTTATGGAAGAAAGTTAAGAGCGGGCTTTCTGCCGGTCGTGTTCAGTCCGTTGCACTGCGTATTATATGCGAGCGTGAAGAAGCGATAAATGCATTTGTTCCGATTGAATACTGGTCTCTTGAGGCACAGTTGAAAGTGCATGATCATGAGTTTCGTGCAAAATTGTCAAAAATTCATGGTGAGAAAGTTGATGAGAAGCGCGATTTGCCGAATGAAGCTGCGGTTCTTGATATTATTAATACGCTTAATGGGGCGACATATACGGTAACGAATGTCGTTGAGAAAGAACGTAAACGTTCGCCCTTATCACCCTATATTACGAGTAAACTTCAGCAGGATGGTATGAATATGCTTGGATTTCCTGCACGAAAGACAATGTATATTGCTCAGCGTTTATATGAAGGGGTTGAGGTTCCCGGTGAAGGACCGGTGGGGCTTATCACGTATATGCGAACGGATTCAACACGGGTTAATGATTCTGCATTACAGGAATTACGTAATTATATTAAAGAAGAATACGGCGATGTTTATTTACCGGAAAAGCCTCGTACTTTTAAAATGAAAAAATCCGCACAGGATGCACATGAAGCAATCAGACCAACGTCTGTTTTACGTACTCCTGATAAAATTCGGGACTCACTCGATAAAAATCAGTATAAACTCTATAAGCTGATTTGGGAGCGTTTTGTTGCCTCGCAAATGGCTGAAGCAAAATATAAACAAACGAGTGTAGAGATAACGGCACATGATATGATATTTAGTGTATCAGGGTCAGTGCCGCAATTTGCCGGTTTTACAAAAGTATTTGATGCAGATGTAAAGAAAAAATCAGAGAAGAAAACAAAAATAAAACTTCCGCGTATGGATATTAATGATACCTGTGATTTATGCTCGTTAGAAAAAGAACAGCATTTTACACAACCGCCGCCGCGTTTTACTGATGCGTCGCTCGTGAAAATGCTGGAAGAATCCGGTATCGGACGTCCATCAACATATGCGCCAACGTTAACAACATTGGTCAGCAGATATTATGTGCAGCGAAAAAAGAAAACATTAATACCAACAGAGCTTGGCGGCATTGTAAAAAAATTACTTGTTGAAAACTTTCCGAATCTTGTCAGTGTTGATTTTACCGTAAAAATGGAAGCTCAGTTAGATGAGATTGCAGCTGAAAATCAGGATTGGGTCAGTATGGTGCGCGATTTTTATAAACCATTTATTGTGTCTGTTGAGAAAGCACAAAAATATCTTGAGAAAGTGGATTATGTCAGTACTGAAGAAACTGATTATGTGTGCGAAAAATGCGGTAAAAAAATGTTAAAACGAATGGGGCGATATGGTTATTTTCTTGGGTGTTCCGGTTTTCCGGAATGCCGGAATACGAAACCGCTTCCGTTGGGAGAATGCCCGAAATGTGAAAATGGACAGATTATCGCAAAAAAAACAAAAAAAGGAAGAGTGTTTTACGGGTGTACAAATTATCCTGAATGTGATTTTGTTACATGGAATGAAATTATTAAAGATCGGCATTGTCCTCGCTGTAATAGTTCCATGGCAAAAGTAATTGAAAACAAAATCGAAATGGAAAAATGTCTGAAATGCGATTATTCAGCAGAAATTGAGGACGAATGATGCACCGTATAGAAGAGTATAATAATTCTTTTTTCAAATATCTATCTGATGAACGCGGTTATTCAACCAATACGATAACAGCATATAAAAAAGATATTCGTGAGTTTAATGAGTATTGCGCACGGGAAATTATTGGCGGGTATGCAACACTGACGTATGAGGATATACGGACCTATCTTGGATATTTGTATGACAAAAAAAATGCAAAGGCAACTATTGCACGAAAAGTAGCATCATTAAAATCATTATATTATTTTCTTAATCGAGAGGGATACGTGAATACTAATCCGGTGCGTCGCGTTAAATCACCGAAGCAGAACAATCATCTTCCCGGATTTTTACCTGAAAAAACAATAACGGAATTACTTGATTTAATTCCCGATAATTCCATTTTTAATAAACGGGACAGAGCAATACTTGAAACCTTTTATAGTACCGGTGCACGTATCAGTGAATTGGTCGGCAGTGATATTCATGATGTAAATTGGGATACGAACAGTTTACGCGTATTCGGAAAAGGCGGCAAAGAACGGATGGTGCTGCTTGGTGAACCATGTCGAAATGCGCTGGCTGAGTATATTACCTATCGTGAAGAAGCGCTTTATACGGCACATATAACTGATGAAAATGCATTGTTCCTCAATCATAAATTTCATCGGTTAACGGCACGTGGTTTACGGATGATATTTTATAAATATATCAATAAACTTTCATATACACGAAAAGCAAGTCCGCATACTATGCGGCATTCATTTGCAACGCATATGCTGAATCGTGGCTGTGATTTACGATCAATTCAGGCTCTTCTCGGTCATAGCAGTTTGTCAACAACACAGATGTATACGCATGTTACAACTGACCGATTAAAGCATGTTTATCAGGAGGCGCATCCGCATGCATGAATGGCACGGAACAACAATATTAGCTGTACAAAAAAACGGAAAGACAGTTCTTGGCGGAGACGGTCAAGTATCAATGGGTGATACGGTATTAAAAGGAAAAGCACAAAAAATACGTCGCCTCTATAATGATTCAATTATAACCGGTTTTGCCGGCGGGACTGCAGATGCAATTACTATGTTTGAACGCTTTGAAGAAAAAGTGCAGCAATACAGTGGGAACGTTCCTCGAGCAGCGATTGAATTAGCGAAGGATTGGCGTCTTGATAAAGCATTGCGTCATCTGGAAGCATTGATGATTGTTGCTGATCGTGAGAGTATGTTTATTATTTCCGGAAAAGGCGATGTTATGCAGCCGGATGATAACGTTATCGGTGTCGGCAGCGGCGGTAATTATGCGGCAGCGGCAGCACGGGCGTTATTATTAAAAGCACCAAAGCTTTCCGCAAAAGAAATTGTTACGACGGCATTAACGATAGCATCGGAAATTTGTATTTATACTAATGATAATATTACAATAGAGGAAGTATGAAAAAGAAAAAGTTTAAAACATTAACGCCGAAAGAAATTGTTCGGGAGCTTGATAAATATATCATCGGACAAAAAGATGCAAAACGTATGGTTGCCATTGCATTACGTAATCGGGCACGTCGCCGTCTTCTTGATGATGAAGGATTGCGTGAAGAAGTAGCGCCGAAAAATATTATTATGATCGGTCCGACGGGTGTTGGTAAAACGGAAATTGCTCGCCGTCTTTCGAATCTTGCCGGAGCACCATTTACGAAAGTTGAAGTTACGAAATATACGGAAGTCGGATATGTTGGAAGAGATGTCGAAAGTATGGTACGGGATTTAGTCAATAATGCTGTCAATTTAGTACGGACTGAAAGTACAGAATTAATACGATCGCGTGTGATTGATGCGGTTGAAGAACGTATTATACGTATTTTAGTACCGAAAAAATTCAAACCCCGTTCAGTTTCATCTATGGAAAATGATACGCCAAACGGTTCAATGTCGTCAACATTGGGCAAGGTGATCGAACTTGGCTTTACGTCAGAGAAACAAAATAGTGCAGCATCTGAGGATAATCAGGAAAAGGATGATTTAGAGGAAACACGTGAAAAGTTCCGTGCACAACTTAAAGCCGGTAAACTTGAAGATGTTGAAATTGAAATTACCACACAAGAATCGCAGCAGCCAATGGTTGAAATATTTTCTAATGCCGGGCTTGAAGGGATGGATATTAATCTGCAGAACATGATGGGTTCTATCATGCCCAAGCGCCCAAAACGAAAAAAAATGAAAATTAGTGATGCGCGAAAACTGTTAGAGCAGGAAGAAGCCGAAAAACTCATTGATATGGATAAGGTTGTTCAAAAAGCAGTTAAACGGGTTGAAGAAATGGGGATTATCTTTCTTGACGAAATAGATAAAATAGTCGGACGGGCAAGCAGTTCTCAGGGCCCGGATGTTTCACGGGAAGGGGTTCAACGGGATATTCTTCCCATTGTAGAAGGTTCGGTGATACACACAAAATATGGCCCGGTACGGACGGATCATATTTTATTTATTGCTGCCGGCGCATTTCATGTATCGAAACCGTCTGATCTTATTCCTGAATTACAGGGACGTTTTCCGATACGGGTTGAACTTCAGAGTCTTTCACAGGATGACTTTACAAAAATATTAACACAACCAAAAAATGCATTAGTCAAACAGTATTGTGCGTTATTGAATACTGAAGGGGTTGTATTGGAATTTAAAAAAGACGGCATCAAAGAAATTTCACGAATTGCTTTTGATGTTAATAGTAATACCGAAAATATTGGTGCACGGCGTTTGCATACTATTATGGAACGCTTACTTGAAGATATCAGTTTCAATGCACCTGAAATGAAAGAAGCAACAGTTACGATTGATGCTCCGTATGTGCGGGAGCGTTTAAAAGATATTGCCGAGGATCGCGATTTATCGCGGTATATGTTGTAAGATAATCGGTACTTGAGCATTTTAATAAAGTGCCGATAGATAAAGCAGGGTAGACCTGAATTATACCCGAATTTAAATCGTAGAGGTTTTTAAGTATGATGCACATGGGTGAAGTATTAAACGGACAGCGGAACGGTCAAAACAGCAGGACAACGCAGTATTTGTTACGCCGCGGGCTTGATGTGTCTTTGATTCGGCATCAGGTGATTGCCGATAATATTGCGAATGTTGATGTGCCGAATTTTAAACGAACAGAAGTCTCATTTGAGAGTGCGATGCGTGATGCACTTGAGAAAAATAAACAGCATGAAATGCCGGCGGCATTGACTGATACGAAACATATTGCATTTAATCGTCCGGTTGATATTACGAGTGTTGCGCCGCGTCTGCATTATGATTGGACGACTAGCCAGCGACAGGATGGCAATAATGTTGATGTTGAGCGTGAAATGGCGGATGCAACAAAAAACGTACTCCAGTATCGCGCTATGGCTGATATGATTTCACATAATTTCAAAATGATGCAAATCGTAATGCGGTAAATGAAGGAGATAAGTAATGAACGGAATGTTTCATAGTATTAATACAGCGGCATCAGGATTAACAGCCCAGCGATTACGTATGGATGTTATATCAAATAATGTTGCTAATGCGACAACGACCAGAACCCCGAGTGGTCAACCGTTCCGAAGAAGCCGTGTCGTATTACGACAGGTTGATGATAAAATTGATTATCAAATGCCGTTTCTTCCGAAAAAGTTTCAGCCGACAATCGGCAATGGGGTTCGTGTAAGTGCAATCAAACAGGATATGTCAGCACTTCGTCTTGTTTATGATCCCTCGCATCCTGATGCGTATAAAAGCGGACCAAAAAAAGGATATGTTGCATATCCGAATGTCAATGTTACTACTGAGATGGTTGACCTCATTGATGCGTCACGCGCCTATGAAGCGAATGTGCAGATGATTAATCATGCGAAATCAATGTTCAATAAGGCACTTGAAATCGGTAGACGGTAGGGAGGAATTAGTAGATGAAACTTATGCCTAATAAAAATGTTCAGGGAGAAAACATTACCCTTGCAGCAACGAATCCGCGTCATTTCGGATTTGCGGTTAAGAAAGAAGGGAAAGGGACAATTGTTGATAATTTTGCTTCATTGCTTTCACATAAAATAAACGATACCAATGAGAGCATTAATTATTCTGATCATATGAAACAGGAATTAGCAGTAAATCCGCGTAATGTTCAAATTCATGATGTTATTATTGCTGCACAGGAAGCGGAAATGTCGCTGAATTTTCTAGTTTCATTACGGGATCGTGCATTACGCGCATATCAGGAAATTATTAGTATGCGCTGATAGATAGTAGAAACAGGCGGTTTTAAGTTTTACTGACATGTGTTGGTTTTTAATTTGAAACGGTCATATAATGGAATCGCCGTATATCGGGCGAAACGCAGGGATGCACCTTATTTCGCATTATTTGAGGGAGGGAGAATATGCGGAAAAGGTTATATGGTACAACACTAATTCGGGATGCTCTTCAGACCTTTTCTTCATGTTATCAATTGACCTGTGTTGACGTACAAATGCAGGCACTGCCTCCTCTGATATTATTTCAGGGAGTAATCTATGATTAATCAATTATTTATGAGAATGAAATATACTATCCGTGATATTACATTTCGCGGCAAGAAAATATTTTCCGGAAACATAATACACTGGTGGCGATATTCTGTTCGCCTGCATAAATTATTTCCTGATTTTCAAGCGTGGTGCAGAAAAATATCGTTTCGTATTGATATGTATATGCTTTATCTCAAAGGGATAGTACGGCGTTATTCATATATACAGAAAAAATATATTATAATACTTGCTTCAATTGTTATCATAACACTTATTATTGCATTATTCCCCTTTACGTCTAATACAAATACACTCTTTCATAGCTCACTGACGGATAGTGAGTATAAAAATATTATTAGTACACTTCATGCGAGCACAATTCCGGTTCATGCAATATCCGGAAATAAGCTTATCTGTAATTCTGAGCACCGTATTCCTGCATTTGCGTATTTACTTGAGCATAATTGTTATCCTGCGGCTCTTCGCATTGATGAGTTGACTATGCACGTAAATAAAAATGGAACGACAACCTATTGCTATGATATTCAATCAACGGAAGAAGCATTGGCTACGTTACTAACGTGTTTTAGTTTTATTCATGAAGCTGCGGTGAATATCAGTATTCCGGAGAATGAAGTTGCAGTTGCAACAGCGATTGAACCATCGGTAACATTAATTATTGATCCGGCGACACAGGATTTTTGTACAGATCGTTCATTAATAACAACAACGGTTCGTGCAGTATATGCCCTGCTTAATCCGCTGGTAAAAGCTGAAAACATTGATGTTATTGCATTAAAAACAATAAAACAACCGGTTAATGTTACCCGTGTTATCGGTGTTCATGAGTATGAAGATATAACCCATGTAACAGCAAATAATGAATTAGAGTTTTCAGAAGAACATGTTCTGAAAAAACTGCCGAAACCCGGATGCGAACGTTTGGATTTAGCAGTAGCGGCGTTTTAACAGGAGGGAAAAAGAATGCCACAATTTATTACAGATTTTTTTAATAAACTCAAAGAAGTTTTTAAAAAGCTTACTACAACACAAAAAATGATACTGGGGGGTATTGTTGTCATTGTTATTATTGCTGTAGTCATGCTGCTCTCATTTACCGGGCAACCTTCAGATGCCCTTTTATATTCAAAAACTCTTGAGGATGATGATTTAAAACGTGTTCAGGAAGGTCTGCATGAGATGGGAACCTCCTATCATGTAGATTCAAAGAACCGTGTTTATGTTCCGAAAGATGATATTACAGAGATTCGAGCATATTTGGATGAAAATAATTATCAACCTGATCAAATAACCGGATGGGAATTGTTTGACGTACCGGCGTGGTCGCGAACAAGTTTTCATAATGAAATTGATAAACAACGGGCAATTGTTGGTCATTTAACAAAACACTTAGAGCGATTTAGTTTTCTTGATGATGTATCCGTAATCATAAACTTTCCGGAAGAACGCTTATATAAAGCCGATCAGGAGTCACCAACAGCTACTATTACTGTTGAACCGGTTCCGAATGTTTCATTATTGGATGATATCAAGAAAGTTCGAACTATATTAAATTCAGTTAAACGTGTACTCGGTGAGATGATCAAAGATGAAAATATTACGATTGCAGATATTGACGGGAATGATTTGACGGAATTATTAAAAACCGGTCAGGGAGATTATATTGAGTGGTCGAAAAAGCAGCTGAAAATTCGTGACAGTGAACGTGCTAAGATTGAATCTAAAATCAAGCAGTTTTTAAATGGGACATTTAAATCAAATGAATATGATGTGACTGTTGCGATGGAATTAAACTTTGATCAGAAAAAAGAAAAACTACATGAGATTAGGCCTATTTTAGTACGTGAAGATAATCCGAATACTCCCTATGATGAATCGGAAGTGCAGGTTGGTGCACAACGAAGTCAATTGATTGAAAATGAAGGATATACCGGCGAAGGGTTTAAACCGCAGGGACCTCCGGGAGCCGAACCGAATCTTCCTCCGGCATATCCTGAAGTCGAGGGGATTGTCAGTAAATATAGTAATTTTAAAAAAATAGTAAATATTGATCATAGTGAAGCAGATAGTGAAATTCGCTATGATTGGTTTGCTTATAATAAATTAACGGTCTCAGTGGTGTTGGATGGGTTATGGGAACGAACGTATGATGACGAGGGGCGATTGCGTTGGACCAATGGGAATCAGATTGTTCGTAATTATATTGAACGGGATAAACAGACAATATCAAAAGTTGAAGACTTAGTAAAAACAGCAATGGGGTATGATCGAGCACGTGGTGATATGGTTACGGTTCAAAATATACCGTTTAATTGGGAAGATAAGTTTCGTCAGGAATCATTGGAAGAATGGCGCAAAATGCAATTGCGGAGAACTATTCTTATATTACTTGCCGTTTTATTTGTTGTGTTCATTGGGACATTGATTTATCGCGCTATTCAAAGAGAGATTGAGCGGCGGCGGCGTCTTCGTGAAGAAGAAGAATTGCGCCGTCAACAGGCATTGCGTGAAGCAGCAATTCGGCAAGCAGAAGCAAAAACTGAAGAAGTTGTTGACTGGGAAGAACGTGCCCGGAAGGAAATGGAAGAAAATGCGATCAAGTTGGCACGAGAACGTCCCGAAGAAGTTGCTAGTCTCATTCGTACATGGATGGTAGAAGAATAGATTTTAATACAGCACATTCGTCTTATTTATAGATAGTAAGAATAAAGACAGTGTGAAAGGAGAATATAATGTCGCAACAGCAGGCAGTATCAACTCAGACCACACATCGGAAGAAGCGTGAACATTTGAACGGTCGGCAGAAAGCTGCCGTAT
>CAZBCL010000023.1:0-37869 GCA_964490645.1 uncultured Spirochaetia bacterium
AAAGTTAACATAATATATATTATCGGAAGTGATATTAACAATGCAGCAATTGAGGTTTATAGTAATTTAGCGATTTTTAGTTAATTCTTTTTTTGCGCGGGATAATCGTTCTTGACATTTTGTATTATAAGGATTTATTTCTTTCCACGAACGTAAATACGGTAATGCACGAGAGTATAACTTTTGTTTATCTAAAATGAATGTTAACTTATCATAAGCAATATTAATACTATTTTTATATTGAGGATTTCCTGAAATAATTGATAACGTTATAAACGTATCATAATCACTAACTGCTCGTAAATAATTTTTATCAGCAGCCATAATCATAATATCGCTATTGTTTTTCAAAGATTGTATTTCATTAAATTGTTTTTCTGCTAATGTCTTTTCATAACCGGCAATACGATAATATGCTAAAATAAAATTAGAATTGATTGCAATGCATTTGTTACAATAGAATATTGCCATTTCAAGATTCGTTTTCACTGATCTATCAGCAAACCATATTTCACTTAAATTGTAATAAACTGATGATAAATCGCCGGTATATTGCAGATTTGTTGAAAATGTATCAACCTGCATATACAGATATTTCGCTTGAATAAAATTATGCAGCTCAAAATATATATCCCCTAACATTTTATATGCCTCGGCATAATCGGCTCGGGTTTGTATTGCTTTATATAATTTTTGTATCGCCTGTTCAGAAGAACCTTCTGAATAATACCGTTGTGCTTCAATATAGTATTTCTGTGCAATACTTGTTGATGTTTCAGAATATGATACTGAAATGAGTGATAACAATATAATGAGTATATATATTTTTTTCATGCCTTATTTTATACTTTCCTTCAAATTTTATGCACAAACAACTTGATTTCTGCCATTATTCTTTGCCTGATATAAAGCAGTATCGGCTGCATTTAATAAAGAATCAATCGTTTTTCCATGATCCGGAAACGCTGCAACACCAATTGATGCGGTTATTCTCCATAAGAATTGTTTTGTTTCTATGCGAAGATCATTAATTGCTCTTCGGCATTCTTCTGCTTTTTGTACTGCATCATCTATTGAAAAATATGGCAATACAGCGACAAATTCTTCACCACCAAATCTATACAGTGCCCCATCCTGACCGATAGCATCAATTAATCTTGATGATAATGATTTTAGTATGATATCACCATTCGGATGACCATAGGTATCATTATAATGTTTAAAGTGATCCAAATCAAATAATATAATACTAAATATATGTTTTGTATTAATACTTATATTCAATATATCCTCAAGCATCATGATAAGATATCGTTTATTATAACAACCGGTTAAACCATCCCGAATTGCAAGATTAAATGTTCTGATATTATGAAAAGTAACTGCTGCATAATTAATAATCATTGAATATAATGTGTCTTCTTGATTAATCTTATTATTACTGTTATTGATAGCAATTACACCTAATTTACGATTCCTTGCAGTAAATGGAAAATATATTATACTCCCCTTTTCTATTGATTTCTGCTCAGAAAAAACATGATTGATAAGTGATTTTTTTACCGGTATACGAGAATTTGATTTATTAAAAAGATGTAATTGTTTTGATCTGTTACTTTTTAAAAATAATAATAAAGCATTTTCTTGATTATAAATTGATTGTATTATTCTATTTATATATGAAATAACCTGATGTATATCAGTCTTTGTATTTAATTCATTAAGTGCTGTAATAATAATTCCCATTATTTCTTTAGATTTATTAAACTGCATATCTCTATTATTAACCTGTACCGGATGCGCCGGACACATTGAAATATAGGAGCAGTTTGAACATGTTTCATTTTTATATGGCGTTAATTTTTTAATTTTATTAAATGCAGTTAGATCATTTATGAAAGCATCACAGTAACTACTTTTATTCGCAATTTGAATACTACTACTATCTTCAATACATGCAATTTTAATTGTATCTGCAATATATAATTTATCTGCTGAATTATTAAGAAAATAAAGAATACATCTTAATATATCACGATATCGCTCGGTAAGCGGTCCGGCATAAATCCATATGCCATATCGTTTTTTTCGATACTGATACGTAAAATCAATAAAATCAGTAAAATGTGCATAAGGCAATGAAAATGTTATTTTATGAGAAAAACCGGTAATATTATATTTCGAATACTTTCGTATACATTCCTTAATACGCTTAATATTATTTTTTGACGAATTCAAGTCATTACATTTTACTGCGTTATTTTGGATATTAATTTCATTATTTAATGCTTGAATTGCAGTATAATCGGTATTTGGAAGATTATTTTGTAATATTGCTATTATAGCTTTTTTAACTGATGAATGATATAATACACTATCATTCTTGGTATACAGTGAATTACTGTAATGATAACGTAGCGGACAATACAGGTAATGAATTAAGTTATTAAGTGAAAAATCACTCATATAACCCCATTATTATAAATTTTATTTTAGAAAATTAATTGGATTAATCGGTTTATTATTTTTTCTAACTTCAAAATGAACATGTGGACCGGTTGATACTCCGGTATTACCAAGTTTTGCAATAACATCTCCCTGTTGCACTACTTGACCTTTACTGACCAGATTTACACTATTATGAGCGTAGACGCTTAAATAATTATTTTCATGTGCAAGAATAACAATCTTTCCATACCCTTTCTTCCAGCCGCTGTAAATGCAAATACCGCCATTTGCAGCACGTATTGAGTCGCCAATCTCACCGGATATATCAATACCGTTATGAAACAGCATTTTCTTATAAATCGGATGCATTCGCATACCATATACCGATGTTAATTTACCGGTTTTCGGCCAACTCCATTGTGTTTTATATAATCTCGCTTCAATTATTTTTTTATTACCGGGTATAAAAAGTTTTGTCCCATATTTAACCATATTAATATTTTTTATATTCGGATTATACATTCGAATTGTTGAAATAGTCGTATCATATAATCGCGCTATTTCTGAAATAGTTTGACCTTTATATACATAATGCCAAATCCCACGTACTGTTTTTGTATTTTTTATATCAGACGTATACTTTGTAATTGATGTTGACGTTACCGGCGGTGCTGTTGTATCACTGGATTGAACTGATGATGTCGGTCTTGAAACATGTGGTATTTTAAGTTGTGAGCCAATTCGTATTGAATTCGGATTTTTAAGATTATTGGCAGAAATGATAGTACTCACTGAAGTTTTATATTTTAAACTTATATTCCAGAGACATTCACCCTTTTTAACTGTATGAATAATCGGTTGCTTTTCTTTACTCGAAATAATAGTATTATTTAAAGTAGTATCTTTATCATTTTCAGTAATTGATTTTTTTATCTCATGAATAAGTTCACGACGAATTTTTTCTTCACCGGATATTACCCTTTCTCCATTTCCCTTATCAATAATGGTAACTGTTGTTTCGGGAGGAACTGTTTTTAATTCAATATAACGCTGATTTGCAATACTGCTGATAATATCTTCTTGTTCGGACATTATTGATTTAATAATAATATCTATTTCTTTATCAAAATTAATATTTGAAGTCTCTGTATTTATCTCATCAAGGGTGGCTTTATTAATTATTGATTTTTCTTCAGGAAGATTATATGAAATTGTATTTGTTGTTGTGAGTAAACCGATCATTAAAATACAAGCAATTATTGCAGTAACATAGATTAAAAAATCACCCTTTGTCTTCATTTAGCGCGTCCTCCATTATTGATATTAAGTTTTATTGGAAATTAAACATACCTTCTGTATTTCTATTATCGGTTAATACGTAATACAGCTTTAGTATTATTTTATATTTTTTACATATATTATTTGTATTGTATCGTTTGTTATTGTTACAATACTATTTCAGGTAAATATCCGGGTGATAATAATATTTAAAATAATGCAATATTGCTATTAAATTATATATATAGTATTATATCTTTAATATTTATAACAAAGAGTCTGATTCAAATACATACCGTATTAAAAGTATTTCAGATTTTTTATATTGTTTATTGAAAAGACGATCTTTATTAGAAACAGCAATAATATTTATAAGTTTAATATGCATTATTGAAAACACAAATATTAAAGTTGTTTATTTTATATTATCCTTTAGGGCGTATTATTTAATTTGAGGTATAATTACATGTTGCAATGTATTCAGAAACGCTGTTTGATATTATTTATATTCCTTATAGTTTCTGTTTCTCATGCTGTGGAATGCCCTCCGAATATTAAATGGAAAAGTTGTATTGCTGATAATGTTGTTGTGCATTATAGCGAATCAACAGAACCGTATGTTAAACAAATATTAATACTATGTGAAAGCTATATACCGTATTTTGAGAATACATTTAATGTTATATTGCGTCCAAAAATTCATATTATACTTTCAGATTATGAAGACAGCGTCAATGGATCTGCAACTTCAATACCAGTACCAATAATTACCATTAATCTCATTCCACCGGAAGTTAATTCAAGTATCGATCATTATCATGAGTGGATTAAAATGATTCTTGTACATGAATTAACCCATATATATCATATGCATATGGGGCGAGGCATTTACAAACCACTGCAGCGATTATTTGGTCAAAATGTATCACCAATGGGATTATTACCGGTTACTATGGTTGAAGGGTTGGCTGTTTATTATGAATCTGAAATAACCGGAAAAGGACGTATTGTATCACCCTATCTTAATATGCATATTCGCTCAGATATACTGAATAATAAATTTGTACCAATCAGCAGGACTACTTCGTATTATTACCCGGCATGGCCGCTTGGTATTAACGGCTATTTTTACGGAGGATTATATCACTCATATATTGCATCACAATTTACTGAACAAAAGATTTTAGACTGGAATAAAGAACAAAGCGGTCATCTTCCCTATTTAACGAAAAGCACTTTTATGAAAACATTTTCTTATCCGGCGTATATTAGTTGGTTTAAGTTTGAACAATGGGGGTACCGGCATTATCGTGATGAAATAGATCGTATTAAAAATGATGGTACAATCACAAAATGCAATCCGATAACTATTAATGGCGGAGAAATATTTGATTATACCATCAATAATGATACGATATATCTTTCACGATATACACCAAAAAAAGGTTTTCAATTAATTAAAATTGATAGCAATAGTTTTAAACAAAAGAATATTCTATCGATACAAGCATCATCAGGAATAAATGATATCGCCCTTAATGATACTATCATATATTTTACAAAAAACATTTCATCATCATTGTATCGCGATTTTTATGATGTCTTTTCTTATTCCATTCTAACCAAACGAATAAACCGTATAACTCATAAACAACATATTATTGAGGTAGATGCAAACGATAGCGGGGAATTAATTGGTATTCAACAAAATACCGGTAAAAGAACATTAGTACGTATTAATCCTACAAACGGTGATTGTTCAGTGCTCTCTACTATGCCCTTTGATGTTTTTGATCCATCAATATCTCCCAATGGTTCTTTCATTGCAATGAGTATACATCGCAGTAATACCTTACATGATATTGTACTATTTGATATGCATAATAAAACCTATAAAATAATTGCATCGAGTACCAACGAAGAATTATTTCCGGTATGGTCATCAGATGGTCGTTTACTGACATTTACTGCTACAATAAATAATATTTATAATATATACGCATATGATTTTGACAATAATAAATATTACAAACTCACTCATATGCTTAGTGCAGCAGTACAAGGAAAACTCTCACCTGATATGAATTGGCTTTATTTTAACCATTATACGACCAATGGGTTTAATCTTGCACGAATTCCGATTGATAAAAATTTATTAGCGGTATATCAGTATCCGAATGAAATTGAGACCATACCGGAAACACAATATTATACAAATAAATATTCTTCACAAATATATTTATCAAAAAAAACAATCAGGTATAATGCAATTAAGTTTACCCGCATGTTTTGGACCCCTACTCTGCAAGCTGAATATATATACGGCCGTGGAAAATCAATACTCTCCGGAATTGATTTTGCATTCTCTGATCCATTAGATAAATATACCTATACGATTAATATTAAATATAATTATCTACTGAAACAGGTCAATCTTTACAATAAACTTTATATCGGGATAGTGTATCCGAAAATATCATTCATATATGACAATTATAACTATACAAAGCAACCGGTAATTACAGAATACAATACTAATTCACTTGCATTTAATTATTATCATACTGAAACAATTGGAATGAATGCCTCACTAGCTTTTCCATTAAATCCCGGAACAATTGGAACATCGGTAAAGTATCGATATAATACTATTGATACCAAATTATCATCCACAGCACCAACAATAAAATTAGATGATAAGTCAATTGATAGAAATAAAAATCGACACTGTATAAAATATAATGGCTCCGTCGATATGTATATTAATCGGCGTTTATCATTTGTGCATTCTGTTGATTATGAACACGGTGAATCACTTGATATAAAATATATACATGAAGATGACACTATTCAGTTTTATTCAGAATCATTAAAACATATATCTGGCGATTATTTATTTCTTACGCTCGATAAATACTTCCCCTTCGTATTTCATTCTTCTTCAATCGGATTAATCGGGCGTTCAGCTTTTTCACTTAATACCGGTATTACCGATACCCCTGAACTCAATTACCTGCCCTTTATAACAGGATTACGGAATCCTTTTATCATTGAACAACAACATACTATTAGAAACGCCTTAAAAAGCACTGTTATCTATCAAGGGAGCATTCATTGTTCAATTCCTCTTGTGCGCATTAATCGCGGTAGTCGATTATTCCCATTAATGCTTAATACAATCGCTTTTGTTCCATATGGCATTTACGGATATAATGCTTCCGGTAAATACAGCACTGATGAAACCATTACGATTATTGGCAGCGAGATTCATATAATAAGTCTTGCCCTATATTACATACTTTTCAACAGTGTAGTTGGTATTAGCTATTCAGATATTAATAAATCAAACAATAATAAAACTGACTACAGTATGGTTGAAGGAATAAATTTCTATGTTACTATTTTCACATCGCTTATTCCGAATAGGCGGATGAAGAAAGAAATAATAACAATGCGAAATAATCATGATAAAACAATTCCGCCAATTGCTACATATCGAAACACATCAGCATATTATCTACAACCGGAACGCTGATATAGTATATTGGAGATATGAGGTATGGTTATCTGCATTATTCTATAAAACTCTGTGAACTATTTAATTATGTATCATGATTAGAGAACCATCTATTGAGTATAACGAAAATTATATATAGGGGAGATATTGATATATTTATGTAATATTAACAACTATTAATTATGACAAGCTTTTTTTACGATACTAATTATTTTATCCATTGAAAGAGGTTTTTCAATATAATCAAAAGCACCAAGTTTTAATGCAGATACTGCAGTGTCAACAGTACCATGTCCGGTAATAACAATAACAACAATTTCAGGATAATCCATACGCAATTGCTGTAAAACTTCCATACCACCAATGCCGGGCATCCAAATATCAAGAATAACAATATCCGGATGTTTTAGTTTAACAGTATTAAGTGCTTTCACACCATTAGGTGCCGTAATAACGGTATAGCCTTCATCTTCTAATATATCTCTGATGATATGTCGAATATTTTCTTCATCATCAACAACTAATACTGTACACTCCATGAAATGTATTGTTCCTTTCTTCGATGTGAATTATTATACCGGAAATTCAATAGTAAATGTTGTCCCTTTTTTTATTTCACTTTCACATGTAATTTTACTATGATGTTCAGTAATTATTTTCTCAACAATAGATAATCCTAATCCAGTACCATTTTTTTTCATACTGAAATAAGGATTATATATTTTACTGAGTGTATCAGCATCAATACCAATACCGGTATCAGTAATTTTCAAATAGACAAATGTTCCAAACATAGTATTTTCTTTGTAGGTTGATATGGTAATCGTCCCGTTGCCATTAACCGCATCAATCGCATTGTTAATAAGATTGATAATAACTTGATTAATTTGTTTCTTATCAAGATTCAATAATGGCAATTCTCCGGCAAGATCTGTTTTTATCGTAATTCCTTCTGATATACCATCAAATATTTTTAGTGTAGCTCGTACAATAGTATTAATATCACAGACCTTAAGCTGCAGCTGGGGCATACGGGCAAATTCAGAAAACTCATCAACAAGCGATTTTAAATTATCAACCTCTTCAACAATAGTATTAATACCGGATAATAAGACTTTTTTATATTCTTCGTCTGTGCCGGTATATTTTTTTCGTATACGTTCTGCAGACAGTTTAATTGGTGTCAATGGGTTTTTAATTTCGTGGGCAATTCTGCGCCCTATTTCACTCCACGCTGCAATACGTTCACTATGAATTAATGCTTGTTTACTTGCATTAAGCTCATTCGTCATTTTATTGAACGAGTTGACCAATTGTTTTAGTTCATCACGCGGTTTATATTTTATTACATAGGTTAAATCGCCGGCAGCTACACGTTTTGTTGCAACCGCTAATTCCTGAATTGGAGCAGCAAGCATTTTTGAAAACAAGTAACTGATAAGCATTGCTAAAAGCATCGTAACCAGCATAACTGATATCATCAGTAACAACGTACTTCCCAATAACGGTTGGCGTAAATATTTTAATTGATTTAATGCCTGACGACTTTCAGCATTTTCACGTCCGATATATGAAATATTTGCCGGAAACGTTTTTGCTATAACGATATATCCCATTGTATTAGGATGACCGATTGCAGCAAATGCTTGCATATAATCAACTTCATAGCCACGGGCATTAGTAACGAATATTTCTTTATTAATATGTTTAACAGTTATAGCAATTGGTTGGGCAACATTTGAATATGATAAACGAAGTTTTTGTGATCGATAATACTGTGCTAATGGTTTTAATGTTGAAGTATATATACCGATATAATCAAGATCATTTCTGATTGCAAACTGTGATACATTACGCGTATTTCCTAAAAATGCTGTATTGATAAATATCGGATCAGCACGTAACCGTTGTATCGTATTGACAATATCCTGCTTTACAAAACCAATGATAATATCTTCAATATTGACTAAGAGATTTTCAATTTTTATATACCGTTCGTTAATAACTGAATTAATTGAACGCCGCATTGAAAACTCTGAGAACAGAGTAATAATAAATAACGGAATGATTGCAATAAATATAATAGTAAATAATAAGCGACGCTGGAAACTTGATCCGGGTTTTCCTGCAGCATAATCAGATTGCAGGCGAATAAAACCATATATAATAAATCCCGCAACACATAATATAAAATACACCAGCACAATAAATATAATTAAAAATATATTTTTCCCCTGCTCATTACTAAATTCAGGAAGAAGCCATTTAAATAATAACGGTGATATTAATAGTGAAAGAACTAATAATAGTATTAAAATTATTGCTGAATTTCTAAATTGCCGCCTAAATCGCATTTTAGAACGACGACGTTTATTATTATTAGATTTATTCATAAGAATACTTATTTCCGGTAAATTGTTCTATTACGATTGGATTTGATGAAAAATTATATAGACTATTCAATATCCATCCAATCGGCGGTAAAAAGACAATACTGGTAATTTCAGCGCGTATAACTACTTCATAATTAATATGTTTATTGATTAATCGCCGTGAACATATCCATATAGCATTAAGCGAACGAAGATACTCAGACATTTCATTACGATGTTTAAAAACATGCGTTGATTCACGTATTGTATTATGATTCTCAATAATTATATACAGATGACTCCATTCATCATATTGTATTGTTCGGGTAAACACATAGCTTGATACTTTTTTCCCACTCAATGCTCTTTCCTGTAATACTAATCGTATACGTTGTGTTGCGATTGTTCCCGTTTCAATAACATTAAAGAATTGTTCAGGATAATCAGGTTGTATATGCCCTTTTAAATAAATACTATCATTACTTGCATAGAGTGATCCATTTTTAACAGAAAGCCGAAGTGCAAATATCGGGGAAACAGATAGTATGATGAAAATACATATCAAAACAATTGTATAGATATTACGATTATTTATACTAGTATACTTATACATCAAAACAGACACCCATTTTCACTGCTTGAGATGATTTATCAATACGACAATCTATTTTATATGAAGTTCGCGTTATAGGAACTTGAAATTGATTTTCAAGACTTTTATTGTAGCGATTAACTGCTATAACTGCAGTTATTACATTAATTCCTTTTAAAATTACTGATGAAGCGATATAAGAAATCAGCATTATTTGATCGGTTTGTTTCAATTCAATCCAACTGACAGAATCAGATAATCCTCTTTTTGAATATCGTTTATTTAAATCCGTCAGCATGACGACACCGAGAAACTTTGAAGTAAGATTCAATAAAATAAAAAGACTGCCAGAATAATAATCCTCTGCATAGAATTGCCCTAATCCGGTGAAACTAAAACTAAGCGCTCCTGCAACGAACGGGTCTTTTAATTTTTGATAGTAATAGAGTTTCCGGTTAAGTTTTTCTTCCGACGACAGTTGAATAGGGAGATCGGCTTTAATACCGAATTGTATATTACCGTTTTCTGATACACTTACTTGTTGGCGTATATGTTTATTATAATTACCCGTTGAGACAACGGCATCAATAACGTTATACATATGCAACGCTCCGTAACAAGCAGCAAATAAAATTAGTAAATAATTATCATCTTCAGTAATATGTTCTTTCGGTTTAATACTAAAATTAAAAAACATTCCTTCATCAAAACTAAAATCGAAATCAGCAACAATTGAAATAGTCGTAATAAGCAGAGCATTTTCTGCTGTGAAAAAGATCATACCTTTTACATATTTTTCTGTATAGAATTGACCAAGCCCGGGCGCATACCATGAAAGGACACCGGCAAGAGCGGGGTTTTTATAATTGTATTTACGTAATACTAAATTATGATTATTACTTATCGAGGTGTTTTCGGCATAACAACAACTAACGATAAGTAAACCGATAAGTATAGTTAATAACCTTTTATAGAGTTTATTATTCATACTTTTCACTTTCGATAATATTTGCCAAAGCATCTAATGCTTCTGCTTCATCAGGTCCATCAGTAATAATAGTTACAATGCAATCAACCGGAAGTGCCAATGCAATTATTGAAATAACACTCTTTGCATCTACTTTCTCATCACCAACTAATAATTGAACTGAGCTCTCAAAGGTATTCGCCACTTTAACAAACTGAGTTGCCGGACGTGCATGAAAGCCTTTAATATTATTTATTTTTACTTCTCTTTGTAACATACTTTTATACCATTTGCAAAAAATAATAAACTATAAATGAACCTATTAATAATGAATACAACATGTAAATAGGTTTTGTCATTTTCATAATAAAATAAAGCACAATCGCAATGATCACAATCATCCCATAGCCGATTGATTGTATCTGATTATTAAAGACAATAATCGGATCTTCATGTATCAGTAAAAATACAACCGATGCGCCTGCAATATATGCAGTAATCCGTTGAATGGTCATAGTTGCCTTTTTTAATCCCCAACCCGTAATAACAAATATTGCCTTGATCCCTTCTTTAATACCTAATTGAAAAAGACGTAAACGCATAATGGTCATTAATGTATTATAGACCAACCAAATAAATGCAAGAGCGACGATACTATATAATGGGGCATGAGTATGCCTAACGATAAAAAGAGGGAAAATAATAGCACACAAGATACACAGCGGCTGAAATGAAGCATAAATCAGATTATCCCCTAATGCTGATACTGCACTCATCATATTAAATTTTGTTTTCTTAACGAGTGATAATTGATGGGATAATTCATGTTTAATAGTAGCACCTAAAATAAGCGGGAAAAATATATAATTAGTTCTGAAATATTCAAAATGACGTAATAGATTTTTTATTTTCTCCTGTGTTGTTCGGCTTATATCTTTTAGTATTGGTTCAATTGAGAACGCGAAACCGAAGTTTTGAAAGTATTGTTCATTAAACAAATTATCGACTAAATATGTATGTAAAAATGCCCGCACTAAAGATTTTCGATGTATTTTACTATTTTTCAAGTTTCTTTTCCTTTTTTAATACGTAATACATCCGAATAGTGATATACAATAATAATAACCGTGCCGATTAAAAACACCGAGACAATGGCAATAATAATTGGGACATGCTTAAATATGATAATCATCATTAATGCGGCAATTCCCCCGCCAATAAATTCAAGATATTTATCATTGGTGTTGATTATATGAATAAAAAACACTAATGCAAAAAGCGGTAAAAAATGATTGCTGGCATTAATACTTTTTAAAACCATTATTGTCATTTCTTTCGGAAAGACTGATTCCGTTATGCTCGTAATCGTTATCATATATCCGAAAAGTATTGAGATAAAAATAACCAATGCTGATATAGTAACGACAATAAGAATACCATAGGTATTGTAGACCTGAAAATCATATCGATTCATACGAATTGTCTTGAGAAATCCGGTAATCAATCCGGTATTAATACGACGAAAGCCTCTATTCAACAATTGACTCACATATGCTAATGGAGCATATAATGCCAGCATCATCGGCAGCATATTAATAGATTCACCTTCCGGCATTCCTAATGTTTTAAAAGCATATACTGCAACAAATTCATTTACACACAGTGTTGTGGTAATAGCACATATTGCAGCAAAAGAGCCTTCCGGTTGTATCTCAACGCCAACCGGAAACTTATTTATCCAAACCAATTCATACATTGCACCAATGATAATACCCATTTCCAATGCATGGATAACAGTTGTATGTGAAAAAGCATGCGGCAACAATATTATATTAGCCAGTGCAATTATCGGTGCACAAAATATTGCATGACCTATTAACGTATTTCCAACATTTTTATTATCAAGATGCAGTATACCACCGACAATTCCACTTAATCCTGCAATAGTAATTATTTGATGCGTTATCGGTGACATTTATATATCCATAAAAACCAATTCAAGTTTACAGCTCCATTGCTGATATGGAGCAATAGTTATATTCCAATACGGCATTATTACTGAACCTTGATAACACACTTCGGCATCATTCCCGGATAGCGTTGTAATGGGGGCAACACAGCAATGTGCAGGTTTTGAAAATATATAATCTATTGTACAGTGTAATGCAGCACAGTGCATTCGAATATATTTTACATCATGTAATGACAATTGGGTATCAAAATAGTTATCAGAAATATATATTTGATTATTAGTATCATTATAGAAAGTAAAATAATTATCAGGATGATGTCCCGCTAATAATGCAAAAGATGTTTCATTACCATAAATACAATTGTTTGATGTATTGGTATTATTTTTTAAGACTATTGAGAGTGTTGCATTATGAGCGAATGTCAGTGTCTTTTCGATAGTAATAGCCTTATTGGGTGAATCTGAAAACCGCCATAGTGTATTCATTGTTACACCGTGATGAGTCTTTTTAATTGGAGTTATTAATGTTTCTGGGTATGCTTCATTTTTTATACCATGTATTATATCATCCACGGTTGCTGCAACCGGTAAAAAATGATCAATAAAACCTTTTCGCGGATATGTATTATCTTTTAAGACCGATTTCATTGTATGATGCTCTGTTGTTTGAGTAGTAGATAAACATGATGCGGATGAATTGTTTTTTGAAAGACCTTGTGCAGAGTCATGATTTACGTCAGATTGTTGATAAATGGTATTAAATATATTCATGGTATATTTTTTAATGTCAAGCTCATAACAGTATCCGCCTTGATGAGGACTTATATATGCTTGAAATTGCGGCGTATTAATAACAGTTTCCTGAATACCATCAGCATTGATATCTTTCTTTTCAAAAGTAACAGTATTATTTTTTAAGACGGATAAGGATGCTACAATATTTTCAGCATTAATTAAATGGTGATATATCGCATGACGAAGATGACTATTGTATAAATCGCCATACTCTCCATGCCAATAGGCATTATGACATTGTCCTTTATATAACTCATGTAATGCTGCATCAATACCATATACTTCATTATTACTCTGTATTATATCGTGTACATGAAGCATTTTTTTATGTATGATATTACTGTCATTATCTTGTGCAAATATATTTCTTTGAAATCTCATTGGAGAATCATTTTTATTATTATGATCGGGTACAATATACTGTCCTGTACTATTTAAATATAATCTCTTCTGCGTTGTAAACTGATTTAAATAATCGTTATATCCTATAATATTAATCCAATCTTTATTTTCGATCAGCAGTGTAAATAAACTTTCAATGTGTGTACGATTACTATTGATGTTATATTTTTCAGGCAACTTTCCGGAGGATTGATTGTTTTCCATCAATACAACAACTCTCTCTCCGCTATCATCAGCAATTGATTTTAAATACGATATTACCTCTTTCGGGTTGTCCCAAATTGATTGCCGTTTAAAATATGTACTTACCGGAAAAACAGTAACGACTGCACCATTATCTTCTGTTATGTACGGATAAAAACAATCTTGTGCTTGTATGCCTGCAGCATGAAAACAGGTATCATCAATAGCACAATAAGTAATACCGGCATCGGATAAAATTGACGGTATTATCGGTTCCCACGTATAAGCGGTTATCCCTACTCCATTCGGTGTATACTTCCAAAGTGTTTGTACTTTTTGATTCATACGTTTGATTTGTGCAACGGCATCATTACGCGGTATCGCAGTTAATAGTGGTTCGTAATATCCACTGCTTTGTAATTCCAATTGATTGGTATTGATCAGGTTTTGAATAACTTCTATGTATTGAGAATAATTATCTAATATCCAATCAAGTAGTACGCCGGATGTATGATAGGTATATCGTATATCAGGAAAATTATTAAGTATTTCAAGAAATGGTATATATGACAAATGATATGCTGTATCGAAATCAGAGTGTAAACTACCGATTGGTTGATGATTATACATACCGAGAATAAGATTGATGGATTTCATAATTCTGATTCTTTCATTTTTATCAGTTTTATTATATCAATCGGTTTATCTTTCGGAGTAGCTCTTCCTTCTATTATAATTCCTTTTTTAGATAGTATTAATAATTCTCGGGCATCTTTTTTATTTATTCTAATATAGGGGGCAAGTGGCAATTTCTCTTTTCCTTTTCCCATTTGTTGCATACCACCAAGGTTTATTTCTGTTATGGGTAATCCGTTATTTGAGAGTATCAATGCATCATGTGGATTTTCTACTAATAATATTCCGGTGATTGATTTTTTTTCTTCTCGTGATTTAAAATATTCAATAGTATCATTGAGTGTTAAAAAGTGTGTTTGAACTTTTTCAGGAACAGATATCTCAAGTAAATTACGGCGTAAAACATTTTTTACCAACTCATTGTTGGCAACAATAATTTCTTTTAAATTTAATTGATTAACCCAACCGACAATAACCTGACCGTGAATGAGTCTATCATCTATACGAAATATACAATTTCGCATTATCGTTCCTTACTACAGGCATCTATAATTAAAAAAGCTGTTATAATACAGCCGTATGGCATTCAATCTTTTTTGGTGTACGATTGAATTGTGTAAATATATCATATTTGCAATAAGCTTTCTAGAATAAAATACTACTATTTATTTGCTGAATGATTAGCTTTTTTTAAACGTTCTTTAACATTAACAATAAAATTATTATGCTCATCCGATAATTTCTGCACGACTGATGTGCGCTGCAATGATAAACGATATGTTAACGCGGATAACAGCATCGGGAGGTTAACCCCACATATAATATCAATATCATCACGCGTATACAGTGAGGTACAACTATTAAGACATGATCCACCAAACATATCGATAAATATCAGCACCCCCTCATTATGAACATGCTGATGAACAAATTGATTAATCGTATGCGCGAGTGTTTCTCTGTCTTGACCTTTCGCGAAATTGATTGCATAGACCTCCTCAATTGGTCCCATCATCAATTCCGCACTCTTAATCATTTGTTCTGCTAATTCACCATGAGAAATTATTAAAACAGGAAACATTGTAACGCCTAATTATTAGTAGCATTAATAGCGTGCCGCATCATATTGCGCAGGAAAGCACTCATAATACTACCGTTATTGCAGTTCTAAAGAAAAATGATTTTCTTTTCGTTTTCCTTTTTGATATATAAAACACATCAAGTTGAGTTCTGTATTATAGTACACTAAATAATGCTCAGTAACAGAAGCAACTGATGCAACTGCTTCAGCATAGGTATAGTGTGGCAAAACAAGCCGGTGTCGTTTAATGATTTGCGGTGTATTATTGGAATTAATATAGATATATTCCATAAGATGAGTCTTTTTTCTACCGAAAATACTTCTAAAAAAAGAATGTGTATGTACAATGAGATGGAAAAATCCTTCTTTGCTTTTAAATAATAACGCACGTTTTAAATCATTATCATTTACCATGGGTTTATTAGCATTAATCATCGTAAACAATAAATGATTATCTTTTTCAATATCAAGACGAAGTATCGCTTCTTTAATTGTCATTGGTTTTAATATTGGCATCGTGTTTAAACGAGTTTTACTTCGACTGGTATTTTTCATTCCCTTTTTATGGTTTTTATTCTTATAATGATGATGAGTGATTTTTTCTTTATATTTTGCCAGTTGCCGATCTGTTTTATCTATAAGTTTATCAATAGAAGAATACAAATCATTTGTTTTAACTGAATATACAAATTGTTTATGATCTGCATTGATCAGCACTTCTGCTTCATGTTGTTTTTTTGTTACTTTTAAAAATATGTGCGCATCAATAAAATTATTTAAATATGGTATTACTCGATTAAACTTTCTTTCAATATAACTTTTAATTGCAGGAGTAATACGAATATTTTTTCCCGTAATACGAAGCATAGTTATTTTCCTCCGGTTTTTCGTAAGTTTGACGGTAGTATACCTAGTTTTTTTCTATACTTTGTAACCGTTCGTCGAGCGATTTTTATACCAAGTTCTGAGAGCATTTCAACAATTTTTTTATCGCTCATACCACGACCACTTTCATTTTCTATAATATCTTTAATTATTTCTTTTACTGATTGTGATGATAATGCCGCACCGGATTTAGATGCAATTTTACTGGAGAAGAAATATTTTAATTCAAATATTCCCCACGGTGTTTGAATATACTTTCCACTGGTTGCTCGGCTAATAGTTGATTCATGCATATCAATCATATCAGCAATTTCACGTAATGTTAATGGTTTAATATGTTTACTGCCATGATTAAAGAATTCCTGTTGTACGGTTAATAATGATGCTGTTACTTTATACAACGTATTCCGTCGCTGCTCAATACTTTTAATAAGCTGGATCGCATTATAATATTTTTCACGTAAGAACTTTTTAATTTTCAGTTTTGTTCCGCGATTACGTATTAAACTGTGATAATAACTATTGACTCTAATTTTCGGAATCCATTCATCATTCATAATAATGCGAAATGAATCGCCATGACGGATAACCGATACATCCGGAACAACATACTCAACTTTTTTTGTATCATACTCATGTCCGGGCTTCGGATTAAGCCGCATGATGCATTCCAGCGCTTCATTAATAATACTTTTCGGCAATTTCATTTTTTTTGCTATTTGATCAGTTTTACGTTGCGATAAGAGTAAAAAGTATTTATCAATAATACGTTCTGCTATTGGTTTCTTTTCCGGCAATTGTCGTATTTGAATCAGCAAGCATTCACGTAAATTACGGGCGCCGACACCATTCGGATCAAATGTTTGTATTGTTTTTAAAACGGTTTCTAATTCATGTATTGAATATTTACTTGAACCCGCTATTTCTTCAAATGGAATGGTGATATATCCTTCATCATTGATATTGGATATAAGAAACTCGCCAATTGCATATTCTTTTTCATCATGTGAGCTTAAATGCATTTGCTGCAGTAAATGATCAATTAATGATTCCGGACGGGTTAATACCCCCTCGATAAATTGCTGTTTATTATCTGATACGTCATTTCGTACACGATAGCCGGAATATCCTGAATCGCTGCTGTCTTCAAAATATTGAAACATTTCATCGGATGTGTTTTCACGTTCTGTCGAACTCTCTTCGTTATTTTCAGCAGTTTCGGAAACCGGCGGAGATTCTTCTAATACAGGATTTTGTTCAAGTTCATGGGCAATTTCATTACGTAAATCAATCGTTGATAACTGCATGATTTTCATAGTTAATTGCAATTGTGTTGTCGGGATCATGCGTAACGATGTACGTTGATTTATTTTCAAATGCATTTTATCCATAGTAGTACAGTATACGCAATTCATTCGTATTGCAAGGGTATTCTAAAGTTGAAATGGACAGTGAAAACGCTCGAAATGATTTATTCTTTACATGGTAAAATCTTGACCTAAATATATTTTCCGGGCTTCTTTATTTTCTATAAGTTCTTTTGGGGTTCCGCTGAAACGTATTTTACCATCATACATAATATATGATCTATCGGTAATTTTAAGTGTCTCACGAACATTATGGTCAGTAATTAATACTCCAATATCACGTTTTTTCAGATGCATAATCATTTTTTGAATATCTAAAACAGCAATCGGATCAATTCCTGCAAATGGTTCATCCATGAGCAAAAAAGCAGGATTACTGCATAATGCACGTGCTATTTCAGTACGACGTCTCTCTCCACCTGAGAGCATATATGCTTTTCGCTTTGCAATATGCGTAATACTAAACTCAGTCAGTAATTCTTCAGTTCGCATATTTATTTCATGACGCGTTAGTCCTTGTGTTTCTAAAATAGCAATTAGGTTTTCTTCCGTTGTTAATCGTCTGAAAATTGACGCTTCTTGTGCAAGATAACCGATTCCCATTCGTGCTCGTAAGTACATTGGCATTTTTGTTAATGGTGTTTCGTTGATATAAATATCACCATCATTTGCTTTTATTAAACCGGTAATCATATAAAAAGTTGTTGTTTTACCGGCACCATTCGGACCGAGTAACCCGACTATTTCCCCTTGTGCTACTTTTAAATCAACCCCTTTAACAACATATGTTTTTCGATATTCTTTTTTGATATCATGGGCAATAAGTGTTTTTATATCTTTATTTTTTAAAGCCGTATTCATGCTCATTGCGTCAGCCTTGTATAATTATCTTTATTACTATTTCCGGGATAAATAATTGCTTGTATATTATTCTTCAGTATTATTCTATCTTCCTCAGTTAGAACAATAATTGAATCCGCAAAATAAATATCTTTGCCAATTTCAACATGCGGTTCACCATCTGCAGTAAATTTATTTTCATCTTCATAAAATGTTGCACGTTCACTTTTACATATAGTATTTGATTTTGTAATAACAACATTTCCTTGTGCTTCATTACGCCCTTCTTCAAAAAAACGTTCCATAATCGCTGCTGTAACTTTAACATTATCCTTATTTAAATACAATATCGGGGATTTTGTTATTTTCGCATATTTCGGGTATTTTTTATAATCTGCCCTCCCCCCTTTTATTTCAACTTGGCTTTCACGATCAATAACATCAACATTGCCTGAACAGACAGCGGTTGAATGATTTTCACCGTATATGGTAATTCTCTGTGCTTTAATTGTTGTTGATCCCTGTATTATTTTTGCATTGCCAATGCATTGTGTTCTTTTTTCCCCTTCTTTAAACTTATATTTTAATACATCAGCAGTAAAGGTTAACTGTTCTGCAAAAATACCGGTAAATAATACTGTACTGATAACAATTAATAGTATACTTTTTTTCATATGCCTCTCGGATTACTTCCACGTGAATTATATATAGTAATTTCTTCTGCTTGATAATCAGTTTCCATACCTGTTCCTGTTATTTTTGAACCGTCCTCCTGAATAATTTCAACATAATCATCAGTAACGATCTTTTCCTGATTACGAAGAAGCGTCAGAGAATCAGAATATATTGTTGAACCGTCTTCAGATACTGCCACGACATTGCCGGATGCATATACATTTTTATCTTTATCATCATATACTGCAGTATCAGATGTCAATGAAGCACTTTCCTGACCGTTTTTATATAATACAAAACGGCATTCCAATAGCTTGAGCGTCTGTATATTATTCGTCGTATAGAGAAATGCTTTTGATGCTTTTAGTTTCCATATTAACTCAGTACCGTTATAACAACTATCCTGAAAATCAAAAAATATAGAATCCGCATCAGATTGTGCTATCAGCTCAGTTACTTCCTTAATATGTGTATTATCATTTTTATTATGAGCGGGACATGCAATAAGCAATATACCTATAGAGATAATACCAGCACAATAAAAAAATATTTTCATAACCCTTTGACCTATTTTCAAGAGAGTTCGTTCATGCAATTTTTGCACCAAGAATATCATGAATATGCACGATACCTTCCGGTTGATTATTATCATTGACTACAACAAGACTTGTTATTTTTCCTTCCATATGGTGCAGTGCTTCATTCGCAAGAGCTTTTTTTTGTATAGTTTTAGGATTTTTTGTCATTACATCACAGACTTTTAATTGTGATAAATCAACTTTCGCATTGCCAAGAAGTAATCGTTTTAAGTCTCCGTCAACAATAATTCCTTGTATGGCATTATTGTTGTCAGTTATTAATGCTAACCCCCAAATATGTCCGCGTTTATTTTTTGAAATCATTACTTTTAAAACATCGGTCATAATGGTATCAGAACTGACTATTGGCAATTTTTCATCAGCTCCATACATGATATCTTCAACCGTAATAAACTTTCTTCCAAGACTTCCGCCGGGATGCAGCATTGCAAAATCTTTTTCAGTAAATCCTTTTTGTTGCAATAACGCAATAGCAAGAGCATCTCCTAATGCCAATGTTGCAGTTGTGCTTGAAGTTGGAGCTAAATTAAAAGGGCATGCTTCAGCAGTTGTGCCAATCAGGAGCACACAATCGGCATTATGTGCTAAGGTTGACTTCGGGTGTGCGGTTATCGCGATAATGGAATTCCCCTGACGTTTAACTAACGGTATAATGCGATTAACCTCGTCAGTTTCACCGCCTTTTGATATTGCGATAACAACATCATTTCTCATAATAAGCCCTAAATCACCATGTATTCCTTCAGCCGGATTCAGAAAAAATGCTGCCGTACCTGTACTTGACATGGTTGCAGCAATTTTACGGGCAATGATTCCTGATTTACCCATCCCGGTAATGATCACTCGACCACTGCATTCTTCTATTAATTTTACAGCTACTGCCATACTTTCATCAACTGATTGTAATAAATCAGATAATGCTTCTATTTCTGTTTGAATTACACTTTTGGCATTATTAATGATACTCATGTTATGCATGTATTCCCTTTACTAATTTATCAATATTTTGTAATTCAGACAATAAATCACGTAATCCATCAACGGGAAACATATTTGCAGCATCACTTAATCCTTCATCGGGATTAATATGTACTTCCATGAAAAGACCTTGAATACCAACCGCAACAGCTGCACGGGCAAGAGTTGGAATCATGTCACGTCGTCCACCGGTAGTATCTCCCCCACCTCCGGGCATTTGAACACTATGGGTTGCATCATATATTACCGGATAACCAAATGACTGCATTTCCGGTATTGCCGTAAAATCATTGACTAATCGATTATATCCAAAAAACGTACCTCGTTCGGTAATAAGAATATTTTGTGTATGGCTCTCTTCAAGCTTCGTAATAATACTTTTAACTTCCCCCGGTGATAAAAACTGACCTTTCTTGACATTAACGATTTTTCCGGTTTTTGCTGCTGCAACAAGTAAATCAGTCTGACGGCATAAAAAAGCCGGTATTTGCAAAATATCCGCAATTTCAGCAATTGCAGAGGCTTGTTGTGATTCATGAATATCGGTTAGTATAGGAATGTTTAATTTTTCTTTTATCCTGGATAAAATTTTTAATCCCTCTGAAAGACCCGGGCCCCTATATGAATGAATTGAAGTTCGGTTAGCTTTATCAAATGATGCTTTGAAAATATATGTGATACCTAAATCTTCCGTAATTGATTTAACGCGTTCTCCTATCGCCAGACATATTTCTTCACTTTCAATAACACACGGTCCTGCAATTAATACAAATGGAGTATTTTTCGAAAACGTTATTTTATTAATAGTTATTGTTTGCATAGTTTGATTATTATAAGTCATATCATCAATGTCAACCACTTTCCGTATATACCAGCGTTATATATACGCAATACCGACAGGATAATTGAAAAAGCCGATATATCCAATGAAAAGCAAAAATTATCGACACCAATACTATGCACTATAACCTATATCGAAGAAGCATTAATGTTACCCTGCATCAGAATTAAAATGCGTGTTTGACAAAACCGAGTATCAACGATAATCTATGTCATCGGTGATGCACAAGGTATCATTTGATGGAATAGGATTATATACATGCTCTTATCACGCACAGCTGTCTTACGTAAGTATATTATAATACCACTGTTATTAATTGCTTCTGTATTTGTCATCAATTTCGGTAAATATAAGGTTCAATATAAAAGTTTTAACTGGTCATTTATATCGACGCCACATTATGAACTTTATTTTAACCGGCATCAGGAAAAGTTAGGACGTTTAACTGCTGATATTATTACAAAAATACATGCATTGCTCAGTGATGCCCTCGGTATTGAACTTACCTTTCCGGTACCGGTTATTATTTATAATAGTCATAATGATTTTGAACAGACAAATATTACTCGTGATCTTATTGGTGAAGGCACCGGCGGGTTTACTGATTCACTTCGTACTCGTGTCGTATTACCATTTACCGGTTCATACGCTGATTATTGGCATATTTTACAGCATGAATTAACCCATGCAATGCAATTCGCGGTTATACTTGGAAACGGTATTGATAAAATACTTCCCGTGCAAGGATTTATGCCGCCATTGTATTTTATTGAAGGAATGGCAGAATATGAATCATTAGGATATAATACAGAATGTGATATGTATATGCGGGATGCAACAATAAACGGTTTTAATCCATCATTAAGTGATTTATCAGCCTTTCGTATTAATAATGCCTATATGATATATAAAGGCGGTCAGGCATTTTGTCAGTATATTGCTGATAATTATGGGGATGATACTATTGGTCAATTATTAAAAGATTCGGTTATTACCCGTGATTTTGATACGTCAATTCAAAATGTACTGACGATATCACGGGAAGATTTAAGCGATAAATGGCAGCGATATTTACGTAAAAAATATTGGCCAATGATTGAAACATTGCATGAGCCGCAGGAGTTATATACACAATTAACCTATCATCGTACAGGGTTTTATGAAATCGGAGACGGGTCTTTTATGAATTTACAACCGTCAATCTCTCCGAATAGCAAATACCTTGCTTTAATAACTGATCGACATGAATATCCTGAAATTATCCTCATTAATCCGAAAACCGGTCATGATATCCGCACCGTTATTAAAGGACATCGTAAGTATTTATTTGAGGAATTAAATCGGCTCAATAATGAATTAGCATGGTCACCGGATTCACAATGGTTAGTATTTATTTCAAAAAACGGAGCGAATGATCAAATCAATTTGTACAGTATTAAAAAGAAACGGGTTAAAAAAAGATTTGGTTTCAATATGGATACTATTCGCTATCCAACGGTTTCTCCCGATGGTGAAAGCATTTGTTTCGTTGGTGTTAAAGACGGGCAATCAGATTTATATACCTGCAGCTGGAACGGACATCACTTAAAACAATTAACGGATAATTTAGAGTATGAACAAACACCCTATTACTCACGTAATGGAAAGTATATTTATTTTTCCGGCAATACCTTTTCAGGATATACCTCCTTTAATTATGATATACTCCGTCTGAATATTGACGATCCTTCACAAGTCGAAAGAATAGTCACTTCTCCCGGTCAGGACCTAACACCGGCACTATCCTATGATAATAAATATTTATCATATATTTCTGATAAGGATGGCATATTTAATCTCTATATTGTCAATCTCGAAACAAAAGAAGAAATACAATTAACAAAAGTTACCGGCGGCGTTTTTGACCCATCATGGGCACCCAATGGTGAATATATCGCTTGTTCAATTTTTAATCATGGCGGCAATGATATTTTTACTATTGCAACAACAAACTTAGAATCACAATTTGCTCCCGTTAAAGAAGAAAATTTAGTTCTCTCAAATACCTTGTACACATTTGATTCATTAATGACGGCTGCCGGCAATTTATCTGATCTCACTATTAAAACGCATCATGTTCATATGAAGGCAGAATCACTGTTTTTTGCATTCGGTATGGCTGTCGGTAAAAGTGTCGGTATGCAACTAATGGTAAGCGGAGGAATGAGTGATCTTTTAGGAAATCACAGAATTAACGGTTCTTTTCTGATAAATTATTATGACAGTACATTTGATCCCGTTTTTGATTCAAGTTATATGTATCTTAAAAACCGTATTGACTATGGAATTAATGTATATCGCTACAAAAGCTATATGCAGAGTGTACAACGGCATACCGCTATTTCAAATTACCTGCCTAATACTTCGGGAAATGTTGATATTGTTGAAACCTATTCATCAACGGAATTAACAGAACACTTATTTGCAATTTATCCTTTCAGTAAGTTTCTCCGTTTTCGTTTTCAGATTAATAATCAAAACTTTGCCGTCAATCATGAAAACACCGTTATACATTTCACAAATCATACAAAGACAACTTCTGATAAAATGCTCCTGAAAACTATTGATTTAGAAAATGACAATGTCCGTACAGCAGAATTAAAACTCACGTTCGACAACACGCTTCTTGGCTTTTTTCATTCTCCCCTACAAGGATACCGTATTCAACTTGCGTATCAGCGATCATTTAAACTCATGCGGAATGATTGGTTTTATGAAAATGCTTTTCTTGATTTTCGCGGCTATGTGCGTGTTTCTCGCAGACAGACGATCGGGTTATGGTGTTTCACAGGTCATAATTGGGGACCGCAATCAGGTGAACGTGAATTAACCTATGGTTTAGGTGCGTATAATCCATTTTCTATATTTTATTCTATAATAAATTTCGGCAGTTATCGTAATCGTGAAGGTTTTTTTGTCCGTGGTTATCAGGATGATTTTAATACCGGACGGCATATATTCATGTCAAAACTGGAATATCGTTTTCCACTTTTTGATACAATTATAATGGCATGGCCGGTAAACTTTGCCATACAGAATATTGGCGGTGTCTTCTTTTGGGATTGGGGCAGTGTATGGGATGATACACTTAATTGGAAATTAAGTAAACAAGTTGGCACTTCGGGTAAATATATTTTTGAAGATATTAAAAGCGGATTAGGTGTCGGATTACGTATTCGTGCACTTAACTATTTTATTATTGGACTTGACTTTGCTACTCCATTTGACGGATGGTCAGCATTACCCTTGAAAAAGTGGCAGGGGATTTTCCAAATCAATATTGCATCATCGCGATTATTTTAATTCTTTTCGCAATAATTTCCGAACATGTGATAAATCACGTGGGGTATCAACACCACATGAATCTTTTTGTACACGGGCAACATGAATAACAAAACCATGATACAACCACCGGAGCTGCTCTAATTTTTCTGCTTGTTCAATCATCGTTGGTTTCAAACCAACTACGTGCAGCAATGTTCGTTTTTTAAATGCGTACAATCCAATATGCTTGTAATAATCAGGTGTACGATCAGTATGATCGCGATGATACGGGATTGGCAATCGTGAAAATAATAACGCTTTCCCTTCTTTACTAATAATTGTTTTTACAACAGCAGTATCATGTATTTCCTTATTATCAGTTATTTTTATTGCTACTGTAGCAATATTAATGTTCTTTTGTGTACATAATGTAATGCATCGTCGTATATTTTGTATCGGCAATAATGGTTCATCTCCTTGAATATTGACAACAATATCTGCAGGTATTTTTTGTGCGACTTCAGCAATACGTTCCGTCCCATTGCGATGTTTTTTTGATGTCATCATCACGTGCATTGGAAATTTTTTCAAAGCAGTAACAATACGTCGATCATCGGTCGCAACGATAATATCCGAAAATACTTTTGCTTTTACTGCTTGATTCCATACATGCCAAACCATCGGTTTTCCATTAATATCAGCAAGTGGTTTTGCAGGAAGACGGGATGAATGGTATCGTGCCGGAATAACACCGATTATTTTCATACTATCCCTTTTGTAATGAGTGATTTTATTTTTTCAATTATACCGGTTGTTGAGAATCCAGCAACAGGCTTTAATAATACTATATGTCCGCCGTTCTTCTCTACTATCTCACGTTCTATAATGTCAGATAAACGATAATCACCACCCTTTATATGCACTGCCGGTTTAATGATCGTGAGAAGAGCACGGGGGTCCTGCTCATTGAAATGAGTTACATAATCCACACATTCAAGTGCGGCAATAACTTTTTGGCGAGCTTTCAGATTATTGATCGGACGATGAGGTCCTTTATTTTTTCGTACTGATGCATCAGCATTCAATGCGACGATTAATACATCCCCTTTCTGCCGTGCACGGGTTAATGAATCAATATGTCCGACATGAATAATATCAAATACTCCATTTGTCGTAACGATTTTCTTACTATCGTTATGTAGTTCCCTGCATATCTTCCGCAGTTGTATATGAGAAAGTATTTTTTTCATCGTGTATTCCTGATAATAATTTTCACCGCATTATCAAATGTTGAAACACAATAATCGGGTTGTTGTTCCCACGTATCAGTATCTTTATTTTTATTAATAAGAATTGTTGTACATCCTGCACGAGCACCTGCTATAATATCACCATATGAATCACCAACCATAAATGATTGCTGTAAATCAAGAGCATGTTCATCAGCTGCCTGCAAGAGCATCCCACTACCGGGTTTTCGTAATACCTCTTTCGGATATTCTTCCCGAGGAGCATCCGGAGCAAAGTATACTGCATCCAATGGAATCGTCAATTGTGATAATTGATGATTCAACCGCCTATGTATTTCCTGTAGTCTCCTTTCTGATATATACCCTCTTCCGATACCTGATTGATTAGTAACCATAATTAACATATAGCCTGCATTTTTTAATACTCTGAGACCGTCTAACACACCATCACAAAACTCAATTAAGTCAGGATGATGCAGATAATCAATATTGGTAATAATAGTATCATCCCGATCAAGAAATACAGCCCGCTTACTCATACTCTTATTCTACCATCATATGTGCTTCATTGACAACCTGTTCTATTGTTGCCGGCACGGCATTATTTGTTTTATTCTCACTGAATAACCCCCAAAACTCTATATTCCCTTTTGGTCCTTTGATTGGCGAATAGGTAAGATTACAGCACATTAATTGTATATCATAACATTGTCGGCAGAACTTTTGCAGTATTGCACAATGGAGCTCTTTATTCCTTATAACCCCTTTTTTACCGGTTGCCCCACGTTCTGATTCAAATTGCGGCTTAATTAAAATACACCATATGCTTGGTTTTGATAATAAAGCACGAAGCGGTTGTATTATCTTAATTGCGGAAATAAAAGAAACATCCATACAAACGATATCAGGTTCAAACGGTAATTGTTCTTTACGAAGGTATCGAGCATTGTATCGTTCTAATAATACTACGCGCGGATCATTACGTAAACGCCAGTCAAATTGCCCATACCCGACATCAACAGAAAACACTTTTTCTGCTCCCTCTTGCAAAAGACAATCAGTAAAACCACCGGTTGATGCCCCAATATCATAGATGCAGAGATTTTTTACGGTAATATTAAAAGATCGTAATGCATGTTCTAATTTTACACCACCACGCGAGACATATGGATATGATCGGGAAGAACGAATTTCTACACATGCAGTATTATCAACAAGTATTGATGATTTTTCAGCAAGAGTATTATTGATATATACCTCACCGGCAATAATACATGTTTGTGCATGTTTACGCGACGTGCATAATCCTTTTTCCACAAGATATTTATCAATACGTGTCATTTTTTTCTAAATTGCGAACATACCATTTTTGCAGCATTAACTATTGCCGGTATATCCATATTATTACTTTGACGTATTTTCTCGATACTTCCCTGTTCAATAAATGCATCAGGAATTCCAAGAGAACGTACAATGGCTGAAATATTATTTTTCTGTAATAACTCATTAATTGCTGAGCCCATACCACCGGCAATAACATTATCTTCAATAGTAACAATTTTTTTAATTTTTTTCGCTAAGGGGAGTATAGTATCTTTATCTATTGGTTTTAATGTTCGTAGATTTATTACTGTTGCAGCAATACCGTATTGTTTTAATATAACAGCAGCAGCATCACATAATGACACTAATGGTCCAAAACCGATGAGGAGTATATCTTTTCCTTTTGTACGGATTTCACATTTACCGATAGGAATTCTTGAAAATCTCTTTCTCTCAAGATTAATGTCAGTATTAATTGTTCCGCGCGGATAACGTACTGCAATGGGTCCTTTCGTATACTGCAGTGCTGTGTAAATCATGTTTTGCAATTCAATACCATCAGCCGGTGAAAGAATTACTAAACGTGGAATAATACGTAAAAATGACAAATCCAAAACACCATGATGAGTTGGACCATCAGGACCGACAATACCTCCACGATCAATAAAAAACCGAACCGGCAGGTTTTGTAAACATACATCATGAATTAATTGATCATATCCTCTTTGTAAAAATGAAGAATATATTGCACATGCCGGTTTCAATCCCCATTTTGCAAGAGCAGCTGAAAACGTAATCGCATGCTGCTCAGCAATACCGACATCCCAACAACGATTCGGAAATTGTTTATTAAACTCAACTAATCCTGAACCGCTGAGCATTGCCGGTGTAACCGCACATACCATTTTATCAGCTTTTGCAAGTGTAATCAGCGTTTTACCGAAAATATGGGTATAGGTCGGTTTATCGGGGATTGATTTCTGTTTGCCGTTTTCCCGATTAAATGCTGATACACCATGATATTTTTCCGGTGAACGTTCCGCAAAATCTAATCCATGCCCTTTTTGTGTAATAACATGCAATAGAATCGGACGATTGCGTATTATTTTTATTCGTTTAAGCATAGTGATCATTGATTGAAGATTATGCCCGTCTATTGGACCAAAATATCTGAACCCGAGTTCTTCAAACACCATACCGGGTACAACGGTATTTTTAATTGCTTCTTCAAATCGACGGATAACATGTACGCCAAATTGCGCAACCGGACGTTTTCCTATTCTATCTAAAAGGGTATCAATTGAATCCTTAATCCTATTATACTTCGGATCAGTTATCAGTTTATTAAGATAGTTTGACATAGCGCCGACATTTTTTTCAATCGACATAGTATTATCATTCAGCACAACAATAACATTCTTCTGCATATGCCCGATATGATTTAATGCTTCATACGCCATACCAGCAGTCATTGAACCATCACCAATAACTGATATGATATGATGCTTTTTTTTCAGGACATCACGTGCAACAGCACTGCCGGCAGCAAGTGAAATTGACGTTGAGCTATGTCCTGCAACAAATGTATCATATATTGATTCTTCGGGTTTTGGAAATCCTGACATTCCTTTATATTGCCGTAATGTTGTAAACTTTTTTAATCTTCCGGTGAGTAGTTTATGCGGATAGCTTTGATGTCCAACGTCCCAAATAAGTTTATCTTTTGGTGTGTTAAAAACATAATGAAGCGCAATTGTCAGCTCTACGACTCCTAAATTTGCCGCTAAATGCCCCCCGGTTTCCGATACAACATTAATAATAGTATCACGAATTTCCTGTGCAAGTGCTTGCAGCTTCGTAATACTCCATCTTCGAATATCATGTGGTGTTTTTATATTTTTTAATAAACTCATTGTGCCCTTGTTGCAAGATAATGTATTAATGCAGGAAATACTGCATTATTTGAAGCGTGTGCCTTAAGGAATGCACGCGTTATATTTTGACATTTCTGTATTTCATTATCAACATATGTACTGCCTTTAATCAGTGCTAAATTACTCAAACTATTCTTCGCTCCGTTTCGAGCTTCTTCAACATCAAGTTTATCATCCGTTAATTGAAATAAATAACCGATTGCATGAGCAAAATCAGCATACTCTTTCAAGAGTCGTTTGTTTTGTATTCCTGAGTATACCACAACGGACATGATACTTGCATGGAATAATGCGCCTGTCTTCATTTGATGTATTTTCTTTATCATATGTGCGGTTGCATTCGATTTTTTTAAAATAATATCTTCCAGCTGCCCGCCAACCATGCCCTGCTCACCCGCTGCTTCGCTCAGACATTCCAGCACATTAGGAATATACTGTTTTTTCGGTAATTGGACAAGCACACTAAATGCATAGGTCAATAATGCATCGCCGGTTAAAATCGCTGTTGCTTCATCATACTGCTTGTGAACGGTTAATTTCCCTCTTCGGTAGTCATCATCATCCATTGATGGTAAATCATCATGTATTAACGAATAGGTATGGATACATTCAAGAGCAATCGCAATTGGTAATATTTCCTGTAACGGAACATGCAATAATTCTGCTGTCATAAGAACAAGAATAGGACGAATACGTTTCCCCCCTGTAAAAAGAGCATACTGCATTGCTTGTTTTAAACGATATGGACCCTTCCATTGACGTGTTTCTTTCCGTAATGCTTGTTCAAACATTTTTTGTTTTGTTGTAAGATATTTTTTAAACATGTTCATCATCTGGCAACGAAACAGAAATTCGCTCAACCTGAAGTGCTTTACCGGATTCAATATCCGCTGTTATAATTATGCCGTGAAGTTTGACATCTTCACGTGCAACACTGAATGGAAACGGCATGTTTGATAAGAAATGTTTCAGAACATTTTTTTTATGCATGCCAATAACTGAATCAAACGGACCGGTCATCCCCAGATCGGTAATATACGCTGTCCCATTGGGTAATATGCGCTCATCTGCTGTCTGTACATGTGTATGTGTACCGGCTAATGCAGTTGCGCTACCATCGAGATACCATCCCATTGCAATTTTTTCTGACGTTGTTTCACTATGAAAATCAATAAAAATGAGCGGTGTTGTTTTTTTAATAATTTCAATCGCTGCTGCTGCTGAACGAAACGGACAGGGAAGAACACTCATATTAATACGTCCCATAATATTAATAACACCAATAAGGGGTTTATCATCTGCCTGATATAAACAATATCCGTGACCGGGAGTCCCTTCAGGAAAATTATTCGGACGGATTAAGCGATCAGCATGATTAATAAAATTATATATATCTTTGTTTGCCCAAACATGATTACCCATGGTAATCACATCAACACCGGCATTATAAAAATCACTGGTTAATTTTTGTGTTATCCCAAACCCGCCGGCAGTGTTTTCACCATTAACGATTATATAATCAAGCGAATGTTCTTTTCTGATATTTTTTAAAAGTGAAACAATGGCTCGACGACCGGGGCGTCCCATAACATCGCCAACCATCATTACTTTAAGTTGTTTCGTCATTGTACACTCAAATTTGATTCTTATAGTACCGTGATGATAATACCGCTACGAGTATATTATACTACACGAGTATAAATCCCGGAATGAAGGCATTTCATGACCGTGCAATTTATTTGGCGTATTCAACAATCCTGGTTTCCCGGATAAGCGTTACTTTTACTTGCCCCGGATAGGTCATTTCCTGTTCAATTTTTGTTGCAACCTCACGCGCCAATCGTTTTGATTCATCATCATTTACAATATCATGATTTACCATAATACGTAATTCACGCCCGGCTTGAATTGCAAAACATTTTTCAACCCCATTAAAACTATGAGCAATCTCTTCAAGATTTTTCAATCGTTTTAAATAGTTTTCTATCGTTTCACGCCGTGCCCCCGGACGAGAAGCTGAGATGGCATCTGCAATCTGAACAATAACATCATAAATAGTTTTTCGTTCCATTTCATTATGATGAGCGCCAACAGCATTGCAGATAATATCTTTTTCTTTATACTTTTTCAGGAATTCCATGCCGACAATCGCATGTGCCCCTTCACCTTCAACGGTTATAGCTTTTCCGATATCATGCAGCAGACCCGCACGTTGCGCAATGATACTATCAGCATTGATTTCACCGGCTATCATACCGGCAATATTGCCGACCTCACGTGAATGATCAAGGACATTTTGACCGTAACTTGTTCTATATTTAAGTCTTCCTAATTTTTTTCGTATTTCAAGATGTACATCTTGAAAATGAAAATCAAATAATAATTTTTCACCCTCTTCAAGTACAATCTTTTCAACTTCATCGGTAACTTTTTTAACGACTTCTTCAATACGTGCCGGATGAATACGACCATCAAGCATTAATCGTTCAAGTGCACGACGAGCAATTTCACGACGAACCGGATCAAAACATGAAATAATAACTGCTTCAGGGGTATCATCAATGATTACATCAACACCGGTCAATGTTTCAAGCATTCGGATATTACGGCCTTCACGACCAATAATACGCCCCTTCATTTCATCATTCGGCAAAGCGACTGATGAAACTGATATTTCAGAGGTAATATCAGTTGCTACCCGCTGCATTGTTGCAACAAGAATTTCCTGAGATTTTTTATCGGCAGTTTGTCGAGCTTCGTCTTCAAGACGATGAATAAGTCGTATTGCTTCATGCTTTGTTTCTTCTTCAACATGAGCAAGAAGTTTCTTACGTGCTTCCTCAGCACGAAGACCAGATATTCGTTCTAACTGCTTGAGGAGTTCGTTTTCGCTTTCCTTAAGCTTTAATTCTTTTTCTTTTGTCTCACGCTCTAATTTACTAAGATAATCCTCTTTTTTCTCAAGAATCTCTACTCTTTTTTCAAGATTCTCTTCTTTCTGCATTAATCGATTTTCAAGTTTTTTTACTTCATTACGTTGTTCACGTACTTCCCGTTCAAATTCTTTTTTGTCATTAAATAATGCATCTTTTGCTTCGAGAATTACCTCTTTTTTTCTTGATTCAGCTTCACGCTGAGCATCTTCTATTATTCTTTTAGACTTTTGCTCTGCTGAGAGTAATGATTGCTTACTGATAATAAAGCGAATCAAAAAGCCTATGCCAATTCCGGCTATGAGCGCAAGACCATACCATAATAATTGTCCATTATCCATAGTAGGTCTCCACAAATGTATTTCTTAATTTATACAATAAAAAGATGCTATTTGTCAAGGTGATAATCTATACCTATTTTACACTATAATTTATAATTAGTGTTATTCTTATTTATTTTTACTTATATATAACTCTGTTATTGTAACTATAGCCTATTTTTAGTAATATACCCCGATTATGACAAATATTTCACCTGAAAAAATAAATACTTTTTTATTGCATATGCTTCCTTCTGTTGAAAAACCTGTACGATATACCGGCGGTGAATACAATTCACAATATAAATCATTAACGAATATTACATTAAGAATTGCTTTATGTTACCCGGATTTATATGAAATTGGTATGAGTAATCAATCGTTGAAAATATTGTATCACATGCTTAATCAGGAAGAACATTTTTATGCTGAACGTGTTTTTACGCCTGCTCCTGATTTTGAACAATTGTTAATTGAACATGCAATTCCTCTGCATACTTTGGAAACAAAAACCCCACTATCAGCCATGGATATAATCGGCTTTACAATTCAATACGAATTAGTTGCTGTAAATATTCTTACAATATTATCATTATCAAATATTCCGTTATTTCAAAATGAACGCAACAATACACACCCGCTTATTATTGGTGGGGGACCGGCAATGGCAAACCCTGAACCGTTTGCACGTTATTTCGATGTATTTTATATTGGTGATGCAGAAGCAGAACTTATTAATGTACTGCATACATGGGAACAATCACAAGGGAAATCACGTGAACAACGTCTACAGCAGCTTACTCATATCAGTGGTATATACGTCCCGTCATTGAATATTTCCTCACCGAAACAAGCAGTGCAATATGCCGGTATTTCAGAATTACCCTTTCGGGATTATCCGACTGCTCCGATTGTCCCGAATACTAATGTCATTCAGGATAGAGTTGTTATCGAAACAACGCGAGGTTGTACACACGGATGCAGATTCTGTCAAGCCGGTTATTGGTACAGACCGCTCCGTGAACGTCCATTTGAAGATATACTGCGACTGATGGAATTAAATATTGCGAACACCGGATTTAAAGAAATCAATCTATCTTCATTAAGTATTTCCGATTATAGTATGCTTTTTGATTTAGTAAGAACCATTACTGCTTATTTTAAATCCTATCGTATTAATATATCGCTCCCCTCATTGCGTATTGATACATTCAGCAGCGAAACTGCACGCGAAATAGCTGCTATCCGAAAATCAGGTTTAACCTTTGCACTTGAAGGCGGCAGTGAAACTCTTCGGTTAGGTATTAACAAACCGATTCAAGACGCCGAATTACTATCGCATCTAAACTCAGTCATTCAGAGCGGCTGGAGAACATTGAAAGTATACTTTATGTTTGGCTTTCCGAATACTGACCCGCATGAAGAAGCGCAAGCGCTCATTAATTCTATTCGTACAATCTCTGATGCAACCATGCAGTATAAACGAAAACCAACCATATCAATACATTTCTCACCGCTTATTCCAAAACCACTCACACCATTACAATGGTCAGGACAAGCTTCGCTTGATGTATTTAAATACATTAAAGATGCTATTATGCATACTCGGTTTCCACGGCATATTAAATTAAAATGGCCTAATTTTCACCAATCATTAATTGAAGCAGTTATTGCTCGCGGAGACCGTAACACCGGGTTTATTATTTATAAAGCATGGAAACAAGGCGCACGACTTGACGGATGGAGTGATTATTTTAATTGGCATATATGGGAAAAAGTTTTTACAGAAAATAAACTAAATGCACTTGAATATGCCGCCCATAATTATCGCTATACTGATATATTACCATGGGAGCATATTCACCATACTTTAGATAAAAAATATTTATGGAAAGAATTTGAAAACTACAAGAATGGAATTTTAACTGCTAATTGTATTAACAATACCTGTAGTCAATGTGGTATTTGCAATACAACAATTAAAAACAGTCGAACACCAAAGCCGACATCTCATACTATAGAGCATTATATAAATCAGCACTATATAAAGCCATATGAAAATAAAAAGTCCGGAAGACTTCGGATTATGTATAATAAAATCGGATTAGCTCGATTTATGTCGCATAGAGATATGATGGTTACATTTGAGCGTTTATGCAGAAGAACAACTCTTCCGTTGTATTTTAGTGAAGGATTCAATCCGCATCCAAAAATAGTTTTTTCTGAAGCAACAGCAACCGGCATTGAAATATATAATGATATTGTAGAAGTAATACTTGCTCACCCGGTTGATGTAAAAAAATATTTAATAAAAATGAATGATGTTGCTCCAATGGGCATAGAGATAACTTCACTGACATGGCGAGAAATAAATACACCAACTATCAGCAAACAAGCCGTTGCCTGTGTCTATGAAATTTATCACCCCGCAGTACCAGTATATACTAATTTAAATAATTTACTTGAGCATACTCCGATAATTACTGTTATAGGAAAAGATAAAAGCAAGTCGATAGATTTACGTCAATTTAAATATTTTGATTTTTATATGCAAAACGAAAAAGCCTATGTTCATATACCTATTGGATCAGGAATACGAATTACATCACTTGTTAAAGTTCTATGGCAAATGCATACATCTGATATAATTATACGTAGAATCAATGTTCTATTACAAAATGATACACCGTAAATACAATTCTCTTTTTTAATAACGATAATGGTCGGGTTTAAAAGGTCCATCCTGCGGTACACCAATATAATCCGCCTGTTCTTTCGTTAATCGGGTGAGTTGACCGCCTAATTTTTTTAAATGTAATAATGCAACTTCTTCATCTAATTTTTTCGGCAGCGTAAAAACGATATTCTCATGAGTATTCTGTGCCAGTTCAATTTGTGCTAAACATTGATTCGTAAAACTATTACTCATAACAAATGAAGGATGTCCGGTTGCACAACCAAGATTTACGAGACGACCTTCAGCAAGTACAATAACTGATTTTCCAGAGGGAAAAGTCCATTTATCAACTTGCGGTTTAATAACTTCACGAGTAGCGTTATTTTCAATATAACTCATATCAATTTCATTATCAAAATGACCTATATTACAAATAATAGCTTCATTCTTCATCTCTTTGATGTTATTTCCCTTGATAACATGATAGTTTCCGGTTGTCGTTACAAAAATATCACCTTCCGCTTGCACCGCTTCTAATGTACTGACTTGAAATCCTTCCATCATCGCTTGTAAAGCACAAATCGGGTCAATTTCAGTTACAATAACACGCGCACCATATCCTGCCATTGACTGCGCACACCCTTTCCCGACATCTCCATATCCAAGAACAACAACAACTTTTCCGGCTAACATTATATCCGTTGCACGTTTAATACCGTCTGCTAATGATTCGCGACATCCATATTTATTATCAAATTTTGATTTTGTTACTGAGTCATTCACATTAATTGCCGGAAATAATAGTTTCTTTTCTTTTGCAAGTTGATAAAGACGATGTACTCCGGTTGTTGTCTCTTCTGACACTCCGCGAATATGAGCTGCTACTTCAGTCCAACGCTTAGGATTATCCTTCATGCCTTCACGAATACGATCAATAATTGATTGAAATTCTTTATTATCATATTTTTTTTCAGTTAACGATGGGTCCGCTTCACATTTCACTGCTTCATGTATAAATAATGTTGCATCCCCTCCATCATCAACAATGAGATCAGGACCTGAGCCATCCGGCCATGTTAATGCTTGTTCGGTACACCACCAGTATTCTTCTAATGTTTCACCTTTCCATGCAAACACAGCCGCTTTCCCGACAGCTGCAATAGCTGCTGCGGCATGATCTTGTGTTGAAAATATATTACATGAAGCCCATCGAACATCAGCTCCCAGTTCAAGTAGTGTTTCAATAAGCATAGCTGTTTGAATAGTCATATGTAATGAACCGGTAATTTTTAATCCTGATAATGGTTTTTCAGCACCATATTTCTTGCGAATTTCCATAAGACCCGGCATTTCATTTTCTGCAAGCTGCATTTCCCGGCGTCCCCAATCAGCAAGATTTATATCCTTAACTTTATACGGCAATGATGTATCAAGCGGGGTTATCTCTATTGTATTGTTCGTAATAGACATTTTGTTCCTCCAATTGTATTTAAACTATGTTTAACATACTTTTCATTTTCGTCAATATTTATTTATCATGTAAGCCTCTATCGAATGAAATAAAAATATTATGCTTCTAAAATAAGCTATAGCGTTTTTATTTTTATTGTCATTACACTTTTTAAATGTACCGTATCATGTAAATAGAAATAAACCGTATACATTACATAGTATATACAGCATACTCATACGCATATGTAT
>CAZBCL010000024.1:0-34720 GCA_964490645.1 uncultured Spirochaetia bacterium
TACCTCACCGATGTGATAAGAGTGAACCCGGAAGGCTTCTTTTAAACTCAATAGAATGTATGGTATAATTGTTTGTGATTATTTAGTGCGCATGCCATAGCATTGGTGTATTTCTATGATGCAGGGAAGATATTAATCTATATACCGCTAAAGGATTGTTTCACAAAATATGTCTTGAAGCAGGGCGGAGGATTGTGTTTCCACAAAGATTACAATGTTTTTCTGACCGGTGCTCATTGAATTGTTGCATAAGGTAAACTTTATTTATACTATAGGGATAGTGCTGTTACAGAGAAACAAATAACAATGTATATAATAGTTATATCAGCATAATACAATTTAGGAAGTATCATGAAGAGCAGACTTCAGAAATGTTATCGTGCGATAAAAGAACGAAAGCTTGATGCTTTTTTTGTGCGTAATATTCACAATGTTCGTTACCTGACCGGGTTTACCGGATCAACGGGGTATGTAATACTAATCCCCGGGGCGACTTTTTTTATAACCGACTCGAGATATGCTGAGCAGGCACGTGTGGAGGTTCGGGATTGTACGATTCATGTTCTTAAAGGCAGGTTATATGCTGATGTACAGAAAATATTTAATACTGAGGTATTTAAAAAGAACTCACATAAAAAGACAGGGATCTATCGAATTGGGTTTGAATCAACAGTTGAAACAATAGAGTCACTGCAACAATTAAAGAAAGCTACTGCCGGGAACGCTGAGTGTATCCCTGAAGAAGGGATTATTGAGCAATTGCGTATCGTAAAGTCAAAAACAGAATTGATGATTTTACAAAAAGCGATTGATATTGCAGAGGAAGCGTTGTTGAAAACACTTGCGTATGTAAAGCCGGGGGTTTATGAGCGGGATATTGCCATTGAACTTGAATACTTAATGCGCCGATGCGGGGCGGATGATAAAGCATTTCATACGATTGTTGCATCCGGTGCGCATGCTGCATTGCCCCATGCGCAACCGCGGGCGGTGGCGGTAAAAAACGGGGATATGCTGCTGATTGATTTCGGTTGTGTATATCAAGGGTATCGCAGTGATATAACCCGTACATTTTTCATTGGAAAAACATCAGCTGCATGGCGACGTAAATACAACGCTGTACGGGATGCGGCGGATAATGCATTTTTACAATTACATGCCGGGGTCTCCGGCAGGGATATGCATCATACTGCACAGGAGGTGCTCCGCAAAAATAAATTAAAAAAGTATTTTACGCATTCCCTTGGGCATGGCGTCGGGCTTGAAGTGCATGAAGCGCCTTCACTCGCTGAACGATATGATCATGCCATACCCGAAAATGCTGTTGTAACAATTGAACCCGGGGTATATCTTCCGGGAAAAGGCGGTATTCGAATAGAAGACATGGTTGTTGTCGGAGAAAAAAAGAGTATACGGTTAACAACATTTCCGCGGGAATTGATTATTCTATAAAAGAGTATACCATGCAGTAATAATACCATGCTCTGCTAGGAGACCACTGCTGCAAACCGGTAAAATAATACTGAAAAATCAGTTGATAAGTTCTTGGAAGTACAATAGTATCACGCAGGTTTACTGCTGTCAGGCATGTAAATCTTTGTATACGAAAATTTATTACGTAAGGTAGTATATATGGCTTTAATCTCAGTAAATGATCTTCGACGCGGAATGGTAATTACCTATGAAGGGAAATTATCAGTGATAACATTTGCACAACATGTTAAACCCGGTAAAGGTGTGGCATTTGTTAAGACAAAGATTAAAAATTTTGAAACGGGTGCGGTTGTCGAAAAGAATTTTCGTTCAAACGAAAAAGTTGAACAGGAATATATTGAAACACGTGAAATGCAGTTTCTCTATGCAAACGGGACTGATTACACATTTATGGATGAGAAAAATTACGAGCAGATAATAATGCAGCCTGAAGATATCGGCGATGCAGTGAAGTACTTAAAAGAAGAAACGGTCTGTGAAGTTGATTTTCATAAAGACAATCCGGTTGCTGTTCGTTTGCCGACGTTTGTGGTATTGAAAGTTGTTATGACCGAACCGGGGCATAAAGGGGATACTGTTCAAAACATCATGAAACCGGCAACACTTGAAACCGATGCTGAAATACAAGTGCCGAATTTTGTGAATATTGATGATACTATAAAAGTTGATACGCGTGACGGCTCGTATGTTGAACGCGTGTAAGTGAAGCAGGAGGCTTTATTGTGAAGACTGAAGAAATTAACGGTTTAATGAGTGTATTAAAGAAAACAAGTGTTCATCATATAGAAATAAAAACGCCGCAAGCGCGTATTCGAATCAGCCGAACACCGGGGGCGGATGCAACGGCATTACAACCGACCATCGAAAATGTGCCGCCGATGCAAGAAAATACTGCACCGGCAGTAGAAGATATTTGTTCGGTTCAAGTTGGTGTTTTTCAACGTGGGAAGGGGAAAGGCGGCGCCGCATTGGTGAAAGTCGGTGATACTGTCAGTACGGGGATGCAGGTTGGTTCTGTTCTCTCAATGGGTGTTGTGCATCAGGTAAAATCAACGGTAAATGGCACAGTAACTGAAATATTTGTCGAAAATAATCATCCGATTGAATATGGTCAGCCTATTATGACCGTTGAACTATCATAGGCAAAAAAAACTGAAGGTGTAATTATGTTCAAGAAAATACTAATAGCAAATCGCGGTGAAATTGCTCTGCGTATCATTCGAGCATGCAAAGAGCTTGGTATTAAAACGGTAACCGTTCATAGTCAGGGTGATAAACTGAGTTTACACCGCCGGTATTCTGATGAGGATATTTGTATTGGACCGGCCCCCAGTGCTGAGAGTTATTTAAATATTGCTCGTATTATCAGTGCTGCTGAAATTACCGGTGCTGATGCAATTCATCCCGGGTATGGGTTTCTTGCTGAAAATGCACAATTTTCTGAAATTTGTGCACAGCATGATATTGTTTTTATTGGTCCGACATCGCAGATGATTAATGCGATGGGTGATAAAGTAACTGCTATTAAAACAATGCGCAGTGCCGGTGTGCCGGTAACTCCCGGCAGTGATATTATTACTGATGTTGATAAAACCGTCAAACAGGTTAAAACGATCGGGTATCCGGTCATATTGAAAGCAACAGCAGGCGGCGGCGGAAAAGGGATGCGGGTATGCCGTAATGAGAAGCAACTTCGTGAAAATATTCCGCTTGCACAGCGTGAAGCAAAAACAGGGTTTAATAATCCTGACATTTATTTTGAAAAGTACATTGAACGGCCGCGGCATGTTGAGATTCAGATTTTATCTGACATGCATGGTAACTGTATTCATCTTGGCGAACGTGATTGTTCTATACAACGGCGGCATCAAAAATTAATTGAAGAAGCGCCGTCACCGGCATTAAATGAAGAACTGCGAAAACGCATGGGTGAAGCGGCAGTTGCCGGAGTGCGGGCATCCGGATATGTTGGCGCCGGTACGGTTGAGTTTTTACTTGATGAGAACGGGAAAGACTTTTATTTCATGGAAATGAATACCCGTATTCAAGTTGAACATCCGGTTACTGAAGAGATTACTGCTATTAATCTTATTAAAGAAATGATTCGGATTGCTGCCGGTGAAAAATTGCAATATACACAAAAAGATATTTGGCTGACGGGACATGCGATTGAATGCCGTATTAATGCTGAAGATCCTGATAATGGATTTTCACCGTGTCCGGGAACGATTACTTCACTGCATTTCCCCGGCGGACTGGGGGTGCGTGTTGACAGTCATATTTATGCCGGTTATGCCATTCCACCATATTATGACAGCCTGCTTGCCAAACTTATTGTCTGGGGCGTTAATCGTGAGGAGGCGATCCTTCGTATGCATCGTGCGCTTGAAGAGTTGACTATTGAAGGGGTGAAAACAACAACATCTTTTCATATTAAAGTTATGCAAAATAAAAAGTTTATTAAAGGTGATATTAATACCGGTTTTCTTGAAGACGAAAAGTTATAACCGCCGTATTATTAATAACGGGGCTATGTTAATGATAGTGTGTAATTAATTCGCCGTCGTTCATATGAGCGATAACGTCAAATGTGTTTTCATATCCAAGAAATAGACATGGCGGTATTAAGTCATCGCACCATTCAGAAAAAACATTAATATTATATCCCGTTCTCCAGATGAGAGTTTCCGTTGCGCTGCATACTTTTTTCTCCGCCCCGAAATCAAGCCAAAATATTTCATATGAATTAGGCGGTTTATTTTTCCGGCGATGTGCCGCTATCATTAATAATTGACCAATATCATAGACAACCCCATTATGTTTTTGTATACAATAACTCATTGCGGAAAAATGATCTAAGGTTTCCGGTGATGCCACTGCAGGATTAATACGGCAGATATACATATTTTTTAAAACAAAATCCTCAAGCGGGACAAATCGTCCTTTCATCGGTTCCATAGAAAATGATGCACGTGCGGATTGAAAATAATGTTCAACATGTATTACTTCCCACCATCGGTCAACTTTAAATTCATGATGATGACCATTGAGTACTTTTAATTTTTTCTGATGATTTTTAATTCTCCATGCAGCATACGCAATCAAGGGATTCCGAATAGGTCGTTTTGGTGCTGATACAATTACATCGCCGTCATGCGCGAGTGCGGTGAATGTTTCAATGCCATGCGTAATCTTTCTTTTTTTCTTTTTCCTCATTAGGTAATCCTTTCGTTATTATTTTGCATAAGAAGTATATCAACAGTAACGATACCTCCTCTTTAAATCTCCTTTTTAAAGTATTCCTGATAGTATTTGTTCTCATATGCGAGTATTATATTCCGACTCAATAACCTATATATTATAATATATATGGTTGTTGCAGGAATGTGTATGCATTCGGGGTGAAAAATAACGAGCTGCAATAATACCGGGTATTATCGCGGGGTACATTAATACTTATTACTGCTGCATGAATGCAGATACAGCAGTATAAACAGAGTCATATCTGTAAAAGAGTGCTGCGCATGTCTATGGGGATGCCCCTTTACTGGTGAAGAAGATATAATTTTATGTTGGATACCAATATTTCAAAGAGCGGTATGTATATGTATCCTGTACTGAATAGCGGGAAGAGCAAGGAAAGGAAAGACTATGCGTGTATGTTTTTGAACAATAATTAAATTATTCAATTAAAATTTAATTATATTGTATATCTTCAATATAGGCTATTTTGCAGAGCAGCAGGTAGTCGTGTATTTGAAACAATACTGCTGTCGTTTCGTTGACATTATATATTGTTTCGTATACGATACGCTAAAGATTACGAATAAAGAAACGAATACTATGAGAAGCAGCAATACAACACAGAGAAAGAAGAAATCGTTCATTCTTGTTATCAGTATCATCAGTGCAGCGATGATACTGATGTTCTCTCTCGTACGTATTGTTCTTGACCAACCTGTCGGCGGGGAAGAACGATCTGCATATATAACCGTTGTACACGGTACAACCGGTGCCCGTATTGCCGAATCATTGAAGAAACAGCATATTATTGATACTACTATAGGTTTTAAGCTTGCATTAAAAATTACCGGAACAGCAAAGCATATACAAACCGGCGTGTATTATTTTTCAACATCCATGCGTCCGTCAGCAATGGTTCGTATGCTGCGTAAGGGGAGTATTTCAACAATACCGCTTACCGTAAGACCCGGTGATTGGTTAAATGATGTTGCGAACAATGTTGCACAGCTTGGGATCATCTCATCAGATGATTTTATTGCAGCATGCCGCGATCAATCATTATTACATGAATATGGTATTAATGCCTCGACTGCTGAGGGATATTTATATCCTGATACGTATTACCTTAATCGGGATACGACCGCTGAAACACTGGTTCGTCGATTGTTGGACCATTTTTTTACTGTTGTTAATGAAAGCATGCGTGCACACTTTCATGCAAACGGGCTTTCATTACATCAGGCAGTAACACTTGCATCAATTGTTGAGAGTGAAGTACGAAAAGAACACAGTTACGAACGTCCGCTTGTTGCAGGGGTGTATTTAAATCGGCTGCATCGTAATATGAAACTACAGGCTGATCCAACGGTATTATATTCACTTGGATATCATAAAGATCGTGTCTTGCTTGTTGATTTAAAAAACAAGTCTCCGTATAATACCTATAAACATAAAGGTCTTCCGCCGGGTCCGATTTGCAGCCCATCTGAATATTCATTAAAAGCAGTCGCCTTTCCGGCTCATACTGATTATATTTATTTTGTTGCGATTCCATATCAGACACGCATCGGTGCACAGCGTTCATGGCTGCCGGCAGGGAGTCATTATTTCAGTGCGACATATACTGAACATCGTATAGCGCAACGGCGTTATATGTATGGAGAAGAGGTGTTTTTTTGAGGTACCAGCGTTTAAAAGGAACAACTGATATTCTTCCTGATAAAATACAGCAGTGGGATTATCTGCTGAGTACAGTTGGAGAAATCTATCGTACGTATGCATATCAGCGTATTGATGTGCCTATTTTTGAGAAGACCGAACTCTTTACACGATCTATTGGTGATGTAACTGATATTGTGCAAAAAGAAATGTATACCTTTGAGGACAACGGTAAACGAAGTTTAACACTGCGTCCTGAAGGAACGGCAAGTGTGGTACGGGCGTATTTAGAAAATAATCTTCATCAACAGGGGGGGATTGAAAAACTTTTTTATTTCGGCCCGATGTTTCGTGCCGAACGTCCGCAAAAAGGGAGATACCGGCAATTTCATCAATTCGGCAGTGAAGCGATTGGCTCAACTGATCGATTGCTTGATGCGGAACTTATCGCAATGAATATGCGATTATTGCATTTGCTCGGTTTTACGGATTTACAACTCGCCATCAATACCTTGGGTAATATTCAATGCCGGGAACGGTATAATACTGAATTACGGAAGTATTTTTTAAAGCACGATACTATTTTAACTAATGAAGAAAAAGATCGTGCCGAACGTAATCCGTTACGTCTGCTTGATAGTAAAAATCCGAAACTTGCAGAAATTATTGCTCAAGCACCGACCTCTATTGATATTCTCGATGCTGAAAGTAAGGAGTATTGGCAGGAATTATTATCGCTTCTTACAGAGCTGAATATTAGCTTTACTATTAATCATCAATTAGTACGCGGTTTGGACTATTATACGCATATGGTGTTTGAAATACGTACCGATGCACTTGGTGCACAAAATGCAGTCGGCGGCGGTGGACGCTATGATCATTTAATTGAAGAGCTGGGCGGAAAGCCGACACCGGCTGTCGGAGCGGCATTTGGCATCGAACGTTTATTACTGCTGAAAGAAACGTATGATATTAATTGGCATTATGATGAACCGTTAAGAATATTCTTTTCGGTGTGGGATAGTTCCGTACGTCGTGAGTATCTTGATCTTATCGAACAGCTTCGCAGCGCCGGGATTATTATTAATACTGATTATGAAAAACGCAGTTTGAAAAGTCAAATGAAGCTCGCGGATAAATTTGGCGCTCATTATGTTCTCATTGCCGGTGAGGAAGAACATATAAAAGGGGAATTACTGCTGCGCGATATGAGAGCCGGGGAACAGATACAGATGACTCCTGCAGCGCTTATTAAACGATTCACCGGCACTATGGAGGCGATGAATAATGACTGATACAGCACATGAAACGAACTGTCTTTTTTGTAAGATCGTGAATCATTCAATAAAGAGTGATATTGTTTATGAAGATGACACCTATTGTGTCTTTAAAGATATTAACCCGCAGGCGCCGCTGCATTGGCTTATTATTCCAAAGGAGCATATTGATTCTTTGAATGAACTTGACAGTATAGAAATAGCCGGCGGGCTTTTAAAACTTGCGGCAAAATTAGCAAAAGAACAAGGATATGAAAAAGAGGGCTATCGTACAGTCATCAATTGTCAAGCAGGCGCCGGACAAACGGTTTTCCATATTCATCTGCATTTGCTTGCCGGTCGATCGTTTCATTGGCCGCCGGGGTGATTGTTGTAATCAAACGTAATTGTATGCATCAGAGTATTGGTGCTGATAGGGTTCTGTCTATTGTAGTGTGGGATAGGAATACTATTGATGAAGGAATACTGATATGAAGGTTATTCTCTCTGATCATGCCGGGTTTTGTTGGGGGGTGAAACGAGCAATACGGCTGACGGAAGAATCACTTGATGCCTATACCGACCGGCCGATTTATGCATCCGGTGATATTATACATAATCGTCAGGTTAATGAATTGTTTTCTAAAAAAGGGTTAATGTTTGAAAGCGATATTACACAGTATGACTCGCGTGGTGTTTTTATTGTACGGTCCCATGGGCTCGCGCAAAATACGCGTACTGCAGTACAAGAAAAAGGTTTAGAAATAATTGATACGACATGCCCGTTTGTTGATCGTGTTCGTAAGCGTTTAGAAGAATTACTGCAGGATGGGTATTATATTGTGGTATGTGGAAAAAAGGGACATCCTGAGGTCAGTCATCTTGTTGAAGGGCTGAAGGATGATCAGTATACTGTTGCACGTAATAGCGCGGAACTTGAATCATCGCTGACGGGTTGGAATACCCATACGAAGATAGGATTAATATCACAAACGACACAATCGCAAGAAATGTTTGATGAAATACAAGAGCGGCTACAGGAAACCTGTACTGATTTACGGATATACAATACCATTTGCCATGCTACTATTGAACGGCAAAGCGTCGTAAGAGAGCTTGCGCCGCAATGTGATGCAATGATTGTTGTTGGCGGGAAGAACTCCAGCAATACGAAAAATTTACTGCAGATATGTCTTGAATATCAGCCGCATTCAATTCATATTGAAGATGTTGATGAACTTCAGCAATTGGGTGAAGAGTGGTTTAAAAATATTAACACAGTCGGTGTTACTGCCGGGGCATCAACACCGGATAATATAATTGACTCGGTTGTTACCTGGCTGAAAAACTATTCGGATACAACATCATGACAACAATAATACAAAAACCTTCTCATACTCAAGATACTGAATCTAAGAAAAAAACACGTGCACTATCGGATACATGGGATGATTGGACAGGAGAAATCGTATCGGATACATCAACCGGTAAAGGGTTGTTTTTACTATCCGGGGCGCTGGTTGTCTTGGGCTTTATCGGCGGGGTATTCGGATTATGGATACTGACTGCGCCGCGTTTAATGCAGGTCTCTCCGCTTATTGAACGTGTTGTGTTTTATTGCGCTCTTGCGTGGGCGCTAATAAGTACAATGGCATACGTACAGTTCTGTTTGACGGCAATTACTGAACGAAATTGGTTTATTTTCCCGATACGCCGTATCTTGTATCGTCAGCTGTTGCATCGGGCAATGAACATGGGAAAACGTATAAAACTTTCAACGGATCGGATGGGTCATTCATTTGTTCGTGTCAGCAACAGTATTATTCGTGCTCTGTTACGAAATCAGCAATTTGTTCGTTTGCTTATTCTGCTGCCGCGCTGTTTAAGTAAAGAAATGCGGGAAGCAATTAAACAGATTGTTGATCGTTATCCTTGTGAATCATATTCGGTTGGCGGCGGAAGTGCTGCAATAAAAATAATTCGTGAGAAAAAACCTGACGCTATTGTTGCGGTTGCGTGTGAACGTGATTTAGTGGGGGGGTTACGTGATGTCGGTACAAAAATCCCGACTCTTGCCGTTCCGAATAAACGACCGCATGGGCCATGTGTATGTACTGAAATTGATTTAGAAGAATTTGAGAGAGAAATTAGTTTTTTTACACATGGTGCGCGACGAGACGCTGTTCGTGAATCCGATACAAATAATATATAATAAACGTTTCATGGTATAGTAGGCGGGTTGGTTTGTCCGTGGTGCGATTTTTATACCGGCGGCATGCTCTTTTTGAAAGGGTGATTTTAATGCAAGGTTTCGAGTTTTTCTTTCGCATAGACTGAAAAGTCTGAAGACTCGGGGATTAACGAAAAATAATATTGTGCAGCCGGTATATCATGATGATTGATATAAATAATCCCGGTCGTATAACAATACCACCCGGCTATATCATTAAAACAATTATGTATATGTGATTGTACAGCTGAGGTTTTTGATAAATAATATACATGCATTGCTTCAGTATAGAGTTCTGATTCCCGATATGCATCACCGAGTTTAATAAAAAGAATATCAGGGTCGCGATAATCAAAATAAATAATTTCAACAAGCTGTAAATAATAATCAAGAATACTTCGTTCACGTTTCGTAATAGATTCATTATTCAGTATATTTTTTGCCGACTTCATTGCTTTACGAATACTGCCTTTTCGTGAGGCATATGCAAGTGTCAGAATGTGCGGCAATGAATACTGTTGTGCAATGATGCGAAGTTTTTCACGGGAGAGCATATATATATAGCGTTCAAATAATAATTCAAGAGAGCTGTCTTTCCCGGATTTTTTCTGTAGTGCTGTTTTTGCCCGTTGAAGGTTTTCATCCAGTTCTTTGAGAGAGTGTATATTATCAGGAGGGGTGAGATACAAGGGGTTTAATCGGTGCAGTTCATCATGATTAATAAGAATGTCTTTTTGTATAATAGTGTATACATTAATAGTATACAGTTCTTGTAATAAATCAGTACATAATGTGCGTATGGCGGCATGTTCACTTTTTAAGAAACCATTTGTCGGCGGGGATTGTTGATAACGATGCAGGTAAAAGTTTTGTTTAAGATACTGATCAAAAGTATTAATAGTTGCTGTTTCAACGAGGTTGCATTGTTGCATGACATAGGCACGGAAGAAATGATTAAAGTGGTTGAAATAACTTTGTGCAAATGAGGTATAGAAGGGTGAAATTGAAGTATCATGCAGCAGGGATATAACTTCATGTCTCATGGTGTTGTATTGTGCAACTGAAGTTATGTCTTTCGGAAACTTATGCCATTCACGAAGAAATTCAAAAAGCATCTCTGAAACGGCATTAATATGATTATCAGTCTTGTTCACAGGATGGATGTTTGCATAATCACGGAGTGTAAAGGTCTGCATTCGAGTGAGCATGTTTTTTTCGACGTCTTCACGAATCAGGCGGCGTAACGTATTATCTGATGGCGCTGAGGTTGTATATGCTTTTACATCTATGTTGATTGATTCTGAACTGGTCGCCGTATATGTTTTTGTTTCTGAGAAGGTACCGTTTTTATTATCCCAGACAACAATATTCAGTGCCATATTCCATCCATGCAGATTTTGGGATGATGAATAACTGCTCATCGGGTTGCGCCCGGTTTTACTTTCGGTGTATTGCACAAAAAGGATATAGCGGACAGTGTAAAAGTTTTTTAATACACTAAGGAGCTGCATTGATTTTACTTTCGGACCTTCAGCTTCAATGCTTTTTTTTAGTGGTATCATGCACCATTCGGGAACTTGTTCATTCATCCAGACGAGACCGACAATATCAGCATTAATCGGCGTAGCCGGTTCAGATGTTTGTGCGTGGGCAATCACCATCATTATCAGTAAAACACAGCATGTACTATGGAATCGGTATTTCATCTATTTCCTCGTTTAATATATACAATAACGAATTTTCCGTGATTATCAGTATTAATCGGATAATTGTAAAATCTTTTTATTCTTCGGGACTGATTTAAAATTTAAAACCAGTTGCGCCATTAATCGAGCGCCGAATCCGGTTGGTCCTTTTTCAAGGTAATCGGTTGATCGCGGTATCCATGCCGTACCGGCAATATCAAGGTGCGCCCATGGATATTGTTCATCAACAAATTCATGAAGGAATGCACCGGCGGTTATCGTGCCTGCAGCACGATCATCGGAAATATTGGAAATGTTGGCAATCGTGCTTTTCATTCGTTTTTTATGCGTTTTCCATAATGGAAGCGGCCATACTTTTTCACCGCAATACGCTGCGGCACCGATAATTTGTTCAATCAACGCAGGTGAATTGCCGAGGACAGCAGCTGCCTCATGACCGAGTGCAACGACACAAGCACCGGTAAGGGTTGCCGCATCAATCACGGCGTCAGGTTTATATCGTGTTGCATATCCAAGTGCATCGGCAAGTATCAACCGGCCTTCGGCATCGGTATTTAATACTTCAATGGTTTTTTTATTAAATGCAGTAATGACATCACCGGGTTTTAATGCATTCCCGTCCGGCATATTTTCTGTTGTTGGTATTAAACCGATGATTCGTATTGACGGTTTGAGTTTGCCAAGTGAATACAATGCTCCCAGTACCGCTGCTGCTCCCCCCATATCATATTTCATTTCCCACATCTTCGATGAGGGTTTGAGTGAGATTCCTCCCGAGTCAAAGGTAATGCCTTTTCCGATAAGACAAATTGTTTTAACATTTTTTACTGTCGGTGTATATTCAAGTATGATAAAACGGGCTTGTTCTGTTGAACCTTTATTGACGGCGAGGATACCGCCGAATTTTTTTTCAATAAGATCTTTTTGTTTAAAAACCTTTATTTTTAATCCGGACTCATGAGCAATGGCGCGAGCGGCTTTTTCCAATTCAACAGGGCGCAGTTTATTAGCCGGTGTATGCAGCAGTGTTCGTGCATGATTAGAGCCCTCAGCAAGAATAGTTCCGATTTTAATTCCCTTTGATAACGGTATATGGTTGTTTTTCTTTGACAGAATAATTAATTCTTTCAGTGGTGGTGCTGCGTCATCATTGGGAGCTTTTTTTATATAATCTTTAAATGAATATGCTGCCAGGAATGCTCCTTCAGCAAGAGCCATTCCATATTCACGCCATTGAACCTGTTCCTGTACTTTCGGTAGATTTAATAAAACGGCACTTGTTGCGCGTGTTTTTTGTAACGCATTTACGGTTTTACCAAGTAATCGTCTGATTTCTTCAATACTGTTTTCTTCTGCAGTGCCATATCCGATGATAATCACTTTTCCGATTTTATTTATTGCGGTATTATAGATGGGAATTGTTTGACCAAATGCCCCGGTGAAATCACCGTTTTGTAATAATGGGGATATAATCGCACGAAGGCTTTTTCCGATTTCCCGTATATGATTTTCAATAGCGGTCTTGCCTTTTGGGAGGTAGACAACAGCACAGTCCACTTTTACCTGCGGAAGGCTGAGTTGCTTAGCGGTTATTTTCATTATCGTTATTCTCCTTTGATGAAAGATTGTGAAGAGCAGGCTGTTTATTAACTAGTACATCGGTATACGGGACAGCCCATAGTTTTGTATAGCGCGCAAAAACCGTCATTGCTGAGAGACGTGCAAGAATATATCCATGCCGTCCGTCAAGAAAACCAAGCTGAAAAATAAACATACGAAAAAAACGAAGCAGCGGGGCGATATTCAGATTCCACCATGAAGGGCGTCGGTGTTCTAATGTATATTGTTTTGCTCCCCAGCTTGAGTATCGCTGAAACTTAATAAAATACGATTCAATCGTGTGATACGTATAATGTTCAAGGCGGGTTGTCAGAAAAGCAGTGCGAAGGTTTGATGTGTCAATATATTCATGTACTTCCGCAGGTGCATATCGTGCAATAGTGCGTCGTACCAGTCGAACTACTTTATCTCGCCGCCATCCGCCGTATTTCATTTCCTTGCCGAGAAAATAATTGCGCCGATATACCCAGTATCCATCAATCGGCGGGTTATCAGGCAGTGCTTCTATTTCTCTTCGTAATTCCGGAGTAACCATTTCATCAGCATCAAGCAGCAGTACCCAGTCATATTTAAGGGGAAGCGTATCCAATGACCAATTCTTTTGCTTTGACGGGCTTTCATATGGATGTTGAATTACCTGTGCCGTATACTGTTTTGCAATGGCAACCGTTTCATCAGTACTGTATGAATCAACAACATGAATATCATCAATCCAATCGTGAATACGATCTAGGCATTCACCGATATTTTTTTCTTCGTTCAGAGTATGTATAAGTGCCGATATGTTTTTCATGTCTGTAATTATAAACATACTCTTTTTGATTGGCAAGTATCAATGCAACCCGGGTTTTACCGATTATTATATTAATACAGTATTATACAGATCAGAACATTGTACTACATAACAACAGTATCGAATAATGACAGAATATTTATTATACCACGATAATATCAATGGACATAATACTATAGAGCGTTTCGCACTTCCTGAACTGCCAGCATCATATTTGTCAGAGCCGGACGAACTTCTTCCCATTTCCGGGTTTTAAGCCCGCAGTCAGGATTGATCCACAATTGTGATACCGGTAATACGTTTAAAATCTCATGTATTTGCTGTACGAACTCTTCTTTTGACGGTATTCGTGGTGAATGAATGTCATAGACACCCGGACCTATTTCATTGGTATAACCGGTTTCTTTGAAAACAGTCAAAATTTCGTTGCCGCTTCGTGCGGTTTCAATGGTAATAACATCTGCATCCATTGCTTCAATCGTTTTAATAATATCATTGAATTCACTGTAACACATATGCGTGTGTATTTGGGTTTCCTTATGTGCGCTGCTCACGGCGAGTTTAAAGTTTGCTACCGCCCATTTTTCATATTCATTGATATTTTCATTACGGAGCGGGTATCCTTCTTTAAATGCAGCTTCATCAACCTGAATAATTTTTATACCGGCATTCTGAAGGTCATTGATTTCATCAGCGAGTGCAAGCGCGATTTGTTGTGCAACTTCAGCGTGTGGTTTATCATCACGAACGAATGACCAATTGACAATGGTAACCGGTCCGGTCAGCATGCCTTTCATTGGTTTTTTTGTCAGACTTTGCGCATAGGTAATCCAACGAACGGTCATTGGTTTCGGACGAGAGACATCACCGTACAGTATTGGCGGTTTAACACATCGCGAACCGTAGCTTTGCACCCAGCCATTCATAGTAAAATGAAAGCCGTGCAGCATTTCTCCGAAGTATTCAACCATATCATTGCGTTCGGGTTCTCCATGCACTAATATATCCAGCCCGATTTCCTCCTGAAATGAAACACATTTCCGAATGTATTGTTGTATACCCGTGGTATAGTCTGTTTCTGAGATACTGTTCTTTTTAAAATCTCTTCGCAGTGTACGTATTTCCGGTGTTTGCGGGAAACTGCCAATAGTTGTTGTTGGGAGTTTCGGAAGCGGGAGGGCGTTTCTTTGAGCAGCAATTCTTTCGGTAAAAGTACACTCGCGTACTATTTTTGTAATAGTGCTGATTCTATCGGCAATTTGTGCATTATGAATAAGCGGTGAAGATAGCCGTTCATTGTTAATGCGCGTGTTTTTCTCTAAGAGTTGGGCGGCGTCTGTGTGTGGTAAAGCTGCATGGAAAATTGCTGAAAGGTCTTTAACTTCATCAAGCTTTTCATATGCAAAACTAAACCATTGTTTTACCGGACTGTCCGGTTCTGCAGCAGCACAATAAGGAACATGTAAAAGTGAACAGCTTGTTGCAATGATTATTTGTTCTTTCGGAACCGTATTCTGTATTGTATCTAAGATTGCCAAGGATTTGGTATAGTTATTTTTCCAAATATTTCTGCCGTCAACAATACCGGCAATAAGCATTTTTTTATTTAGTTTTGATAGAGAGTCAATATTTTTTGGACCGTAAATAAAATCAAGCCCTAATCCCCATATCGGAGAATGTACTAATACGTCCGTTGCTTCATTGGAATGCTCAAAATATGTTGTAACTATTAGCTTTATAGAATTACTAACGAGGGGCAATTGCTGATAGGCTTTGTCTAATAAATGAAGTTGTTCTTGTGTCGGATTTGTTGCAAGAATTGGTTCTTCACATTGAATATAGACCGTTTCATTCAATTCAGAAAGTTTTTGCATTAATTGAATATATAGTGCAAGGACTTTGTCAAAGTAGGCGTAAGGTTTTTTTGCATTTGTTGTTTTTGACAATCCTAAAAAGGTTATCGGACCGATTATATTGATTTTCGGATTTATTCCGAGACGCTGTGCTTCTTTATATTCTGTAATAATTTTTTCTGCATTGAGCGTAAAAGATATATTATCATTGAGCTCGGGGACGATATAATGGTAATTCGTGTTGAACCATTTTGTCATTTCCAATGCCGGGATATTCTTCTCTCCGCGTGCCATAGCAAAGTATTGTTTATGGATATCGGTAATACGCTGAAATCGTTCGGGGATTGCACCCAGCAATACTGCTGTATCCAACATACTGTCATATTGGCTGAAATCATTGCAACTGATAAAATCAATCCCGTGTTCTTTTTGGATACGCCAATTTTTTTGCCGTAGTTCTCGTGCAATATCCTGAAGGCAAGTCATTGAACTTTTACCGGCCCAATAACTTTCCAAAGCTGTTTTTAATTCTCGTTTTTCACCGATTCGCGGAAAAGCGGTTATGAGGGTTTTGTAATGCATAGAATACTCCTTTTGTTAACGCGACAAAATTAGTCTTACGAAGCTGTTATGGTAATCGGACTTAGAGCGTGCTGTAGAGCTTCTCAATACCGTAGCGCGACTGTGCCTGATTCTCACAGGTCTTCCCCATTTGCAACAGCAACAATCGTTAATTGTGTTTATGTGTTTTTATTTAATCCCTTTCGGAAATTATGATATTAATATTATAGTATATACCACTATCGTGTCAATATATATTGCTTTACAATCTTTTTCATTCATATTATACTTTTTAAAGTACAACAGTGATAGTGAAGGAGTGTATATGCCACAGCAGGCGTTAACAACGCAACAATTTATCATGATATTAATATCCATTACCATAGCTGTCGGGGGGCAAATTCTCCTCAAACTTGGTTTGAAGGATGATCCGTTTGCAGCAGCACAATTAGCTGATACCGGTATTATTGCGACGTATGTCGGTGTGATGTTTAAACCGATGGTGCTTGCCGGATTAATTACGTATGGACTTTCGGCGGTGGTATGGTTATGGGTGCTTTCCAAAGTGCCGTTAACAGTTGCCTATCCCATGGTTGGTCTCAGTTATATTTTAACCTTGATTCCGGGCTATTTTCTTTTTGCAGAAAAAATTTCAATGCTTCGAATTATCGGCATTTTATTAATTATACAGGGTGTTATCCTTATTACATTATCAGGGAAAAGTGCACCGAATTAAAAAATAAAGGAGGTGCTGTGCAGGAAGTACAGTATACAAGTCCGAATTTTATAATTCCGGTTGCAGCTATTACCATCTATTTCTTTTTATGGACCTATGTTTTTGCACAGCGGCGCCGCAGTATTCTCAACTTAGCGTATCTTTGTTTTATTACACAACCATTATTATGGGCTATTGGAGCGTTAGTAGTATGGATTAGTTCAGATTTAGACAAGGTGCAGATAATTCAAAGAATTAATGCAGTCTGGTGGCAAGGTGTTGGTTTTTTCTTTTTAAATTTTATTTATACGTATATTGAGAAAAAGCGAAAAGCGTTCTTTTGGATACAGCTTGGTGTTTATATTGTCGGATGTATTGTTGGTCTAACAACAAAAGGTATTGTTGCCGGTACGGAAGTGTTTATTTGGGGCAAGGATGTTCTTGCCGGACCGTTATTTATGCCGGCAGCGCTTGTGAATGTTATACTGCCGATTAGCAGTGCGATGTATTATTTGTGGCGGTATCAACGAACGGCAAAAACGCCTCGTTTAAAAAGTCAATGTATATTGATTTTATACGGTTCGACAATTACGTTTATTCTTGCAATATTTTCCGATGCGATTTTACCGGAGGTTTTCCATTATACGAAGCATCCGCAATTAGCGTTTGCGATGATATCCATTCAATCATTTTTTATATTTGTTGCTATCATACGATACAATTTGATGACGATTACCATTTCCGATATTGCAAAGAATTTGTTTGCCAATGCCCGTGAAGGATTTATCGTTCTTGATATGGATGGAATTATTCTGCATATTAATCCGGCGGCACAGGATATTTTCGGCTGCTCTGCGGATGATGTACAAGGGAAATCGGTTGGTGAGATTGTTGAAGAATATCCGATACAGCATGATTTTTGGGATAAAGAAATCGTCTATGATAATAACAGCAAAACTCTTTCACTTTCTCAATCAACGGTTATTCGGAATAACACTCCGGTAGCAAAAATTTTATTCCTTCGTGATATTACACATCGAAAATTATTGGAAAAACTTGAAATTGAACAAAAACGACTCAGTGCTGTTAAAGAAATGGGGGGAATGATAGCCCATGAGTTTTCACAGCCCTTAACCGTTATTCAGGTTACTGCTGATGAAATGCTTGAAATGGAAAACTCCTCAATACAAAAAATGGGGAAAGCAATTGATGAAGGGTGTCATCGGATTACAGGGTTAATTGAACAGGTGCGGACAATATCTGAAGTTGTGCTTAAAGATTATGTGGGCGATGTGCAAATTGTTGATATACAGCGTTCATCACATACCTCATCTGATGATACCTAGAATAGTTATTGTAATTGCTTCAGGCAATTCGGGCAATTAATCTTGACACAATAATTCATTTCCATTATCATGCCGCCGTCTTACCGAGTAGGTTGTGCGTCAGCGTTTTCTATGGTGTCGCTTATCCGATATATTATGAATACAATTTCTAGGAGGATTACAAATGAATAAACAGGATGTTTTAAAAGTCATTGATAAAAACATTAAAGAATCGGCGTTTTTAAAATCTTTAAAAACCGCTGCAGCAGATTTTAATACCGGAAAGGGTTATTCAGCGCTTTCCGCTGATCAGATTGAAAATCTCAAGGCACAAGGAAATGCCGCAGATGACTGGAAGCATGTCATGGTAACCGCGGATACGCATATTTCAAAAATTATCGGGAATTATTTTTCCGGCAAAGTATGTATCGGCGGACATACCGGTAATGCGGTTGATATTGCACAAGGGATAAACATGGGCAGTGGCGTGTATAACAGCGTGTTAAAAAATGTTATTATCGGGGATGATGTGCTTATCCATTCATGCAATTTAATTGCTAACTATGCGGTTCGTACACATGCGGCTCTGATGGGGTGTGGAGAAATCGTTTGTACACCGGGTAGTTCGTTTGGCAATGGGGTTGAAATTCCAATTGCGATTGAAACAGGTGGCCGGGAAGTATATCCATATGCGGAAATGGATGTTGTTCAAGCCGGCATCATTGCCGGGAATCGGGATGATGCAGATTTCATACAAGCAGCAACAAAGAAATGTAAAGAGTATGCTCAAGCTGCACAGAGTGATGTCGGAGTCATTGAAAGCGGGGCAGTAGTAAAAAATACTCCAAAAGTTGAAAATGTTTATATTGGAGAAGGTGCTGTTATTGACAGTGCTCTTAAAGTTAAAAATGTTACGGTGCTTTCAAGTACTGATGAACAAACTGAGATTATAGATGGTTCATATGTTGTGAATTCAATTATTCAATGGGGCTGTGAAGTTGCAAGTATGGCGATTGTTGATGAATCATTATGTACAGAACATACGCATGTTGAACGTCACGGAAAAGTTACTCAATCAATACTTGGTCCGAATACGGGTATTGCTGAAGGTGAAGTGACCGCATCATTATGTGGTCCATTTGTCGGTTTTCATCATCAATCATTGCTTATTGCGGCAAATTGGCCGGAAGGAAAAGGGAATGTCGGCTATGGAGCGAATGTCGGGTCAAATCATACCTCAAAAGCTCCTGATCAGGAAATCTGTCCGGGTGAAGGAACTTTCTTCGGTCTCGGCGTTAATATAAAATATCCATCAGATTTCACAAAATCACCGTATAGTATTATCGCATCAGCAGTTGATACACTGCCGCAGCGTGTTGAGATGCCGTTTAGTCTGATTAATAAATCAGCGAAGCATTATGATGGTATTAGTCCTGCGTTTAATGAAATATTTCCTGCATGGGTATTGTCAGATCAGATATACATGATTAAGAGAAATGAAGGAAAGTATATGGCACGTAATAAAGCAAAACGTGCTCAGTTTGTTTTTGAAGTTTTCCGCCCGGATATCATTGATATGATTATTGATGCATTAAAACGTCTTGAAGCTGCTGACGGAAAAGAAATCTATACTTCGAAAGATATTGCAGGTCTCGGAAAAAATTATATCACTGAACGTTCACGACAGAAAGCTATTGAAACTTATCGAACCTATTTAATGTATTATGCGGTGTATGGAGTATATACAAAAGCATATGCGGACGGGAAAGTTGATATTAATGATACTTCTGATGCGCGGTTTACGCATGAGATGAAAGTATTTAAAGAGTATTGTCCCGGTATGAGCGTTACGGATGCATTGACTAAATATGCCGAAATGGAAGCGACTATTGCTGAGGAATGTGAAGTATCGAAAGCAAAAGATGATAAACGCGGTGCGCGTGTAATCAGTGATTATCCTGCTGCTCATAAACCGGCGTCAGAAGATAAATTTGTTCAACAAATGAAAGAAAAAGCTATAACAGCAAAGAAAAATGTTGCTGAATTGCTGAAAAAAATCAGCTGACAACGATGCGGATGCTGATTTTTATCTAAATTGATATATATTAAAGGTGCGGTTATCGCCGCACCTTTTTGTATTAATATCATGTACTGTGTTTCTGTAAAACTGATGTATAGGTATTATTCTATACCGGCGCAGTTTAACAGGCAGATATCAATAATGAATGTAATACGAGTGGTATTATGGTAATGCTGTTTATTGATATGGTTTTTGTATCTTGACTATCAGGGCGCAGAAGAGTATGACTACATTGTCATGAGAGACAATGCGTACCATAAATGATATTATGCTTTTTAATAACGGTACATACCGATAGCAGTTATAAGGGAGGAATACGATTATGAACCGCGGACGGCTTGCGTTTATCAGTTGCAACGGAGCATTATCGCTCGCAGAGCGTATTGAAGAAGAATTACGGGGAATATATAACAAAGAACGGATGATGTCTGATTTTAATATCGTTCAGACACAAGAATTGCGGTTCGCGAATGGTGAAATAAAAACAATTATTAATGATACCGTACGCGGCTCTGATTTATATATACTGCAGCTTATGGATGATCCTCTATCATCGCAGAGCGTGAATGATAATTTTATTGCGCTTGTTTCCGCTATCGACGCAGCCTACCAAAGCGATGCTGAACATATTACCGCATTAATTCCGCAGTTTCCGTATTCCCGTCAGGAACGACGGAAGGGACGCGAAGGGATTACGGCAAAACTGATTGCACGTTTTCTCGAACAAGCAGGAGCGGAGCGAATAGTAACTATTGATGTCCATGCCGAAGCGGTTGCCGGTTTTTTTGATCGAAAGTTTGAAAATCTGCATGCCTCGCGATTAATTATTGATCATTTTTTAACAAAATATCAGCTGAAGGATTTTATGGTTGTTGCACCTGATGTTGGTTCGGCAAATCGATCACGATTTTTTGCCAGTACAATGGGATGTGATTTAGCGATTATTGATAAAGTACGTAATTATTCAAAAGCAAGCACTATTGAAGATATGACTCTTGTCGGCAATTGTGATAAACGTGATATTTTTATGGCGGATGATATGATTGCAACCGGGGGGACGATATTAAATGCCTGTAAACTTTTAAAAGATAATGGGGCGCAGGATATTTTTCTTGCCGCAACATTTGCATTTTTAAACGGTACTGCAGTTGATAAGTTTGATAAAGCATATTCCGACGGAGTTATTAAGAAAGTTATTGGTACTGATGCGGTTTTTCGTGGCGCTGATTTTATTAATGAGCACCCGTGGTATGATGAAATATCAATTGCCGGATTATTTGCGCAAACGATATTCAATATTAATAAAAAACGCTCACTCTCGCCATTGTTTCGATAAATAGAATATTATTTAGTTCTGAATGAATGCCGGTGTAATGCTATAATGAATGTATGATAATAAAAAAGCCCGGAACATCCGGGCTTTTTTATTTATGAATAATAGTATAGGGTTTTTTATTGAATATTTGGTTTGACCCATATAATCGGCTCTTTGCCTGCCGGTGGGATATAATCAAAACTCCATTTTTTAATTTTCCATTCACCTTTAAATAAACCGGATTTATCAAGAGCGAATTCAAAATCGCTGCTGTCCTGCGCAACTTTTGCGCTGGTTGAGTTTGCTGAAACAAGCGTATTCGCCGAACCGCTCCCTTCCTGCCCTGATTGTTTTACTGAGGGGGAACTGAATTGATAATTATTGACGCCAAGTGAAGTCCATAAGAGGACGCGGGTATTATCAATAGCTGCTTTTGTGGCGGCTTTATCAGAAACATAACTTTTTACTGCACTTGCGTCATGTGCGTTTATTGCTGCAGCAAAGTTATCCAATAACTCATCAACATTTTTCTCAAGTTTCGGTGCACATGCTACTATGCTCATTACAATAAGTACAAGACCTAATACATATACATTTTTCATACTAACTATCCTCCTTAAAAGTTTAACTTTTTAGTTTTACGTTTTCCCGCTTTTCTTCCTTTTTTAAAATCAAGAGCGGTATTATCAGCACCACGTGCTGCAAACCATACATGTTGTTCCTGATATGCCTGTGCTACTGCATCAACATTTGATTGCAGAGCAGTGCTTTCGTCAGCATTACGTTGTATTCGTTCAGCGGATTGTACGATTGAATAGTTTAAAATATCAATCATTCTCATTTTTGTATAAATAACGGATGCTTGAAGATATAACCCCATTGCACTTTTTGCTTTTTTTTGTGCAGCAATTACAGCATTTTCCGTTCCATCAGCAGTAAGGAGTGAACTTTCTTTTTGCTGCAGAGTGGCGTTATTTGAAACAGTAAGGTATTCTTTTTTCAATGCTTCAATAGTGATATTATTTGCTTCAATGCGTGCTTTCATTGATGCACAAATAGATGGTTCATTTCCTTTAATTTTTTTATTAACACTCTGTATCCACGAAGTAAAATCATTGGCGGCAGTGTCAAAATCTGCGGGTGCTTGCGGACCGGCATTCATTCCGACAATGGAGCTTTTCCCGGTGCCAACCTCAACAGCGCCTTTATCATTTTCAACAGCAATAGCGCCTTCGGTTACTGCCCATTGCGTTGTTCCGTCATCAGCAACAACAATATCAAATTCAGTGCCGCGAACCCCGGCAACTGCTGTCGGTGAACCAAATGAAACCGCATCGTTCCCTTTCGATACTCGTGCCGTAACGCGCCCGACATTGGCAATAATTCCTTGCCCTTGTTTTTTTCCTTCAATAGCATCGGTAATAGTTATTTTTGAGTTTGGACGAATCGTAAATCGGCCGCGACCGGCTGATACAACAGCAGTACCGTTTCTGCAGACAATTTGATCGCCTGTTTTTAATCCCATTTTCAGACTAGCACGATAATAGCTTGTTTTACCGGCAGGTTTAACATACACTTGCTTGCTGATTGAGATAAACTTTGCAGCAGAAACGATTCCGGGCAATACAATAACAATAATGAAAAGTATACTTGCGATGATTCTGTTTTTATGCATTCTTCAAGCCTCCTAAATTGTATTTCCTTTATATTTGGACAATAGAAATTATATAAGGTTCAGTCTATATCTTAAAGTATATCTTTAATGTCAGTATTGTCAATTAAAGGTTATTCTTTTTTATATAAGATATTTTATTTCGGTAAATACGATAATTTATTTTTTAAACAGGAGATGCAATGCGAAAACAACATAACGCATGTATAATGAGCGCTCAGAATATTAAATGGTCTTCTTCAAATAAGGATAGGTTGTACGCAATCACTATATTAAACAATACTTGACGGGTATTAAAAATACTATGTATATAGAGTGATGATTTATTGCAGACCGGCTCAAGAGAGTGATTTAACGCATATTATGTCCATTGAAAACGCAGTGTTTTCATCACCGTGGACCTCTTCAATGTTTGCTGATAATACTGATGAGTATCACTTCTGCCATGTTCTATTAAAAAATAATACCATTATCGGCTATTTTGACTGTCTGTGTGCTGCAGATGAACTGCATATATTAAATCTTGCCGTTGCAGCGAAACATCAGCATAATGGATATGGTCAGGTGATACTTGATAAGATAATTCGCATTGCACATGAACGGCATCTCAGTGCGTTGATTCTTGAAGTGCGTACAACGAATATACCGGCAGTTGCATTATATAAAAAAAATGGATTTGCTGAACTTTATTGCAGGAAGCGATACTATCGTGATGGAACAGATGCATATGTAATGGCGTTGCTGCTGAATGCTACGTAAATAGAGAACATATACAATATCGTGTTAATGAAAATGTTTTCATACAAAACTTTCGTGTTGAAAGCTTTCGTGCAGGAAGAGCAGCGCGATACGAGGATGTGTTTTTTTCTACCGAGTTGTTTTAATAAGTCGTGCAAGTTTATCGAGAGAATACCCTTTAAAAAATTTAATAATAAGTGCGCCGAGATCTTTCCAAAGATTTTCAGTGGTATTTAATACTTTTTTATCTTTTGGGGGTTTGAGTTTGCTGCGTGTTTTTGTTCGATAGATCGGTGCAACATGACCTTCAACTGCTTTAATCACATCTGCAACAGTTATCGTTTTAATATTGCCTTTGATAATAAATCCGCCGCGTGCCCCCATGATGCTTTTTACAAGCCCTGATTTCCGAAGCAGTAAAAATAATTGTTCCAAAAAATTTACCGGAATATGCTGGCGTTGTGCTATTTTAGCCACTGATACCGGTTCGCCTTTTCCATAATGAATAATATCAAGTAATGCCATTAAACTGTATCGGGTTGTTGTAGAAATTCTCATAATTTAATTTCCTCCAATATAAATCAGTATTAATGAGATATAATACTATACTTAACAATATAACAGTATTTCAATAAAACTACAAGTGAAGAAGGTATATTTTATTATTATAGTGTAAATTTTCAGTATCGTTTTCGTGCGCGTGCCATTTGTCTATCAGCGATTCGCTGTGCAATTTCCTGACGGCGGTCAGTCATCTTTTTCCCTTTCCCGAGACCGATTGCTATTTTTGCGAATTGTTTTTTAAAATATACTTGTAATACCGGGAGGGTGTATCCCTGTTGTTCAATGCGCGTTTTAAGACGCAGGATTTCCCGTTTATGCATGAGAAGACGACGGGGGCGATCAGGGTTATGATTCCAAACGGTTCCGTGCTCATAGGGGGCGATATGCAGATTAAATACAATGAGTTCACCACGTTCATTCACTGAGGCATAAGCATCGCTTATCTGAACTTTTCCGTTGCGGATTGATTTTACTTCAGTGCCTTTAAGCTCAATCCCGGCTTCAAAAGTATCAATAATTGCGAAACGATGACGGGCTTTATGATTTTTTGCAATAATTTTAATATTTTTTTTCTTTTCCATGATACTGTACCGTACTATCATGAGAGGGGAGTTGTCAAAGAGTATTTTGATATCCGGATGAATAAATATAATACCTCTATACCGGATGTGCTGCGATGTTTTGTTGATTATTCTCACAGAAGGAATATCATAGTATTACTAGTAAGTGCTCAATAGCAATTAATCCGTTTCTCACATTATTGATATCCCCTCTTCTTGGAGTTCATTAAAAACAATTCTCATTCGGTCATGTGCGAAAATGCAAAATATACGCACAGCCGGATAGTTTTTCTCTTTTTCAATGTTCTTTGTTGCTTAATAATATCCAATACTTGCCGGTAGAGCTGCTCATATTCCTTTTGTGAACATGTATCATTGCAGTTAAGAATAGCGGATTTTCTCAGCGGGGATTCATTATGGAACAATATATGTTATTTTTGTTTTCTTATAACCGCCGCGGTATTGTGCGAAAATCTCAATGGTGAATTCTTTTCCTGAAATAGAAGGGCATTTTATTTTCCATCCAATATGTGATGATGCTAATGCAGAAAGCTTATCAATGCTGATAGTCGGTGTTGAAGAGAGAAGTTGACAATTGGGCGGCAGTATCAGTTTTGCCTGAATAGAACGAAGCGTTGTTGTCGGATCAATGTTTTCAATATCACACGCAATGGTATATTCCCCGCGATATGCTTTATCGTTTACAAAAAGTGCGACGGCATATGGCGGGTTAGATCGGATTACAGGAGTATATTGTCCGAGCGAAATTGTATATATTATACGTTCCTGCGGTGCAAGTTCTTTCTGATTCCAGAAAGCGGCAAAGCCGGTATCATTTTGTGCCAGCGGTGTAAACTTATAATTTCGTTTCGGGTCAGCGGTATAATGATAATATGCATTTGCTATTCGTTCCGCACAGGCAAATACAACTGAATCCGGTTTCCCATAGGGGTTTTCGTTAATACGGCACCAGACGGCGGGTTTTTCAGTGTCAATATTATACATTGAGTACCAAAAATCCGGTACGGAAGCGCCATTATACGTTGTTTCCTGTAATAGCTGACCGGTTCGCGGAACAATGAAACGTCCATTGTCGTTTTGATATAATACAGTATCCAGCATAAGACGCATGCCAATCTTTCGGGAAGTGGTTCCGGTATTTTCACATACATATTTTAAAATAATAACGTTGTTTTTAAGACGCATTTCCTGCTTTATTGCTATACCGTCAATAACCCATACTGATCGTGCCATGCTGCCGATATTTTTCGGTGTTTCGGTGTATTTTCCTTTTGTATCGCCATAGGTGTAATAGGAATGGTTTATCTGGAAACGGGCATGTGACTGGTACGGGAAAGTATAACTCAATAATGGGGTGTCATCGTACCCGCTTTTTGAAGAACGTAATTTCATTGCAAAGCGTGCTGATGCATTTTCAATATCAAACATGAGTGCCGGACCGGTAATTGAAATTCCTTTATTAAGCGGCATGGAAAGAAGCAGTATTAAAATGAATAGTAAACATGCAGTCGCACGCATAATAACACCATATAATCATACACCGACAGAATATACTATTCTCCTCACGTTCGTTGCCGCAAGTAATAGTATACTATATGCATGCTTATTACACGATGTGACACCGAATTAATGTACTATAACAAATCAATAATAATAATTCAAGCAATATTTAACAGCGCAAACGTTTTATTTTACAGTATTGTAATGGTTGTGAAAAAATAATACCAATAGAGCGTGCGGAAATTATTTATCTATTTGTCATGGTGAATTTTTGAATCAGTTTTTTATGCTGTGTATATAATTCCGGTGATATATCATATTTGAAAAAGGGGCTTATTATTGTAGATAAAGCACTATTTGTTTGAATGCCGGGTAATTGATCGGGGGCGTGAAATGATGAATAATTTGAAATGCTTTCTGCTGAAGTGTCGGTCATGGTGAAAGTAGTATCCGCAATTATTGATGATTGGGGGAATGCATTATTCTGCGCATTGTTCAATATACTTAATTTATCATTTGGACCGGCTGTATGTGCAATTAATGGAGATGTTTTTCTCGGCATATGCGGGAAAGGGAGACGTTCGCTGTTTGATGAAACAGAAACGGATTGCATCAGGTGTTGAATCGCATAAGCCGGTGAACCGGCAAGAACGTCTATTCCGCATTGAGATAAATCACGCATAAGAGATTGACGTGATAATGCGTGTCGCCAGATATCACTATATGACCATTGGGGATGTTGAACACAGCAAATAAGCCAGTCAGATTTATCTTGCCGTCCTGCAATGAAAGTATACGCAAAAAAACGTCCGTATTTTTCTTGTAATGATTGAATACTGCCCGCTGTAGTACGTAACCGGTTATCAAGCCTCAAACAAACAATGCCATTGGTGCTGATCGCCTGTTTGAGTGATGCAATATAAAGCGCATTATTATAAAATCCTGTACAGGTCTGGTGATTATCGGCAATGATAATGACATCATAGTAATGTGCGGCAGCATATAACAGCACTTGCGGCGGTTGTGTATAGATTGAAACTGCAGGATTACTGAAGGCATTCTCATTATAATCAGCAAGCAGTATTGTTGAGGCTTCTTGTATTTCAGCAGCAGGTAATACAACATCAATATGATGCGGAGCGTATAATTGTACAGTATGTGTTAGTTCGCCAGTACCCGGCTCTGCAATTAATACATTCAGCGGGGCTGAATGTAAGAGCATCGGAATATGTGCCGTCAGGCGATGAGCGATAGTGGGGGAAATGCCGGCAGGGATGCTATTATGTGTTATCATGATAGTATCCGTCAGAGCTGACGGTTGGTTCGTGTTATTGTATGGTTTTCGGCGGAAAACAGCTGAAGATTGATATGCTCCATCACGCGTATAAATCAGTGTTCCGTAGATTCGTTGTATAAAGTCAGTATAATCTAATGAGGGGCTATATTGTTTCAGATTTAAATAATGTTTTCGGAAAAGCGCAGCATTGTATTGTGTGCCGCTGTATAATAGTGATGGTCTCCAGTCAGGACCAATTAATATCATGATTATAATCATAACAATTGCACTGATATATAAAATGCCTTTCCATACAAATGCGGTATTCCGATCGATGAAAAATATCAGCATACCGGTTATAATGGGCAGAACGGTGCTGATAAGGAGTGCTGAACGAAGCTCAAACAGTGGAATAATACATTTTGTGCTGATGAGTATACCGGTGAATACTGCAAAAGAATAAAAAATAAGTTTTGTCTCGATTCGCCGCTGCATGGTATGTTCATCGGGAGTAATAAGTTTGATAAAAATCGGTCCATGCAGTGCGAATGCAGTGAGTGGGATAAATAAAGCAATAAAAGTAATGATAAAGGGGATAGCAGTAAAGAAGGGGATATCAAGAGCAATAGCGTCAAATAGTATTAATTGCAACAGCGGCAGCACGCGACTGATTAAAAATGCGACAATACCGAAAAGAACATACACCATACCAAGCATAAGGAGCTGATTTCGGTTTCGATCAAATTTTCCGGAGAACAGTAATAATGCAATAACGGCTGCTGCTGCATAGGTTCCAATAGTCAGCGGCATGGTCAAAGGGCTATTAAAGGACATCATGATTAGGAGACGGGAAAAAACAATCAGAAAAAGGACACCGGAAACAATGAATGCAAAACTGCTGAGATATACAATAATGATAACCGGGATCAATGAACGATGCGGTATTGTTATATCAGGCAGTTGTGATTGAATGAAAGGCGAGTTGTTTGTTGAAAAAGAAGGCGGCGTTTTTTTTTGAAGCAGTGCTGCTAGAACAATGCCGGCTAACAGAAAACAGGGGATTGCATATCCGATAAATATCGGTATACTGGTACTCACGATACCGCCTATCAGAATGCTGCTGAAACCGAATCCCAATAAATAGTATCCGGTACGTTTTCCGTCAATCAATGCAAGATGCTGCAATGAACAGGGATGGCGTCGTATAAAAAGCAATAACAGAATACCGATAAGCGCACCGGGAATAGTGAAGCCGATAATGAGAATGCAGGATTGCTGCAGGGTATGTGAGAGCAGCCGGTGTGCGAAAGGGGGAGTATAGAATATTGCATATAGTTTTAATAGAATATAGGGGAGTGCGGCAAGATAGACAAGGGAACCGATACCGAATACTCTACTATATCGGAGTCGGGAAACCGGGCGGAAAAACTTTGAGATAATCACGCCGATGCAGAATCCTGCTGCACTGGCGGCACATGCTTGATACAGAATATCAGATGATTGAGTGAGATAGGGGAGTACTATCATTCGTACACTAAAAAGCAGTGCGGCATGAATGAAGCCGAATACTATATGTGTATATACATTTTTATTATTCATAAAATATTCCGAATTAATAGTGCTGCACTGACTATAGCATATAAGTATTATTTGAGAAAGATAAATATTGAATAGCGCTGTCTCTCAGTATAAATAAAATAGTAAGATACTACTTGAAAAAGAGTGCGGTTGCCTACACAATAGTGAAAACTATTATTATGGTAATATATATATACACCAATACTGCATTTATAAGGAACTATGAATGAATGATACAACAAATAATCAAGGGAAACAAATATCAATTATTGCTTATATCCTTCTTTGTTTTGTCGGAATAAGTATTATTATCGGATTTATTACACTTGCACGGACACCGAAACCGGATACTGCAACTGCAAACGCCTCGTCAATTAATTCATTATGGGCACAAGGAGTGGCAGATCGTTTTTCAAGCGGTATAGCATTAATAACAATAAACGGAGTAATTGCTTTTGATAGTGATGACTCGCCATTAATACTTGGCGAACGCGGCGCTGCCGGTATTATTAAAACAATAGATAAACTACGAACGGATTACAAAAATATTAAAGGGGTTGTTATCCGGGTGAATTCGCCGGGCGGAACGGTTGCGGCAAGTCAGGAAATTGCTGCAGCACTGCAACGTTTAAAGGAAGAACGGGATATGCCGATTTTTGCGTCATACGCTGATGTTGCTGCATCCGGGGGATATTATGTAACGGCACAAGTTGATACAATTTATGCAAATCAAGGGACGTTAACGGGTTCAATCGGTGTTATAATTAAAACACTGCATTTTAAGGGGTTGTTTGATAAACTGGGGATTTCAGCAACAACGATAAAAAGCGGTGAATTTAAAGATATATTATCCAGTTCACGGGCACCGACATCAGTTGAATTGCGAATGCTTCAGAAAATTATTGATAATTCATATTCGGCATTTTATCACGTTGTTCAGGAAGGGCGCGGTTTGACTGACCGCCAAATGAAAAATGTTGCGGATGGCAGAATATTTACCGGAGAACAAGCAAAAAAAGTTGGTTTGGTTGATGAGATCGGCACATTACATGATGCGCTTGATGCGTGTGCTGCTCAAGCGGGTTTATCGGATGATTATAAAATTATTCGTATTCAACACTCTCCGTTTGAGGAAATCATGGGAGAAATGCATGCATTATTTTCACCGCTTTCAAAACAAGTGATGAATGAAATATCCGGTGATGCATATCGGGCACCGGTTCAATACTTGTATTTACCATAAGGACAGAGCATGAAGTTAACGGAATGTGCATACACTTTTTTATTTACGCCTCACCGGCTAAACGGTATTGAAACACGAGAAAATAATGCTCTTTGTTCATTCGTGGATGTGTTTATTTTATTATTGATTATTACAATGGCAAAAACACTTGGCATACATTTAACCGGTCATTTTTCAAGTCTTGCAACAACTATGCTCTCATCAGTATTTGGTTCTGCAGGTTGGTGGGCACAACTGCCGTCAACAGGAGCGACATGGCTGGTGTGGCTGGTTGGTTCTGTTCTGTTCATTTTTGAAACGTTAATGGTAACGGCAGTTTGGATATTGTTTATTGGTTTTTTTGATACGACATTACCTACCGGCATTAATCCCGGGCATTTGTGGCGATATATGGTATTGTCATATTTGCCATGGCTGTTCTTTCCTGCGGTTGGTCTTAGTGCGATTGGTTTACATCTTCCAATGGCACTTTCTATTTTTGCACGTATTGCTATTAGTCTCTGGGTATTGCTGATACAGGTCAATATTGTACGGCACTACTTTAATATACCATTTGAGCAGGGATTGATTATTTATGGATTAACATTTATTTTTTCGGTGTTTCTTAAAGTTATTACAGCATTAATGCTATGTATGCAATGGATTGCACTGATAAGCCGTTGGAGTTAATCGGTGAATAAACTTACCCGATATATCATTCGTGAAATGCTGCCGCCGTTTTTCGTTTGGACGGCATTTTTTACTATGATATTATTGATGAATAAAGTTGTTCTCCTTCTTGAGACAGCGGTTGAGCGGGATATTGCCATTAAGCATGTTATGATGCTATTTCCGAATATGCTCCCTTTTACCCTTGCACTGACTATTCCGATGGGTGTTGTTATGGCGGTATTAGTGGCATATGGGCGGTTTTCAAGTGAGAGTGAATATATTGCGCTGATGGCAAGCGGTATGAAACCGCTGAAAATATTTTTGCCGGCAATACTATTCGGGCTGGTCGTTAGTGTGCTTATGGTGGGTTTTAATGATACTTTTCTGCCGCATGGGAATTATAATTATCGCTCAAGTTATCCTGAAATATTTAAAAATAAACCATTGGCAATGATAGAGCCGAATCAGGAAACGAGGCTTGGGGATTATAATTTTTTTGTCTCGGCAATTAATCATCACACCGGAGAGATGGAACATATAACAATTATGCGGGATGTCTCAATCAACGGGAAACGGTATTATGAACGTACCTATGCTGAACGCGGGTTTATGTTAACGAACTATGAATCTGAAATCGGTCCCGGGGAGTATAGTATTGGCATGCAATTTTTACTCAGTAATTCAACAACCTATTCACCTGATGCGGATGATCCTGATCATGATCATATTATTCAAAAAAAAATGATGATTATGCGATTTGAAGAAGAATATTCTGTTGATCTTATACGAACAAAAACGCCGCGTGAGATGACCGCATGTGCATTATGGGCATCAATTAAAGAACGCTCAGGGGTGCGGTCAAATGTACTGTTTCAGATACAGCAAAAAAAAGCAGCATTAGCATCGTATCGTAAACAACGCCGATCTGAGTATACGAAGAAAAAAGAACGCTTAGACGAACAGATGCGTCAGGCAGCAACAGCGGATACGAATCATTTACGGGAATCAGAAAGTCTTATGATGCCATTTTCTAATCAGAGAGATGTCATTGCTATGCTGCAGGAGCAGCAAAAAAAAATCCCTGATGAACAAAAAGAAAAAATAAAAAGTCTTAAAAAGCAGCTGCATGATACTAAAAAAGGAGACCCGACAATACATTTACGGGTTGAGTTTCACAAGCGTTTCAGTATTCCATTTGCATCGCTGGCGATGATTCTTATGGGGTTGCCGTTTTCGATTGTATCACCACGCGGGGGAAAAGGGCTGGCACTGGCATTTAGTATTATTATTATGATTGTATGGTATATGGCATATATAATTGGTGAAGCCCAAGCGCAGGATGCGCGATTAATGCCGATAGTGGGAATGTGGGTCGGAAATATATTATGTGCATTAATCGGTGTTATTGGCATAGTATTGGTCGAACGGAAATGAAAAAAATTATTACTGCAATTAAAGAGGAGTTTAACGCCCCGTATTGGCGGCGTCCATTAATTCTTGATACGTATATTTTAAGTCAATTTTTTGCACCGGTATTCCTTTTTGATTTTGCGTTTACTTTTTTAATTATTATGGTGAATGCCATTGATGCATTAGATCGGTTTCAGCGCTATCCGTTGTGGTTAAATGGTTTATATTATGCAACGCATGCACCGTATTTTATTTCTCAGTTGTTGCCGTTTGCCATACTATTCGGTGTTATTTTTGCGATTGCGCAGCTCTTCAGAACAAATGAAATGGCACCTATTATGACATCAGGGGTTAGTTTATATAGAATCATTGTACCACTGTTGCTCTGCGGGATAGTATTTTCGGGGGGATTGTTTTTCTTTCAGGATTATGTTGTTGTACCGGCAATGGAAACGATGGATAATATTGAAGATTTGCATATTCTCATCCGACGGGGAACCTTTGATAAAACAATTACCTATAAACAATGGAGGGAGCATTTAAAAACAAAAGAAACAGAATTTCATCGCTATCGCCATATTCCCGGTCGGGGAAATCGTTATTATTACATTGAACACGGAGTTGCCATTGGTGAGGATACGATGTGCTTAAATGATGTGATGATTGATCGGCTTTCCGTTGATGAATCATATCTTATTGAGAAGATAGAGGCACAGGAAATGAACTGGGATGCGCAGCAGGGGAAATGGAAAATTATTCAAGGAATTATTACCGAGTATAATGATGAAAAAGAAATTGTTTCAGAAACAACAGTAACTAATTATTATTTGGATCTTGCTGAAACACCGGATTATTTTCTTATGGGAAAAAAAGATTTTGAACAGCTGACCACGAAACAAGCAAAACACGCATTACAGGTGCTTCGTGAACAGGGAAAACCAATTGACGATGAATTAGTTGAGTATTATAAAAAATTTGCAATTCCGTTTTCCTGTCTTATAATGGTATTGCTTGGTGCACCGCTTTCAGTCTATGCCCGAAAAGCAGTTTTAGTATTAAGTACGTTATTATGCATCGGTATTATCGCTGTCTATTATGCCGTGTATGCGATGATGTCGGCATTAGGATCAAACGGGGTGATTTCGCCATTTCTGGGAGCATGGTTTAGTAATATTCTATTCATCGGTGCCGGCGGCGTTTTATTATTCTATGCACGAAAATAAACAATTACAGTTCTTATATAAATAAATAGATAATCGTGTTATTGGAGCTATCAGTGGCATATAGGAAGGCTCTTTCAGAAAAGTGAAATGTAGGCATTGATTGTGTTATAAACGGCATTAATGGAGTATTATTACCGTGAGATGTATTGTTCGGGGAAATATTGATACGAATGCCGTTAATGAAGGTATTGCAGATATACTGTTTCAATTAATGCACATCAATAATCAATAATACTGCTTCCGGATGAATTCAAAAATCGTAAATAAGAATGTATAGACAAAATATAACAAGATAATCGACGCAATCCCTACGATGAAAAACAGCGATGATGAAACTATCGCTCCGGGAATATATTTCGCACGCATAATCAATACGGACGATGAAAGCGATTACAAAATCATCAAGCTTGCCGTCGTGCGGTAACGGTATACGA
>CAZBCL010000025.1:0-841 GCA_964490645.1 uncultured Spirochaetia bacterium
AAAATACTGCATTGGTGTTCTGATAGACAATAAAATTATCTTCCTGCGATCCGCCCGATGACATATCAATCCAGTGCAGTATACAATTTGTCGGCGTAATCGTATCCGCAATAACATTCGACGGTGCACTCGGCAATCCCGCCAACGTTGTTACATTTGTTTCAATTGTTGCTGACAACCCTATAGAATTACTTGCATATAATTTTAAACTATATTGTGTATTGTTACTCAGTCCGACCTGCATTTTAAATGTTGTATCTGCAGCAAGCTGAAGATTGGAAACAACAACGCCGGTTACGATATTACTCAGAATGTAATGATAACCAGTTTCATTGATGCTGTCATTCCAGCTGACCGTAAAACCGGTCAGGGTAATACCGCCGACAGCACTCCATGAAGGAGTAGTCGGTATGAGATGTTCAAGAATATACAGCCCGCTGTTTTTATCCGCAACATAGGTATAATTACTGCTGATATATACACTATTCGCATGTCCCGGGGTATCATAAAAGCCAACTTTACTTGGTGATGACGGGGTTGCTACATTAATTATTCGTAGTCCATCGCCTCCATCCGCAACATAGGCATAATTCCCGCGGACATATACATCATAAGAATACCCCGGAGTATTATAATAACCGACTTCACTTGGTGATGACGGGGTAGATATATCAATTACCCGAAGCCCATTATTCCAATCCGCAACATAGGCATAATTCCCGCGGACATATACTCCTTTCGCATTTCCCGGAGTATCATAAAAACCGACTTCACTCAGTGATGACGGTGTCGATATATCAATCACTCGAAGTCCGTTGTTTCCATCCGCAACATAGGCATA
>CAZBCL010000025.1:941-32323 GCA_964490645.1 uncultured Spirochaetia bacterium
ATTCCCGCGGACATATACTCCTTCCGCTCTTCCCGATGTATCAAATGAACCAACTTTACTTGGTGATGACGGATTAGAAATTGCTATTACCTGAAGTCCGCTGTTTCCATCCGCAACATAGGCATAATTCCCGCGGACATATACTCCTTCCGCTCTTCCCGATGTATCAAATGAACCAACTAAACTCGGCGATGACGGATTAGAAATTGCTATTACCTGAAGTCCGCTGTTTCCATCCGCGACATACACATAATTCCCGCTGACATATACTCCTTGTGCATTTCCCGGGGTATTATAAAACCCTACTTCATTTGGCGATGACGGTGTAGAAATATCAATCACCCGCAGTCCATCGCCTCCATCCGCAACATAGGCATAATTCCCGCTGACATATACTCCTTGTGCATTTCCCGGGGTATTATAAAACCCTACTTCATTTGGCGATGACGGTGTAGAAATATCAATCACCCGCAGTCCGCTGCCATCATCCGCAACATAGGCATAATTCCCATTGACATATACTCCTTGTGCATATCCCGGAGTATTATAAAAGCCGACTTCACTTGGCGATGACGGCGTTGATATATCAATTACTCGAAGTCCCATGTTTATATCCGCAACATAGGCATAATTCCCATTGACATATACTCCTTGTGCATATCCCGGGGTATTATAAAAGCCGACTTCACTTGGCAATGACGGATTTGAAATTGCTATCACTCGAAGTCCTTGCCCAGCATCCGCAATATAGGCATAATTGCCGCTGACAGAAACATCAAAAGCAGTTCCCGATGTATCATAAAAACCGACTTCGGTCGGTGATGAGGAATTTGAAATATTTATCACCCGCAGCCCACTGTCCCCATCTGCAACATAGGCATAATTGCCGCTGACATACACTTTTTGAGCATATCCCGGGGTATTATAAAACCCTACTTCACTTGGTGATGCCGGGAATAAAACATTAATCACCCGCAACCCACTGCCCCCATCTGCAACATAGGCATAATTACCGCTGACATATACTCCTTGAGCAGTTCCCGTGGTATTATAAAAGCCGACTTCACTCGGCGATGACGGCGTCGATATATCAATCACCCGCAGCCCGTTTAGTCCATCCGCAACATAGGCATAATTTCCGCTGACATACACCCCTTGTGCATCTCCAGGAGTATCGTAATAAGCTACTTGAACAGGATTAGACGGATCGGAAATATTAAGAATCGATAAAATCCCATTTGCTGCAACATACGCATAGCCATTTGTAACAAAAACATCTTTCGGCAGTCCGCCGGCAAGCTGCCCTTTTTTCACTACATTTGAGCTGCTTTCGGCAAAAACACTAACGGTCATAATTGACACTGTCAGCAATATAATAAAAGCAATACTAAAACTTTTCATCATATCCCTCTATCCTTATTAATAAATATTTGCACAATATTAATAGGCATGTACTATTTTAATGAATATTTCCCTAAATCATTATTATAGAACTGTACTGTTCAATACTGCGTTATAATAAAATACTATACTATATTTTTATGTTTGTAAAGATTCATTGTAAAAATGACATCTTTCCGGAAGACACTCCTTCTTTAACAAGGCACTATATCAATGTACTGACTTCTAATAAGCGGACTTTTTACGTGCAATAGCAGTATACCAGAACCATTATAGTATATTGAGCCCTCCCCTCAGTGCCGGCAACCGCACTATCCCCCGATACAAAGGAATATTCCACTCAAATTATATCAATACACTACCCGCATTAATTATATATCAATGATGAACTGATAATGTATAAACTACACAGCATTATCATACTCTATCAAAAACACTTGCATTAAACAGTATATTTATCTATTATATCCGAATGGAACCAATACCACATGATCGCAAACTGTTAGTTTCACACCCATGGCTGTTTAATTATCTTTTCCCATTTGTATCTATTGCAATTATCGTATTGAATATACATCAATTACAGGGAAAAATCCCGGTTACCTTTGACATATCAGGCAATGCCGTTCAGTGGGAATACCGCTCATGGTGGTGGTTTGCCATTATGCCGGGGACGCAAATTATCATTGCTGCAATTGTTTTTATGCTTGAATATCGCTGGAAAAAAATGATGGAACATGATAATACCATTCATCATGCATATTTGCGGCTGTTGCGATATACTGTCGGGTATACGGGCATTTTATTACAACTTGGAATACTTTTTTATATTGGCGGCATTATTCGTATTTGTGCACAACCCGGCGAACATATGGGCATTATTTGGCTGTTAGTAATATTAAGCGGATTATGCATCACACTTATTAATTTTATTATTCGTTCAAACAGGTTGCATCAACTGAATATATAAGTATTTATGCTGATATCGCAGAATTGCGATATATCCCTTCGGAAAAAATTATGAATACAATTACATTACGTATTAACGATATAGCACTTCCCGCCGGCAACGTATACCGCGATAAAAAGGACTCATTGCTTTATTATCCCCAAATTCACGTACTGCAATTATATTCACAACATATAATTGTTCTTCATATACAGGCACGCTCATGACATTACCCAAACATTGGCTCTACCGGCAAAAACAACCTGACCAAAAAAAACGGGATTCATTCCATAGTGCATTAATACAGGAATTGCATCATGCTTTTCCTGCTGAACAAAGTCAGCGTGTAAAACCAACTGCTTTTCTCTCGACAATACTTATGCAGCGAGGATTTACCAATGATACCATCAGTGACGCTGCAGCATTTCTTGAACCGTTTTCAAACCCGATGCACTATTCATGGAAACTGCATCACAATCCGTTTTTAATGCATGATATGCATAAGGGTGTACAACGTATAAATGCTGCATTAAATGCTCATGAACGAATATGTATTTTTGGAGACCGTGATGCCGACGGAATTATGGCAACAAGTGTTCTCTATATAACGATATCACGTATTATACAATCATCACCATCAAAAGCCCGTATTTCGTATTATATTCCTACTATTGATGAACCATATGGATTAAGTGCGGATTTTATTAATCGCCATTCGTCTGATTATGACCTTATTATCACCGTTGATAACGGCATTACTGCTCACGATGCCTGCACTGCTGCCCGCAATGCCGGTGTTGATGTTATCATCACCGACCATCACGAACCGGGGGAAACACTCCCCGCCGCATACGCTATTATTGACCCGAAACAGCATACGTGCACATATCCCTTTAAAAAAGCAGCCGGCGTCGGTATTGCGTTTCAAACTGCACTTGCTTTGAATATAGAACGTTATATTCCGGAGAAAAATGAAATTATTAATCCAACGCAGAACGGTTCAGCGGAAAAAGCAGATGCCCTCTTCCGACAGCTTTTATCAGCACAAAAACGGGCAAAGCTTCGTCGTTTTATACTGCGTTTTGCACCGGAAGTTACTATCGGTACCATTGCGGATATGATGCCGCTGGTTGATGAAAACCGAAGTATGGTGCGTATTGGTCTTGCGGTCATGAATGATATAATACAATATCCCGCCAGATACCACGACCGTATCGGATTATATAAACTTATCAGTTTTATTAATCAATATAATATGCAAAATGGTCAGCCCCTTCGTGCACAAGATGTATCATGGCGAATGGCACCGCGTATAAATGCAATGGGGCGCGTAAGCACAACCGTTGATTCGGTCGTACAACTGATGATAACACAATCGCCCGAAGAAGCGGATACCATCATTCACGAATTGGAATCAACCAATGAACAACGGAAGACAGACGAACGAAACCATACTGAAGCAATTATAGCAGAACAAATTACCACTGCTTTTCTTGACCGCTGGAAGGTGGCGGTTGTCGCACGGGCAATGCCGAGCGGTATTACCGGGTTAATTGCCAATCGGTTGAAAGAACAATATAATCGACCGGTTATCGTTTTTGCTCTTAATGAAGAATATGCAACCGGATCCATGCGTTCATTTGAAGGTTTTTCCTGCTCAAAAATACTTCCGCAACTTGCCGATATGCTTGAACGCTACGGAGGGCATGAATATGCCGCCGGCATGGAAATACGTGTTGATGCAATAGACACCTTTCGAGAACGGATTAATCATTTGGCACAGAACGTATTGCCGCGTGTTGATCGAAATCAAAAAATGTTTGATATTGAATTGACGGACGATCAGCTCCACTCAATTACCGCAGACGACCTCGTGCTCTTAGAACCAACCGGTGAAGGGAATCCTCCTCCAATAGCCGTATTACACAATGTTACTATTTGTTATAATGAGTATCATCAACCGGCTGTAGTCGGGAAAGAACAACAGCATCTGCGTATACCCCTTGCTGCCGATAACACCCGGACCGCTCATGAAAACCCTATTGTATATGCGCTTTGGTGGGGACATGGAAATAAATTGCCAATAATTAATCGTACGTTAACGGCACGTGCGCGTATAGAATTAAATTATTATCACGGTAAACGTTCAATTCAGTTTATTATTGAAGATATATCAGACGATACAGACTGAAGATGCGGAAGTTACCGTGAAATACTCAAACTCTATTGACACCGTTATTTGCTATGATACACTCACCGTAATTATAATGCAGCATATAAATAATTATACTATTTGAAGGCGGTATGTATGAAAGGTATAGTCCTTGCCGGTGGAACCGGATCACGACTTTTTCCATTAACAAAAGTTACCAATAAACATCTTTTGCCGGTCGGGCAAAAACCAATGATTTATCATCCGATTGAACGGCTGTTGCAGGCAGGTATTGAAGAAATCTGCATTGTAACCGGTATCGATCATATGGGTGATGTAGTCAATTTACTCGGTTCAGGTAAAGATTTTAATTGTCGTTTTACCTATAAGGTGCAGGATGAAGCAGGCGGTATTGCACAAGCCCTCTCACTTGCCGAAAATTTTGCCGGCGGGGATCCTATTTGTGTTATTCTCGGTGATAATATTTTCGGAAATGACATTACCCCGTTTGTTGAAAAATTTAAATCGCAGGGAAAAGGGGCTAAAGTACTCACCCGTGAAGTACATGATCCGCATCGTTTTGGTGTCATCGAAAAGCGTGGTGATACGGTAATCGGCATTGAAGAAAAGCCGAAAAATCCAAAATCAAATTTTGCGGTAATTGGTATTTATTTTTACGATGGTACTGTTTTTAATATTATTCGAACATTAAAACCATCCGGGCGCGGCGAATATGAAATAACTGATGTCAATAATGTTTATATTAATAACGGGACCATGACCTTTGATGTTCTTGAAGGGTATTGGACAGACGCCGGAACATTTGAATCACTGGCATATGCGAATGAACTGGTTACCGACTCTTCAGCATCTGCATAAACCGTTTGGCGTATACGCATGCCGCAATCACCACTAACCATTATTATCGTTAATTACAATACTGCTGATGATTTGCATAATTGTCTGACATCAATATACCGGCAATCAAAAGCGTTTACGCCAAAAATTATTGTTGTTGATAATGCTTCACGCGACACCAGTCTTGCAATGCTCCGCCGAGACTTTAAAAAAGTGCATGTCATTGCAAATAAAAACAATCGCGGTTTTGCGGCAGCAAATAATCAAGCACTGCGAAAATGCACCACCCGATATATTTTATTGCTTAATCCCGATACGATAATTAAATCACGTGCCATTGAAAAAACACTTGCTTATTTTGAACAGCATCCGAAAGCCGGCATTGTCGGCTGTCGGGTTGTTGGTGAAAATGGACACGTACAAAGTGCTTGTCATCGCGGTGAACCGACAGCACTCAATTCACTGTTCCATGTATTAAAATTTGACCGTCTTTTTCGCGGCATAAACCTCTTCACCGGATACGCCCTTACACATCTTGATGAATCAAAAAATCATCTCGTCGGTGCCGTATCCGGTTCATTTTTAATGATACGGCGCTCAATCATACAACAAGTCGGACTGCTGGATGAAACATTTTTTATGTATGGCGAAGAGCTGGACTGGTGTTATCGTGTCCGTATTGCCGGAGCAGAGGTTCATTATTTTGCCGGAGCGGAAATCCTGCATAAAAAAGGCACCGCCAGCCGGAAAAATTTCCATGCGGCAAATAAAGCATTTTACAACGCAATGCTGCTCTATCATACTAAACATTATAAACAACGAACTTTCTTTCTTTGTAATATACTCATTTATATCGGTGTTAAAACGCTCTATCTGCTTTCATTACTTCGGGGGCTTATACAGCGCCGTGTTGGAACGAAAGACTGATATATGATGAAAGCTGTATTTTTTGACTTGGGAAACGTTCTTATTAAAATTCATCATGGGAAAGTGCTGCGCTTCGTACGATTACTTCGCCGTCATGCGGACTCTTCCTGCACACCTATACCAGTACCGCAATGGTTTGATGATCTTTGGGGAGAATGGCATACACAATTCAATGACGGACGATTAACCGAACGTGATTTTTTAAATTGTTTTAAAAAAAAATACCGGCTGCATATTGAGACGGCAGTGTTTTGGCGAGGCTGGAATTCATTTTTTTCTCCGTGGAAACCAATGCTGAAACTTATGCAGCAATTACGTTCACAATATCATGTAGGTTTGATATCAAATACCAACCCCCCGCATTATCGGTATTGCCGCGAACAGATACCGCAACTTGCCGGCCTGCATTCAATCACGCTCTCATATACAGTCGGCGTCAATAAACCCGACAAACAAATTTATCAATCCGCTTTGACTGCTGCAGGTGTTACGCCGAACGAAGCCGTATTCATTGATGATATCGCTGATAATATCGCCGGAGCAGCTGCTATAGGAATGCATGGCATTCAATGTATATCATATCAGCAGGTACGACGGGCATTAATGAAAATAGGTATACTGTAACTACTATTTATTAAAATAGATACGTGAAAATAGAATTTTCATAGTTCTCTTCTCAACGAAAGATTTCTCTGCATTATAATAATTATTATAAAATAATAACAATTTTTCATTATCGTGTCATATATTGCTCTGTTTTTTTGTTTATAGAGTATCACCGAGAAACGGTTATTATTCAATCGGTGTTATGATATTGAAAGAAAAGACAACGATTACAATATATGACCGTATTAAAACGAAATAATTGAGTGCTCGCCACCGAGGCGGTTATCCAAGAAAAACGGAGCGTTCGCCACATACGCTCCTTTTTTCTTTTATTGAATTAATATTATCAAATATTTTCCAAGTAATGGACCTAAACAGCAAGAAATGCACAATAAACCACTTGCTGTTCATCGTTTCCGGTTTTTACCAATGAGTATGCAGATTGCCGGTGTGAAACTGCTCAACAGCAGGATCATCCTCAGGAATGACAAAGGGCATATCATCGCTGTGATCTTTCAATAACGAGGCAAAACCAAATAAACCAAGAAATGCAGTGCAAATAAGCAGTACTAAAATTAAACTAATCATAATTGCCTCCTTCAGTATATAATGACGAATACTGCGGAGGTTTTTCAGAATTATTTTCGGAAAATATTAAAAAAATAAGGCGGCGATCGGAATCGAACCGATGAATCGCGGTTTTGCAGACCGCTCCCTTAGCCACTTGGGTACGCCGCCGAATACTCAGTAATTATATTTTCATATAAAGCAGGGGTTACTCTATCAGTACAGGTGCTTCTCTGTCAAGAGCATGAATGCATAACATCCGCAGGATTCCCGATACAGAGAATATACGTATACCGCAATAATACTATTTATTGCCTTAAATATAACAAACGCGATTACGCCCGCTTTCTTTCGCTTTGTATAATGCATCATCAGCTTTTTTTACTAACATTTCCGGAACCTGAATGGTTGTATCATCAATTACAGCAATGCCGAGTGAAATAGTAACCTGAAGCGGTTCCGCAATACCGTCAACAACAACTTTCATATTTTCGATAGCTTTACGTAATTCTTCAGCAAATGTCTTTGATTCTTCAAACCCCATCAGCGGACAAATAATTGCAAACTCTTCACCGCCGTATCGTGCTGCATGCATAGCATCATTCTGTAATTCACGAATAGTATCCGCAACTTTCACCAGTACAACATCACCGGTAATATGCCCATAGGTATCATTAAAGTTTTTAAAATGATCAATATCTATCATTATCAATGACAACCCGGCTTTATACCGTTTTGCCCGGCTGAACTCATATTGCAGTTTTTCCTGAAAAACACGATGCAAAAATAATTTCGTCAATCCATCCCGCATTGAGAGCTCAGTAACCTTTTGATAGAGAATAGTTTTTCGCAAGCCAAGCGAAAGCTGATTACGGGCGATATGCAAAGAACGTATTTCAGAATCCTTTAATTTTGATTGTGTAAAAATAAAAACAAGCCCGATAAATTCGTCCTGAACTTTCAGAGGAGTTGTAATAATATTTTCCAATGAAGTATTTAAATGTGCATGAAAATAGTCAATATCCAAACGAACGCAATATTCCTGAACATCATGAAACCGTTTGAGCAATGAAGTGTCATTACCGACACGATGCTGCCAATGAGAAAGATAATCCTTCATTTCATCAGAAAGATTATTTGATTTCATCAGAACCAATTCAGTACGCGCAGGATCAATTAAAAACAAGGCATAATTCGGGTGTTCCAATAATTCAGAAAAAACCTCATGACAAATGGTAATCATTGCCGCTGATTCCATTTCAGCATTAATTTTTTGAACCGTCGTATACATGGTATTGATACGTTCATATTCTGCATCAATGCATTGTGATTCGTTTGTTGCTTCTTCAATGTCACTGTATAATGTCGAGAGTTTTTCAATAACCGGACGATACTTATCTTTTGACATTAACTCATTACGCAGATTGCGGATATTATCCCGTATAAAGGCATATTCAAATGTCAGATAGACTAACACAATATGTGCAAGAGTAATATACAATACTAAAGCACCGGTTGATGTGTGTATATATTTAAATACAAACACCGTACACCAAAGGGGAATATATGCAATAACCGCACCGGCAAGAGCTGCATACCGCAGCGGACGAATATCCGTGATATTTTCAGTACTGATAAAATACAATTGAACAACTATTAATCCGGCAATGCAGACCTGTGAAAGTATTTTTCCTAATTGCAGTGCTGTCGTACCGGTCTCAGGACCGAACATCAGCAAAAGCCCTCCTGCAATAAACGGCACTGCAAGCATTGTAATACTCGTGATGAGCACGTTATTTTTCATGAATCACTCTCATCAAGGTCATAATTTTTTACCGGAACAAACCCGTTCCGTCCATTTGCTTTTGCCTGATACATTGCACTATCAACGCGGCTGATAAAGGTATTCGTATCATCATGAAGGTTTTTATATTCACCAACTCCCTGACTGACTGTTAATACGCTATCGCCGACATCCGATCCAAGAAGTTCTTGCAGCGATAATTCATTCACTTTATGATGAAGCCGTTCAGCAAGAACCAGCGTTCCTTGTATATCCGTCTCGGGAAGAATAATAAAAAACTCATCCCCCCCATATCGTGCGGCAAAGTCAACCGTACGAATGCTTTTTTTAATGATATCCGCAATAGCAACCAGTACCCGATCCCCCGCTTGATGACCATACATATCATTGTATTCCTTAAAATGATCAATATCGAGAATAATCAATGAAAAATAGGTATTGTAATTTCGTGCACGATAAATCTCATCATTAAGCCGCTCGATAAGATACTGCCGTACGTACAAACCGGTTATCCCATCAGTAATGGCAAGACGGCGTGTATATTCAAGCAATTCAAGGTTTTGCAGCACTATTGATGCAAAATCAGCAATAAACTTTAATAATCGTAAATCAGGCTCACTATAAAATCCGGCTTCCTGATGTTCCAGGCGAATGACATAGGCAACATCATTCGAAAGTATTACCGGTGCGGCAATAATGGAACGGCAATGTGAAAAACGCTCATTGATATTAATATGAAACCGCATCTCAGTTTCAGTATCTTTGATAAAAATAGGACGTTTCATATCCCATATCCAATTAACCAAGCTATCTCCCGGCAATCCGGTTATATCCTTTGTATAGCCGGCAGCATTTCTGACAATAAAAGAATTTTTAATGGAATTAAATCGGGCAAGCTGAATTGCTGAATGTTCCATTAATGCAGCAGTCTCATGAAACAGTGTATCCAATAGTCCTTCAATACTTACTTTACCGGTAAACTTCTCAGCAATGGTATTAAGACGATTCATGCGTTTCAGTTGTTTGCGGCGATTTGCTAAACGGGTTTTTGTATTTTGGTATTCGGCAAGCTGTTCATTATATGCTTTAATCTGCTCTTCTATTTCCAGTTCAATTGACATTCGTTCGTTAAGTTCTTTTTTATACTGCACTGACAAGAAAACAAGCAGCTCAATAATAATAATAATTTGAAATCCATTATATATATCCGGCAGCAATTTAAGCAATACCAATGAATATATAAGAGAAATTGCCGAACTGATAATTGCTAATCGGTATGAATAACTGAAAAATGATAATAAAATAATAAATAAAAATAACGTTATAATCAGAACAATATACTGCTGTGTATCATTATTATATTCACGAAAAAGTGCCGTTGTGTAAATTGAAAATGAAAACAGAAGGAAAATAACGATGAGAATAATATAATAGCGTTTTGGAACAACAATGGCAGGATTAAGCATGATGCGGCCCCAATGCATACTTGCTTATTTTATATTGCAATGTTTGCCGCGGAACATTCAATGCGCGTGCCGCTGCGGAAATATTGTATTCATGTGCTTCCAATACTTCACCAATGATATTCTTTTCGGCAGTATTTAATGCTGTCGCAAGTGAATGAGTATCTTCCAAATCAAAATCAATACGTACTTTAAAATGAGTACGTTTTTTTGATGATCGTGTTTTTTTTGTAAAAGTCGCTTCATTCATGTGAGCCCCAACTGAATGGAAAATATACAGCGTATGCGGTCCGTCAACCAGAAACGGGGTATACTTAATTTTTATACGCTTATAGTCAAGCTCCTGTAATTTCCCGTGTGTTTCAGGAGTAACACGACCAATAATACCGGGCACAAGCTCTGTAATAACAGCTCCCATCGGATAGAGCTGAGATAATTGCAGTTCATCCATGGCGCTGCGATTCACAAGAGTTACATGACCATTAATATCCGCCATAATCACCGGATGCGGATATCCGTCTAATGCAATAAGGGCATTCTCGGTAATATAGCCCGTTTCAATGCGAGCCAGCTCATTCAGTGAAAGTTCTTTCCATACATTCCCATACAGCGTAATAATCGGCACGGACGTATCCCGCATATTTTCCGGATACAGCATCATGACATGCGCTAATCTGCGCCGTTCAAGTATATCATGTATACAGTCCGATAATAGACGGGTTAGAACGGTTGCATCAACAGAAAATTGGATTGCATGTGATTTTAGTATTATTCCGACAACACGGCTATGATGATCAACGACCGGTAATCCGGGTACGGTATAAATATAAAAAAGTCTGATAATATCACTCAATGTTAAGGGTGTTGCCTGCACTGATAGTATTGTCGGTGATTCAACTGTCATTACCCGTATGCCGCCCCTCTCAGTATTTCAATAGTTTAAAAAGTACAGAGACGAAAGTCAAGCATAATTGCCCAATATTCGGCAGTACTGCCGATAGTATATATAGCCGGTATTATGCATATAACTGCGACAATTCTGTTCAAAATAGTGTTACTACAGATTATTACTGATAATTAAAATAAATCCGTTGACAGGTAGCGTTCCCCACGATCACAAATAACGGTAATAATGAGTTTGCCATGATATTCCGGTTGTTGTGCAATTTCCAATGCAGCGAAAACATTTGCACCGGATGAAATACCGCTGAGAATTCCTTCTTCACGTGCTAAGCGTTGTACCATGTGTTGTGCATCGTTATACTGTACGGTAACAATATCATCAAATATTTCATGATCAAGAATATGCGGCACAAAACCTGCTCCGATACCTTGAATTTTATGCGGTCCCGCTTTTCCTCCGGAAAGGACCGGTGAATCAGATGGTTCAACAGCAATAATTTTAACAGAAGGTTTTTCATTCTTAATAAATCTTCCGACACCGGTAATTGTCCCGCCGGTTCCAACGCCGGCAACAAAAACATCAATCTCACCATTGGTATCATTCCAAATTTCTACGCCGGTTGTTTCAAAATGTATTTGCGGGTTTGCTTCATTTTTAAATTGCTGCGGCATAAATGCTCCCGGAGTGTTTTCAGTAATATCGCGAGCTCGGTCAATAGCGCCCTGCATTCCTTCCTTTGCCGGTGTTAATATCAGTTCAGCACCAAATGCACTCAGCAATGCGCGTCGTTCCATGCTCATTGAATCCGGCATCGTGAGAATCGTATGATATCCGCGTACTGCGGCAACAAATGCAAGACCAATACCGGTATTACCACTAGTTGGTTCAACAATTGTTCCGCCTGCTTTAAGTATACCATCATGTTCGGCTTTATTAATCATCGCAACGGCAATACGATCTTTAACGCTCCCCTGCGGATTCATCTGTTCAAGTTTAACCGCAATACGTGTTCCCGATTCTCCGGAAATACGATTGAGATAGACCATCGGTGTATGACCGACCAGTTCGGTTATATCGGAAGCGAACATAGTGAACCTCCTAATGATAGTATTCTGTGCTGTAAAACTAATAAAAAAACAAAAGCAGGGCAAGCCCTGCTTTTGTTTTTTGTATACTCATATGAAACACAGTATTATTAACTGCGAGAAAGATATGGTGCAATTGCACCTACAAAAGCCCCGAAACTGCGTGTTTGAATCCATACTTTCCCCGGACCGGTAAACTCAGCAACAAGACCTTCGCCGGATAAAAACAATCCTTTTAATCCGCCGACTTTTGTTATTTTAAATCGTCCTGATTCACCAAGCTCTTCACTAAAAGCAGCAACATGACCGGTATCAATAATATATTTTTCTCCATTCGGTATTTCAACAAGATGCTGTGCACCGAATGACGAGAACATAATCGGACCGCTGCCGGAACACTTCAGCATAAAAAGTCCTTTACCGGCGCCAAAAAATGATTTCGCCCCGCCCCATTTTGTGTCAATCGTAACCTTATCAGAACATGCAACATACGCCCCCGACTGAAGATACAGTGAATTGCCGTTTAATTCAACAACCGTTAAATCACCGGGAACCGGGGGGGCCACTGTCAGTTCGCCTGATCCGTTCTCTGCAGTAAACGTATTCTGAAAAAGACTTTCTCCACCAAAAAAAGATCGACCAAGTGCTTTCATGATCCCCCCGCGCATTTTGGTATCCATCTTAAGATTGGTGTTCATACTGACCATCGCTCCTGCTTCAGCAACCACCGCTTCACCTTGTTCAAGTTTCCATATCCCCAATGAGTATGATGGCTGATACTTGATACTAACCTGCATAATAAAACTCCTTATCTTTATTGAATAAAGTTATCGCAATAACTTTATTACTGCCAATTCTCCGGTACCATGCCGGTAATTGCAAGTATTATTTAGATATATACCGTTATCGTCTGAATAATCCGAGACAAACCGGAACAGGATCAAAGCCATGAATATTCTTTTGCAGCTGCGGATGATTAATAAATAATTGTGTTGATCCGCCCCCATCAAGACCAAGTGCATTTTTTGCCCCTAATCCGACAAGCACGAGTGTCAATTCGCTGAAATTCAATCCGTTTGCTGAGGTATCCGTTACCAGCCAGAGAAAATGACCATTATGCAGCGATGCAATTGCTGAGCGCCGGGTAATCGCATCAAGAGCTAACCATCCGGTTTGCTGCTTTAAATAATACGGAATCTTCCCGTTTTTAACAATTGAAGGGTAACTTTGAAATCCTTCAGTAATCCCTGCCGGGTTATAATTTCGATTGATAATCAATGCCGGCATATCCGTTGCTTGCAGCACAATAAAGCTTCCGCGATACGTACTATCATACGGTTGAATAATACGCCCCTCAGAAACGATCATACCGAGCGGTCCGGTATCAGAAAAAAAGTTTGCATTGATAGCAGCAAGCGCATTATGGGTAAGCGTATGCTGTCGTGCGGAAAGCAGTACAAATTGCGGTGCATCGCGAAAAAGCACTTTAAATGTAAAGTATGCAGGATCAATATCAAGAAAAAACAGTTTTATTAACGTTGGATTTGCTTCTCGATGTAAAAGCAGTTCGCCTGTACGAAGTCCGTTTTCAAGTTCAGTATAACGTACTGCATTGGTAAGAAAAACATGTTCCGGGCGCCAGATATACCGATTCAATGACCGCGCATCAATAGCATTCCATTTCCCGTTTTCTTTATAATATAATTGTCCGGCTTTATTTACTGAGCTTAATATTGTTTTAAATTGCTCACGGCGGGCATCCATCCATTGCTGTATCAAACCATGTTTTATAATACCGATAAGAACCAAGGCAATACCGATATATACACAGCATCGTATTATTCCATGTCGAAATATATGCTGGGAGGATGATGAACGGCGCATTGGTGATATTACTTTTCAAAAACACCGGTAACGGGGTATCCGGAACCATTGCCGACGGCTTTTGGTAAAACACCGTCCCATTTTTCAATTGCTTTTAATTGCAGCACTTCAGTACTGAGACTATCGTTAATAACAGTATTGCGCAGTGCAATCGCTTCAGCCTCACGCTGTTTTTGCTGCAGCTGCAATTCAAGTAAATTTGCTTTATCCATTTCCTTTTTATATTCATCACTAACCTGATAATCAATGGTAACTTTTTTTGTATGAATATAGAATTCTTTATATAAAGTTTTATAAATACGTGAAGTTATTTTATTGATTATTTCTTCGCGGGCAGGACCGTGATAAATTGCATCGGAATCATAATCCGATATATAATTAACAGCCATATCACGAACATAATTGTCAAGAATATACTCCTCGTAATCAGTACGGGTGATTTTACGATGCAGATCAATAATTTTGGTACTGTCAAGAATGTATGAATACTGTGCAAAGCATTCAACGGGGAATCCGTCCTTGGTAATAGCAGTAAAGCGCGTTGAAGCAACCTGCATACTGGTCGGATACCGGTATACCGTTTCAATAATCGGTATTTTTAAATTCAGCCCTTCTGAAAGCGTATCAGTTTGTATGCCGCCGAAAACACTGAACACAACACCGATTTCACCCGGCTGAATAATTACAAACGGTTTTAATAAAATAATGACAAGTAAAACTATTAATACAAGAATCACTGTTCGGAACCAGGATGTTTCCCAAAATTGTTCTTCCATACCGGTATTGTAGCTATTTTCATTTTTTTTGCAAGGAAAAACAAACCCCGGAAGATACTTTTAAAATAAGCTTGATTTCACACTGTAAATTAATTACATTGCACTTATGTACTGTGTGTACTTTTTTTTTCGTGTAAAATTGTACTTAAATGTAGTATATACAAGGTGAGAATATGCGCATTACCGCAACGGAAGAATACGGCTTACGATGCCTTATTACATTGGCACGGCTTTCAGGAGACGGACCCGTTACCATTCGGCAGATTGCCGATACTGAACAACTTTCGTTTGAATATGTTACGAAACTGTTGCGTCCGCTGAAAAAGTCTCATTTAGTTAAAACAATACGCGGCACGAAAGGCGGTATTTTACTTGATAGAAAGCCGGAAAAAATATCATTGCGGGAGATATTACTCGCATTGGATACTGATATATTCGACAAGGAATACTGTTACAGTCATATCGGACAACAAAACGGGAAGTGTATTAATATAGCGCATTGTACCGTCCGTCCTATCTGGCATATGGTATCAATACAATTCATGAAAATTATGTCACGGTTTTCTTTAGCAGATTTATTAACAGACCGTAAAACAATTAATGCGAAGTTATCGGAAACATTTGCCGGTTTTAATCAACATACGTAATAAACAGAAACGAGTATCATTATGACGACACCGCTCCTGCAGATAGAAAATCTTCATGCTGAAATTGACGGCACTCCTATTCTTCGCGGCATTACCCTGACGGTTGAAGAAGGAAACGTACAAGTACTTATGGGGCGAAACGGTTCCGGTAAATCAACACTTGCGTATACCTTGCTTGGTCATCCGGCATACACGGTTACTGCGGGTACTATTTATTTTAAAGGTGAAGATGTAACGGCACTCCCGCCGAATGAACGTGCACAACGCGGTATGTTTTTATCATTTCAATATCCGGTTACCATTCCGGGGGTAACCGTAACAAACTTTCTGCGGGAATCAATGAAAGCAATTACCGGAAAGGATACACCCATTCGTGAGTTTCGTCAGAATCTTGAAGACAATCTTGCCAAACTTGAAGTGCCGCGGCAGTTTATATCACGCTATGTCAACGATGGTTTCAGCGGCGGAGAAAAAAAACGCTTTGAAATTCTGACACTCGCTATGCTCAAACCCGCATTAGCAATACTTGACGAAACTGACAGCGGATTGGATGTTGATGCACTGCGCATAATCAGTAAGGGGATAACCGATGTTAACCACGAAACAAAAATGGGAATTCTTCTGATTACCCATTACCAGCGCATTCTTGATTATATAAAACCGGATATTATTCATATAGTAGCGGATGGGCGTATTGTCGCTTCAGGTGATCATACCCTTGCACAGAAACTTGAAAAACACGGTTATGACAGTGTGATATAACTATTATGCATGATAAAAACGAAATAATACAACCAAATCAGGAAAAATATAATTTTACTGACACGACTAAACCGTCTTTTACAACCGGTACAGGACTAACCGAAGATATTATTCGTACTATCAGTGCACGTAAAAACGAACCACGCTGGATGCTCAATCATCGCATACAGGCATTCGCCCTGTACCGCTCCATGCCCATACCATCATGGCTTGATGAAAAGACATTATCAGAACTCCATGAAGACCGCATACAGTATTATGTTGATCCGACCGAACAAAAAAGCACTACATGGGAAGAGGTGCCGGAGCAAATAAAAAACACTTTTGATAAACTCGGTGTTCCCGAAGCAGAACGAAAGTTTCTCGCAGGAGTTACCGCGCAGTATGAATCAGAAGTCGTCTATCATAAACTCCGTGAAGATTTAGAACGTCAGGGTATTATTTTTATGAGCATGGATGATGCAGTCCGGCAGCATCCTGATTTGGTACAAGAATATTTCGGAACAATCGTCCCGGCACATGATAATCGCTATGCTGCACTCAATACAGCAGCATGGTCAGGAGGATCATTTGTATATATACCGCCGGGCATTAATGTTGAAATTCCCCTGCAGGCATATTTTCGTATTAATACACAAAATATGGGACAGTTTGAACGATCGCTTATTATCGCTGATGAAGGATCCTCAGTTCATTATATTGAAGGTTGCACTGCACCGACCTATACCACTGAAAGCCTGCATGCCGCCGTTGTCGAAATTATTGCAAAAAAAAATGCAACGCTGCGATATACAACAATACAAAACTGGTCAAAAAATGTTTTTAATCTTGTTACGAAACGCTCAAAAGCATATGAGAACGCATTGATTGAATGGGTTGACGGTAATCTCGGTGCACGCTATACGGTAAAATATCCTACTATCATACTTGCCGGGGAAGGCGCTCGCGGAACATGTTTGTCAATAGCATTTGCCGGAAAAGGGCAATATCAGGATGCCGGTGCTAAAATGATTCACGCCGCTTCACATACTTCCAGTACGGTAACGTCAAAATCCATTTCTAAAGACGGCGGACGATCATTATATCGCGGACTTATACATGTTGCTGAAAATGCAGCGCATGTTCGCTCAAATGTTCGCTGTGATGCACTGATAATGGATGACCGCTCACATTCCGATACTATCCCGCGAATGGTAATTAAAGCGCCGACGGCAAAAATTGAACATGAAGCAACGGTATCAAAAGTTGATACTGATCAATTGTTTTATCTTATGGCACGCGGACTAACACAGCAGCAGGCAATAAATATCATTGTTAATGGATTTATCGAAGCTTTCGTCAAAGAGCTCCCCCTTGAATATGCCGTTGAGCTTAACCGGCTGATCCGGCTTGAGATGGAAGGAGGGGTCGGCTGATGGAATTAAACCTTTCTCCTCAAGCAATTCGTGCTGCGGCGGAAGCCGCGGGGGATCAGAATCCTGATTATCGTCTGCACTGTTTAGCATATTTTAACGACACTCCCTGGCCGCAGCCGGGAACACCGGACTGGATGTTCACTGACATATCCAATCTGTCGCTTATTGGTATGGAGCTGCTCAATAAACCGATTACATATCAATTAAACGATACGACAAAACAATATATTGACCATAACAGCATGCACCCTGCTCTTGTTGTTCAAAACGGCGCAGCAGATTATTTAGAGGCTGATCATCAGCTTGCAACACTGCCGCTGGCGGATTATTTATTGACTGATCGACAGCTGCAATCACCGCAGAATAAATGGGAAGCCCTGCACAAAGCAGTGAATCCCGGCGGACTGCATATTGGTGTTCAGGAAAATGTTACTATCGACCAGCCTGTTGATATACTGCATGTTCATTCGGGAGACGGACTATTATTTCAGCGTATTAATATTACACTTGAGAAAAATGCTGTATTGACCATTATTGATCGCTCTGTTTCACTGAATAATGCCATTGGCAATATACATACGCTCATTGATGTCAATCTCGCTCCGGGCGCACACTGTAATTATGTTTTGATACAAAATAATGCACCGAATACACGCCATTTCATTGATATCCGCAGTGATATTCCAAATGATGCAACCTTCAATCCCACAGTTATTGCTGCCGGTTCATCATTCTGTCGGCTTGATATGAAATTGCGTTGTATTGGTCGGAATGCCCGATGTACCGGACGCAGTCTTGCATTGGTGTATCCAAATTATCATTGTGATGTGCATCCGATACAACACTATACTGTATCTGATACGACCGGGTCGTATTATCATAAAAGCGTCGTTTATCATGCCGGGCGTTCAATCTTTACCGGACGGGTACATATTCCCGAACACGTTAAAAACATAGAAGCATATCAAAATAATCACAATCTGGTATTGTCATCTAAAGCGGAAATCGATACTATTCCACAGCTGGAAATCAGCTCAAATGATGTACGCTGTTCACATGGTGCAACCGTTTCACGCGTTGACCATGAAGAACTTTTTTACTGTATGGCACGCGGCATCAATCAGGCAGCATCTGAGCGGCTCATCGTTCAAGGATTCATTGCTGAATTGCTGCATGATATTCCCGCGTATGAACGTATTATTAATGAACTCGCGCTACCCGGCAGCAATAATATACGGCAGGATATATGACATTCAGCATGAAACAGATTAAATCAGATTTTCCTATTTTTAAGCGAACAATACGCGGAAAACGTCTAATCTATCTTGATTCAGCGGCAACTTCGCAAAAACCGCAATCCGTTATCAATGCACTCAGTGATTATTATTCCAATTACAATGCAAATATACACCGCGGTTTGTATCTGATAGCGCAGGAAGCAACCATGGCGTATGAAACGGCACGCGGACGAATGCGCCTGTTTATCAATGCCCCCGCATCAGAGAATATTATCTTTACCCGTAACACTACCGAGAGTATTAATCTTGTCGCATATGCATGGGCGCGAAATAACATCACCGACGGTGATGAAATTTTACTCAGCGAATTGGAACACCATTCAAATATCATTCCATGGCAGCAGCTTGCGCAGGAAAAAAATATTACATTAAAGTATATCCCCATCACCGGTCTTGACGGCAGACTTGACCTCAGCACACTTGACACATTATTAACTGAGAAAACAAAACTTGTCGCATTAGTGCATATGTCAAATGCTCTCGGCACGATTAATCCGCTGCAGAAAATAATACAAAAAGCACAGGCAGTCGGCGCAGTAACTCTCATTGACGGTGCACAAAGCGCACCGCATATGCAGGTTGACGTCTCTGAACTTGACTGTGATTTTTTTGTGTTCTCAATGCATAAAATGCTTGGACCGACCGGGGTTGGCGTCTTATATGCAAAAACTGAACGATTGAATGAAGCGGAACCGTTTCTCACCGGCGGTGAAATGATTGATCAGGTATATAAAGATCATGCAACCTGGAATACATTGCCATGGCGTTTTGAAGCAGGAACACCAAATATTGCTGATGTTATTGCCTGTACTGCCGCACTTGATTATCTGAATGCACTCGGAATGGATACTGTTCATCAGCATGAACAAAAAATAACTGCCTATGCACTGGATAAACTCTCAGCGATGCCCGGTATAACCCTTATCGGTCCACAGATCATGCAGCAGCGCGGCGGTGTCATTTCATTTGAAATGGACGGTATTCATACACACGATATCGCTCAATTTCTTGACAGCCGCGGAATATGCATTCGTGTCGGCAACCACTGTGCGCAGCCACTAATGCAGTGTCTTGAAAGAGCCGGAACGGCACGATTGAGCATTTATATTTATAACGATGAAACAGATATTGATGAACTCATAGACAGTCTCAATGACTGCAGAAAGTATTTCGGATAATGAATGATATATTTATTGATGATCTTTATCGTGAAGTAATTATCGATCATTATAAAAACCCGCGCTATACGACACCGATTGATAATCCCACCGTCGTTGAGGAGGGAGTGAATCCGCTTTGCGGTGACCATATTAAACTTTCGTTGCGTATTATTGATAATGCCATTGAAGCCGTTTCCTGCAGCAGTAAGGCATGTTCCATTTGCACCGCTTCAGCATCAATGATGACAGAACTTATTCAGCATCAGCCCCTTGACCGCGTTGATAATTATATTGCTGATTTTAAATCATGGATGACTGCCGACACTCCGGCATCAGGAGACGTAGTGCCGGGTGATTTGGAATCGCTCGGCGGGGTGCGAAAGTTTCCGGTACGTATTAAATGTGCTTTGCTGCCGTGGAATACTCTTCAACTGGCGATAAATACGGTAAAAAAATAAAAGGTGTATCTCTATGTCATTACCGACTCATGAACAAATTATGGAAGCAATTCAACCGGTTATTGATCCCGAACTCGGTATTAGTGTTGTTGATCTCGGCATGATTTATAATACTGCAATTGATGATAACGGGAATGTTACCGTTACCATGACTTTGACCACACCCTATTGCCCCCTTGGTCCGCAAATGATGAATGCTGTTCGAGCTGCAGTTAGTACGCTTGACGGTGTACGATCATGTGAAATTGAACTGACTTTTTCTCCGCCGTGGGATCCGCGAAAAATGCCGAATGATGATGCTAAAATGCAACTCGGTATTATGTAATTTAATACTATCGTATTTGATTATCCGCAATGACCCCTCACCGCAACGTTATATATGCTGTCTGATTCATGTATTATGGGGATATCCCGTCGGAAATGATTAATACGCCGATATATGATACAAAGTTCATATACAACCATAAGACTTTTCTCTTTAAATAGTATACATTATAAGGTAAGATTGTATCCATCAGTTAAAATGGAGCACGAAATATGAAACTGAAAAATACATTTTTAATCGCCGTAATGATTACAGCAGTACTGCTTATCAGCATGTGTAACGATAACAAGGACAATGATTTACGTATTCAAGCCGGTGAACTTGCAACGTATATGACTAATGCTGCGGAATGGTACAGAAACGGTGATTTTTCTGCAGCATATGATTATTACCTTGAAGCCTATAAAATGGGACAAAAAGACGGAACAACTCTCTATTATCTTGCCCGCTCAGCATGGAAAGGCAAGAAACAATATACAACCGCAATGAAATATTATAAAGAAGCGGAAAAAACTATTTCTGCAGCAGCAACCCTCTCTGATGATTATATGCCGCTGCTTGCCGCAACCTATTTCGATGTAGCATATATTAATTACCTTCATGAAAATCAAAAGAAATACGAACAGTATCGCACACTTGCATATTCGCTTTTACAGGATGTTATTGACCTTAACCTTGATGATCCGGCAACATATTTCCGGTTAGCATATTTAAAATGGCTGGATATACTTGAAGCATCACGTATTAATAATTCCCCGCTGCCGCATGATGATTGTATAGACATTATTAATATGTATCGTAAAGCTATTATTCTTTTTGAATTATATGACCCGGGGCATGAATATCATGCAACAGCATATCATAATATCGGTGTTATATACTATGAACTGCATGATTATCAAAATGCAAATCCTTTCTTTGCAAAAGCAGTTGAGTTTGACCCTGATAATATAACCTATACAACAGCGTTGAGAAATAACAAATCACATATATAATTGCATGCGCAAAACAATAGTGATGAAACCCGCTGCACTACTCCTGTATGACGATCTTCCCGCAGACAGTATAAGAGGCATAAAGCGTATTGTACAGTATATACCGCAGCTGCCGCACATTGCCGGATAGGTATTATCAATAGTCGTTTATTTTTGTCAATTACGGTATACGAAATATATAAAATAATATTTTTACTTTGTTCTTAACCATGTGCTTTAAGACAAAAAGCATGGCGCTGTGTAACCCCCATCAGTCCTGCTGCCCTGATTGCGTTTTCTACCGACAATCCATGAAATAAACTTTCATCAATTTTTCTTCCCGACATCGTCAGGTTGAGCATTTCCATACTGACATCAACACTGTTCTTATTACTTTGGCATCACAATAATTTCTTTTCCTGTTGCTAAGATATGATTTTTCAAGTAATATCGTGCTCTATGAATACACAAACATTACGTCATGCTCTTCCCGATATCATTGCATTAGCCCGCCGCAGCGGCATGCTTGCAATGGAACACTGGGGTAATATTTCCGCTGATATTAAAGACGGCGGATCATATGTAACGGACATTGACCGCCGCGTAGAACGAATGATTCGCGAAGAATTAACACGCTTGTTTCCCGCAATTGATATTCTCGGTGAAGAATATGATGAACCAATATCCGACAATGCAGACTATGTCTGGGTTATTGATCCGATTGACGGAACGGCAAACTTTGTTGGTGGACTGCCGTCATGGGGGGTTTCCATCGGGCTGCTGCATAATGGGGTGCCGATTTTCGGGGTTCTATTTTTTCCGGCAAGTGATGAAACCTTTTATGCTATTCATAATGATGGGGCATTTTATATTCACGGTGCCGCACGTAAGCATTTAACACCACATCTTCGTACAACCGCTCATGCCGGCATACCCCTTCATGTTCGTCATAAAAAAGGTATTAATCGTGATGATATTATGCTTATCTCAAGTTATGTGCCGGAAATATTCGATCTGCACTTCCCCGGAAAATTACGAATGCCCGGCAGTGCCATCGGATTATTCGCGTATCTCGCAAAAGGTCAGCCGGTAATGTCAATTGTTCACCGCGTGCGAATTTGGGATGTCGTCGCGGGAATTATTATTGCTCGTGAAGCCGGTGCACTACTGCTTGATCTTAATACCGGGGAACCGCTTCAACCATTCAGCAATACGATATTAACCACGAAAACCGTGAACGGATTAATTATTATTACGCCGACAGTTGCGGAAACATGGAAGGACTATATCCAACGAAAAACCGATTAGTCAAGCTTTTCTCGACTTGCTTCAACACGTTTAAATGTATCTGAAATAATTACATCAAAAATAAAAGGACTCCAGCCAAGATGTTCACCTTCATCCTGTAATATCTCTATGGTCTTCTCATATGAATATGGATTTTTATACGGACGTTTTGATCGGCAGGCATCATAAATATCAATAATATTTGATATTACCACAACCAGACTTTGTCCGGATTGCGGAAGCGCCATATACTTTGCATGATGATTCCCGACAATACTTAAAATATTTGCGTCATGAACACCAATACGACGCAGATCCTGTACACCGTACAACGGATGCTTTTTCATTTCGGCAAACTCGCTATTCGTGAGCGGACCGGCTTTATGGAGAATATCAGGTGAAACACGCGTTTTCCCATAATCATGCAGTAATGCGCCAAGAGCGTAGTTTTCGATTGCTTCATCATCAAACATAGTTCTATCTCGTGAAGCATTTACATACGCAAGAAACTGTTTATTATCCTTATACTTGCGAAGATCCTGCATTGCTTTAACGAATAACAAATAAACCGAAAGACTGTGATTGAATGTATACGTATCAACATCACGAATATATTGTATAACAGTACATAAATCAGAAGAATCTTCAGCCATAGTTTCATTGACAATATCACGTGCCGTTGAATATTTCTTTTTTGTAAGAGGACTATCATCCTCCATGATTTCCTTAATAGCATCCGAAGTTTCAGTATACCGCGCCATTACCTTGCCGCCGAATCGTTCCTTCAAATACTTCATAGTACGGCGGATTTCCTCTTCAGTATATAACTGCGGAATGTCAGGAGGTTGGGCAGCATGATCGTCCTCTTTTTTAACAACACGATTCGTAAAAACAGCCATAGTACTGATACGTTTCGGTACTGCACTCCCCTGCGATATTAACAGCGATCCATTTGCATTAAACAAATCAGTTATTGCTTTCCCATCAGCATCAACAACCGTTGCAACATCGTCAATTTTCATCATGCTATCGTCCATAGGTATTAATATATCCTTTTAATAAATATTCGGCAAATTATATTTCAGCTGCAGTGCTATACCGATACTGCAGTGCGCATCCGTGCTGTATCCTTCATTTCATAATCCCTACCGCTTCATCAACTGAGGCAGCATTAAATACTAATGCATGAATTGCCGTTATTACGCGTTCAGGATCAGTATGTTGAAAAACATTCCGTCCGATGGATACTCCGGCAGCACCAACCGATATTGAATCATATATCATTTGAAAAACATCACGATCCGTTTCCATTCTCTCTCCGCCGGCAATAATAACAGGGACGGGACATCCTTCAACAACTTCGCGAAATGTTTCCGGTGAACCGGTGTAGGCGCATTTCACAATATCCGCACCCAATTCAGCACCGACGCGTGCCGCTTGTTTTACCACAGACACATCCGTTTCTTTTTTTATTTTTTCGCCGCGTGCATACATCATAGCTAAAAGCGGCATCCCCCATCTGCGACATTCACTGCTTAGTATACCGAAATCATACAGCATCCTCTTTTCATCATTCGCCCCGATATTAACATGAATCGAAACACCATCCGCACCCATCGTTAGCGCCCGCGTAACAGAATTGACAATGACTTTTGAGTTTGGATCCGGCGCCAATGACGTTGATGCTGATACATGCAGGATTAAACCAATATCTTTGCCGCACTGCCGGTGACCATACAGCGGCAGTCCGATATGCCCTAATACAGCATTCGCACCCCCATTCGCCACCGCATCAACGGTTTTCCCCATATCAATCAGCCCGGCAATCGGTCCGGCACTAACGCCATGATCCATTGGAACAATAATTGTTTTACCGCTATTACGATCTATTAATCGTTCAAGGCGTATTTCTTTTCCAACCATATTTATATCCTGTATTGTTTATAATCACGCACCATGTTTGCTTACAAATTTGTTAACAGTATAATGTACGGCGGATTTGGATTATATCTTTTCCCCGTATCATCATCGTCATCAAATGAAATGACTACCGGCAACAATCCTAAACGCATGCCTGATTTATTAAACTTCAACATAATTTTTGAGGTACGATCAGGCACTTTACCGCGGATTTCAAAAAAACCGTTTGACCCGGAATATACTCCCTGAACATTCCCGCTGGTAATAAGCACATTCGTAAGCGGAATATCATCACTGGTATTGGTATCGGGAAGAACGGTATTATGCAGCACATCCCGATAGACATATCCCTGCAGATTAACCGTATGTGTTTTCGGTGCACATGCTCCTATAACAATAATAAACAGCATTAACGTATACCATAAATAATACATCCGCCATGATGAAAAATACGGTTTATATTTTATTGGACATGCCATATAATTGTATTATATAGTAATGCCACTGTTACGGCAAATGCTTTTTGCTGTTGTTGAACGATGTTTTATTGCTATACTGGTAATAATGCTTTTATCGTTAGTTATGGTACACATTATTGCTCTTGCAAAAAGAATAATAATTGTATTAACTATATAATAACACATTTGTATGAGTTATATACATACACTTCATTGCTATATGAAAGGACACCGCTATGGATGCTAAAAAAGTACTTGTTGTTGAGGACAATAAACAATTGCAGCAGCTTTTTGTTTCAATTCTCTCAAAAGAAGGACATGAAATTGATGTTGCTGACAATGGACAGGAAGCAGTACAAAAAGCACTCCATAATCAATACGATCTTATTACGATGGACCTGCTTATGCCGCGACTGAATGGCATGGAGGCAATAAAAAAAATCCGCCGATTTAAAAAAGACACTCGCATTGTAGTTATCACTGCATATCCGAAAGATCAAAATGTTAAAACAATAAAAGAATTCGGTATTGACGATGTATTAGTAAAACCGATAACCGCCCAGCATGTCCGCGAACTCATGCTTGACGTATAGCACCGTTGTACAGATTCGATGAAAAACGGTATCACCTTCATGAGTACAATATTCTCAATGCTTGCATGGCATCATCTTCCGTGATATATAGCATACATGGCAAAAAATAAAAACATTCGCTTTATAATTGAATATATATTACTTATCATTATTGCCGGAACGATACGTATTCTTCCGCTTTGGGTAAAATACGGTATCGGAAACGGTATCGGATTAATTGCATGGATATTTGATTCCCGTCATCGTACTGTTGCATTGAATAATCTTGCGCATGTGTTTCCGGAAAAAACGATCAAGGAACGAAAACGTATTGCACGGCGCAGCTTTTATAATCTTGGAAAAACATTTATGGAGTTTTTGCATCTCCCGCGAATGAACCACCGTTTTGTTATGCAGCGTTTTCACTTTCGGGGAGAACACAATGTGCGCAACGCATTAAAAAAAGGAAAAGGCGTTATTGCAGTTACTTCGCATCTTGATAACTGGGAACTTCTCGGCACGCTGGTACAAAATTTCGGGTATCAGGTCCGTGCTGTTTATCATTCAATGCGTAATCCGCTTTCCGATCATTATATTAATACCATTCGTTTAAAAACCGGCATGGAATTACTCTCCATGAAAGCATCCCCCGGAACATTTATTCGCTCATTGCTTGATAATACCGTATTCGGTTTAATTGCCGATCAGGACGCCGGCAAACACGGTGTTTTTATTGATTTCCTAAATCGAAAAGCCTCCGCATGGCGCGGTCCGGCAATGATGGCTTTACGGACCGGCGCTCCTTTAATTATTTTCACCCTGATACGGCTTCCGGGAAACCGACACGCAATGCACGCAAGCGAACCCATTGACTGTACCCCCACCGAAGACACCCATGCTGATATTATCCGCATTACACAACAATGGAATAATATTATTGCTGACTATATTCGCCGTTATCCGGAACAATATTACTGGGTACATCAACGATGGCGGACTCAACCGAAAGAAACATCATGAACTCCGCCTTGCGAATACTGGTAATCCGCCTGACGGCTATGGGCGATATTGTTCTGACAACTCCTGTGTATGCAAACCTCCGGCATTGTTTCCCCGATGCGCATATTAGTGTACTGACCGACACACGGTTTGCATCATTGCTGAATAATAACCCGCATATCAATACCATTATTTCTGTTAATCAGAAAAATATATCTGATCGTAAAGAGTTTCACCACCCGTTTGATATGGTATTTGATCTGCATCGAACGATACGCTCATTCCGCTGGCGTCGATATATTAAAACCAAAAAGATGTATGTCTATCGAAAGCATTCATTTGCACGCCGTGCGGCTGTTCTTTTTAAAATTGGCAAGAATGCTGCGGCATCAGTCAAAAACAGCTACCTAAATGCTCTCCGAAAAGCCGGCGTCAGCATACATACCAATGCCCTTGAATTATTTTTTTCGCCGGATGAAAAATCAGCAGTTGAACAACACAGTATACGAATAACCGGCAATAATCCCGCTGATACGAAACGACCGCTTATTGCATTAGCCCCGGGAGCACATTGGAACACAAAACAATGGCCGTATTTCACTGATCTGGTCCGATTGCTTACTCAAAAATACAATGCTCGATTTTTATGCATCGGCGGCAGTGATGAGTTTGATTATGCTCACGCTCTCTTTCCTGACACATCAATGGTTGCCAATTTATGCGGTAAACTAACACCCAATGAAAGTGCATATGCACTCAGTAAAGCGGATATATTAATAACGAATGATACCGGCAGCATGCATCTTGCTGATGCTGTTGGCACACCTCTTATTGCATTATTTGGTCCGACAGTACAACGGTTTGGTTTTTTTCCGAGTCGCGAAACAAGTCATGTAATGCAGGCACAAGTATGGTGCCGCCCCTGCTCACTTCATGGAACACAACGCTGCCCGCTCACTCACCATCGCTGCATGACGGCAATATCGGTAGAAAATGTTATTGCACAGATTCATATACTGTTAACCGATGTTAATACAAAGAGGTCTACTGTATGAAACTCTTAGTACGAATACCAAATTGGATTGGCGATGCGGTTATGGCAACCCCGACACTGCATGCATTGAGAAAAATGCTGCCACATGCGGAAATAACTGCCTTTTGTGTCGATACCGTCCGCCCGATTATTGAACATAATCCTCATATTGATCGGATTATCAGTGTTCCGGCACGCAGTTTAAAAGGGATTGCGAATCTTTCCATTACCGGAAAAACACTGACACGTAATCACTATTCTGACTTTCTGCTTCTTACCCCGAGCTTTTCTTCCGCATATTTGGCAAAAAAATCCGGTGTACATAGCATTATTGGTCAAAGTGGTGAATGCCGTGGATACTTCTTAACACATCGCGTAACAAAAAAAAAGAAACAAGGGAAAAACGCCGTACAACATCGTGTGCAGGATTATCTTGATATTGCTGCGGCACTCGCACCGCTTCCAAAAAATGCACGCACACAGTATCGGCTTGAATTATTTTTAACTCCCGCTGAACGTTCTGCTGCACCGGTTATCGCCTTTAAGAAATATTTTAAAAAACGCCCTATCGGCATTAATCCTAATGCAAACGCACGTTCACGCCGATGGCCGGAACACTACTGGGCAGAACTTATTAACCATCTGCAGGAAAAATTGAAATACCAAATAGTTCTATTCGGTGCCGGCAGCGCTGATGAAAAACGTGCTCAGCAAATTTCCGCCCTTTGTTCCTCCGCCCCGTCAGTCTTCGTAAATAAACTTACCATACGTGAGTTTATAGCAGTTCTACCGTGGTGCACGGCATTTATCACGAATGACTCCGGGCCAATGCATATTGCATCAGCAATGAATGTACCGATTTTTGCACTTGAAGGGGCTGCAGATATCATGGAAACCGGCGCCTATAATGACCACCCGACATATTACAGCACCCGACATATACAATGCAGTCCGTGCGTAAAAAACCGCTGCCCGCGACTGTTGCATAAAAAAGAATGTATGAACACATTATACCCGAAAATGGTCATAAAAGAGATTAGTGCGTTTCTCTCACGAAAAAAGGTCGCCCGTCGATAATCGTATTATGAAAACACGTTTCTTATACTATCTGATTTGTGCACTAACGGCAGTAACTGCGTCTACATGCATTACGCATGATTCTGTTGCTGTGCCCAAGACTTCAGATAATTCTATCATCCCGCCCGAACTGACACTGTACGAAGAAGCTGAAGGACTCTTTAAAGATAAGGATTATGAAAAGGCACTGAAACAATACAAACATATTACACGAGATTATTTTTACTCTGATGACTATTCAGCACGCGCATATCGTCGTATTGCTGAAATATATCGCGCACAACATAATTATTATGCCGCACATGTTGCCGCAGCGCGTTTTCTCCGATACTATCCAACCCATACCGATTACGAATACATGCTCTATCTTGACGGTGTTGTCTGTTATCAACATGGATTATATTATCACGCCGAAAGTCGATTAAAAAAATATGTTATACAGTACCCGTATACCTCAAAATATGTTTCGGCATATTATTTTATTGGAGCAAGTCTTCTTCGCCAGCGTAAACCGGCCGAAGCAATGGAATATTTTTTATACATTGTTCATGAAGCACCAAAAACGCCATACGCATTATTTGCACATTACTATATCGCATACTGCATTCATCTGACTTCCGGTGATATACAACTTGCCTATACACAACTGCAATTGCTGAAAAATAAACGTCCTGACATGTACAATAAAAATTTTGTTCAACAGCTGCTTAAAAAAATTGTATGGACCTATTATTATAATGTAAGTGATCTTGGCGACCACTCGGTTATCACCATTGATAGCGCCGGCGATGAATCATGGCTCGGATACTGGCAGGGAGGAATAACACGTATTCGGCATTCAAGCGGTGCAACAAAAAGTTATCGTGCCGGAAAAACAAAACTAAACAGCAACTATGTCAGAGACATTTTAATTGACACCCGTTTTGTTTGGGTTGCAACTTTAAACGGGCTTGCAGCATTTGATCGTCATGATAATACGTGGCGTGTTTTTAATCCGCCCGACAAAAAAGCATTTGATCGCATTAAAGCGATTATCCGCCAGGGAAAAACTTTATGGTTATGTTCTCTCGGTGGTGGACTTGGTCGATATAACACCGAAACAGGAGCATGGAAACGATTTTATGCAGGAAACACTGCGGGAATACCAAGTAACTTCATTGTTTGTGGTGCTGCTGATCACAATAGTATTTGGTTTGGAACTTTAAAATCAGGAATGTTTCGATGGAGCAAACAAAAAAAACAATTTTATGCATATCATACCCGCGATAAAAACAGACGAATTGTCGAAAATGATATACGGCAAATAGCTGTTGATAACAGCCATGTTTGGATTGCAACCTATCGTAACGGCATCTCTGTATATAATAAACAAAAACGGAAATGGTATTATCTGCCGGTAAACGGCATAATGCAATCAGTTCCGAAAAAGAACAGCATTAATCATCAGTACTATATTGGTGATATTTGTGTGTATGCCGATCAAAAACTTCTTGTCGGAACTATCGGTGATGGATTGTTTTTATACGATTATATCCATGAAACATGGACACACCTGACGAAACATCACGGACTGCCAAGTGATAATATTGCTTCTATTGCGGCAGATGGCGACTACATTTGG
>CAZBCL010000026.1:0-24132 GCA_964490645.1 uncultured Spirochaetia bacterium
AATATTTTAATGCGTATTAAATTAATTATCGTATTCGTGTGTCAATAGTACTGTGCTCTGCTGCTGATTTAATCAGTTAAATTGCAAGTCCGATACCAAGTGTCAGCAGCAACGATCCGTCCATTGACTGTGCACGATTAATAATATCATCTTTCGGAACCATCAGCATTGAATAATAGACACCGGCATCAAGTATCAGCACGGTTATTTTCTTTTCAAATCCTATTCCGACAATAATATTGCTGAACAAATCTGTTTGACTGATATTTTTATTAGGCACGATTGATGTATATGCCGGATTAATAGTTAGTGAATAATCCGTCTTAACGACATTTACACCGAACCCGCCGAGAATATACGGACCGCCAAACTTAATCTGCAGCATGAGGTCAGTAAAAAAGTTATTTGCAGAATGTTTTATTTTCCCCATTTTAACGGTATTTGCCAATGGCATATAATAATCTTTTTCAAAACTATACAATGGCATATACCCGCCGATCAATCCGATTGTAATAAGCTGCGTAAATGTCATGCCGCCTTTAAAACCAAACGCAAGTCCGCCTTTATCAGCGTCATCCGGCAGATCAACCGACTTTCCTAAATATGAATGATATCCCCCCCATGCCGTCATTTTAAATCCGGCAAATGACGATACACTCAACAGCATCATTAGTATAATCGAAAACAACAGTATATTTTTTGTCATATCCATACTCCTTGGTTAAATTAATATTGCACTTCAATTATTATAGTAACGATAAATACAAAGCAGGTCAAATGATTTTCTTATATTTATTCTTGCTGCACGATACTGCCGCTTTGCCGTATGATAACATTAACAATACTGATAGATACTCCATACGGCAATATAATGCTATTTCCTTAAGCATATTATCCTGCCGTATTTGAAATGTATCTGTTGTATAATTATCAAGATAGTATGACAATGCGGAATAACTCTTTGATTATTATTGTACGATATTAATGAACGATTAATGAACGCTGCTGCGGTAATGATTACTCAATATCAAAATAGTGCTTTTTCCAGAAAAGGCTGGTGAAAACAATTTTCACTTCATGTAATTCTTCATGCGCCCCGGTACGCAGCTGCAGATGAATTTCAGTTTGTTTTGTTTTCCATGTATACGGATCAAGTGTTCGGGTATTTTTATATATACGTCCGATTGTACGGCGTGCGGTTTCCGCAATTTGTGATCGCCGATCCTGAACCATCGGCAATGATAACGTAAAAACTACTTTTTTAAGCTTATCTCCGCTGAAGTATAAATCAACGGTATCAATCAGTATACCTTTCCAGGTCATATCATTCGTCATAGTGTACTGTGAGTTTAATCCTATATCACTGACATAAACCGGCTGCATTTTCGGAAAGGTACGCTGTACTACTGCCGGTGATTCTCCCCAGCTGATACTCATTACACCTTCCGCTGCATGCAGATATGTTATTCCGGCAGTGCAGAGAACAAACAATATTATATAAAACAGTATTCTTTTCATTATATGCAATCCTTACTTCTATACTTTTAATGTCGGCAGGTTATTTAGTATTATTAAGACGAAATATCGTCGGATATACATTCCATACAGATTGCATATAGTATTGTAATACAGGGTTAACTTTGTACACTGCATCAAGACCCGTTTATTATCTTAATTTTACATGCACGATGTAATCTGCGCATCAAATCGTGTATAGACGGCAATACCACTGTAATATGCAGGACATACAGCGGTAATGCAAACGGTGCCAGCCGTTCTGCATCTTTTGCCGTTGTTATAATAATTTTACCGGCAGCAGCAGCGGTAATAGCCTCACTATCCCGCAGGGAAAAATGATAATGATCGGGAAACGTCATTTCCGTTAATGTCATACCGGTATAGCATTCTTTCATAAAAATTCTCCTGAAAGAAAGCGGATTACCGATTGACGAAAGCAACAGGACCGCTGAATTTTTTATTGCTGAACGTGCAATACGTTTTTTCCCATAGGTAATATGTGTACTATGCAGTTCACTGTAATAAAGCGGAGCATTAAATTGACGGCAGGTATCTGACACCATACACAATTCTTCATCAGAAACAAGATTTGATTTTGTTATAATAATGGCATCAGCACGAGATAACGCACGAAGCGGTTCGCGCAATATCCCCCGCGGTAACAGACAACCATTGCCGAACGGATTCATTGCGTCAACAAGCGCAATATTTACATCACGATACAAACGCGTATGCTGAAAACCGTCATCAAGCAGCAGAACTTGCGATTGAAATGTCTTTTGAGCACATTGCGCAGCATGTATGCGTTTTCGTCCGACAATAATCGGAACGCCGGCGGTTCGTGCCATCATAACCGGTTCATCACCAACTTCTTCCGCTGTTGCCGTGATGTTTTTCCCATCTGATACAATTCGTGCATCTTCGGTATAGTTCCCGCGATATCCGCGTGATATTATTGCTGTCCGATATTGTTTCTTTAGTTGATGTGCCAGCATTATTGTATGCGGGGTTTTACCGGTACCGCCGGTTGTGATATTGCCAATTGAAATAACCGCTGCGGTGTTCACCCGTTCACGTGCTTTTTTCGGTCGCAGCACAACAATGCAACCGTATATTATTTCAAATGGAATTAATACCAGTGAAACAAGCAGTCGTAGGCAATATATACTGCCGGATAAAAGCATGCGTATCATGATGTACCCTTTCTTTTTCTTTCAGACGCTGTACGTAATGTATTAATCACTGCATAAATACGCCGTGCTGCGCCGCGATGTGTTTGTAATGCCGCTGCTGCTTGTTTCTCTTTTTGCCGGCGTGTTGTATTTGAGGAAAGTACCTGTATTATTGTATCCGCCAGTTCCGCTGCTGAATGTACCATAATACCACCGCCGGAATGCATAAGTGCTTCAAACGCAGCTGCATTATTTTTTATTGATGGTCCGAACACGGTTACTTTTTTCTGCAGCGCGGCTTCAAGCGGATTATGTCCGCCGATATTTACCAGTGTCCCGCCGATAAAACAAAGATCTGCAACACCATAGAGTGTTGTTAATACACCCATTCTATCCACAATTAACACATCAGAACCCGATTGTATTGAACGATAAAGCGTCGGAATCAGCCCTGCTTTTTTCACCAGCGCCGCAACCACTGCTGCTTCATCAGTATGCCGCGGTGCAATAATCAACCGTATCTGCGGAAAGCGCTGTCGAACAGCAGTAAATGCGGTAATGACCTGTTCATGTTCACCCGGACGTGTTGAACCTGCTGTTATGCACCAAACAGTTTTTCCGTGATTCCATCCCAGTGATTTAAAAAGTTTTCGCCGTTCAGTTGGAGCAGTTGCCGGCGGAAGAACATCAAATTTTATATTCCCTCTGCTGTGAATATTTTTATCAGGAACGCCGAGTTGTGCAAAACGCCGGCGGCTTACTTCATTTTGAACAAATACCGCACATACAGACAATAACGCCGGTTGAAAAAGACCGCGTACCTGTCGGTAACGTTTAAAGCTGCTGTCTGATATCCGTGCATTCACGATAACTTTCGGTGTTCCAATTACCTGCAAAGCATGATACATATTCGGCCATAATTCCGTTTCAGCAATAACACATAATGCGGGTTTCATCCGCCGTACAACCGGATAAATACAAAACGGAATATCGATCGGTAAAAGTGATGCCGGAACATTCGGAAATAATACCGCGGCACGCTGACAACCGGTTGCGGTCAATGTCGTAATCACGACAGCATGCCTGCTTTTTATATACAAAGCTATCAGAGGTGCAATACCGTTTAATTCACCGACTGATGCCGCATGAAACCAAACTGCTCCGGTTTGTGCAAAAAATGTTCGCGGTAAAAAACCAAGCCGTTGAAACAGACCCTTCCGTATTGTTCGATTAAAAATACTGCGTACCAATCCGTATATAAAAATGAGTGGTGATATAATTATCAGTACGATTGAATATAGTATTCGCATTGTTACCCGTTTATTTTTTAAAATAAGAATCCGTTGCTTCGGTAATTCGCATCATTTCCGTATATAGTTTTGATTCAAACCCTGCTCTATCAGTATCAGTCGTAATATACAGTGGTTTTCCGTATTGAACAACAAAATGATTAAACGGCAGCGGAATAATAAAATTATCCCATGAGTTTAGACGTATTACTTTTTTTGCACAATAACTTATCGGCACAATTGCCGCACCGCTCCGTTGCGCTGCGATAAAAACACCCGGTTGTATCGTGTATTTCGGACCACGCGGACCGTCCGGCGTTATACCGGCATCAATCCCTTTTTTCAGAATGCTTATCAGCCCCGCTATTGCTTTCAGCCCCCCCCGCGAACTTGACCCGCGAACCGGTTTCATGGCAAATGCCTGCATCATTTGCGCTATATACTCACCATCCTTTGATTCACTCACCGGAACAGCAAACCCCTGACCGCGATACAGCCATGCAAAATATAAAAATCGATTATGCCATAATGCATACAGTATTGTTCCGCCCTGCTGATGAATTTCATCAGGATACTGTTTATCAATAAATGTTATCAATGACGTATGACCGATAATATGCAATATCATCCATCCGATAATACGAACAAAAAGATACAAAACCCGCTGTATAAATGAAAATCGTTTTTTCATAGTGCTATTACATCATGAAACAATAAGCGCTGCAAGCAGGGAATAGTATTGTTCATTCCGAAAGCATGAGAGTCTATAATACTTTTGCACTATACCGATACATACCGTTTTTAATACAATAACCGCGCTTGGCAGTATTATCATAACTATTTATATTACTTATTTCAGCGCAAAATAATTCAGTAATGCTCTTATGCGTATGTAATTTTACGCTGATGCCAATAATTAACCACACTGCTAAATGCAACAATAATCAATAACTATATGGCATTATGTCGCAAAGTGTGATAAAGTACTGATTATTATATTGTGTATAGCTTGCGACGCGATATTAAACCATGTTACGGAGAAAAATAATGGCGCAGCACCGCCCGTATAAACCGTTACTCGCATTACGTTTAACCATATACACTATGGCAGTCTTGACTGTAACAATAGCAATAATAGGTTCGGTTTTCTATTTCTGGTCACAGCAAAATATTGAAGATAATATTCACCGATCACTGACTATTGCCGGGAATATTATTCGCAATGAAATAAATGCCTATACGTATGACGAATTGCGTAATACTGATACATTCAATACACTGCTTACTTCTTTAAAAGAAAAAGTCAAAGTACACCGTATTATTATAATCAACAGCAATCATTCCGTAATTGCCGATTCCGATAATTTTTTAACCCCCGGAGATGATTATCTCAATGCGATGCAGGATGCCTATGAAATTGAACAGGCAGAACAGGGCTCCTTTATGGCAACAAAACTTTATTCCGTTTCAGGGTCATTTTTTATGGGAATGTATATTCCCTATTCTACACGATACGGTCATAATACCGGCAGTATTTACATTTCAACCGGTGTTGAATATCTTACGCGACTGCGTCGTACATTACGTTCTATGTCAATCATGATACTGATTTCATTATTTGCGGTCGGAATTATTATTTATATTGTCATTCAATGGCTGCTTATTCCAACACGGCGGCTGATGCATGCCATGATTGAGCTGCGTACCGGCAATATGAATATTGAACTCACTCCCAGCACGAACGACGAAGTCGGGTGGCTCACTGCTGAGTTTACAACAATGGCAAAAGCAATTCGCGAAAAACTCGCCTTACAACAGCGTCTTGCGTCAATCGGTGAAATTGCAGTCGGGGTTGCCCATGAAGTCCGCAACGGGCTTTCGCCAATCATGACTGCGGCAAGCTCAATGCGGCGGCATTATCCCGACAATAGTATGTTGGAAAGTATTATCGTTGAAGTACGAGAACTGGATTCTTTTATCCAAAACTTTCTTGCCTATGCACGGCCGCATACCCCTGATTTATCGAAGACGATTGAACTTGCTGATTTCCTTTCCAAAGCAGCACAACGCTTAAGTGCTCATCCCGTTTTCAAAAGCAAGCATATTACCCTTTCAATGAATATTTCTCCGGCGGAAATACCCGGTGATGATACACAATTACAGCATGTTTTCGATAACCTGTTAATTAATGCCGCTGAAGCAATACCGGATACCGGCACTATTTCAATTATTACCGAATTGCACCACGCCTTTGTAACTATCATTGTTCGCGATACCGGACAGGGTATGACCGAGGAAGAATTAAAAAATGCACTGCGTCCGTTTTATACCGCAAAAAAAGGCGGAACCGGTCTTGGTTTATCTATTGCAGAAAAAATTATCTCCGAGCACGGGGGAGATGTTTCAGTAAAAAGTTCCCCCGGTAAAGGGTGCAGTATTATTATTCAATTACCACGAGGTGAACTATGAGCGCAATACTCATTGTTGATGACAAAACAAATGTTCGTAATACCATTGCAGCCGCACTTAATGATATTGGTTTTACCGCAACAGCATGCGGCAGCGGTGCTGAAGCATTAGAATTGCTGTCACACCACTCCTTTGACGTTGTTATCACTGATTTAAAAATGCCGGAAATGAACGGTATGGAATTATTAAAAATAATTAAAGATCGCTATCCAACCATTGAAGTTATTATGCTTACCGGATACGGAACTATTGAAGAAGCGGTTGAAGCAATGCGGCTTGGGGCGATTGATTTTGTATCGAAACCGGCAATTATTGATGAACTGGAATTAAAAATACAACGTGCACTGAAACAGCAAAAAATGCAGATTGAAAAACTGGTCGCCGAAGATGAAGCACTGCCGGAAGGATACCGGCTTATTGGTCGTTCACCTATCATGATTGACATTCGACGGCAAATTGAAAAAATCGCACCGACAAACGTAACCGTACTGATACGCGGATCAAGCGGCACCGGGAAGGAGTTGGCGGCACGATCTATTCACGCGCTTTCACCCCGTGCGGCAGAACCCTTTGTTGCTGTTGCCTGTGCGGCTATTCCGGAATCACTGCTTGAAGCGGAATTATTCGGATTTGAAAAAGGTGCTTTCACCGGTGCGAATAAACGAAAAATCGGCAAGTTTCAGCTTGCCAATAATGGCACAATTTTTCTTGATGAAATTGGTGAGATCAATGCTGAGCTGCAGGTTAAACTCCTTCGTTTCCTGCAGGAATTTGAACTTACACGAATCGGCAGTAATACCACAATCAAAGTGAATGTACGAGTTATTGCCGCGACAAATAAAAATCTTGAAGATGCCATTCAAGGAGGATCATTCCGCAAGGATTTATTTTACCGTTTAAACGTACTGCCGCTAACCATGCCAAATCTCAATACACGCATTGATGACATCCCGATACTGATTGAACATTTCATACAAAAATATACCCGACGATTAAATATCGCTCAAAAAAGCATTCATCCTGATGCTATTCATTGTTTACAGCAGTATTCATGGCCGGGAAATGTCCGAGAACTTGAAAATACCATTGAGCGTGCTATGGTTATGTCTGAAAATATTGAAATTCAGGTACATGATTTACCGCAGGAAATTCGACAGCAGCGTACATTAAAAACCGATCATATCGAAACAAGCGAATCTGAACTATGCCGCACTGAGCAAAATCTCTCAGCACAAGTTGCCGGATATGAGAAAAGACTTATTTGCAGTGCTTTAAAACAAACAGATTATAATATTAAACAAGCAGCTGAATTACTGAATATAAACAGGTCGACATTGCAATTTAAAATTAAAAAATACGGAATTGAGCATGATAAATAGCAGGCGTTTTATAACGCTTCTTATCATTATTGTAACCGGAATTATTACCTCGCACACGTTAAGCGCACAAACCGTAGAATTGTACCGTGATCGGCAAAATGCTGTTCGTTCAATTTCAAACTGGCGATTGCAGGAGCGCCGTGAAGATGAACAATATACGCATCTCAAACGGATGCAGGATCGTATTTATTTGCTGAACCAGCGTCATTCATCAAAACCAAATTTTTTCTCGGCACGTGAACTTGAACTGCTTCGTGCGCGCATGCACGTTGAATTAAGTAATTACGGACGACAGCGCCATACGACTGCTCGAACATTTGAAAAAGCCCGCAGTATGATTGTTATTTATAACATACGCTATCTTCGGTATTGGGAAGAATCTTTTCCGAATAATACTGATGTATCATTAAACGGTGTTTTTTCAAATCTTCTGCCTGATTATCTGAATATTGAACCGGTCGCATATGATTCGAAACTCCTTGCTGTTGAAGAAAACGAGGCTCAAAAGGTTAATACAACTATTGCACTGCGTATTGAATATATTCAAATACTGATACCGCTTTTATCGAAACGAATGCAAACTGCTTCTCCACGACAGCGTCGTGCTATTGAAACACAAATAAAGCATTATCGATTAATCAAATTAAAACTGAAAGAACTGCAGATTATTATTAAAAAACAACAATCAAAATAAATCGATATTATTTCTCTCCGCTTGTTTTATCAGATGATTGCTGATCGCGAATAAAAGTACATTGTGCACTGTTTGAACAATGCCGGCATTTTTCATTGGGTATTCCCTGGTTTTGTTTGCGGAATAACCGCAACAGCGGCATACATAGTATAACACCACTTGCAGATATAATTCCGGCAAGTATTATTTTTTCAATCATACGCTATGCTCCTTTCATGATACGGTACTGTTTTGATGCACTTCATAAATAGTACGTATACATCCTTACCCCAACCCCACAAGCATACCGCCTTGATAAACAATAAAACTCATAATCCACGCCAGTGCAAGAGTATAGACCATAGTAAATATCCCCCACTTCCATCCTGCCTCGCGAATAATAATTCCCATTGCGGCAATACAGGGTATGTAGAGCAGAACAAAAATCATTAAACTGTATGCAGCCAATGGAGAAAGGTGTTTATCGGCACGAAGCGCTGCACGAAGTTCACCGCTTTGTTCATCTGCATCAGCAATGCTGTATACTGTTCCCATTGTTGAAACAATTACCTCTTTTGCAACCGCACCGGAAAGCAATGCAATACCGACTTTCCAATCAAAACCCAGCGGTGCAATAATCGGTTCAATAAACCTGCCGATGTTACCGGCATAACTGTTTTTCAGAAGCGCCGCTGCTTTATTATTTTCTATTGCAGCGACGGCACGGTGATACATTTCAGTATTCGTATAATACGCATATGATACTGCAAATACAGCCGGATCAGTGTTTGCAATTTTTTTTAATTCATCCTGCCGTATTACTGCCGCCGCCCGTTCACGGTCAATATTGTTTTCTGTTGCAGAAATACGGTCAGTGTAATCTTCATGTACGGAACGAATACGATTAATCATTCCCGTATACGGTTCGGAATTATAGAATGAAGGGCTCTGTATTATGTCGCTGTTTTTCGTTCGTATTCCGTTTATTGTATTGGTGTAATTCTGCTCAATAATGTAACGTTGTGCATCATAGTCAACGCTGATCGTATTGTCTTGAGGAAATGTCAGCAAAACCCATAATAAAACAGAAGCGGCAAGAATAATTGTTCCGGCTTTGCGAACATACAAACCCGCTTTCTGCAGCATATTCAGTACAATGCTTTTTATGGTCGGTATTCTGTATGGCGGCAGTTCGATAACAAACGGTGTTGAAAGCCCTTTGAAAAATAATTTTTTAAACAACAGAATTACGACGACTGCCAGTAAAACACCGATTATATAAATTGAAAAAAGAATTTTTCCTGCGTGAATAACCGGGAAAAATGCACCAATGAGTATAATATATACCGGTAATTTTGCCCCGCAGCTCATCAGCGGTGTTGCCAGCATGGTCAGAATTCTGTCTTGCTTATTTTCAAGCGTCCGTGTTGCCATTACTGCCGGCACCGTACAACCGAATCCTATAAGCATTGGAATAAAACTTTTTCCATGCAGCCCGATCATATGCATAAACCGATCCATGATAAATGCAGCACGCGACATATAACCGGTATCTTCAAGCACGGCAATACCGAGAAATAATAAAATTATATTCGGCAGAAATACCATAACGCCGCCGACACCCGCAATTATACCGTCAACTAAAACGGAACGCAGCATACTATCAGGATGCGCCGCCCATAATGAATTGAGCATATCGCTCAGCCACGCAAATGCATTTTCTATCCACCCCATTGGCGCCTCACCCAATGTAAAGGTGAGATGAAATAATAAAAACATAAATCCGCCGAATATCGCCAAACCAAAAAACGGATGCGTTAAAACAATGTCAATCTTATCGGATACCGTATGCCGTCGTTCAACCGTCGTTGCAACTGCTTCAGTACAAGCGCCTGAAATAAACCCATATCGCTTCTCAGCAATTATTTCCTCAACCGAATCATTATAAATGTTTTTAATTCGGCGGGTTATCTGTATACATTCATTGAATATTTCAGATGCCGCCTTACTCTGTTCACGTATAATCGTCTGTACCCTGCTGTCCCCCTCCAGCAATTTCAGCGCAAGCCATTCAGGATTGGTATGCTCGACTGATGCTCGTATTAATGGCGTTAGTTTTCTGATACCGGTACTGATATCAGTACCATATGATACATACATCAATCGTGAGTTCAGTTTTTTACCAACGGTATGCAGGGCTGTGTTTAAAAGTTCATGAGTCCCTTTATTTTTATTGCCGATTGTTCTTACCGCCGGAGCGCCGATAAGTTTTGATAAAAGCGGAATATTGATTTTTAATCCCATCGCATCAGCTTCATCACTCATATTTAATGCAAGCACAACCGGAATACCAAGTTCCAAAAATTGAACGGTTAAATATAAGCTTCGTTCAAGATTCGTTGAATCAATAACATTAATAACGACATCAGGTTTTTCATTAAGTACAAAATCACGTGCAACAATCTCATCAATCGTATGTGCCGTCAGGCTATACGTCCCCGGCAAATCAACAATTTCAATATTCTCTCCGTTATATTGTATTGTACCTGTTTTTTTCTCAACCGTAACCCCCGGATAATTACCGACTTTTTGCCGTGACCCGGTAATATTATTAAACAATGATGTCTTCCCGGAATTCGGATTACCGGCAAGAGCTATTGTTATACTATTCTTCATTGACTGCCTCCCGTATCGTGATACGGTCAAGCATTCCGCGCCCAATAGCAATTCGGCTGTTTCCGGTTTGTACAATTATCGGACCGGTACGATTAATTTGAATAATGCGGATTGTAATGCCGGTCTGTATACCCATTGACGTTAATCGGGCACGCATTCTGCCGCCTCCTGATATTGTATCAACAACATACGTTGTATTATTTTTTGCCTGCAGCAACGTTATGGGCGGTTGACTATTAATCATTGTATAATTCCTTACATTCCTTCAAGGAAAACCGGTAACCGGAAAAACACGGTATCAGATCCGCGCACCAAGCTCTCCCCAAAGATGTTATATCCATATAACAATATAATACGTGGCTATATTGTTGTCAATGCAAATTTCTTCTTTTTTTCTGTCCGGCATTCAGTTCATTGCAGTAAACTATGCCATGAACACGTTTATGCTTTCGTCATGATAAACGGTTTTTCCGGACCAAGGCGCGGATATAATTCTTTATAATCGTCAGGCAATGGCGCTGAAACATCAATCATCATATGCGAAGGTGAAGACGGATGAATAAATTCAACTCGTGATGCATGCAATGCCGGATGTGAAAATGCAATAAGTTTCCGTTTACTGTTTTTTAATATATCAATTCCGTATTTTCGATCGCCGATAACGGGATAGCCCATTGCCGCAAAGTGAACCCGTATTTGATGTGGCCGTCCCGTATACAGAACCGCTTCACATTCTGACGCTTTTACGAAACGTCGTGTAATATGATATCCGGTGCGAGCGCAGCGGGCATGATTCTTCAGTGTTCGTACTTCAGGCGGGATATCAGATTCAGGAGCATTTTCAAGCCATGAATATACATGATTTGTTTCTGCTACTTTCACCAGCATGGATTCATATATTCCTGCCGGCGGATTCGGTTTTCCGTATACGAACAAACGATATGTTTTTTTTATTTTATTTTTTCGCAGCTTTTTTGATAATTGCGCCGCCGTTTTTTTATTCCGCGCAACAATAATGCATCCGGTGGTATTTCGGTCAAGCCGATGTACTTGATAGGCTTTTGAAGGACTGCCGAGCGAATAAAAATATTTTCGTACTGCAGTGAGCACATCATTACCGGTACGATGTGTTTTCTGTGACAGCATGCCAACCGGTTTGTTGATTATGATAATTTCATTATCAACATATAGTATTTGTTCTTTCCGCAGCATACTGACGCTATCCTATCAGCCATTGAAAAATACCGGGGGAAAATATAAACAGTTCCCATACCCGCAGCGCAATAAACCCGCAGGCAATACCAATAATACTGCCGGCAATAACATCAAGCGGAAAATGTGCTCCGACATATATCCGTGAGTAACCGACTATTATTGCAAATACAATAACACCGGAACTGAGTAAAATATTATGATATAACAACCAGCTGACGACAAACAACGTGAACGCATTTTGCGTGTGACCGCTCGGAAAAGAACGGTAACGAAGCTTTTTTATTTGAGTATGTATAATCAATTCTCCGCTGACAATGGATTGATGCAAGCGTTTCAACGGACGCCATCGCCCAACAGCGTTTTTTAATATATGCGTAACAATCAGTCCAAGAATACACGCAATACCAATAAATGAAATAATCGGGAAGGCGTCCTGTAATTTAGGACCGCATAACGGATCACAGCAATAGAGTAACAGTACACCGAGAAGCGATGCAATAACCGCATCACCGACTGTTGAAAAAAACCACATTATACTATTCAGTAATATCGGACGCTGTGCATGGTGAGAACAATTAATATTTGTAAACCACCGAACATCCCAATTATACAAATGCTGTGCAATGCTGAGTTTAATATCATTACGATTCATCATGATGTATATCGTCCTTTATCTGTACCGAGCATACTTCTGCATCGTGTTATACACTATTCGGATACAGTATTCCATGAATAATTTTCAAGACATGCCGGCAGCATATTGCATAAAAAGGCAATTGAGAACCGCCGCTGCATACCTGACATTACAATCGGTGTACAATAGCCCGCTGCATTATTGCACGATGATTGAACGGCAGCAATGCGGTAAAATCCTCTTCACACAGCACTTGAGAATGTGCAGATGGTGTATATACACCGCGAAGATGTTTTTTCGTTGCTGTTGTATACTGTTGTTGTAATGATATACGGTGATTATAGACCATTCGTGTTGCATGCCGTTCTGCACGATTAATGGTACGATGCATTACTGAGGTAAATTGAACCGGACGAGTTATGAACGAAAAAAGCGATTGCGGGTGCAGGGAATATTGCCGTCCCGGAACACCAAGCCATAATAAATACTCTTCAACCGGAAGTATGGTGAGGGTCATATGCACTGCAAGCCGGCGCAGCCATCGGCGTAACTCAGGTATTCGATCCGCAAAAAGATTTGTGGTAAAACAATGCAGATTGACCGTACGCAGAAACGCCGGGCTCTCAGCAAAAACGGCATTTTCAGGCTGCTGCCACTGAACACCGGCAAGACGCCGCATCATCGAATCAATTGATTCATGCTGCGAGTCCGCATACCTGCCGTGCAGACAATCATAATAATATACCCGAACACCGTTTTCGTATCCGAGTTGAATGGTCCGTGCCGCCATACTGCAGAGCGCTTCCAGCACCGCGCGATATTGCCCGGCGGAAGATAATTTATATGTTTGTAGAAACGGCAATAGCATAACCATGAGATCTGCTACCGGCGGCGGATAATATTCATGTTCACGAACAATCAAACTGCCTGTTTTTGCTGAAGCTTTCCAATTAATATACCGAATATCATCAGCAGGAAGATATTCACGCATTTTAATATAATCCCCTTGAATCCGACGCCGAATTTTTAATGCAGCACTTTCAATGGGATGCTGGTGTGTACTGTTAATTGTACCGGCTGCATTTCGCGCCGGTACGATTGTAATCATCCCGCCGTCCGGTTCAAACCACTCAAGTGAAATAATACCAAGCAGACCGGTAAGCCGGTATCGGGTTCCCTGAAACTGTACACTACCGTGAAAATCCCAATATATTTCTGTTGTTATTGTACAACGACGATACTGATTTAGTATTCGTATATCAGGGATATCAGGCGGCGGAGAAAATACCGGAAGAGCAATTAATCGAAGTCCCGGAAAAATAAATAACCGTCGAATGCGCCACGTCATACCAAGCGGTTCACCGACATATATTTCAGAAGCACTGAGAATAACGGTTGCGGGTGCACGCAGAATGATATAATAATTAATGACCGCCAATAACAGGGTTAATACTGAATATGCTGATAATAACGCACTGACGATTATACAGGGAATAAAATAATGATGAATACCGATATACAGAAATAATCCGGCAGTACCGATAAACAGTATTGTCGGCAGCATATACAGTAATGAAGGGTTTGTATACGAGCTGCGATTATTCATAAAATAACTTTTCATGCATAGACTGCACCATTCGTTGTATCGCATCATCAAAATTGACACCATGCTGTGAAGCAGGAAAAAGCACTGTATCGTGTGCCGGAACATCAGCAGTAAACTGTGAAGCAATACGATACGTTAATTCGCTGCTGCCGTGATTAGTATCACGAAAATACACTTCCAATTCATATGGGGCATTCAACGTCTGACAGGAAATCAATGCCGTACCATTGCAATTCATCAATATAAATCCTTTGCGTTTCAGATATGTCATCAGTCGCCGGCGCACTATTTTCTCTTTTTTTTGATCAGACCATTCACCGGAAAAAGTGATATCCATCGGTAATCCAAAACCGTATTGCGGTAAATATGCGGGGTTCAGTTCAAAAACAATTGTAAGATCAGTAATAACGATACCAATCTCCCCAAGCCGCTGTGCTGCAAGTGCATGATGAATACGTGCAAGTGCACGCATGTTATCTTCCCAAAATGATTGAAATCCTTCATAGGCATTCCAAAAATACATTAATGCCCGTTTATTACGATGACCGGCAAGCATAATTTGTCCCTGTCCGTAATTAATATACGCCTTCATATCCGGCCATAATTCAAGCATTCGAGACTGAATATGCCGTAGAAAATAGCGGGATGAACCTGAATACTGTAATGCCAGCGCATTATAAAAATCTCGTTGTGCTCCAAATTGATCGCCATGCGAAAAGGTTTCTCGTGCACTGCGAAGTATTATTCTATCCGCCCGCCGCATATAGACGGCGGATCGATTTTTATAATATATTTTTTTCACCAGAGAAAAAAGCGGGGCACACACACGATCCGGATGTGATGTTATATGCCATTGTTTTTTACCGTCTTTATTCTGTCGAACAATATCAATCAAAAATGAAAACCGAAAACGGGGAAAGAGTGTGTTTTTTTCTATTTCATGCCGGGCACGGTATACTTCGGACAGAAGATAATATATTGATGAATAATCATCATACTCACCGGCAATAAAATCAAAATGACCGAGTCGTTCAGGATGCTGTAATAATGAACGCGCGGTTTTTTCCGCTTCATCTATTTTACCAAATGTTAAAAGCCATTCCATTTTAAATAAACTGCTGCGTAAGGACCGGTTTCCCGCCATTTCCAATTGTACTGCATGCGTAAGATGCTGTTCGGAACGTATTTCATTTAATTGCGATGTGTATAATTCTGCAAGCTGCCGTTCCGTTGCATAGCTGTTTTCGTCATAATGAAGCGCTGAGAGCAACAGTTCTTCAGCACGTTTGTACTGAAAATTCATAAGTTTAAATAATGCATAATTATAATACCAGCTCGCTAAACCGATTTGTAAACTCTCTTTATAATACTTTTCAGCACGCTCAAGATCATAGGTATAATTACAGGCTATCGCAAGCATGGCTTTATAACTTGATGTTACCCAAGCAAATTCATTAATGCCATTCGTTAACAATGCTTTTGCATTATCATAGTCATTCAGTTTAAAATAATTCCACGCCATATCAATATACAATTCCTGCCGATCCCACATACTTATATTTGAAAATCGGGTTAATGCTTCATTCAGTATCACTGCACGTTTTGTATATTCTTTCATCATGCCATAGGTATACGCAATAACACTCCAAATAGCATTATCATTGGTATTTTTTTCAAGTGCCGTATAATATTCTTTTAGTGCCGGTTTATAGAGTTCTTCTTTTAAATACACATCGCCAATCAGAAGATTCGGAACAGGGCTCTGCGGTAATGAATGTTTTGCCTGCTGAAAATATATTAATGCTTTTTTATTTTCACCGCTGCGCAAATACTGCAGTCCGCGTGCAAGATGAGCATCGCCGGCATCATCGGGATATTCCCACATATAATACTGTGCACTGCAAAGTACCGGAATACATGCTATAGCGATAATCACCATTATATTTCTCATGAGAGTGTCCGCGGTGAAAATATTATTTGAATTCGCTGCCATACCGTAAAAGACTTTCGTACAGCATGAGCGGCAGCAGCAGCACGAGAACGGGCAGATGATTCCACACGGGAACGATATTCCGCTTGAATATAAATATCAGTAAGCTGCTGCAGTGAGTATGGTGTCGTACGTTCAATACGTTCGGAAAACTCAATAAACGTTTCACCGCTCGTTCGCCGTATACCGAGTGCGGCGAGTTCCCGAATGATAATAAAATAGAGTTGTATGCAATACCGCCGATCATTCTTTTCGCAGTATAATAAACCATATGGTATTATTTTTCGATACCCATAATAACCAATAATACTGCACAGTATAATAAGCCACCACCACTGCCGCAGTATCCGTATTGTCTGACGCACGAATCGCCGTACCGGTGATACTTCCGGCATATGTTCTTCTTCAAACGGCTGCGGTTTAAATGGTATGGTTAATATATCACCAAGAAGATCGCGCGGCGGTACCGGATTAAACTCTTCAAAAGCATTTTCTCCCGGTTCCTGCCGCCAAGTCGTCGGATCAAAAGTCACCCAGCCGATACCGTTGATAAAAACTTCAACCCACGCATGCGCAAATACTGCATACATAAAATAATAATTTAATACTGTTGCGCTTTCAGCAAGCGGATGTGTCGAAGGTGAGGCATCATCAAGAGAAATACTATACGTGAGATCATCGCCGACCGGCGGAAAACCGATAGCAACACGCGCCGGAATATTTCGGTATCGGCATAAGAGTACCATTGCTTGTGCAAAATAACTGCAAAAGGCGGCTTTACGTTCAAAGAGAAAATATTCAAGCGGTTTTCCATTCGGTGCCGCACCCGGTTTCAGGGTATAATAATAATTATTCCGCAAATAATGTTCAATAAATGCTGCCTGATAAAATGGTGAATGAGGAAGCTGGTAATATTTTTGACGGTAATTGGAAATAATCTCATCAGCTAAAACCGCAAGCCGGCTATTACGCGGTGTTTTTGTGTAATACGAAAAGTGTTTGGACGATAATTGAATATTGCTGTATTCCGGCTGAATACGAATACAATATGTATTGGAATTAAATTGAATATCATCAGGGTATACGGTATAACTGTATGTACGCAATGCTGTTGTTATATTGGTCTCTTCTTCCGGCACCTGTAAATGAATCATACGATACGGTTCATCCGCCGCCATTGTGGCAAATTCATTAAAATCATTACCAACAAAGTAATAATTTTGCATCATATTTGAACGATATGCACTGCGGCGAACAACCGGATTTTTCCATCCCGGAGAACGCAATTCCCATGGCTGTGTTGATTCGTCCATATCTGCATCAAAAAAGCACCCGTATTCATTAACGCTCGAAAGCGTACAGCGTCGATAATACGTCGGATAGGCTGATTCAACAATCATCACCAAATTTGTTTTTATCTTCAGTTCTTCGGCAAGATTCATATACGTATTGAAATCTTTAAACCCCGGCGGAAGAAAAACTGTTGTTTTTTGCTGTTTTGTATTTTTGCTTTTTCCGCCGCCGTTTTTACCGAGTGCATTGTTTTCAATACGTTCCATCGTAAACAAAAATACAATACTTATCGCAATGAGTATAATCACGGGTTCAAGTATATGTACACCGAAGCGACGGCGTTCCGGCGGGGTTTGACGAGTCATTGTTCCTCCCGAACAGTCGTCATTCCGGTGTGAACAGAATATCGGTATGTGCAATAAAACCGGTGAACAACATTAAAACTCAAAACAAGATATATAATGTAATATACACCAAATATAAAATAGCTATCCGAAAATGTCGATAAAAGAAAAGTTGTATTAAGTGAATATAATCCGGTAATCAAAGCAGTTACCGCAATAACCTGTATGAGAATAACAGCAGGAATGCGATACGCCGTCCATGTCAGTATACCAAGCAGAAAAACATACCGTATGCCGGCAAAAATAATATCATCACAATAAAAATGCCCGAGCCGCAGCAGTGGAAATACCACGCTTATACTGAAAATGATACTATGCGCCGCCGCATAGACAATAAAAATACCGCCTGTCAGCACGCATATCAATCCGAACAGATTAAGCCGCGTATGTACACTAATAAATGCCGCAATAATGGAAATACTGATAATAATAATTAATGCAGTGAGAGAAAGATAAAACGAATAGCGTTCGGCACGTATAGTAAACTTTGACAACAGCACTGCCGTACTGCACCAATATAATATTTGCGAGAGTGAGGGTATCAGTAATAGTGATGTACGCATCGTATGCATGAGTGTACGTACAGAAGAAGCGTGCGCATTATGATCGTTTTTGTTGTGCATACGTATCAATTTCAGTATTCACAATCTGCTGAATAATTACTGCCTTGTTTTGTGCAGGGTTTTTTAAACGTATTCGATGTGCTAAAACCGGAACGGCAATGCTTTTAATATCATGATCAGTAATATACGCGCGACCATCAAGAAAAGCCCATGCCTGCGCACAGGCAAGCAGCATTAAACCGGCACGAATATTCAACCCAAGAATGACTTCATTATGCGCCCGTGATTTTTCAAGAATTGAGACAATAAGTTCAGTAATGACCGGAGCATAGTAAATGCCTGCACATAATTGCTGCCAGCGCTGTAAATCCGTAACCCCGATAACGGGACGAATGGCAGAAGCTTGTATCCCTGCTGTATCGTTTAGAATTTCAACTTCAACACTGCGCTCGGGATACCCTAAATCAATTTGCATATAAAACCGGTCCAGCTGTGCTATCGGCAACGGATACGTCCCTTCCATTTCAATCGGGTTTTGCGTACCGATAACAAAATACGGTGCCGGCAGCGGATATGTTTTCTTCCCGACGGTAACCTGCCGCTCACCCATACTTTCAAGTAATGCAGATTGAACCTTCGGTGTCCCGCGATTAATTTCATCAGCAAGTAAAATATTGGTAAAAACAGGACCGGGGTTGAACTGAAACCGTTTTGATTTCATATCAAAAATATCAACACCGGTAATATCTGCCGGAAGCAAATCAGGGGTAAACTGAATACGCTGATAATGGAGATGTTTCGTTTTTGATGATCCGTATGGTTTGATTGATCGTGCAAGAACTTTCGCCAGTGTTGTTTTACCGGTTCCGGGAATATCCTCAATAAGAAGATGCCCGCCCGCCAGTAATGCCGTCAGCAATAATTTTATCTTATCGTTTTTACCGCGAATGGCATGCATAATATTAACGATAAGACGATGAATGCGTTTCTGTTCAGTATGTATTTTTTTTTCTATTGTCTTTAATGCGGCAGAAGAAAGCTTTTTCGGTTTGAATGATTTTTTATTTGCTTTCATAACACTACTATACGTATTCTTATCTATATTGTCAATCATCGGAGCCGATTATCCTTCCCCTTCCATCAGCTGTACCGATACAATAAATGATGTACTGCATTAGGACATTGTCGGTAAAGCAGGTTTTTAATTCCCTTCAAGTTTTAATCGTAATGCTGTAATAATTTTTTCGGCAAGTACCGGATCACTGTCATAATCAAAAAACACCGAATATATATAACGGCGTTTTCCAAAAAATCCGTTATTGATGCGAATGAGTTTATTAGAAGAAACTGTTAACCACGGTTCACCTGTTTCTTCCCATATCATATTAGTCATTTCAAAACGAACGATATAATTTCCTGCCGGTATTGTACAATATTCGGTTGTTTCAAACGTTTGTACACGCTGATTAAATATAATCTCATTTTCAGCTGAGGTAAAAACAATATTGCGGACATCAAGCCCCATGCGGTTTGTACGTTTTTCACTGCCGGCATTCCATTCAACATCAGTATATGTTTTATTTTGCACAGCTATTCTTGCACCACAGCCAATCAGTATGCCGATCAGTATACTCATTCCGAAAAGAACAAAGAACCTCGGTATATACTGTGTATATGTTTTCACTATATCTTTTCTCACTTGCTGTATTAAAAATATCTGCCTTTTCGTATCTCAGATACTATTATACGAATATAGTATACAGGGAAAGGAGCTCTATTGTAAACGATGATATTTATTAAAAATACATTGTCCGTTCAGACAGCTGCAGCATCGCAACAGAATTATTTATCTTCTGCGTTGACAATCAGGCAATACTTTTTGTACAATAAGAATAATAGTATAGGAGGAAGAGTATGTCTCATTTTACGTTATTTGAAATTATGTATCTGATTATTTTAGGGCTTGCCGGATTATTCAGTTTACTGGCTCTGTTAAAAAAACCAAAAGCGGTTAAACTGATCGGGCTTACCGGTGTAACATGGTCTGTTATTTCCATTATTCGTGTTTTGGCAGTTGATTTTTATAATAATTTCGGCATTACATTAAATCTCGGAAAAGCAGGAGATTATAAACTTGCGCTTTGTGAGCTTATTTTCTATGTCGGTATCGGGATTTTGTTCATTCTTACGGCACTGAAAGCAGGGAAAATACGATCCGCCGATTAATACTATTCAACCGTTATAATCATCATCCCATTTCTGAATGTTTGCTTTCAGCGCTTGATATAATCCGTATGCATCATGCGGTTCCATTATAATCGTTGATTTTAAGAACGGGGCTGATAAACCGGGCATATGTTTTCCGAATTTCAAAACAAAGTGCTTTTGGGTTTCATGAACGTCAACTATGCCGACATTTGAATACACTTCACTGCAGTTATCGGCTTGTTCAAACGATAATGATGCTGTTTTGCGTAATTGTTTTTTATTATGCTGAACCGAACGGGCTTTCCCAAATCGTGTATACACATGCTGCCCGCGGCGGAATTGTTCAAAATCAGACATAGGAGTATACTATGATGAATAATACCATACATGCAAGAGTTATTTTTCTCGGTATTATTTTTTTAACGGTATTTCCAATTCATGCACAAGCCCCCGGCAGTAACCCTGCCGGACTCACCGCTGCAACAAAAACAACCGCTCTTGAACGCAGCGGTAAACCCCAAGCCATTAATAATCTTTCTGATGTTATTGCTATTCATTTTGACACGTATGGTCGCCTGCTGTGCATATCATCATCGCAATCTGCCGTTTTTCAGTTACTGCAATCGGAACACTTTTGGCTGGCACGGAAACTCATTGCTATTTCAGAAGAAGATTTAACGAAATTGTTTGGTTCACCGCATGCCGGGCTTTCGGCAATGACTTCATTATCAAGTGATATGCTCGGCTCGTGTTATGTAACGACTTCAAACGGCGGAATATTCCGTATTTCACCAACCGGCAGAATGAGTAAAATAAGCGATGTGCGGGAATTAGATTATTCTCATGTTACCAACAATGGTTCGGTTGACCCGAAATCCGCTGCATTGACCGGTGCACTGATGCTTAATCAAAACTCTTTTTTTACGGTATCACAGTCCCGCAATAACGGATCAGCGGCCGGTGTCATAACCTATTTTTTTATAAAAAATAATACTGTTCGGCGTATCATATATCCGTATGATAATGCTCCATTGACGGCATTACAGGATATTATCGCATTAAAAAATACTGTTTTTGTACTTGATTCCAAACGGGAATGTATGGGCGGTCTTTCATATACAAAAGATGAATTGCGCTATACATGGATGCTGAGCGGCTGGAATAAAAAATGGAAGCCCGCACAGCAGCATCGCTATACGCTTGCTTCATGTTCAGCTGATACTACTTTTATTTACGTTCTTATTTCTTCACCGGATGATGATACTCAATATATTATTCGTTTTTATCAACCATAACTCCCCGGCGGTATTACTATAGCAATACAGTTGCAATACAATGTCAGCAGCCGGCTGCTGGATACAATATCTTGTTACGGCACAATGATATTACAACCCGTATGTAGTATACCGCAGCCCGATATATTTTATTGCTGTTCATATAATGCCGCTGCAGTATAACGGAATATCCTCGCTTGAACATACTGTTCGCACTGAACAAGACTTTATCAATTATACATTACTGAGTATTTTTATTTCTATGTTTTTTTATATCGCGTACTTTACGTGAAATGTTTTTTTGACGCCGTTTCGTATTTCGGGCAGCAGAATCCTCTTGTTTTAATTTATTATAAATTATTTCTTTTTGCAGTTTTAAATAATTGTTATATCGCGCTTCATCAAGTATGCCTTTTGAAATAGCATCCTGTATCGCACAATCGGGTTCAACCGTATGCGTACAGTCACTGAATCTGCATTCACCTTCCAGTGCAAGAATATCTGAAAATGTTGTTTCAAGGTTTGCCGTATCACTCCAGATGCTCAATTCACGCATACCGGGCGTATCAATAACGATAGCACCGGTTTCCAGTAAAAATATATTTCGCGTTGATGTTACATGCCGTCCCTTCCCGTCTTTCGCACGAACATTTTTTGTGGTAATAATTTCATCCGATAACAAAGTATTAATAATGCTTGATTTACCGACACCGGACGATCCGACAAAACAAACCGTTTTCCCTTTTTCCAAAACCGCTGTCAGTTCATCATAACCGCTGCGGGTAATCGTGCTAATGTAAATCTGTCGAAAAGACCGCAATGCAGCATCAACTTCAGCTTTGATGATATCCAATGAATCTGTAATGAGATCGGTTTTATTAAAGATAAGAATCGGAATAATACGTTTCGTATCAATTTGCGTTAAATAGCGTTCAATGCGTCTGATATTAAAGTTTTCATCAAGACCGGTAACAATAAAAATCATATCAATATTTGCAGCAATAATTTGACGTCTGAATTGTCCGCCGGCTTTGTTGCGTGAAAACATGCTTTTACGCGGTAAAACATGATCAATGACCGCTTTTTTATCTTCCGGTAATATATCGGCCATTACCCAATCTCCTATTGTCGGTAAATCAGAAAGCGTGCTGAGAGAATGTTCAAATTTACCGGATAAGGTTGCCGTCATACGTCCGGCATTACTGAGTATGGTATAAATACCGGAGTATTGTTCAATAATACGCGCCGGTTGTAATGGTATATCGGATAGGTCTACTGTCTCATCAGCATAACTGTCCCAGCCATATCGATGTATTAAATCCGTCACTATATACCTTTTTTCCAATTTTTATTAATCATCATGTAATTGTTTTTCACCATGCCGGTTTATCGCAACAATACTATTGTATTGTTATAGTAATGCATACTGTCATACAATCATTATCGCCGCTAATCAGTAAAACAGGGAGGCGACTGTTTTTTATATAATGACAGTGTATGCATACTTGTTGCCATATCATTTGCTGTTATTATTGAATCTGCAATAACAATTCCATCAGAATATACTGCCGCATCCGTATTGTATTGTACACATATAATAGTATCCTACTTCTTACAGTAATAGTCAAGAAACGGATTATCTGTGTTTGTAGCTGTAGTAATTATTGATGTAACATAAAAACAAAACTATGCTGAATAACTTGCTGAATAACTATGCTGAATGACTTGCTGAATGACTTGCTGAATAACTATGCTGAATAACTATGCTG
>CAZBCL010000026.1:24232-30247 GCA_964490645.1 uncultured Spirochaetia bacterium
TGCTGAATGACTTGCTGAATGACTTGCTGAATAACTATGCTGAATAACTATGCTGAATGACTTGCTGAATGACTTGCTGAATGATTTTACTATTGTTTATTTACTATACAGTACTAAACCGCTGTCTTATGCCTTCTTCAACTTCATTGCTTCACGTGCCTTCAGTACAATATTATCAGCAGTCAGACCGTATTTTTCAAGAAGTTCATCCGGTTTACCGGATTCCCCGAATGTGTTGCCAATTGCGACATAACGAAGAGGTACAGGATTTTTAAGTGCAATCGTTTCAGCAACAGCAGAAAACAAACCGCCATACCGTATATGTTCTTCTGCAGTAACAGCGCAGCCGCATTCACGCGCATGTGCGGCAATGGCTTCTGCATCAAGCGGTTTGAGTGTATGAACATTTACAACACGTGCACTGATGCCTTCTTTGTCGAGTATTTCCGCTGCTTCTAAAGCTCGTGCAACCATCAGACCTATCGCAAAAAGACAAACGTCTGATCCTTCACGTAACAATGCAGGATGACCAAGCCGCGGATGATACGTTGCTGCATCAAATAATACCGGAATTTTAGAACGTCCAAGCCGAATGTAATAGGGTCCGTATTCTTCAGCAACCTGTCCGATAAGTTTTTCAGCTTCAACCGCATCTGCCGGACAAACAACATGCATACCGGGTAAACCACGCATAAGATTAATATCTTCAATCATTTGATGACTTGCGCCATCTTCACCGACGGTTAAACCGGCATGACTTGCGGCAATTTTTACATTAGAATTTGAAATACAAATACTTTGACGAATTGCATCATACGGACGACTGGTCGCAAATACCGCAAAGGTTGATACAAAAACAAGCTTCCCGGTTAATCCGAGACCCGCTGCCATACCCATCATATTCATTTCCGCAATACCGCAATCAAAAAACCGATCAGGAAACGCTTTTCCGAAATGTGCAGTCTGTGTTGAACCCGAAAGATCAGCATCCATAACGACTATGTCAGTATTCTTGTGTCCGAGTTCCAGTAATTTTTTACCGTATGCTTGGCGCGTTGCTTCTGTTTTTCCTGAATTAAGATTATAAAGCTTTGTCATAATTATACCGCTGCTGTTGTTGTATACGGTGAACCGATCATAACCGGTATCTCTATCATACAATCCTCTTCGGATACCGCGCTATCACCACGTACATCGGAAAGTTCTTCAAGTGCTTTTTTCGTTTGTTCGTCATTCGGTGCAACGCCGTGAAAACCGAGATTATTCTCCATAAAAGAAACACCCTTTCCTTTAACGGTATGCGCAACGATGAGCGTCGGCATGTCGGTAATAGTTTTTGCCGTTTCAAGCGCCTTGACGATATGTGCCATATTATGCCCGTCAATTTCCATTACCGCCCAGTTGAACGAACGAAACTTATCGGTTATCGGATTAATATCAAGAATGTCTTTAACACTGCCGTCTATTTGCAGCCCGTTATTGTCGAGAATAGCGGTTAAATTACCGCATTTATGAAATCCGGCAAACATTGCCGCTTCCCAGATCATGCCTTCCTGAATTTCACCATCACCCATGACTGCATAGACGGAATAATTCTTCTTGTCTATACGGGCTGCCAGCGCCATACCGATAGCAGCGGAAAGTCCCTGTCCAAGTGAACCGGTTGATACTTCAATCCCGCGGCATTTTGAGTTTTCCGGGTGTCCCTGTAAAGGACTGTTGAGTTTTCGTAAGGTTAATAAATCTTCCCGCGGAATAATTCCTTTATGTGCCAGAGCGCTGTACAATGCCGGAGCGCAATGTCCTTTTGAAAGAATAAAACGGTCCCGCTGCGGCCATTGCTCAGGAGTATCTTCAATATTCATACTATGGAAATATAATGCCGTGATGACATCAGCTGCTGAAAGCGAACCGCCGGGATGACCGCAGCCGGCAGCATGGGTCATAGCAATAATATCCTGTCTGATTTCACGTGCTTTTTTTTTGAGAGCAATAATAGCTTTTTGATTGAGCATGGAAGAGCGTGCCTCGTATTTATTTTGCAGAAATACGCAGGTAACGTATATAAAAACATACAATCTGTCAATTGTTTATTTTTATTTTATTTATATCGCATAATCCCTCGCATACATAATGAAACCCTGTTCATACTTCTTCTATATAGATAAAAAGAATCCTCATTGTCAGACTTCCATACCTCTGTACTATATATAAAACATACTGTTAATTATCTTGAAAAATTTTATTGTATAGTACATACTTATCCTAAATTCCATACCAAGGAGCGCTTTACTATGGTATCACGAACACTCTTTACTGTAATACTTATTGGAATCGTAACCGCATTACTTCTAACCGGTTGCTTTGAAAAAAATATTACCGTAACCACAAAGGGTGATCAGCGGCTTATTAATCTCCCGCAGCCTGATACAAACGGACGATTGCCGCTTGAACAAACAATCAAACAGCGGCGTTCACGACGTTATTTTTCTAATGCCTCATTAACCCAGCAGGAACTCGGTCAGATTTTATGGGCCGCTCAAGGTATAACCGGCTCGAAGGGTCATCGCAGCGCACCATCGGCATTTGGCAGTTATCCGATAACATTGTATGTTATGGTGGCAAATGTTGACGGTATTGCACAAGGGGTATATCAGTATTTCCCTGAACTGCATGCAATGAAAAGAATTCTCAACGGTAATGCGCATCGGGAAATAACGATGGCAACACCGGGGCAAGCATGGTACAACGACGCAGCTGCAATTATTATTATTGCCGGTAACTTCAACAAAATTCCCGTTTATGCCCAACGGCATAAACAGGAATTCGTTATTATGGAAACCGGCTGTATTGCCGAGAATATTTATCTGCAATGTGAATCATACGGACTGGCAACAACTCTTATCGGTATACCAAATCGCGGCGATCGGCTGAATGTATCTTTACAGCTTGATAAAAACGATCTTACACTTGCACTGATGCCGGTAAGCCATCCGTCTTCAAAAAATAAAGAATAGTATATATCGCTCATACCAATATACAGATATACCTGTTTGATATATTATCACTGTCATATCATTATTGTTCTAACGCTATATCTGTATATTAAACGGTATGTATAACCGCGTAATACGTATGTCAATTTTTTTATTTAGTAAATACCTGCTATTCACTATACATGTTGTTTTATTATATGTATTTATTACCACTCCCGCAGTACTACTTGATGACTGCAGATATTTACATACAATACTGTATATATTTATTTGTGCTCAATCCGGTATATTTAAAAACACGAGATATGATAAATAACAACTTGACTTTTTTTTCAGCAAACGGCACTCTTCATTTATGAAACACTTCAAACTGTTTATTACTGCAGTAATGCTCCTGATAGTATGTACCATTGCTTACGCAAGTTTTATTCCTTCGTCTCTCACCTTTGATGCTCCATTATCGGATTTAACAAAACCCGTTTCGACAACAGACGGTGTTCCCCTGATTATTAATCAACAGATTGAAAAATATTTGATCTATTATAAAACAAGCGCGCGAAAATGGATGCGTGTAATTTTAACACGAGCAACGCTCTATAGTGATATTATTCGTACGGTTTTTAAGGAAGAAGGACTTCCTGAAGAATTAACATACCTTCCGATTATTGAATCAGCCTATAGTGCATCGGTTACCAGTTATGCCGGCGCCAGCGGTATGTGGCAATTTATGCCGGAAACCGGACGTTATTACGGGCTTTCCTGTAATTGGTGGGTTGATGAGCGACGGGATTTACGTAAATCAACTCGTGCAGCAGCAAAGTTTTTAAAAGATTTATACCGGCAATTTGATGATTGGTATCTTGCATTAGCGGCATATAATGCCGGACCGGGGCGGGTGCGGCGCGCAATGAAAGAAACCGGATCAAGCGATTTTTGGACAATTGCCCGCACTGACGACGCACTGCCTGAACAAACAAAAAACTATGTCGCAAAATATGTTGCCGCACTTATCATTGTCCGCCACCAGAAACAATACAATTTTACTAATATCGTATCCGTAAAACCGTTTGAGTTTGATACCATAACCGTTTCAGATGCAACGGCACTTTCAGTTATTGCTGCCTGCTGTGAAACAAATATAGAAGCATTATATGATTGTAATCCTGAATTATTACAATGGGCAACACCGCCGCAGTATCCTGACTATGAAGTAAAAATTCCGAAAGGAACACGTGAAGCCTTTCTGAAAAATTATGCGGCAATACCGGAAACAAACAGAATTACCTATCGCGAACATATTGTTCAGTCCGGTGACAGTATATGGGAAATGGCAAAGACGTACAATGTACCGCAAGATGAAATTATTCTACTGAATAATATTAAAGACCCGCGCTTAGTACAGCTCCACCAACGTTTGATTATTCCAATTCAGGGACTCGATAATGCAAAAAAAATTGATGCGCTGCTGCATGACACAGCGAAAAACACACCGCAGCCGTAATACACTGCAAACGGGGAAAAAAATGATTACTGCAGCTATTATCTCAATGCTCGCACTTACAACACTATTATGTGCACATATTAATCCCGGTCTTCGCCTGCCGGTATGCGCGGGCTCATGGTATCCTGATAACCCGGAAGAATTGCGCGCAGTACTTAAATCCTATACTGCCGGTGAACCGATAACGAACTCATTTCCGTATGCATTAATTGCACCTCATGCCGGATATCAATTCAGCGGCAACATTGCCGGCGCTGCTTACCGGCAAGTAAAAGGTGCTTCATATAAACGTGTTATTGTTTTATCAGCAAGCCATACAGTGCATTGTACTGATCCGACGGTTATTCCTGATGGTATATATCGGACTCCGCTTGGTGATGTACCCATTGCAGATAAAGAAATTAAAAAATTGTCAGCATTATACCCGCGTTTAAAACATGATCCTTCAGTAGATTCGCGCGATCATACTATTGAATTGCATATACCGTTTCTGCAAACCGTTCTCCGGGATTTTTCACTCATACCGATACAAATGGGTCCATTATCATGGACGGAGTGTCGTGCTTTTGGTCGTGCTCTCGCCGCTTTTACGAAAGAGTATCCGGCATTAATAATTGTCAGCAGTGATCTCAGTCATTATCCGAATGCGCATGATGCCGAAACCGTTGATCAGGAAACACTGAACTGGATAACAATCGGCGCCGCCTCACATTTGCTTGATCGTGAAAAACACGCTGCGTTATTGCAATATCCTAATGTGCAGACTACTGCATGCGGTATGGTGCCGATTGCGGTTTTATTATACTATTCACTAGCAGTTGATACACATGATATTCGTATTATTGCATCAGGACACTCCGGTAATTCCGGCGGTGATATGAAAAAAGTTGTCGGTTATGGTGCGCTCGCATTTTATGGTGATGTTCACACGATACGCATTCCCGATACAAAGGAGAAAAATATGTCTGAAAATACCGTAACTGATGAACAGGGAAAAGAATTACTGACACTGGCACGGGAAACAATAACCGCGTTCTTAAATAATACACCAACCCCGACAGCGAAAACTAATGAAAAATTATTTAATGAACCACGCGGTGTTTTTGTAACGTTAAGAAAAAATCATGATTTACGCGGATGTATCGGATATATTGAACCAATTAAACCCCTCAGAGAAGCGGTTATTGATAATGCTATCAGTGCTGCCGTGCGGGATACACGATTTTCGCCGGTTACGCCAGATGAATTAAAAAGTATCAGTATTGAAATTTCTGTTCTGACACCGCCTAAAAAAGTAGCATCCTATAAAGATATTGTCATTGGAAAACATGGTATTATTCTTCACTGCAAAAACCGCAGCGCAACTTTTTTACCGCAGGTTGCACCCGAACAAGGATGGGATCTGCCGACAACCTTGTCATTTCTCGCCAGTAAAGCCGGACTGCCGGCACATATATGGCGCAGCGATGAATGCAGTTTTGAAGTCTATGAAGCGCAAGTGTTCAATGAATAATTAAA
>CAZBCL010000027.1:0-29043 GCA_964490645.1 uncultured Spirochaetia bacterium
CAACACGATACTGTGCAGAGAGTACTGAAGTATCATCGGTAATATATGCCTGTATTGTAACATTGCCGGTATAGGTTCCCGGTGAGGGTTGTATTATGTTTACTACTACCGGCGGGGTATTATTATGAACACTAAATGAAATACTATTTGTACCGAATAAACCAACAGCGTCTTTCCCGCGAACATATATGGTATGCGTACCGTCAGTAACGGTCTTTGAATTCCAGATTGCGGTCCAGGTGCCGTTTTGCGCGGTTCCGCCGGTACGGGTCAATGAAACCCATGATCCGCCATCTATTCGGTATTCTGCATTACTGACTGCTGTTGCATCCGAAATATTGGCACTAACCGATACACTCGTGCCGCTGACTGTTCCAGTGGGAGCAGTAATTGCTATTACTGTTGGAGGAGTATTATCAAAAACGATTGCGCTTATCGAATTAGTATGTGCGAGGGCGGGGGACCAATTATCAACCGCACGAATATAAATTGTATGCGTGCCGTCGCTATAGCTTGTTGAATCAAGCGTTGCGGTCCACGTGCCGTTTTGTACTGTTCCGCCGGTACGGGTTAATGCAATCCATGCAGTATTGTCCACACGATAAAATGCGGATTGTACCGCATGATCGTCGGTTATAATTGCTTGAACTGATACATTACCGGTATAGGTTCCGGCAACCGGTTGAAGAATAGTTAGTACATTAGGTGGATCATTATTATGTACCGTAAATACAATGCTATTGGTATGATAGAGTCCGTCACCATCCCACCCACGAACATAAATTGTATGGCTGCCGTCAAGAACGCCGGTTGAATCCCAAGTTGCGGTCCAGGTGCCGTTTTGTACTGTTCCGGCAGTACGTGAAAGTGATACCCATGAACTGCTGTCAATACGATATTGTGCACCTGTTACTGCGGTATCATCAGTGATATTTGCACTCACTGATACAGTAGTCCCGTTTACCGTTCCGTTTGGTGATGTTATTGATACGACAACCGGTGGGATTCTACATAACGTTTCATATGCACCGATATCGATATGGGCGTCATTATGCGGTTGACTGTCATCAACCGGATCACCGGCATCAATACATGAACTGCCGCATTGAATATGATAATAATCAGGACTTCCATACATTGTTGATAGAAATGATGGATCAGAGGTAACATGACCGCCTCGGTTAATTTGAATACCTCCGTTTACTGTTCCGGAGGGGTTATTATAGAAACAATTATGGGAATTTGTCCATGTTCCGCCTTCATTTTGAATACCGTAGGTACTGTTTCCGTAGAAAATATTATTTCGTACACAATGATAAGCGGCTGTCCAACCAAGGACTAATCCGGCTTTATTAATTACATCCGATGAGGTATGATGCCCGTTATTAGCAAAGACATTATTACGAATGACAAATCCGCTGCCGCTGTTATCTGAAATATGTAATCCGGCAAGCCAATTGCCGACAAATGCATTACCGGTTATAGGTTCACAAACACCGGTTAATAAGCGTTCTACATCAACACCGAAATGCCAGTCTTCACTGCCGTTATAAGCAATAATATTGCTTTGAATAATCAGTTTGTTTTGTATAAAATCAAGTAATATCCCGGTATTATGATTAGAATAGATATAATTGTTTTTTATAATAACCGTGCCGGATGCTTTTGCTAAGACATCTAAGCCATTTGTACCGTCGTAAATATATATTGCTTCAGCGCCGGTTGAATTATGCAGTTTATTACTGATAATATAAATACCATGAACATTTTCATCACCGAAAATAAGAATATCATTCATATTGAAGATGTTATTTGAATAAACTTGAATATTAGTTCTGCCGCTTACTCTGCTGCCATCAAGGAACAACCCATATTGACCACCGCTCATAGTGAGCCGTGAGAATCTAATATGACCGGCGCACATACTTGACGGGACCCATGTTCCGGCATTGGGGTTGGTATTGTAAATTGAAGGGCGATGATCATTCGACCATGCGGTAATAATAATCGGGTCGGCATAGGTTCCGGATTTATTAATAACCATAGCTCCACTAATAGTAAAAGAACCGGCGAGATAAATATCGTCGCTGTTATTCATTGCTATTAATGCGCGGGTTATAGTTTTATACGGATGGGCAATCGTTCCATTTCCGATTGGCGGCGGATTACCGTTTTGGGCATGAACATATATTATTCCATATGAGGGTATTGTTAGAATACTCAGAAGTAATAAAACGATGAAAATGCACATGCCTCTTTTGAGACTATATTTTGCGCTCCATAACATTAGGACCTTCTTTCTTCATGGCCCTCCCGGCAATAAAAGACTACTCCTCCATGACTGGAATATATAAAAATAGCCGCAACGTATGCCTTAATAATGCTAACAATCTTCCTATGTATATAATAATTATACCCCATAAATAAGAATAATGCAATAATAATTTTTATATACAGGAAAACTTAATTTCTTTTTAAAGTCTCCTCATTATACGCATTATCGACATACGAGAGGGCAGAATTTAATCAAATATACGTATTTTCACTGTCATGAAAATGGTAATAAAGCCATGTCGTATGTATGTAAAACACAGGATATTCCGGCAACTATTTACTCGTATACCGGTAAAAGAGTGTTATGGATTATAAAAACATACCGACAATGGTGTTAGGAATACGAACACCAATGGAGGATGTACTATACCATGAAACAATTGCTGCATAATTTATGTTCTACATTAAACGAGCAACTTGATTTATTTAAACTCTTTCTTCAGGAAGAAGAGAAGAAAAACGAAATACTTATACAGCGTGATTTGCGTGAACTTGAAAAAGTCAATCGGCGTGAACATAAACTCATGGAGAAATCTGAGCAGATCGAATTACGCCGAAGTGTAATAGTGCAACAGCTTGGCGGGAAAATCGGCATTAGTGCGGATGCAAAAATTGATGAAATTGCCGTGCGTTTAACCGGTGCTGAATTTAAATCGCTCCGTGATGAATTACTTACGATTAAAGATGATATCTATCGTGATATTATGAAATTAAAAAATATTAATGAACTGAATAATCATATTCTTCGTGATTCTTTGGAATTTTTTAATTATTCAGTAAATGTATTCAAAAACCTCGGCCGTGAGCATGTTACCTATAAAATGCATAAAGAGCGAAACGGTCGAACACAAAAACCGCTCTTTTTTGATAAAGAGGTTTAGGAGACTGTTATGACATCAGCGTTTCATGGAATTGAAGTCGGCAAGAAAAGTATTTATACCCATCAACAGGCATTGTATACGACGGCGCATAATATTACCAACATGAATACGAAAGGATATACACGACAGCGTGTTGAAATGCAGACGGATCGACCGCTTGAAGCACCAAGTATGAATCGTGATGCGCGTCCCGGGCAATTAGGTCAGGGAGTTGAAGTTGCAGAAATCGTACGTCTGCGGAATCGATATATTGACGCACAAATTATCAATGAGGTTGACGGTAAAGCATATTGGGAAAAAGTTGAAAACTATCTCTATACCGTTGAACGTATTTTCAACGAACCGGGAGAAGAAAATATACGTAATGTACTGAATCAGTTTTGGCAGTCATGGGAAGATCTCTCGCAATTTCCTGATTCTGTTGCGCATCGTAAAGAAATGATTGAACGCGGGCTTACTTTAACGAGTCGGATTAATCATACCTATTCAATGCTACATGAAGTGCAGGAACAAGCTGATACGGAAGTTGTTGATATCGTTAACCAGATAAATGATATAACAACGGCAATTGCCGGGCTGAATGAGGAAATTGTTGCGATTGAATCAATGGGAGATAATCCGAACGATTTACTGGATCGGCGCGATTTATTAGTAGAAAATTTAGCACAGCTTGGAGCAGTAACGGTACAGGAACGTGACCCGAATGAATATATGATTTATTTTCAGGGGATGCATGTTGTACAGGGAATACACGCTGAAGCGCTTGCAACAGTTCGTAATCAGCAAACGGGATTTCATGATATTTATTATGAAGCAGGTACTGATAGCGAACCGTTAAACTATACGATATTACAAGCAACCCCGGTTGAGGGCGGGGCGCTGAAAGCGGTATTGGAAATGCGTGATGGTGAGCTTCAACAGCGTATTGATGAAATAAACTCTTTATCAATAAACATGACTGATGTGGTGAATGAAATTCATGCAGACGGTTTTGGTCTTGACGGGAAGACTGACCGTGCATTTTTCAGTTATGTTCCGAATCTTGATGATACCGTTGCCGGCGGTCAAATAGGTGATTATGATTACAGCGGCAATGGGACACTTGATTCAACAACGTTGTTTAAAGTACGCGGCAGTCAGTCAATGACCCCTGAAGAACAAATAGGTGCTGCAGGACAGATAATTCTTGATACGGATGAGAATGCTGCATCGATATGGGCAGTGGACTATACGGCAACTGACACGGTTCAGGATGTTATTAATCGTATTAATAGTTCTGATGGTGATATTAAGGCGTATCTTGATCATTATGGGCGGTTCGTATTAAAAAGTATGATTGCATCACATAAGGAGAACAATCCTGATTTTACAATACGTCATCTTGAAGATACCGGAACATTTCTCTCAGGTACTGCCGGAATTATAACACAGGGGGCTGTGTATGATTGGCGTACTCAGGGACAAGCAGGTCTTTTAGATCCCGGTGCGGACGTTACACAAACACCAATGAATAATCCTGCAGGGTGGATAACCGTGGCGGATACCGTGCGTGATAATATTTATGCAATTGCTGCCGCCGGCGGGACTGATTATGACGGTGACGGAAATCCTGAATCTATGAATGGTGTCGGTGATAATTCCAATGCATTGAAAATTGCCGAAGCATTACGTCAGAAACATACCATGATTGAAACGGATCAGACGTTTGAAGAGTTTATTGAAAGTCAAATATCACAGCTTGGCGCACGTGCACAGCAGGCAAAAATAGAATTTGAGACGAGAGATTTACTTGTGCAGAATCTTGAAAATATCCGTCAGTCCATCAGTGGTGTAAATCTTGATGAAGAACTGGCAAATATGGTTACTTATCAGCACGGTTATAATGCCGCGGCTCGTGTAATAACAACATTCGACCGTATGCTCGATACGATTATTAATCGTATGGGTGTATAAGATATACGGTTGATACGCAAGGAGGCAAAACAATGATGCGTATTTCGAGTTCAATGTCATATACGGATATGAAAGCATACCTGATGCGTCAGCAGCGGGAAATGCAAAAAAATCAGTTTGAACTTGCAACGGGGCGTAAAATTGAAGTTCCGGCGGATGATCCAACCGGTGCACCACAAGCAATGCGCCAGCGTACCCGTATGCATGAAGTTCGACAGTTTATTGATAATCTTGAAGAGGGGAAATCACGTCTTGACCAGTATGATACTACTATGGGTTCAATGACAGAGCATATTCAGCGTATTCGTGAACTTGCTGTTGCCGGGGCAAACGGTATCTGGACGGATAGTGATCGATATGCTATGGCAGTTGAAGTTGATGAGCATTTAAAAGCATTGGTTGACCTTGCAAATACTAAAGATGCCGCCGGACGCGCTCTGTTTTCCGGACATGATGTTGATGTCAATTCATTTCGTGTCGTATGGGGGAAACCGGAAAACTCTGATCGTGAAGCTATTGTCGAAGTCAATTATAATGGCGATGTCGGTAGGGTTGAACGGGAAGTAGAACGCGGAGAATATGTCCCGGTCAGTATTGCCGGCAATCAAGTGTTTTGGGCAACGAATGAATCAATGATTTCAGAAAACTTTACCGGTCCGAATCAGGATGTTACCGGCGGAAATGATCAATGGATTAAAATTGATAATAAGGAAATATTTATTCCGGCAGGAACAACATTGCAGGGGTTAGCGGATATTATTAATAGTTCAAATCTGGGTGTTGAAGCACGTCTTGATAATCCGCTGAATCAACCTGCAAATACACAGTTTATACTTGATACGACAATTCCGCATGAATTGTGGCTGGAAGATATACGCGGCGGAACGGTGTTTCAGAGTATGGGAGTTATTCAGCAGCCTGAAGGCGGCAATACCGGCGGGGCGAATTCACGGAGAATAGGCTTGAGTTTATTTGATGCTGTGATAAACTTACGGGATAATCTCTGGAAAAGTAATATTCGCGATATCGGCGGTCAGGACTTAGGAAATATTGATTATGCAATGCGTAATTTGAATATGTATCGCGGAGAGTTCGGGGCTAAATCGAATCGTCTTGAAGAAACAGAAAAGCGTTTATGGATTGATGAGAGAACATCACGTGAACGTTTGGCACAAACAGAAAATATTGATTTTGAAGAATCAATTATGAATATGCAGGCGCTGGTAACGCTTCATCAGACCTCTTTAAAAGTCGGTGCGCGGATTATTCAGCCGACATTACTTGATTTTTTAAGATAACCGGTATACCGGATTTGATACGCGGAGGCGGCAGGTGGTAACTATTACAACAAAACCATTTGGTGAGATTGAAGTTGATGAAAAACAAAAACTTCATTTTCCGGAAGGAATTCTCGGATTTAATGCAATAAAACATTTTTGGCTGCTTGAACAAAAAGGAAGCCCGTTTTATTGGCTGCAGGCTGATGATGATGCAACACTTGCTTTCCTTGCCATTCATCCGGATAGTTTCATGCCTGACTATGAGCTTTCTATTCTTGATGAGGAATATACGGCAATCGGCATTGAAAATGAAAAAGAAGATCTGCTGTGTCTGCTTATTGTAACGGTCCCGTCGAATCCGGCTGATATTTCTGCGAATTTACTTGGTCCGATAATAATTAACTTAAAAACCCGTATGGCACGGCAAGCGATTTCCCTAAATGAGGCGTATACAACAAATTATAAAATTCTTTCACATATGAAGGAAATGGGAACGACTTCCGGAAAACAAAAACAAACGGGAGGTAAGAACTAATGCTGGTTCTATCCCGTAGACCGAAAGAAAGTATTGTCATTGGCGACAATGTTGAAGTAGTCGTTCTGGACGTTCAGGGAGAACAGGTAAAAATCGGCATCAAGGCACCTCGTTCAGTAAAGGTTTTTCGTAAGGAAATATTTACGGCAATTCAGAAATCAAATATTGAAGCCGCTGCACAGGTTCCGGTCAATATTGATGATATATCAAAAATGATTACATCAAAAACAAATGTAAAAGAAACTGACGATTAGAACGATAAAACGTGATTATTATATAAACGTCATTGATAGCCTAATAATAAAAAGCCCGCTGTATAAGCGGGCTTTTTTATCGGTTTTTGTATTTATTTCAGAAACTATTATTTATTGTCCGCTTGATGAAGAGCTTTCCTGACGAGGCCATGGTTCATCATCTTCAAGTTCATGTACGCCACCGCGAGCATTCATAACAATCATACGAATACGCTGATTGACCATGTCAGAGAAATATAATACTTCACGATCAGGATAGCGGAAATTACGAACTTGTGTTCCGCAGATATCCATCGGGCGGCTCAAGCGTGCCATTTTTGCATCAGAACCATCACCGCTGAATCCGAAGAAACCGTTTCCGGCAAGTGTTTTAATACGTGCTTCAGCAAGCGGCCCGTTAAGAGAATCGGCATTTGCTTTGCCATTGTCATTTGCTGCTTGTTGATTAACGGCAATAACGCGAATACGACGGTTACCGCTGTCGCAGACGTACAAGAATTCATTCTGATTATCAACCCATAGTCCCAAGGGCTGACGAAGTTTTTCGTTTGTTGCGGCAAGAATATCACCATTATACCCCGGAACGCCGGGCAATCCGGCAACACGAACAACATTGCCTGCTGCATCAATATAGCGAATGATATGGTTTCCGGTATCAGAGAAATATATTCGTTCGTTGCCGTCTCCCGTAACATTGCGGTTTGTACCGCTGTTGGGATAAACAACACAGAGGTCAAACGGTTGATTTAAATTAACATCGATGGCAGAAATTTTTCGGGGCATACCGTATTGCGGGGTTTCCTCCTGACCGGGATCACCCGGTTTTCCTGATGAACTGTATCCCTTAAGCCCGGTTCCGGCAATTTTATAAATGTAATTCGGTTGACATGCTTCCTGATTGTTTGTCATACCGGCAATAAGGTCAGCATTATGAGTTGTGTTTTTCGGTGATACAATAACACGAAGGACATTGTTTCCCGTATCAGCGATATACAGATTACCGTTATTATCAAGCCAACAGCTGTTCGGCCATGCCAGTGAAGCTTTTGTTGCCGGTCCGCGGTCACCGGAATAAAGATATTCGCCGGTTCCGCAAATGGTTGTAATAACACCATAGCGATTGATTCGGCGGATACGGTTATTACGGGTGTCAACGATATAAATATTTGCTGTTTTTTTACGGGGATTAATTGTTTCAACACAAATCCCACTTGGAAAAGCAAGTGCTGCGGAAAGTGCTTTCATTTCATCGCCGTAATATCCGTATTCGCTTGAACCGGCAATGGTGGTCATAACCATTGACATATCGATTTTGCGAATACGATTGTTATAAATATCGGCAACATAGACATTACCGATATTATCTGCATAAACACCGACCGGATTATTGAACGTTGCTAAAAATGCATTCAATCCGTCACCAACAAATCCTTTTTCACCGGTTCCGGCAAAGGTATCAACAAGATCAAATTGCGGTAGTGCTTTCAGTGTCTGATGTGAAAAAGTAGTTACTAACCCGATCACTGTAATTGTACATAATGCTGCAATCACCCAAATGATGTGTTTTTTCATGCTCTAACCTCCTGAAAAAAAGCGTTTGTTTTTTATTCTTACCATATAATATATACTTTTATACCATATTGACAAGTGTTGTCAAACTTTAATTTATTTGACTCATATTATCTAATCGCCTCATTATGTAAAATAGCGTACTCATAATAATAATGCAACAAAAATATTTTAAAATATTAAAAATATTATTGTTCTTGTATCTGCGAAAAAATTGTATAGTATTGGCAGTACCAAAAATATTATCGGTAAAGAGTCCGTTTTTCAGAGGAGTTTTCTTGAGTATATCAGTACAGTATTCAATATATCATGCAGGGGAAAAATTCCGGCGAAGTAAAAAAAAGTTGTTGCGAATACTGCTGTTAATCGGCGTATTTTTTATTTTTTCAGCTCAAAGTATATTTGCCCTCGAATATGGTTTTACAATACGGTATTTAGGCATAAAAATGACAACAGGAGTATTGCGAATTCAGCAGACCAATGAAATGAGGTATACTACCTTTAACGTTAATATGAAAAAGGCTCTAATATTTTCAGAATATACTTGCTGTATGCAGGCGGTCTATAATACGGATAAAGGTCGCCCGGAGACCTATAGTGAAGAAGTAAACGGAAACAGATTTTGGATGAAAAATAACTTTACATGGGATTATAATCGCCATGTCATTACAATGACGATGCGGAAGAAGGATTTGCGTTCACAACGGAAACAGCATGATGAGGGACAATTAGAAAATTGTTCAAATGTAATAAGTCATTCCTGTTCTGAGAAACGAGCATATCTGAGGAAAAACAGCGTGCAGGAAGAAGAGTATCAGATGACGGCGGACATTCATCTTGACCCGTTGAATTTTTTTAATTTCATGATCCAACAGGTATGTACCAACGGACAAGTTATTAGTGCCCATTATTTTTATTATCATGATAGTGAGGTTGCATTAACAATTGAACAGGATGATGATGTCGTTAAAACCCCAATGGGGAAATATACCGCTTTTAAAATTATCGGTCGTGGTTTTCAAACGGATGTGCTGAAACAATCCGGGGATGTGTGGTTATGGTTTTCATCTGACGGTACTATGATACCGCTTAAACTGGTTTTTCAGACATCATTCGGAAAAATCGTTGCCGTGCTGCAGTATATTATAGAGTAATAAGAATTATTGATTTTTTAGGGGCGTTTTTTTTCGGATGAAGTATCGATATATATCAATACTGAGAAAGATAAAAAACGGGATATACGTCAATGCCCATCTGAGCGGATTTTCAGTCCATTCAGTATGATTGCTGTAATAATATTTCCACAGAATTCCATACTGAATAAGTATTGATATAGAAAATACAATAACTGAATACCAAATTTCAAAACAGATAAAAGGGAGTGCCCATACAATATACCATTGATGCACAGTCGGTGTAACAAGATAATAGCCGATAAGCAGCATGATTGTTGCTCGTATTGGTTTAATTCGTTTTATCATTATCCATGAAAATAATCCCGCAAAGAGCGTTAAACCAATATATTTCGCCCCCATCGGTGAGAGTCCGGTAATACATAATAGTTTATATATTGATCCGTTGAATTGATTCCAGTGATAATAATCTCGGACGGTTGCAATCACACCCCAGCCGGCATGAATAAACGGGATATAACCGAGGAGTATTGTGCCGATAGTGCCGGTCAGAAAAAGCAAACGGTGTTTTTTTTCATATTCAAAAAATAATAACGGTAATGCAAGCAATCCAATATATTTTGTTAAACACGCCATTCCGACAAAGATTCCGGATAACAACGGACGTTTTTCAAAAAACTGAGCAAGTGCCAGTATCCACCACAGCAGCATTATACCATCGATATGTGCTGATCCGACCAGTTCGGTAAATGTTAGCGGATTCCATGCATATAAAAAAAGCCACCATATGGGTTGGTCACGTCGTTGTAATTGTGCGGCGAGAACAAACAGAAGAATAATGTCTGCACAGCAATACAGCAGGCGATGACCGATAAATATTGTTGAATTCGGAGCGAGAGCATATCCAATAGTATTGCAGACAATAGCAAAGGGCGGGTATACCGGAAGAGAGTTTTCATGCTGTTTAATAGTATGCAGGAGTTGTGTAATATGGTCTGTTAAATTCGGGTGTGATTTTATCAGCATGGCATGTATTTTTGTCGGGACATATTGATATGGGTTAATACCATGAAACAATACCATGCCATCCCAATGATAGCGATGTATATCTGTTGAGAGTTCAAACCAAGCCGGAAGGCAGGTAAGTCGAAAAAGAATACCAAATACAATGATAACAATCAGGAGTAAGTGGGCTTGTCGGTCATGAACAGTATGATATAATGTTCCTTTCTTATAGGAAAGAAACAGCGTCAGCAGGTAAAGTCCTCCTGAGGTGAAAGCAATAAGTGCGGTATACATTATCGAGTATATACTTACATCAGCGGTAGAAAGTGTTTCACGAGGAAATGAAAGTATTGCAATAAACAATAATTCAATCGTTGCCCCGGCAATAATAAATATCAGCAATTGCCGATACGGGCGTTTTTCATGCGGAAAAATCATGGCATAATACTACACGATAGGGCACAATAATGCAAATATATCATATGTGGATTATGTACAATATTATTCAGCTTTAATGCGTGTCGGGAAAACTCTTGACAAAGGGCAGAGTGCTATAATAATAAATAATACTATACCGGGAAAGGTCATGGAGAATGAAGATTCATCCTGAAATTTTTATCGCTATATGTCAAAAATATGATATTGGTGAGTTTAATATTGAAATTGATCTTTCAGATAAGCAAAATCAGGAGTTTTTCCCCGATGCCCATGATCGGCTTCTTTTAAACAATGATACTTTTATTGATTTTAGTCTCCGGCGTTTAGATCATCCGGTTGCGCTCAAATATAATGATCGATTGTATCGCCTTTTACATCAGGATTACCCGGCATTGTTTCCTACCCCTGAAGCAGTTCATGCAGCAGAACTTCGTTCAATACTCAATACCTATACCATTGCCAATAGTTTAAGTACAATGGGAAATTCGGTTTTTAAAAAACGAACTATGCTCTTTGGTCAGGATATTATCGGCAATGATAAAAATCGCCGGTATATTGGTCATATGAACGATGTTCTGGATGAGGAACACCTGAATACGATTATTACGCAATTCGGTGAAAAATATATGGTTCGCTATTATAATAATGAGCGGGGATGTCTTGTGGTGTATGACACGGATGGGTATAAAAACAATCAGGAATTGGTGCGTCTTCAGTTCATGGTGCGTAAACTTTTTAATGATATTCATTATCATTCATTAGTGGTAACAAATACTGCTGTTGCGATAAAAAAATATTTTAAACCGGAATATATTTTTTATCCGAAAGTTATTGTATTATGCGGTGATACTGAGTCAAATAACAATATCGCACGACAAGTAAAATGCTTTGATCCGTTTGCGACTATTGTTATGCTGACACAACAGCATATTACAGCAGGGTTTGATGCGATTTTTGATGAGATTATCGTTCAGCTGAGTAATGATTATAGCGATCTGGTAAAGATCTATTTTGATCTGGATGCGCCGAAAGAGTTTTTAATGCCCGAGAAAGTTGATGCTATCAGGCAGCAGATTATTCGATTGGGAAAAGAGTTTGTTTTAAATGATATGTTTAAGATTTGGGAGATATTGATTGATCTTGAGAAAAAGTACAATGTTAAACAATTGTACACCTATCTTGATGAAGTGCTTAAAGGACACGGAATAACCCGCGAAAAGGTATTCAATTCGCTGGTATCCGTTCAATGAGTATTCTATCAGTGAAGAAACAAGGATTAACTATGCGGCGATATATGCAGTGCATTATACTATGTTGTATTGTATGTTCAGGGCTCATTTCTTGCAGAGAGCTTGGCGGGAGCAGTGATTTAGTGCCGGCTGATAAAAAAAGCCGTGATATTGCGAAATTATATAAAGTCGGACAATACAATACTGTATTGGTTTCTGTTGAAGCATATTATGCCGGCGGTGGTACTGATGTATTGCCATTATATTATAAAGGGAAAACGCTTATTGAGAAACAGGAAGAATTAAACAAACGCTATAATGAACTCAGTCCGGGTGAAAAGGAAACGTATTGTAAGCAGAAATGTGTAAAATGGCAGCCATATAATATTACGTTTCAAAACGGACGTTTTGTCTATGATGGCGCTGATTTTATGCGTATTGTAAATGAACAATCAGAGAGTCCCATTGTTGATGAAGCATTGTATGCATATTATTTATTAACCGGCGATCCGGCACGAGATACAACACTTGAGGCGTTGAGAGAACGAGCGGCTGATAATGTAAAACAATGGGCAGCATTTCTGCAGCAGTATCCCAAAAGCAGTGAAGCGCCAAGTGCTGCATTTGCATTAGCGCAAGCCCATCAGTATCTTGCGGGAGATTACCGTGTTTTTCTGCCGGGGAGTATTCCGGTTGATACATTTAATAATCACCATCTGAAGGAAGCAATAAAAAATTATAAAAAAGTAATTGCTGCCGACAGTAATCAAAAGCTTACATTATCAGCATTGTATTTTATGAGTATACTGTTGTATCTTGATCATGGGTCATATGAAGATGCCCGAACGGGCTTTGAAACAATTATCAAACAGGATAGTACAAGCAGTGCTGCCGGTATGGCGCATTATTATTTAGCGGAAATGGCATTTCATAATGATGAATTGGAGCGCTCAAAGCTGGAATATCAGCATGCGCTATCTATTCTTGAAAAACTCCGCGGGACTTTAACGATGGAACAACTTCGTCATATCGGTTTGCCGTCAGAAAATTATTATATTTCACTTATCTCTGAGATTAACATTAAAATAAATTTTATTAATACACAATTGGACTGGCAGAACGAATTAGTAAAAAACAAAAGCGCTGTTTGTATTGCTCATGATGTTACATTACGATCTACGGCATATGCTGATCCGGCGAATGCCAATAAAATCGGTCAATGTGATTCGGGGGAGCAGGTTATTGTATTGGAGCGTTCAGAATATCCGGTTGCGCTGGCAGGCGGGTATAATTACTGGTATAAAATAAAACGGAAAAATAATCAAACAGGTTGGCTCTACGGTAAATTCTTGAGCTTTTTTCGTCGATAATAACTATAATGGGAACTTTACAATTAAGGACGTTGTATGCCACGCGAGGATATACCCGATAGCGCAGATTCTCATGCATTGATGCACATTCTTGAAGAAAAAGATAAACTGATTGTCAGTCTTAAAGAAGCAGCGACAAAGCGTGATAAACTGAATGAAAGCCAAATTCGTCTTCTCTCACAGGATAATACCAATAAAGAAAGTAGAATAAAAAGCTTAGCTATTGAAGCAAAAGAAGCTGAGAAACTGTTGCAAGCGAAAGAAGCTGAAGCAAAAGCGCTGAAACTGGTTAATGATGAAGTTAATGATAAATTAGCACTTTTCCGTTCCGAGTTTGAACATTATAAAGGGCTTGTTCAGGGACTTATGGATCGTCTGAAACAGCAGGTTGAGACGGAACTCAGTCAAAAAGAATCACGTTATGATATTTTAATAAACAGGTTAAATGAGAATTATGATAAACTGCAGAATAAACTCATTGAAGTTGAGAATTATTATAATGGAATTATGCAGGATATTGCTTCAAAACAGGGGAAAGCAAAGGATTATATCCGTCATGCTATTAATGATTTACAGGACGCATTAAATTATCTTGATCTTTCAGCTTCAGAATATAAAAAACCGTTACGGTTAAAAGATGAGTATGAGCGTATGAAAACGGAATCGGAAAATATGTTTGATGAAGTGAAAGAATCCAGAGGTATAACCAAAACGGTTATTGAGAATATAGAAAACGTTAATCTTGAAATAAACGGGTTGCCCGGGATGGATACGCTTATTAATACTATCAGCGGCAGCTCTGCCGGTACGGGTTTGAAACAACAGCCGGCATCCCCGTTGCCTTCTCAATCGGGAGAGCGAGAAGCAGGGAATACTGATAATGAAGTAACCGTTGATGATGAACATCAAGACAGTGATGAACGTGCCGATCATGATGCTGATAGTAATATCAGTACTGATGCTGTCGGACAACCGCAATCACCGCATGAGCGGGGATCGGGCGGGGCAGGCGATCATGACGGGGGGGCTGAAAAAGCATCTGCGTATAATGCTCCTCAGCAGATGCGTCAGCAGCAGGAACCTTCTGTACGGCAATCACCTCCGCCGCCGGTTGCATTAATGGAACAACCGGCAAGTGTGCCGGCTATGTCTGAATCGCATCAGAAAGATACCGCATACGGCTCAGGCGGGGCAGCTGGGACTGAGCACTCCGATGCAATTGCGCAGCAGCATATTGCAGTAACGTTGGATGAACATTCGTTTTTAGCGCCTTTTAATTGGAAAGTAATTCGTAATGAAACGATACTGGGTAAATATCAAAATATGATAGACAAAATAATCAGTGCTGAATCTGAAGGGAATGTCATGAAAGCATATCGATTATTTCGGACATTACGTGAGCAGCCAACCGTTACCCGTGACCCGTTTGTTGTAAAATTGCTTGATGAGCAGCTTGAATATATTGAACAGGTTTTACGTCAACGGTTCTCAATTGAACAGCACCCCTATGAATAAGCACAACATGAGAATATTGTACAATCAAAACATGAGAAATACAGGAAAAGGAATATTCTGTTAATCAGAATTGTTTTCCCTAATACCGCTCAAGGGACTGTATTTCTGATGATTTCTGAAAGCAGTATATTGTTGTATAATAGCAGCGATTTTTTCTTTTAAAATAATTTTAAAAGAAAAAAAAACGATAAAAGCTCTTATTCTGCACAATAATAATTATACAGTGTATCAGTAATACGTTCTATTGATTTATAGCCATCGAAGGATACAAAATTCAATATCTTCAAGATTTTCGGGATAAAAATCAAATACCGGCGAATACATGATACGGGTCATATGCATTTGAATAATGACATCGGTTTTATCCAGTATGCCATTGCCGGTGCCGCGCTCGGCACTCCATATACTTGAACGATCTTGGAAGAGAACGGCGGTATGATCAAGCCTTCCTTTCGGCGGTTCAAACGGTTTTTTAGACATATTATATACGATTGCATCTCCCGGCTGTATGCCATTTCTTCCCCACTTCAAGCGCATACGTGTACCGCTCCCTTTATAAACAATATGTTCGTGGCGATAGACGCCCCATGGGGATTCCTGACGGTTGCCGAAATGCCATCGCCATAAAAACTCGGATGAAGTATACGGGATCTTTTTTTTATTATGAAACAGGCGGCGTCCGGCAACGGCAAAATCACAGCAATCCATTCCGATAAACCGTTCAGCTTGATGGGTGGACATATATGGTTCATATTCCTGATGACTGCCGTAAATATACGGAAGATTTATCATGGATATCAGATATCCTATATATGAGTTATCCGGACGGACGCTGATACGATGAACACGACGGCTGATACCGCTTCGGGTCAGTGAACGCTTGCCGGGGGAACTGATCGTATTGCCGCAATATCGAATAGTTACTTTATAACGCATTGTTCCGTATCCTGTACGTGATTCAGGATAATATTTTGACAGAACATTTACGGGGACTTCCCACTGATCGCGCCATTCCGTAACTTCATATTCAGTATACTTAATTGCATCCCACCCACGCCATGCATGGCGATCCGGAGTATAGTTATTATAACCTGTCGGGTGCGGGCAGGACTCAACTTTATACCAGTAGATAGTAAGGGGTCCTTTATTTTTATCAGGAAGGGGGGTAACGGGATAGATACATCCCTTAATGCGGACCTGTGGAATAGTACCGTAATAATTAGTTGTCATGCCGTCAGTGCTTATTGTTTCAAGAACGAAACTAAGCTGTGCTGTGTTATTTGCTTTAATATTTTTATTCTTTTCACTGAAAATATATTTATCTGAACTTCGTGAGACAATACAAACGCGGTTTATTTTCAGTATTGAATAATCAGTCGGGGAAATATTAGCATATTGCAGAATAAGCAGACTTATTAGAATAAGAAAAGTAATGGTAAAGAGGGTGAATGTTCGGTTGTATGTTCGTTTCCTGCGCATAAATAAATACTATCTTCGTGCCGGTTAGCGTAATGTCATTGCATCCCTCTATAAGTAAGTATGCATTTGAATTGATGGTACGTCAACCGGAATAATTACAATGAGCGTATTATATGGAAATCTGTTTATATTCAATAAGTATTTCAGGAACTATTATAATTCAAAAATGCGTTCCAGTGTTTTTGTTAAACTTGGACCTGACGATGGTGTCCCTGATGGTTCTTTAAATATAATACCGTCACGAATAACGTATTCAGCAGAGAGAATGCTGGTAATAGTATCGAGCGGATTGCCATTAACGAGAATAATATCAGCAGCTTTATATGGTTCCAGAGAACCGGTTATATGCCCGATACCAAGCCGATTGGCATTATCAATAGTTGCATTTTTTAATATTGTTTCAGCCGGAATGCCTGATTGGACATAATATGCAATAAGAAAAGGCAGGAGTCCATGCGGTATTCCGCGGGTGCCTCCTGATGACGCAATAACTGGCGGGAAACCATGTTTGTTGAGTGAGCGGTACAGAGCAGCGGTATCAGCTGATGTTGGCGAGTGTGTGCTGTCATGAAGAAAAGTTGTTTGAGTATAATGCGCATAGGTGTGAAAGTATACGTTTTTACCGGTTATCATGGTATAGAGAGAATTGAAGTGCCGCTGGAAAGAATCTTTAATTGAATGAGCTGTTGGAGTATAATTAGTCGGGTTTTCAAAAAAAGTTCCCACTGACGGAATGGGCATTATCGGAAAATCGGCAAGAATATCGGTGTTGTTATTTTGTATGGCAGTGTTGATCGTATGAAACGGAGCGCTGATAAGCGTTGCACGGGTTTTTAAAAACTGTTCAGCATAGGTATAATCTGTTGTTTCAAGTATGACTTTTTTTCCGAACCGGCGTGCTTCATTGATAGTGTTTGAAATTGCCGTATGCATTTTTTGTGTATACGTGTTTGTTGTAATTGATACGATAACGATGTCGATGCCTTTATCACTTTGAGCGCGTATTCGCTGTTTTATTTTTACCTCATCACTATGAATTGGTATTTGCCATAGGACGTCAAAGAGCGAGATTTTTTTCGGGACAAATGCAGCTCCGCTGATTAAGATTTTTGGTCCGGTAAGTGATCCGCGGTTTACGGCTTCTTTAAAAAGTCGTGAACTGATTCCGTAACCGTATGCTTCAACACAGGTTGTAACGCCTGACATAAGAGTTGTATATGCATTTTTCTTAATATGATTTTTTACCGGTTTGTAGAAAGAAAAGGGTGTTGCATTGAAAAAGCCGTGTTGGCTCAAGGTAATGCGGGCGTCAATTAATCCGGGCAATGCCGTCATACCGCTGCCGTTAATAATACGTTCTGTTTCAACATCAGGCATGCGAGTCATTGGTCCGAGTGCGGTAATACTGCCGTTCCGAATGAGAATGAACTGATTATTATGGGTGTTTCCCTCATGCACATCAATATATGCGACATTGGTTATCAATACTGCAGAAGGTGTTGTAAAACGTTGTGTTTTAATAAATCGTCCGCTGAGAATAAATCGATTTGGTCCGCTCATAAGTGGTGTTACGATAAGAAATATTATCGCAGCGATGAAAAAGAGGAGCAGCGGTGGAATATTCTGTCGTATTTTTTGTATAAACAGTGACAGCGGGAATAAAAAAACAAGTGCGGCAAGTGAACAAAAAGCGGTAATAATAATAAGTGAGTAGAGAATGAGCGGGTTAATTCCAATAATACTTAATACGGGAATACATACAATCGTATATGAAAAAATAGCAACCAATGCATAAAATATCCACATATATGTATGCTTAAAGTATTTTTTATATGGGTTTTCCGATGACATGCTGATTATTATAATGTAGTATATTAAAAATTCAAGTGTATAAATTATATGTACAGTATCATTGTTATAGAATACTATCTATTGCGGTATTATCCTTGGAGGGATTATTAATGCGCTCATTATACGAGAAAGAATTGCGAAGTGCTGCTGCAGCATTTGCTGATTTATTACAGACACATGCTGTAAGCGTTCAACTTGATGAAGTAAGTTTTCGGGACTATTCGGTTAAACTGTTGATCAGTTATGCCGGCGTATCATACGGATCATTGGTTATGTACTACAGTCCGAAAAGAAATAATTATCGTATTGCAGCTGCAGCGATTTCTCACGATGAATTACGTGAGCGAATATTGCGTCTATGGGATGAGTATACCGGCATTGCTCCACCGCCGCAGAATGGTGTCATTGCTTATGTTGATGGTTCATACCGTGATGATACAGCAAGTTATGGAGCCGTTATTATTAAGGATGGTATTGTTGTAAAGGAGCTTTCCGGTAAAACAGAGCAGACCATTGGCAGGGGCGCCCGTCAGGTTGCCGGTGAACTTGATGCAGTATTACATGTTCTGCAATGGTGCGATGAAAACGGTATTTCTGAATTGACTATTGCCTATGACATGAAAGGAATTGCCGAATGGGCACGTGGAACGTGGCAGACAAAATCACCGGTTACGCAAGCATATGCGGCATCAGTTCATCGTTATAAAAAAAATATTACTTGGCATAAAATAGCAGCACATACCGGTGCACGATGGAATGAACATGCTGATAAACTTGCTCGTGCAGCATTATCAAAATGAAGACATTCACTGCTGAATGCCTTCATTTTTTCATTATGGAATGATACTATTCATGACAGTAAAAGCAGGTGTTCATATATTTGAGGAAAGCAGCAGAATAATACAAGTAAGTATGATACAGATATACTTGAAAAATCGGTATAGCGCAGTGATAGTACTGTATGCGTTATACCGGGATTATTTCAACACAACCGCTTTTCAAAGAATACAGTGCACCTTGTATGGATAGGGAATTATCTGCAGCGGCTGTTTGAATGACGGAACTGCTGTTGGTAATATGCCGTATGGTATATTTAATATTTTCAATTACTGCATCATGTATCAGTGTGTCGTAGTTTTTCTCCGATTGATATACAGCGGTGATGACCGGTTGCAGTGTATTGATTATTTCTCCGTTGTCAGAGTCCGGATTCATTTTTGTATAGGCATCTGCTGCAGATATAATTGCTCCGCATTCTTCATGCCCCATTACAATAAGCTGCGGTGTATGAAGCTGCAGTATTGCATATTCAATGGTTTCACGTACAATGGCATCGACAGTATGTCCGGCAGTTCGAATAACAAATAAATCACCAATGGAACAATTAAAAATCAATTCCGGCGGAACGCGTGAATCAGAACAACTCAGTACAATTGCTCTTGGCTTTTGTTCATGAAGGGTTGCTTGTCGTTGTTATGCAGACTGACGATTTTTAACAAAAATAGCATTCCCCTCAAGTAATTCAGTAATGAGTGCATTGCGGTGCATAATTAATATATTGCTCCTTTCTATAATTACTACATCTAATGCGAAACTCGTACCATGATAAGCTTATATGATAATGTACCCATTGATACGTATTAATTTCTGCAGCGTTTTTATATACTGCTGCGGTATACAATCATCGTGTTGGCTGTGATATTGCGCACTACTATTGTTCGCATCAAGTTTATACACCTATCCATAGTGAGCAGCATATCATTAAAGCGAATCAATAACTGCCTGCCAATCTAATGAGAATTGATATTCATGTCCTGAAAACATTTTCGCTTTAGCAGTAACCCTTTGTATACGTTTGTGAGTATCAGGGTGTGTGCTGACATATTGAATTATACGGTCCAATTTACCAGTATTATGTTTATCAAGCAATTTTTCTAAAAAATCTGCATAATGCAGCGGATTTATTGAAACCCCTGCCAATAGCATAACACCGAATCTATCAGCGCGTGTTTCCTGATGCCGCGAGAAATGTGTGCATATAATTGCATGAATTATTTTTTTGCCGGCTTTATTGCCGATTAATCCTATAAGTGCCATACGGGTGCCGAACTTCTGAATAATACCGCGATATACATCTTTATAAACAACATGTCCGAGTTCATGGCTGATAACCGCTGCCAGTTGTTCAGGGTTATCTGTTTCTTTGATAAGACCGGTATTAATGACAATAACACCGCCGGGATACGTAAATGCATTAACGACTCTTGAACGTACAATAATAACATTAACATCGTATGGGATTTTAGTATTGCTGATAAGCAGTTCGGTAATTTCATGAACGGCAGCATTTGCGAGTGTATCGTGTACAATGATTTGATTATGTTCAGCATATTTTATACAGAGGGTGCGCAGCTTTTTTTCTATTTTTGGAACAGTAACCGTTGCTGTATTGGAAGGAGTTTGTTGAAAAAATAATACATATCCAGTATACCCGATAATACCGGCAATGAGTATTATACCGAATATAATAAGCGCTTCTTTAATAAATTTGTCCGTAATGGTTTTTTTCATCGTATAAAACCTCGGTAATGCGTATGTTCCGTTTCGTGCTTTATCGGTATCATACAGAGCATACATAATAACTCAGTATGCCGGTGCTATTCATTCTGTATAGTAGTGAGCCATTCGTCAATCGGATAGAGCTGATACTGTTTATCGGCATAATTGTAATCAATAACATACGCGACATTTTTATGTTTCAGAATCAGCATATAATTGGGATCATGCAATTGTTCACGGGGTACAACCCATCCTTTTCGCCGAATCATATACAGATTATATGAATATGCTTGCCGATCGATAATAGCAAAACATTCATCTTCTCCAATGTCTTTTAATGCATGCATACGAAAATTCCGTAATTCACTGCCGAGAGTATTCATGCGATAGGTGTTTGAAAGATTTAAAATGGTAATAATAATACATGCACTGACAATATAGGGGAATGCTTTTGCATAACGCCGGTTTATAATTTGGAATCCGGCACCGCCGTATACTACTATTGCAGGAATAAGTGCATAAATATAATAACCGTGCCGAAAATAGTGATTACCTGTTAATAAAGTAATGACCGTTATCGTTAGTAGCGCAATCGGCCAGGTATATGCCGGTGCGAGTGCTTGAATGGGGAGTGCATCGGTTTGGAAAGAGAATGCAGTATGTGCGTGCAGGAATGAACGTATCTCTGCAGGTGTGTTTTTCCGGGACAGGGTGTCTGCCTGAAGAGCTCGATGTATGCCGTATATGCCGAGTGCAACAATTGGCAGTGTAACCCAGCCGATATATTCCTGTCCGAGAAAAAGGAGTAGTGATTTCCAAAAACTAAATGAAGCAAGTAACGGTAGTATTTTATCTAATGACGTGCCGAAATAGAAAAAGGTCAGTTTGTAATGTTCAAGTAAATAAGTTCGATACGGGAAATACCACCAGTAAAACGGAATAAAGATGATCGCACTTGCAAGTGCATACTGCCATAATAATTTCTTTTTTGTTATGAGGGTATGAAAAAACAGTATAACGACCGGCAGCAGTAATGGGAAGAAAAACGGGCGGACTAAAACACATAATCCGAAAAAGAAAAAAGCAGGGATATAATAAAGGTATGACGGCTTTTCATAATCCTTCAGTAAATACCATTGTCCGAGCAGCCCTAATAATAGTCCGAATGTTTCCGGCATGATGCGACCGGTCATTTTATAGAACAGCGGTATAAGCAACAGCATGCTATAACTATACAGCAGTTCAATCGCAAAAAGTTTTTTTATCAGCGCACCAAGTAGTATAAAAACACCGACGGCAGAAAGTATTGCGAGTATTTTTCCGACACCGTCCCATACTCCGCCGAATGTATAATATATCAGTGCAATAGCGTAATTAAATATCGGCGCTTCCATAGCCGTTATTCCTGTTGTGTCTTTACGGGCATCAACACGCGGATGCAGGATATTCATTGATTCCTGATAAAAATTCTTTGCAACACCGGCAACATCAGACTGCCGCCATAGATGCTGACCGGTTATCGGCAGGAACAAATACGGGATATGAGAAATGATAAAGATAGATAAAATAACAATATGTGCGTTTTTCTGACTGAAAAGTTTCATAGGGCGGAGTATATCATACCGGTATAAAAATAACAGCAATAATTTTCATTATACTATTCAGCAACGAAGCATTGTTTATTGTCGAATAAACTTTATTACCGGTTCAGGTGGTTGATCTTCATATTGCAATAAGAACAGATACACCCCGGAGTTCAGTGTTTTCAATTCAGGATATGATTCCGTCAGGTTAATACTGTTCGGACCGGATTTTATTACCGAGAGAATTTTCCGTCCATCAAGCGAATAAATTGAAATAGTATAATCCCCTCTGTGTTTAAGACATAACCATAACGGCTCATCATCGTATAAAACCGTATCAAGTATTGTATCGCAATTCTTCTGTAGGTTAAATACGGGTGATACCGGTGGGGAGGGATATGTCATATTGCTGATATAGAAAAGATTGCTGATGATATTGGTATTATTCAAAGCGTCAATTGTTCGGACAACAAAATAATGCATGCCGTTTGCAGTATTAGTTGACTGCCAGAGTGCAGAATAATTTGATAATGCAATATGGGTTAATGCCGTCCACGCTGTTGTATCTATTGAATACTCAGCAGCAATAATATTCGTTTCATCGGTTATGGTAATAAAAGCATTCAGTGTGTTTGAAATAATACTGCCGGCTGCCGGGTTGTTGATAGTTATTGCGGGGGCATTTGTATCGGCATATGAGTAATTGCTGATATAGAAAAGATTGCTGATGACATTGGTGTTGTTGAAGGTATCAATTGCTCGCACGACGAAATAATGCATGCCGTTTGCTGCATTAGTTGACTGCCAGAGTGCAGAATAATTTGATAATGCAATATGGGTTAATGCCGTCCACGCTGTTGTATCTATTGAATACTCAGCAGCAATAATATTCGTTTCATCGGTTATGGTAATAAAAGCATTCAGTGTGTTTGAAACAATACTGCCGGCTGCCGGGTTATTGATAGTTATTGCGGGTGATGTTGTATCAATTAAAAGTGTAACCGATGTGTGATTACTCATAACCGATAATGGGATACCGTCATCAACTGCTCGTACTTCAATATGATGAAAACCATCAGTCAGTCCGATAATGGTATTTGAATAAAAAGGCTGTGTTCCATTTAGATTCGTCCATGTTCCGCTGTCGATACGGAATTGTGCTTCTGTTATTGATGAATTATCATTTATAATTACCCGCAGAATAATATCAGCAACGGCAAGGAGTGTGCCGTTCGTTGGTGTTATACTAATTGAAGGGGCGGTATTGATGGCATTGGTTACAAATACAATTCGCGTATTCGTTGCATAGTTATAATGATTATCCCATGCACGAATATTGAGTTGATGCGGTCCATCCGCGAGGTTGGTAGTATTCCATATGGTTGAATAACGATCCCCGCTTGCATGTGGCAATATTTGCCATGCAGCAGTATCAATTTGATATTCTACACTACTTACCGTACTCTCATCGGTAACATCAGCACTGATTGAGACATTTGTTCCCGCAACGATGCCGGTTGGCGAATTAATAACAATAATCGGAGCGGAAATGTCATTACTGATGTTGAATGAATAAGCATTCGTCAGAGGTGAATGTGTATCTTCCTGTACGCGAAGGTATATGGTGTGTGCGCCGTTGGTATACATGGTAGTATCGAATGAATTAGTATAGAGATTGCTCGTACCTGAATATGCGAGCGGAATCCATGGTCCGCCGGTTCCATCGCATTGGTATTCAACCAATTGAATTGCAAAACATGATTGTTGTACGGTTGCCTGTATCGGAGAGTTTGTGCCGGTTACTGTCCCGGTTGGCATGGTTAAGAGAGAGAAAAACGGCGGCGGATTACTGATGGCAATGCCTTGTGTAAATAATGATATATTGCTTGCTCCGTCAACCGCTCTGATTTCAAGGGCATGTGTTCCGTTCGTGTATCCGGTTACATCAATTGAAGTAGCGCGGTACAGTGTCCCGCCAAGTGCGTTTAAACTTTGCCATTGATTGGTATCGATTCGATAATGACAGTATGCAATACTGACGGCATCGGTAACTGAAGAGGTGATTGTATTTGTATAACATCGCATAATTGCCGGCAGTGTTGCTGCTGAATTGATAATCGGAGGAGTATTGTCAACGCTGAATGAACGGCTATTCGTTACGGTATTGCTGATAACACTATCCCATGCCCGAATAAAAACAGTATGCACTCCGTCGGAAACGGTATGGGTATTCCAGGAAACAGCATAGGTTGAACCGGTGGTATGGGTTAGGGTTGCCCATGCACCGCTGTCGATTTGGTACTCTGCACCAAGAACGGCAGTATCATCGGTAATATCAGCGCTGATTGAAATTGTAGCACGATGCATGCCCGGTGTCGGTGCGGTAATCGAGATTACCGGCGGCAGGTCAATGCCGCTGTTATCAATAATGACTGCAATACTATTTGTTGCCCACGCAAACTTATCATCACGGCAGCGGACAAATAATGTTGTCGCTCCGTCCGGCAGTAATGCAGTATTATAGTAATTTGTCCAATGTGCGTTTGCACCAAGCAGCGGAAGCCATGTTCCCGATGTTCCAAATCTGAACTGTGCGCGGGAAATAGTATTATTCCCATTGGAATCACTGCAGAGAGCATCAATCAGTATGGTCTGTGATAGTGTTCCGCTCGGGCTGATGGAATCAACGGTTGGAATATAGTTTGTTGGTCCGCCGATAAGCTGAAAATCATCAAGATAGAAAATACGATCATATTGACTAATCGGTTCAACGGTTACGAGTTTAATATGATGAATGTCGAATGTTGGTCGTGCATTGCTATGATCATCTACCCACCAAGTGGGGATTGTTGATGGGGTTAGGTTTGAAAAATAGACAACGTTCTCTTCAAATGAAGGACCGACGTCCGTAAATGAAGTTAAATAAGGGACGTCCGTATAACCGCCGGCATCAACAGAAATAACAGCATTAAAATCACGCGTTGCGACATCGGTACGTATCCAAAACCGTATACCGCTGTATCCGGTCCAGTCGTCATTGACGGCACGTTCAGTTCCCGCATATCCGCCTCCGGAAAGATTATAATCAGCACGAAGCCCTTTATCACCGCCGGTACCTGATGTTGCAGCAAGATATACGTCAATTGATTCGCCGCCGGTGCCGGAATACGTCGTCCAGACAGTACGTAAATTTGCGGTATCGCTGTATGATTCATACGTTTCAAAGTCAGTATATCCGAATGTCGGTTGCCGGACAACGCTGATGGATATGGTATGTTTATTTGTCAGTCCGTGATTATCGGTAACACGAACAGCAAGTGAGTGTGTGCCTTGAGATAACGTGCCGATAGCAGCAGTGTATATACCGGAATGAATATCGCCGCTGATACGGTTTGAATAAAAAGTGATATATGCAGCGCCGTCAACGGTATATTCAACATTTGATACTGCAATAGCATCGGTCGCCATGGCAACTAATGAGACTTCTTCACTATCGGAAAAAATTGATCCGTTTGTCGGACCGGTAATACGTACATACGGTTGTCCGGTTACAATAAAAACAACCGGAATAGTATATGTTCCTATTGCGTTATTATTATCAATAGCACGAACAGTAATAGTATGATTGCCATTCAAAAATGAAAAGATATCTATACCTGCTGCACGATAGAGTGCCCCGCTGACATTCGACATTGTTGACCATGTCGTAGCCGGGCTGATTTGATACTCAACTGCAGTAATCGTTCCGTCGTCGGTAACATGGGCTTCAATAGTAAACGGTAAATCTTTTTTTATTATCTGATTGTTGGTTGGCAGTGTTATTGTAACCAGCGGCGGCGGACTGACCGGTTGGCTGAAGGAGGCTTGTCCGAGATTATAGATCATAACAAAAAGCGGGGTTGTGGCATAATCAATGGCAACTTCATTGCAATAGTAATCTTCTTTATGATCATAATAAACAATAGAGCTTTGGAAATTGCTGAATCGGTCTACAGCTCGTATACTTGCTATATTAACGCCATCATTGGTCATTGTACTTTCCCAGTGATTGACTCGAGCAGGTCCGCCGACACACGCTCCGCGATGTAAAACGGGAGCCAGTATATCATTTAACTGGGAATGTGAATTCGTTGGTGCTTCTTCGCCGACATCAACAATAAATGAAACGCCCCAATTATTTCTGCCGAGAAGATAATCACGCTGTGCATTCGCCATATCCATATATGCGTCATTGCCGGTAAGACAATAATACATAATAGCTTTTTGTGCATTTGCCATATATGCTGCGGTTGTCCCCCAAGTATAACTGGATGAAAGATAGTATACTTCATTTTGTGAATGCGTTCGTATGGAGTTCAGTGCATTGCGCATGTCATTACGGCATGCTGTTGCATTTATCCCGGCACGATAGCATTCAGCGTATGCAATAAAATCGCAGCTTCCCCATTCAATGCCGTCTTCCCACAGTCCGCCGATAGTTGAGGATGCATATGATGAATACGTTGAATCGCCGGTGGACATATATAACTCAGCTGCAGCGATAACCAAATCATCCTCATATGATGTTTCATTATAAAAATTTGTGGGTATTGAATCTTGTGCATATTGATACGAATTTACATTTGAGAATAATGATTGTGCTCGTGTCAGACATTGTGCTGAAAATGACGGATCATACGGTTGATAGATGCGATATGCAATTGCGAATGCTCCGGCCGTTCGACCGAGCAGATTGCCGCCCCATCCCGAATGAACCGGACGCGGATCGCCAACACCTGCAGGCGGATGAGCATCATCGGCTTGCGGCAGACGCCACGTATCATGATCTTGTCTAACACTTACCTGATAATAATATCCTGAACCGGTCATTTTTAAAAGCCATTCAAGACCGATACGCCCTTCTTCAAGTAAATCGGGAACCCCGACCGCTTCGCGATTATCTTCAAGAGCATGAGCATAGCCGTTCGAGAGTGCATATTCAGCGGCAATCATCATATCAAGTGTTGTAAAACTGGTAGTAATAACAAATTTAATATAATCGCCGGCATCATGCCAGCCGCCTGAATAATCGAACGTTCCATTTGTATCATGCAAATGACAGGCAGTATGAAGAATCGGTGAAGTGTCGCCGCACCGTTGAGATCGGAAAAAGTCAAGAATAGCGGCAACCGTATTTGAATATTCACTGTATGCACCAATAGCAAACGGATGTGAAATAGTTCCATCGTTCATTTTTATTCTGTACTGACCGGGAGTTGTATATGCGGAAAAATCACAAGGGTAATTATTAGCAAAGGGTGTATTATTATTACCACGTGAAGAACCGATAGTATTCGAAAAGTATGCAATATTGGTATTTGCTGCATCAACGAGATAAAAAGTCCCACTTAAAGAATTTCCGGATCCGATAATTGCAATTTTAGTGTCATTGGTAATGTAACCGACTTGATTAACTCTAATATAGTCATTTGCAGCTGCCAAAACGTTTAGGCTAAAAAATAAAAAAATTGCGCCCACGTATATAATTGATTTCATCGAGAATCCTTTCACTGCATAATAACCCAAGAATAATAACATTGACAAGACATGATGCGAGTATGAATTATTATAATAATATCACCATTAATGAAAAATATCAATAAAATTCTATAATAATCGGAAAATATTATACACCCGTTTGTTACTGAATTATACAGTTCAATTCGTAAAACGTAGGGAGAGTTTTATTTTCGTATAATCCTTTTTACATTTTCTTCTGCTATCTGTCATGTTATACTCATTTCAAATCCTTTATGATAACAGATCCATCTTAGCTTGGTTGTCATTATTTTATTTTTGCGGTAATGTGGTTTACTGTTTTAATTTTTATATTACCGTATTCAATAGATTTCAAAAATGTTTAAATTATTATACAGAAATTTAAAGATGAAATGGAAACTATAAAAGCATCAGAATAATCGTTTTAATTGAAAATAATTAATAAATAGATAATCCTGCGATAGGGACAATTGTTGACCGGCGCTTGTATTGAACAGTGCAGCTGCAGAAGATGTATAGTATTGTCAGTGCATATCG
>CAZBCL010000028.1:0-26743 GCA_964490645.1 uncultured Spirochaetia bacterium
GCGGGTTTACCAGTCGTCGTCTTCCATTTTGAATGTATTTCCGGAGTCTTCATTTACCTGTTTGCCATGCTGCGTTCGCTGCCAGTCTTTCAAAGTTTTTATTTCAACTTTATTTGACTCACAAGTTATACAGTAATCTGTTGGTTCCGTGCCTTCAATGTAAACTTCATCATAGGTGTTATTTGAATTTATTTCCGGACCGGCAAGCATATTATTAAAGGCACATATACGTTTTTTAACGATACGATCGGGGACGGCGAAATCGCGGTTTTTATATCCGCTGAGGGCACGTTTCATATATCGGCACCACACCGCACCGGCAACTTTTCCGCCTTCCTGTCCTAATCCTAATGAAATACCGTACGCATCAAAACCAACATACACCGCTGTGCAGAGCTGCGGAGTATACCCGATAAACCATGCATCACGCCAATTATCAGTTGTTCCGGTTTTTCCGGCGGCATATCGCCACCATCCGGTATCAATAACCGCTCCATATGCAGTGCCGCCATATGAGAGGATTTCCGTCATCATATCGGTTATGAGATATGCAAGCTGCGGAGTAATGACTTGCTGCGGATGTGAACGTCGTTCAGCTTCATGATCAACAATGACTGTTCCATTGCGGTCGATTATTTTTTCCACAGTATAGGGGGTTACATCAAAGCCGCGGTTTGCTAAAATTGAAAATGCGACACACATTTCCATGGGGGTCAGTTCACACGTGCCGAGTGCAAGTGAAAGATTGCGCTGAAAGCGTGTTTTCTTTTCTTTTTCTGACATGTGTGTTAGTTTTGTCGTCATATTAATAATTGGCACTAAGCCGATTTTGTCAGCAAGTTTAATTGAAAGCATGTTGACAGATTTTTTTAATCCCTGTCGCAAGGTAATCCAGCCGCGGTATTTTCCGGCATAATTATTCGGATTCCATATAGTTTTTTCCTGCTCATTATAGAACTCCATCGGTGCATCGAGTTCCAGTGTACCCGGAGTAAAATTAAGGGTTTCAAGAGCAGCAAGGTAAACAAAGGGTTTGAAGGCTGAACCGACTTGCCGCCGGGCGGAGACTGCTCTATTGAGCTGATTATCCGAACGAAAGCCGCTGCCGCCAACCATTGCTCGTATTCCGCCTGACGTTACATCCAAAGTAATAACGGCTCCTTCTATCAAGTCTTGAGCAGAAAGGTTTTCATTGATTTCGCGATATCGTTTAATTGCATCAGCTGCGTATTCACATCCGAATAATGTACTGATTAAATCAATCTCTTCGCGGAGGTTTTCTTCAAAATGGTTAATAAACCGGGTTGATTCTTTTTCTGCTCCATAATCGACTGCGGGGTAGCCGAATACTTGTGAGAGCAAATCAATTTCGTCAACAAAGTTTTCATCGAAATATTTTTTATGCGGCGAACGGTTTTTAAAATAGATTTCATTTTGTTTTATTAATTGTTTATTTAATTCTTCTTGTGCGGCAGTCTGATTGCTTAAGTCAAGGGTTGTGTATATTTTAAGTCCGCCGCCGTAAAATGCATTTGAGCGTTGTGTTGCCGTTGCGCCGAGTACATTATCTGCAAGGAGTTTTTGCCGTATATATTCAGTAAAGTAGGGAGCATTATCGACCCGTAGACCAAAAGCGGAGCTGTGCGAACTTTTTGCTTTAAATTCATATTCATATCTATCCCAGAATGCGTAAAATTGTGCATGAGCCTCTTTTGCCGTGATTACATTATTTCGTACTAAAGCGCGAAATACTTTCCAATGGCGTTGTCGGCATTTCTCCGGATTCCGCAGCGGGGAATATTTATTTGGTGCTGCCGGAAGTCCAACGAGTAATGCTCCTTCAGCGAGGGTTAATTCATTAACATGTTTATCATAATAAAACCGTGCTGCTGCTTCAATCCCATGCATGCCATGACCGAGATAGACTTCGTTTAAATACATCTCAAGGATTTCTTGTTTAGTATAATTATACTCAAGGCGCATAGCATACCAAAGTTCTTTAATTTTACGGATATAGCTCCGTGTCCGTGAAATGCCCAGTGCTTTTATATTTCGGGGGAGCTGCATGGTGAGCGTGCTGGCGCCTTCAACTTTTGAACCGGCAAGAATGTCTTTAACGATTGCTCGAAAAATTGCTCGTGTATCAAATCCTTTATGATGATAAAAATTCGGGTCTTCAATCGAAATCAGTGAGGTTATAATATGATCAGGAACTTCTTGCAGGGTAATTGGTTCGCGTTTTTCGATAAAATACTCTGAAATTAATCTTCCTTTTCGATCATAGATGCGGGTTGGGACTTGCGGTTCATAATTTTCAAGAGCGGTAATAGGTCCCATATATTTAATTGAATAAACAAAATAGGCGGTAATTGCACCGAGTCCGATACCGAAGAAGAGTAATGCGACGAGAAAAATAACTTCAATAATATGCTGCCGAATAACAAATGTGCCGGTTTGATCATGCTTCGGTGTTTCATGCGCATTATATTGATGTGATAGAGTATTCATTGTTATTATAACCTTATTATTCGTGCAGAGTATATCGGGAAAAATATAAAAAGCAACTGATTTTCGCGCTTTCTAATGAGAGGATTCCGATAAAACAATATGTTCTATTGTATCAATATTTATTATCATACTCCGATGATTGCAGGGGGGCATCTTAACGTATTAATGATACGGGAGTAAATTATTATATATTTAATTGTCGGAATGATTTGCATAATAATGGTAAGTATGATATACTCCGTGTCCTTTATGTGAATTATAGGTAAACGAGGCGTATGAAGAAAACAATTACAACGACACCGCCGAATGGTGCGCTCATCATTCAATCTGATCGTTCAATACTAATTGAAACGGCACATGATGATTATGAAGTGGTTCGCGATAAATTAGCTGTTTTTGCTGAATTGGTAAAAAGCCCGGAACACATTCATACTTATAAAATCACGAATATTTCGCTCTGGAATGCATGTGCTGCGGGCGCTTCAATTGATGAGGTCATTGCGGTACTGACAACGCATTCACGGTATGATATCCCGCAAAACATTATAGCGGATATTCATGAATATATGTCGCGCTATGGCAGTATACTATTAAAGCATGATGCAACGGGCGCATTGGTTTTAAAAACAAAGTCTGTTGCATTGATGAAGGAAATCGTTTCATATAAAAATATTCGTCCGCTCATCGGAAAAGCAGTTAATTCAAAAACCGTACATATTCCTGAAAAAAATCGAGGAACAATAAAACAGTTATTAATAAAACATAATTTCCCTGTTGAAGATTTAGCAGGGTACACTGAAGGGGCTCCGTTATCATTAGGGTTTCGAGAACGCACAATAAGCGGTGAGGACTTTAATGTACGTTCCTATCAGGATGAGGCGGCAACGGTATTTTATGCCGGCGGCGGTGTTCGCGGCGGTTCAGGAGTGATTACGCTGCCCTGCGGTGCCGGGAAAACAATTGTCGGACTGCAGGCAATGGTCTTAGCACAAACACAAACATTGATTTTGGTAACCAATGTGACTGCCGCACGGCAATGGCGTGCTGAATTGCTGAATCGCACGACACTGACTGAGCATGATATCGGGGAGTATTCAGGGGAGAGAAAAGAAATCAAACCGGTTACTATTGCCACATACCAAATACTTACATATCGTAAAAAGAAAACCGATGATTTTAAACATTTTGCATTGTTTCATAAAGAAAAATGGGGTTTGATTATCTATGATGAGGTTCATTTATTGCCCGCTCCGGTATTTCGTGAATGTGCACATGTCCAAAGCAGACGGCGTCTTGGTTTAACGGCAACATTAGTTCGTGAGGATGGGCTTGAGAGTGATGTATTTAGTCTTATCGGACCGAAAAAATATGATGTGCCGTGGAAAGATTTAGAAAAACAAGGTTGGATTGCATCAGCACAATGCTATGAGTATCGGGTTCCGTTGCCGGAGAAACTTCGCATGAAATATGCAGTTGCCGATATACGAAAAAAATTTCGTATTGCCAGTGAAAACCCTCGCAAGCTTGCTGTTGCCCGAACAATTATTAAACGCCATGCAGATGAAAATATATTAATTATTGGTATGTATCTTGAACAATTAGATACCTTTGCCCGCGAATTGAACGCACCGGTTATTTCCGGTAAAACACCGTACAATGAACGTGAAGTTTTGTTTAATGCTTTTCGTACAGGTACAATTAAAGTTTTAATTGTCAGTCGTGTTGCAAATTTTGCTGTTGATCTTCCGGATGCAGGGGTTGCTATTCAAGTAAGCGGTTTGTTTGGTTCACGTCAGGAAGAAGCACAGCGGCTCGGCAGAATACTTCGTCCGAAGTCTAATAATGCACAAGCGTATTTTTATTCGTTAATTTCACAAAAAACAAATGAACTTGATTATGCGGCACGGCGGCAGCTTTTTTTAACAGAGCAGGGATATCGATATACAATAATGAACATTAAAGAAGAGGCTGATGAAAAAAACAAATAAAACAAAAAAAATGATATCACAACAGAGTTTTGCTGCACATACGGCATTGCCGCAATCGGGGTATTCTGAAATACTCATTGCACTGATTGCATTAATGAGTTATGTTGCCCATCGTCAGCCGCGTGTATTAAAGCAGAATCGTCTGCATAAATCGGATATAACTGAAATTGCTGCGCAAATACCGTATTCCGCAGAAATGATCGAATTATTATTTGCGATTTGTCTGCAGCTTGGATTAATACATCCGCTTGGGAAACGCTATCATCTTGAATCTGCTGCCGTCAAAGCATTTTATGCATCTCCCGGAAAAGGATATGCGAAACTTCTTGCTGCATATATAAAACTGGTATCCGCAAAATCGGCAATGTCAGCTGAACGGGATCATCTTCGCGCGTTATTTGTTAAGGATTTAAAAAAACGTATACCGAGTAAAGCAACATCGGTGAGTGCGATTTTGCAGCAGTATGAAAAGCGTGCGCGTGCTGATGGCTATAGTGACGATGATACCGCACAGCGTTTTTATCTCTGGCTTGACGAGGAAATAATTCCGCTTGGGATAGCGGATTATATTGCGGCAGGGCAGCGAGATGCCATGACCGTTAAACTTTCTAAGGCAGCGCATTCGATTTTTATTAAGAAAAGCTATCCGAAAAATCCGTTTACTGAATCAGCATTTACGATACTGCCGAATTTTGATATTATTGTTCCGAATGAATGTACATTGAGTACGCGTATGATTCTTTCCCTCATTGCGAAAAAAAAAGCAAGTAATACATTTTCACTTTCGCGGGATACATTATTTGTCGGTCTTGAAAATGATATTACTCCTGATGCGATAAAAGCATTTTTAGTTAAGAATAATGCTGCAGCAGTTCCTGACAATGTTATGCAGTTTATTGATGATTGCGCGGTCTATTGGAATAGTGTTCATATTGGCAGTGCACATGCATATATTTCTGCACCGCCGATGATTATCACAGAAATTGAATCATTAAAAAAGTGTGCACGATTAATCCAGGAAAAAATATCCGATTCCGTATTATTGCTGACATCGGCAGATGCAGTTCCTGAATGTACGAAAATATTAAAACAGTACGGTATTCATGCAACCTATCGGCATACTCCGCATACCGGAATGAAAGAAACTATTCCACTTCATTTATCAGCCGAGAACACCATTGCTTTGATTGCGGCGCTGAATACCATATTGAGTATTACTGCGGATTATTCTCCTGCTGATGAAATAACTATTAAAAAGATTGTTGATGCCGTTGCGCAGCAATTGCCGGAGGATTCGGATTACCGTATACATGCTGCCCGGAAATCGGAAGCAATGATGCAGCGTTTAAAACAGAAAATGGAGAAAAATCTTAAGGATGATGTGCGGGACTATATCAGTAAACGAATTCCTATTCTGAAAAATAAACTTGTTGACGGTTATACTGATCTGAATCCGGCAACACATCCGGTTGATATTCGAAAATTATTGACCTTTAGTGTCGCACGGCGGTTAAGTGTTGTGATTAAATTGGCGCCAAAACGAAAAGGCGGAACTGCTTCAGAAATTATTATTCATCCGGTCTTTGTCGGACCGGATGTGTTATTGGCAAAAGAAAAAGAATCAAAACAGCAGATGACCTTTGCGATAAAAAAAATAGAGTTTGCAATGTTTAACGGCGAGACTTTTACTTCCCGCTGACCGATACGCAACTATCTGCTGATGCGGCTTTGTAGTATTCCTCAATATGCATACGGTATTAGAGTATTCCTATTGCATGTAAAAATGTCATGATTATTAATACCGGTGCAATAAATCGTATGAGTATATTCCAGATATGTGCCAATGTAATCCCCGGCGTATCAGGGGTATGTACAGTATTATTTCCGGAAAACCACGACATCAGCGGAATATCGGTAAAATGAGGTGCTCCCATTCGTATTTCATCAACTGCATTTTTTGTTCCCCATGCCCATCCGACGAATAGGGTAATCAGTAATCCGCCGATTGGCAGGAGAATGTTTGAACCGATCATATCCATACTATTGAAAAAGGTGCCATTAATCGCTGAAGGAATACCAAGCAATGTTATTAATATTCCGGTAAACAGAACAACGGTATGTCGCTGCATTTTTAATTCATCAACGAAGTATGCGGTAACAACTTCAAGTAATGAAATCCCTGATGTTACTGCGGCAATCAGTAATAATACAAAAAAGAGTATGCCAAAAAGCCAACCGACATGCGGCATCCGTGCAAATACAACAGGCAATGTGTTGAAAATTAGTCCCGGCCCGGCTCCCGGATTTGCACCTATTGCGAAAACTGCCGGGAAAATAGCCAGCCCGGCAAGCAAAGCAATTGCCGTATCGAGAACACTAACCCATATCGCAGAAACCCACAGACTTTCTTTTTTAGAGAGATAACTTCCGTATGTTACCATTACTCCCATGCCGAGGCTTAATGAGAAAAATGCATGTCCGAGTGCAATAAGAAATGTTTCTCCTTTAATTTTACTAAAATCAGGTTTCGCGAGGAATTCCCATCCGGCACGTGCTCCCGGCAAGGTCAAGCCGCGGATAACCAGTATAAGTAAGATAAACAGCAATGCCGGCATGAGTATACGGCTCCATCGTTCAATACCTTTCTTTACGCCACCGAAAACAATCGCCATACATATCAGCATGAAGAATATATGGAAAACAACTTCCCATACTTTATCGCGGTCCGACATAGTATTAAAATATGAACCGGCAACAAAAGTTGCGATCCCTGATGATGCGGTATCTTTCATTTTTAAACTATGATACAATGCGGCAATGTGTTCGCTATTTACGCTTTCCGCTGAAAGTGCGGCGAGTGCTTTTTCCCGGCGGGTACCTTCCGGAACAGCGGATATAGTATTGTATAATGTACTTAAAGCTCCTTCATTAAAACAACTGATAAAACTTTTCAGGATTGGTGCTGAGAGGGTATTTGAATGTATACTGCCGGATGATGATCCGGTTGGATACCAGCCGTGCAGGGATTGTTCTGTAATAAAACTATCAATGAAGTATGTATATAATTGTTCGTTTTTGATGTTCTCAAATCCGGCGGCATGTTCATTAAATTCCATCGGCAGTAAAAATTCAGAACATGCTTTAGGAGTCAAAGCATTTTCGGCAAGTGCTGCCCCCAGGCGTTCTTCATATCCGGCAAAGTTCCCGGAATAGTAAAAGTCACGTGCTTCATTGTCTGTTTTAAGTTTTGTAAAAATATTATCCATAAATCCGCCGCGGATAATATAACCAAGCGTCCAGCCGCCGACAACGGAGTAAAATGAAAGAATAATAAAGCCTGCCAGTACTCCCAGAAAACCGGCACCGGTCCAGAGAGAACGCGGTTTTACGGATGAGTATGCACCGACCGGATTACGTTGTGTTTTACGACCCAATGCCATTTCACAAAGCATTACCGGCAGTCCGATAATGATGATGCAAAAAATATACAATAAAATAAATGCCGCACCGCCGTTTTCACCGGTAATGTACGGGAATTTCCATATATTACCAAGTCCGATAGCAGACCCGGCGGCTGCGAGTATGAAACCAAGGCGTCCTGACCAATGTTCACGTTTTTCACCTTGTGGTCCTGTCATGGTATTCATGAAAATGCTCCTTGTAATAAAAACGGGGACAGGCAACTGTCCCCGTTGAATATATCAAACGTTTGTATATTTTTCAATATCAGAAATGCGGTTAGAACCCTAATCCGCCGCCTAAATTCTTTTTCGCTTCTTCTGCAGCTTTTCGTTTTGCTTCTTCTTCTGCTCTTTTACGTTCTTCTTCCGCTTTGCGTTCCATCTCTGCTTTTGCTTGAGCAGCAGCAGCTTCAGCTTCGGCTTTTTTTGCTTGGGCAGCAGCAGTAGCTTTCTGTTTTGCCTTATCAGCTTCCTGATTAAGACGTTTGCTTGCTGCACCTTTAAGGTCGTTCATACTGCTCATATCCTGCAGTCCGTATTTTTCTAATATTTCTTTGTATTCTTTTTCAATCTTATCGATACCGGCTTTTTCTTTTGCAACGGCAAGTAATCGGTCTTCCATGCCGGCAGTATCAAGCTTAACATTCGGATCGGACGAATGCCCGGTAACAAGGACATTCATAGCAACATCACCATTATCGTTTTGCAGTGCTTTTGCAAAATCACCGCTGATAGAGAGGCTGTTTGCAATCATGGTTATCAGGAATTTGATATTCCCGGTAAAAGTGATATATCCGTTTCCGGATCCTGTATAACCGTCACCTTTTGCATTCACGTCTTCAAAAAGGACCTTTTGATCCTGTATTTTCATTTTTGTTTTTACTGAATCAAACGAGAACTCATCTTGCAGGAAGGAAATATTCATCGCATTGCGCGAATCATTGATAGCTTTACGGGCGATAACTGATTGCTTTTTAAGTTTTGCTTTATAATTTTGTACATGTGCAAGGGCTTCATCAATATTATCAATAGTTCCGCCGAGCTGTTTTAGTTTTTCTGCATTTTTCTGTGCACTTTGCAGTGTTTTCTCAAGGTTATCAACGGTTTTTTCTATCGAATCAAGACGTTTTTCCATTGCATCAATATGCGTTACAACTTTATTCAGTGTTTGCTGCCATGAATTACGGACGACATCATATACCTGCCAGCCATGGAAATAACCGTCATACATTTCAGGCTGGAACGCACCCGTCGGATTTAATGATCCGCTCGTATCCCATAATGAAAAACCGCCGGGCATTTTAAAATTCCATGTTAATGCTTTTTTCGGCTGTCCGTCATCAAGAATAATAACTTCACCGTTATGATTAACTTCAGTAATCCGTACACCAAGGTTTATATCAACCCCCATACGATGATTTGGGTCGGTTGAAATATCGGTTAACAGGAAGCGGACTTTTTGCAGCATATAGCGGTTATCGTATTGACCTTTTGAAGTTAAATCAGTAAATGTTATTTCAGCATTTTTAAGCCCGATTTCACGTGCCATAAATGAGAATGGAATTGAGCTGGTTGAAACACCCATATCCATCTTATCGGGAACCGGTTTTTTTAATTTCTGTGTTGTTTCCTGTTTCGGTTTTTCCTGTGGAGCAGGTTTTTCTTTCGGTTGTTCGGTTGTTGCAGTATCGGTATGCGATGCCGGAGCCGGTTCACCGGTTAAATCAGCGATACTCATTACAGTTGTTTTCCCTTTATAGTATTGCGCAACATTTATTTTCGGCTCTACAATAACTATTTTTGTAATTTCAATTGCCCGCTCGTTCTTTGGTTTTAAAAGTTTACTGAGATCATAGCGGCAGGCGATTTCTTTACAGGAGAGGAAATTGCCATCAGGCAGGCTCACATAGGGTTTTGTATCAGCATGCTGTTTAATAACAATATCGCCGATAATAACCCCTTTAAGTACACCAAAGCGCATGGTATTTGACCCGATGTGTACTGTTCGATGGAGTGCAGCGGTCATTTGTGTTTCAACCATCGGGCGAAGCGGTTCAAGGTTCCAGTCTTTAATAATAAGAATAATCAATAATACTAAAAGCACGCCGAACGAGATTGCAATGGTTCGAAAGAGACGTCCTTTTTTCTTCTTATTGGATGATTCTGCTGATGCGGTTTGATTTACTTCATTCATTATCGTCCTCCTTAATGATTGTTTCTGTGTGATATACAAATACGGTTACAATTGTAATAGTAAGTATACTTTCGTCAATATCTATTTTAGATGTACACGGCACTTAATCGTTCGGTTTTAATATTTGCAAATCAAGCTCATTGCGGACAATATCGACTTTTGCAACCATAACACGAACCATCTGCCCTATCTGATACACCGTTCCGTGATATTTTCCGTGCAATGCAAACTCATCTTCAATAAAGATATACTCATCATCAGTCAAATCACCGAGTGCAACGAGCCCTTCAATACGGTATGGAAGGATCGATACAAAAAAACCGAAATCAGTAACACCATTGATAATACCGGTATATTTATTACCAACTTTATCCGCCATAAACTCGATGGCTTTTATATCATTCAGTTCACGTTCCGCTTCCATGGCGGTACGTTCATTAACCGAGCTGATTTTACCGATATGCGCAAGGTGTCGTGTTCCGATATCGGTTGACTTTCCGGCAAGCAGTTTTTTCAGCTGACGGTGAACCAATAAATCGGGATACCGGCGAATAGGTGAGGTGAAATGACAATAGGTGTCAAAGGCTAAACCAAAATGAACGCCTTTTGTGTGTGCATATACTGCCCGCATCATAGTTCTGAGCATAATTGCCGAAATAATATTTTCAAACGGGGTGTTTTGAAATTGTGCCAGTACTTTTTGAAAATCAATCGGTTGCGGATGTTCTTTTGGAAACGGGACATTCATTTTTCGTAAAAAAAGTGCAAACGGTTCAAGTTTTTCTTCATTGGGGACGTCATGCAGGCGATAGAGAAACGGGACTTGTTTTTTTTCAAGAAACTCAGCAACTGTTCGGTTTGCCGCCAGCATACATTCTTCAATAATTTGATGTGCAATAGAGCGATGCCGCGGTGCAATGTCAGTAACACGCCCGTGGCTGCCGATAGTAATGTGAATATCCGGCAATTCAAATTCAATACTTCCCCGCTTCCGGCGTTCTTTCAGGAGGGCAAGGGCGGCTTGTTCAAGTTCTTTCAGCAGGGGCGTACAAGCGGGATAATCCGTATTGTTATGACAAAGAATTTGTTCAACAATATCATAGGTCAATCGGAATTTTGATCGGATCACACTCGGAAATATTTTTGAAGCAATGCGATTGCCGTTGCGATCAATATCCATGACAACCGTCATGGTCAGAGTATCTTCATGCGGATTAAGACTGCATACATTATTGGAAAGCATTGGCGGCAGCATGGGGACAACACGGTTAATTAGATATACGCTTGTTCCGCGCTGCAATGCTTCTTTATCCAGCGGGGAGTCCTCTTTGACATAATGCGATACATCAGCAATGTGTACAGATAATCGCCAGCCGAATTGCGTTGTTGTTATTGAAACAGCATCATCGAGATCTTTCGCATCTGCGCCGTCAATCGTAACAATAAGCTGATCACGGATATCTTTTCGATTACTGAAATCAAGTGATTCGGTGATATGATCTTCAACATATTTATGAACACTCGGCGGAAAATGAAGCGGGATGGCATATTTATCAGCGATCATACGAAAATCAATATAATCTTTTTCCCCTTCAAGCGTTTCTCTGATTGTTCCGGCTAATATATGTTTATACTTCGTTTTTCCATCCCCGAGAGAACGGGTAAAATCAACAATAACCGCTGTACCATTTGGTATATCATTACGGCGCGGACAGCGGATAATATACGGGAACGCATCATCAAGCGGAACAACATGCGGTTTGGCATCATGAATATATCGACCGATAATTTCATTCTTTACCGGTACGAGTACCTGTATGATTCGTCCTGAGGTTCTTCGTCCTTTAAGAGAGACATATTCAATGGCAACAAAGTCTCCATGAATAGCAGTGCCGATATCACGGTGCGGAATAAAAACGTCTTCCGTAAGAGCAATGTATTTTTTATGATCAATCTCGCGTGAATCGCGTTTTGGCGGCAGTACAAAACCGAACCCCTGACGCTTTACAATTAACGTTCCATACGGGAGTTTGTTTGATTTTTTTCCATTACGCCATGATGATGATTTCCGTGTATTTGGGTGTTTTTTTATTGAGGCGGTACCCGAGGAAGAGGGTTTTTTCTTTTTATTGCTGTGGTGTGTCTTTTGACTTTTTTTCTGTGGGTGCTGTGTTTGTTTTTTTCTTTTTTTGATATTCATTACCGTAAGCTGGTTTTCATAATGTGCCCCTGACTGCTGTCGGTGATTATGCGGTGTTTGTGCATGGTGGTTTTCCTTTTATCGTGTGATATCAACTGTCTTTTACGTCTGCCTCTCGTTTTAAATTTTCAATCTCTTCACTGAGTTGTACCATATCAGTATCACATTTATAGATATCATTCATTATTGACGTAATATGTTCATCGGGCTGAACGCTTTTTATAATATCAGGGGTGTCTGTACGGGCACATTGTACAAAGTACTCACCAAGAGCGGTGTATAAACGTTCCCGTTCATCCTTTATTTTCAAACGTTTGAGTTTTAATCCCCCGATTTTAGAAACGCGTTTCGTTGTTACGGAAACATCATGGAAAAACTCTTTCCCTGATTGTTTAATCTCCTCCCAAATACTCATAGTAATCCTCCCGTATTTAAACCACAGACATTCCCTTGTGCAGTGCGCTCCGGCTTTGATCTATTGCATCAGTGCCGTAGCGTCCCAATACGGTAACCAGTGCCGAATCAATCGATTCAGGTGAAAAAAAGGTGCTCTTATTTTTTACATATGCTCCTAAAAGCGCTATGTTTGCATTACGACGATTACCGGTTTCAATGGCAATTTCATTTGCGGGCACTGCAATACAGTTACTGTTATCATTCGATATCTCAGTATCATCAATAATTGAGGCATTATATACAATAAGATTTTCCTGCTGTGCTGTGGGCTGGAATTTTTGTAATGACGGGGCGTTCATCATAATGAGAACATTCGGATGCCGCACTAATGATGAACCAATATAATCTTCAGAAACAACAACTGAACAGTGTGCCGTGCCGCCGCGCATTTCAGCGCCATATGAGGGGATATGCGAAACATGATAGCCTTCCCGCATTCCTGCATAGGCTATTATTCCGCCCAGTGTCATAATTCCCTGACCGCCCCATCCGGCAATTATTATTCGTTCTTCTTTCATGGTGTTTCCTTGATGCAATCCGTGTCATCGGGAGCTTTAATAATGCCGCATTTAAAATGCTTACTCATAACCTCATCAATCCAGGTATTTGCCTCAAGCGGGCTCATTTTCCAGCCGGTATTACAATTCGCCAGCACTTCAACCATTGTTAATCCTGAACGGGTCATTTGTAATTCAAAGGCTTTTTTAATGGCTTTTTTCGTTTTTTGAATATCTTTCGGTGAGGTTACTTTTGTACGTTCAACATAGATGACATTCTGAAAACCTGCAAGCAGTTCACTGACTTTTATCGGCATACCCATATCATCAGTTCGTCCGTTCGGTGATGTTGTTGTTGTTTGTCCTATTAATGTTGTCGGTGCCATCTGTCCGCCGGTCATACCATAGATGGCATTATTGACGAAAATGACAGTAAAGTTTTCACCGCGGTTGGCTGCATGCACGGCTTCTGCAATTCCGATAGCGGCGATATCTCCATCTCCCTGATAGGTAAATACAAGTTTATCAGGATGTACCCGTTTTATGCCGGTTGCGACTGCCGGTGCACGCCCGTGTGCCGCTTCACTCATATCGAAGTTTAAATAATTATATGCAATAACTGAACAACCAACCGGTGCAATACCGATTGTTTTTTCGCGCATGTCAAGTTCGTCAATGCATTCAGCAATAATCCGGTGTACTAAACCGTGGCTGCATCCCGGGCAATAATGCATTAATGCATCAGTCATGCTTTTTGGACGTGAAAATACTTTTGTTGCCATCAGCCGACTCCCAATTGTTCTTTAATTGCCGCTCGTATATGTTCTTCATCGGGAATACCGCCGCCGCCGCGTCCGTAAAATCCGACCGGTTTTTTTCCTGCAACAGCAAGTCGAACATCTTCAACCATTTGTCCATATGACATTTCAACCGTCATGAAACCTTTTACCGATGGACGATCAGCTTGTTTTTGGTATGCTTCAGATGGAAATGGCCATACAATAACCGGACGGATCATACCGAGTTTTATTCCGTCTTTGCGTGCTTGTTTGATAGTGTTTCTGACAATACGGGAGGTTGTCCCATATGCGGTAAGAATTATTTCCGCATCATCAATCATATATTCTTCCCAGCGCGGCAGTGCTTTTTTTATTTGTGCATATTTTTCCTGTAAATGCAGGTTATGGTTTTCGACAGCGTCAACGGGATTAAGCCATAAGCTTTGAATAACGCGTTTTTCGCGGCCGCTGCATCCATCAAGTATATATTGTTTTGTAAAGGTTTTCCCGGATGGTTTTGGCAGTATAACCGGTTCTGAGGTTTGTCCGAGAATAGCATCAGCCAGCAGCATAACCGGAGTACGCCATTCATCAGCAAGGTCGAACCCTTCAAGTGTAAGGTGTGCCATTTCCTGAACACTTGAGGGAGCAAGAACAATGATTCGATAATCACCATGCCCGCCGCCTTTGACTGCCTGAAAATAATCACTTTGTGCAACAGTAATATTGCCCAGCCCCGGTCCTGCACGTTGAATATTTCCGATAAAACAAGGTAATTCTGCCGCTGCAAGATAAGAAATACCTTCTTGCTTTAAACTGATTCCCGGACTTGAAGATGATGTCATGACTCGTGCTCCGGCAGCCGCTGCGCCGTATACCATATTTATCGCGGCAACTTCACTTTCCGCCTGAATATATACGCCACCAACTTCGGGCATACGTTTTGATAAATACATGGGGACTTCATTTTGCGGAGTGATCGGATAACCAAAGAAAAAACGGCAGCCGGCAATAATTGCCGCTTCAGACATTGCGACATTGCCTTTCATAAGAAGGCAATCCGGAGCAGTACTATCTACATCAAGAGCATGTTCATCAACAATTGTCGCCATTATGGTTTCCATACCTCCAATGCTAAATCAGGGCAGCTCAGTGCACATAATCGACAGGATGTGCAGGCATCATGATTGACCACTTCAACAACAGCGTGCCCGTGATCATTATATCGTGATGACATCTGTAAGACGTCACGGGGGCATACGCTGACACATAATTCGCATCCTTTGCAGTACTGTTCAAGTACAATTATCCGTCGTTGTTCTGTTTTTATCATGCTGGTGTTCCTTAAACCGTATACGGTTTCCTGAAACATACAAAAAAATTAAAAGAAGAGCAAGTGAATTACTGCCCTATGAATTATGATTACGTACATAGAGAAATTGTCAAGAGTGAATACACATATATCCTGGTGTTGCATCGCTGATTCGGAGCGTAACTTACTTGACAAAACGTATATCACCGTTCAGTATATGAAGCAGGTAACTACTGTGTGTAATGATTATGAAACAATCAGTATATTGCATACAACGGGGTAAACGGATTTTACCATGCTGTATAATATTTCACGTGCCGCAGTAGTGCCGCAGTAAAACAATATATACTGATATATTTGCGATAATATTATGGAAAAATTATGAATCGAATAGATAACGTATTTCAAAAATTGCGTAATTCAAATAGAAAAGCTTTTATTCCGTATTGTATGGCAGGCGATCCTGATGTATCCGTTACGAAAGCAATTGTTCTTGAAGCCGAGAAACATGGTGCAACCCATATTGAGTTGGGGGTGCCTTTTTCCGACCCTATTGCTGATGGTCCGGTTATTCAGGCAGCCGGATTGCGGGCGCTGAAAAATAATACAACACTTGAAACAGTTTTTAATGTCGTATCGGAATTGCGTCAAATAACTCAAATACCAATAATCCTTATGACGTATTATAATATAGTATTTTCCCGCGGTATTGAAAAAAGCATGAAAGACGCTGGTAACGCGGGAGTTGATGGATTTATTCTTGCTGATTTACCCCCTGAAGAGATAGACGAAGCTGCACGGTATGCTGATATTAATGCCATTGCTTTAATTCTGCTTGCATCTGAAACAAGTTCTGATGAACGACTTGCATTGATTGCACAAAAAACAAAAGGCTTTTTATATTATGTACCGCATACCGGTATTACCGGACAAAAAATGGGGGTTGATGATGAATTGACGCAGCGAATAGCCCGTGTGAAGAAAATGTGTCAATTGCCGGTATGTATCGGTATTGGTATTAAAACCCATGAACAGGTTACGGCATTACAAGCAGTTTCGGATGGTGTAATTGTTGGTACAACTATCGTAAAAGTAATTGAAGAAAACAATAAACAAACGGATTGTGCATTGATAGTCGGCAGAAAAATTGCTGAATTAATAGGAAAATAGAGCGTTTTACTTGGTTATCAGCACAAATAAAGTAAAAAAACCATGAAAATTACTACATAAACTGTAATTATCATTGACAAATGTAATTATATAGTTTATGCTGCGTTATATTGGCTGAACAACTGCAAAAGTACATAATTTCTATTTCTCCATACGTGAACATTGATTATATTCTCCCTGATGTCGGAACAAAGACAAAACCGTCTGCAATTAAACGTATACTTGATCATGCATCAACAACGGCACATATAAAGCGCAGTGATTCAATAGTAAAGAAAGTGCTCGCCGGGGATCAGAAAAATCAGACAATTATCGGAGAAAGTATTGTTATCTTTCATGTTGTTGCATCACAGTTAGAAAAAACCTCAATTCTTATCGGAAACAGCCCGACCGGATTTTCAATAAAAACAGCGAATGGTAATTCAGCACGTGCTATTGTTATTCTTTTAACGAACTTCAAACAGCCGCATAAATATATACCGCTTATCGGAATGTGCGGATATTATTTTTCGAATACCAGTTTATTTACGTCTGCAATAGCCGTAAACGAACCTGAACAATTGATTCAGCGTATCGTTGATTATGAAGATAAAGTCATGAATCCGATTAACAAACTTTTAGGAGAACTGCTGACGATACAGATTCTTTATTATCAAATGGAGTTATTTTCACACAATCAGATTCTGTCAAAGAAAGATCAAAAATACTTTAATACGTCTCTTCTTCCGAAAATGAATCGAACCGTTACCGGTATTATTAACACTATGCCGCTTCCTATTCAGGATACCGTGAACCGGCTCCACCAGCATTATGGTCCTTCGATCGTCAATCCTATGGAAAATAGTGCTTGCACAGGATGTTTTACCTATCAGCCGGTATCATTGTTTCGTGATCGACGGGAACCGGAAGATGTGCCTCGATGTTCTTCCTGTGGTCGGTTTTTATATTTATAATATTGTACCGGCTCTTGTATTCTGCATCTAAAGATTTTTAGAAACACATTGACGAAATACACCGGCACGGCTACAATTACAGTCAGCAATAGAAGGATATCATTGATGGATGCAAAAATTATATTTATTTATAATAAATGTATATCTCTGGAACCACTGCATAAAAAAATCAGCGCAGCATATAGTATTCAGGAAATAACAACGACTGATGAAATACTGTCCGGTATATCAAAAGACGTTTATTTTTGTCTCATTATCTCATCTGCGGATGCACAAAAAATTGAAGCGTTTTGGAAGAAGAATGTATTATATACTAATGGGCAGCTTATTGTGCTGGATGATAGCGATCAATCATGGGATGATATTAAAAAACGATTTGCACATCGAATATTGTATGCAGCAACCCGGTCAACAGCGCATCATATTCTTGAAATAGTGCATACTACCATAAACCATGCTGCATTGACCTTTGTTAATCAACAACTTCTCAATGACATCAATGCATTTGAACAGGTGTTTGAATTAGCCCGTACAGAACTAAAGGATAAAGACAAAACGATTAAAGCATGGGAACAAGTATCCGGATTTGCTGCTGATGAACGGCAGTTTGAAAAAAGAATTATCAATGCACAGGAAAAATTGAATCAATATGCGAATGAAGAGCATCATGAAAAAAATAAGCAGCTTGCAGCATGGGAAAATATTGCTCATTTTAGTCAGAAACGCGAACAACAATTAGAAGCGAGTGTTGCAGCACATGAACGCCTTGAAGAATACATTCGGCATAAATTAATATCGAATGAAAAGTTTGAAGACGCATGGGAGCATGTTTCGGAGCTTTCACGTAATGAAATGATAGCGCTTTTCCAGCAATTGAAAAAACATGCACAACAAAAAGATGCAATTATTGAAAACTTAAAGAAAACAATTGAGCAGCTTTCTCATGAGTAAAAAAAACAGAAAAATTATTGCACGATTTACTGACAGTGCATATACACGCGGAAATCAACGCCGGAAAAATGCACGTATTCCGATGGATCAGACGTGTATGTTTTCGATTGAAGTTGAAACACATGTATCACAGGAAAAAGGGCGGCTTACGAGTTTATCAACCGGCGGACTTGCAATGTTGGTGCGGGTAGTATTATCGAAAGGGGATCATCTGCGGATAACCTTTGATTTACAGGGGCATATGATTTCAGAAACCGGTGAAGTAACCCGCGTTCTTGGTACTGAAATTGGTGTTCGGTTTATTAATCCCTCAGAAACCAATCAGAGTATTATTCAGGAATATATTTATAACCGCGTTTTTTCTCATTCATCACCAGAGCCGAAGCATCGCTGATTATGTCTACGCTGAAATCATTTGAACGATACGGACGCGTTCTCATCTGTTCAATACTTTCGGGGATGGGACATAAACGTGCGGGTGATGCAATAATGCATGGCATTGAGATGCTTGATTCGACAACGCGTGTTCGGCATATCAATGTATTAAATTATATCCCGGTAAGCTATCGTCTTATATATAAAGAAATGTATGAGATTATTACGAAAAACATTCCTGCTATTTATTCTATTTTATACCATGCTTCAAAAAATAAAGTCCCGAAAGTATGGAAAACCTTTCATCAAACCGCTCGGATGCATCGGATGAAAAATTTACATGCATTCATTGATGGTTTTGAACCGGATGTTATTTTATCAACACATTATGTTACTTCAATGATACTCTCAGAAATGAAGCGGATGGGAATTATTAATGCACCGCTTATCGGGGTCTGTACTGATTTCGGATTACATGCATATCTTGTTCGCTCGCATATTGATATGTATTTATTGCCGACACAACGCACAGCACAATGTCTGATGGATTTTGGATGGAAAAAGCCATACACGGTAACCGGAATGCCGGTTGAACCATCAATCATAAAAGAAGTATCGCATACACAATTGTATCGCGAGTGGGGTTTACGTCCTGACTGTAAAACAATATTACTTATCGGGACGAATTTTTCATCATCGCTTATTGATTCTATTTTTCGACAGTTTCAAAAAGTGTCCGGTTCAATTCAGGTTATCGCACTTGCCGGACGGCAGAAAGCCCCGATTCGATATCTGCGTCGGAAGGAAAAAAAGTATAATTTCACAATACGAGTTTTTGGTTTTACTGATCGTATTTTGGATATGATGAAAATTGCCGATCTGGTTATTTCAAAACCCGGGGCAATGACGGTTGCGGAAATACTGTCCAGCGGAACTCCGTTTATTGCATTAAAACCAATACCGGGGCAGGAACGTATTAATATACAAATGCTTGAAGAAGAAGGGGCGGCTCGAATGGTTACTCACATAACACGATTACCCGCTGCTATTAATGAAATGCTCTATGATGTTAAAACGGTTGAACACTACCGACGTAATATTCTTCGATTGGCAAAACCGAATGCAACATTCAATATTGCAGCATTGATATTATCCGACTTCATCAGTAAGCACCGATAAACCGTATCAGTAACAATAAGCAAAATAATCAACAATTTTAATAGGTTTACCATGAAGGGCGATATACCTATCGTGTCTATAAATCTGATATAAGGGATTTAAAATAGTTAAAGCCGGATAGTTGGGATGAGGCTACCCGGCTTCGTGTCGGTTAAATGAAAGCGACATCAATGGGAGGGAAATATCGCCTTCACTTTCTTAATATCGTCCGGTCATGATAAAACCTTTAGTACATATTACGAATATTATAACAAATATTTTTTCCGGCATGTAAATAGTATGCGTTCTTATGTAAATAGTCTTTAACCAATCTTGCAAAATTGCCGAATAATATAATAGGCAGCTGAAACGGCAAATTCATCTGTTAGATTAATTATAGAAATAAAAAGTATGAGTACACAGAACGAAACAATTCATTCATTGAAGCGTTTTTTTGAAAGCTTTTCAATTAAACTATCGGAATCAAGTGTGAAGATTGACTGGTCGAATATACGCTGGGAGTTTATTATTCTGACCGGTGCTATTATCGTTGGGGGTGTTATTGCAATCATTCTTACGATATCAAACCACCGAAAAAAAATGAAAATCCTTGCACAGGATAATGATGACCATAAACCGAATAGTGTCAGCAGCCAAGCCGCCGTCGCTCAAAAAATAATACCTGCAGAAGAAGAAAAAAATGAAATACCTTCACCGCCGGTAACCGTTATTGCGTCCGTTGAAACAGCGCCGGAATTGGCAGAAGAAAAACATGTTACCATAGAAGAAACAGAAGTAGGGGTTGAAGGGGATATGGCACCAATAGCATCCGTATCACCTGTTCCTGAAAAGACGATACCGCAATCAGCACTACATGAGGAAGAACCAATTCCTGACGAACCGCCGCCACCGGCAGCGACATCAGCGGAGAACAGAGAACAGGAATTGAAAGAAAAATTGTATGCTGTTTTTACGATTGATGAACGGTTTAATGTCAATGTTGAGTTTGCTGAAATGCTGTGTTCTGATTATGAACATAAAGCTATTGCATTATTTAAAACCCGGTTTCCGCAAAGTTTTGACGTTAGTATTCCGCGAATCAGTGTCTCAGATACGTTAGAACATGAAATTAATGAATTACTGCGTCGGCTGCATTTTGTTGAACAGCTTGCGCAGCGTCATAGTATTCGTTTCTCGCGTGAGTATTACTATCAAAAGTCTTTAGCACAATTGAATTTTCGTAAATATGAGCATTTAGAATATACATTGCTGAAATCATTGCGTCTTTTTAACGATGATGAATATTTTATGCTTAACATAGCCTTACTGTATTTGCATCAGCATAAAGCAGAGGATGCTATTCGATACCTTGAAAAATTGGTTGAACATAATCCGCTTAACCTGTTTGCGCAACTCCGTCTTGCTGAAACGCTATTACACGAAGACCGGCTTATTGAAGCGAAAAAAGCAATTCAGCGAATATTACATATTGATGAAAATAATATAACGGCACGTATTTATGAAGCGGATCTTGATGTACGCGGCGGATTTCTTACCAGCGGGGAGAAAAAATTTCAGGAACTCCTGAAGAGTGTGCCCCATAATGGTGAAATATATTATTATTATGGGAATCTGTTTTTTAATCACTATCATAATATTAAAACAGCACGTGATCAGTATATAAAAGCATTTGATTGCGGCTATTATAATTTTGATCTACTCTGTCGCTTAGGGGAAGTATATTTTCTCGAACATGATTATGCGATGACGATCAAATACCTTGGACAGCTTGATCAGTCGCTTGATGAGACTCCGCATTATCTTGCATTACTTGGTATTGCGCGTATGCATTCCGGGCTTATGAGCCGTGCCTATGAAGATTTACGGCGAATACAAGACACTGATTCAAATGATTATTGGGTTATTCATGCATTGGCAGTTCGTTCATATATAGAAAAAGAATATGATGATGCCCTTTCATTTGCAAACGCCGCTGCAGGGATGACGCGTAAAAAAGCAGATATTCAATGGTTACTGGCAAAGATTTATATCAAACAAGCGAATTACGGGAAAGCTCTTGAAGCATTAAATGCTGCACAGGATGTATGGAGCATGAACGGTGAGTTTGCGTATGATAAAGGATATGCCTTATTAAAAGATGAGCGTTATGAAGAAGCGGTTATTGCTTTTAAAGCTGCTCTCGCGCGCGGATATCGTAATGAGGCAGTCTTGAAGCATCTTGCGTTTACCTATTCTGAGCTTGATGATGTCCCGCAAGCGGTTGCGACCTATAAAGAACTTATGAAACTTAATCCGATGAGTACTGATGCGTATAACAATATCGGCGTTATGTTTGCTGAGCGTAATAAATATGAGAAGGCACTTTCATATTTTCGACAGGCACTTGATATTGATCCGACCTGTGCCGATGCGCATTACAATATAAACCTACTCTACGAAGAAGTGCTTTCTAAAAAAGCGGCAACGCATATTGAACGCTTTTATGAAATTACCGGGGAATATTAATTTATTCCTTCCTTGCTTGCATTATTTTCTATTTCTTCTTATTATTATTTAATATATGAATATGTATTGTCATAAAAGGATTTGCTATGAAAAAGATATTATCGTTTTTACTGATACTTATGCTTTCAGTTCTTTTTGTTGTTGCCTGTAAAGATAAAGAGGAAGAAGCCCCTATCGGCGAAATAATGAAAAAGATGCAGCAGGAACGCATTAATTATAATGAAGCGATGCAGACGGCGATGGATTCGTATCAAGCACATAAGTATTTAAAAGCAGAACGCTTTTTTTGTAAAGCTATTCGTTTCGGTAAAAATGAAATTGAATATTATAATGATATCGCCCGTTATAAGGTTCCTGCGTTACCGCCTGATGTTCCGCTTGCCTATAATCATCTCGGGAATATGTTTAATCAATTGGAAAAATATTCACATGCTGAAAAGTATTATAATGCAGGTATTGCGTTTTATACGAATTATTATGAGGAAGAAAAAGCGGGTATTGCGCGATTTGAAATATCAAAAGGTGATATGTATCTGAAAATGGGAGATCCGAAAAAAGCGCAGGCAGCATATGAACGGGCATTGTCGGTGATGGAACATATCTTTGGTTTGAATGACCCTTCATTGATTAAAGTGCTGTATACCTTAGGAAGATTGCATTATCGGCAGGCGGAGTATTCCGAGGCGGAACCGTTATTTGAACGAGCATTGCAGATTAGTCAGCGTGTGTACGGACAAAATCATACCTATACTGCAACTGCACTGGCAAAGCTTGCAGAAATATATCGTGTCCGGCAGGATTATAAAAAATCGGAAGAATATTTTCTTGAAGCAATTGCAATTTTTAATACCCTAACGAACACCCCGTATCAGGACAGAGCATATCTCTATCATAATACTGCTGCGATGTATTATGAAGCACAACAACCTGAAAAAGCAGTTATCTATTATCAGAAATGCCTTGAAATTCATGAAAACAATAATAATGCTATGGGGGAAGAAATCCCGTACCTGCTTGATAATTATTGTTCGGCACTGTATGCATTAAAAGAAAACAAAAAGGCGCATATGTTGGAACAGCGTGCAGTAATGATTCGTAATCATTTAAAACAAATGCAACACGCAAAACAATAAATAAAACATATTCCGGATGAAAGTTTCTATATACATAATAATTCGTCGTGTGTTCTTCCTATGATGCGGGATATAAAGTTTACTGATATCAAATGATAATTGTGAATACATTATTAATACGTATAACAATACATCTTCTATCATTGTCCTTATCATGCTCATTTTCCCGCATGAAAAATGATTCAATACAATGCGATACGTAAATGTTTTTTTTTATAATAAAACGAACTTTTAACCATCAACGCCGTCTAAGTGTATATAAAACAGAGACTATTTCTCGCCCCTAAAACATATACATGTAATACGGTAAGGGGCAGTTAACTCCACTGCCCCTTAGCCTATCTTTACATTACAGTATGTTTATCAAAGTCAGTCATTGCCGGTATATACTGTTTTTAGTATTGCAAAAGACCTCCTCAAACGGTACACCTGTTCATTATGAAGTATTCAACCGGACAAAAAGCATTGCTTTATAGTGCACTAACACTAGTCAGTATTGTGTTTATTGCTCCGTTTATATGGATGATACTCACCTCATTGAAACCGCACAGTAAACTTGAATCGGCGCTTGGTGAATGGCTCCCGCGTGTGCATACAATGACAAATATTGCCGGTCAGGACTATCCGATTTATATTTGTATATCTGCTGATAAAAATGATACTGCTGCCAGAAAACAAATTTGCATTGTTATTGAAGAAAATATATATCCCGAACGGTATATACTTACGGATGATAATGGTACGGAGCTGATTATTCCAAGTGGTCAGACCGAGTCAGTTTTTTCCACTGTTGAATACAGGAAGAAGCATTATCCGGTATATCGGTTTCGTCATCGCAAATTTAATACCGGTATAATTATTCGTTCAGATTTACCGACACTTTTTGTTTTACCGACTATAAACGGAATGATTCTTACAAATTATAAAAAATTGTTTCGGGTGAATGTTCGTCAACGGCTGTATCCGTTAACGCTATCAGATACGGTTATATATAAAGGGAAGCGATGGACTATTACAGATACGATGCCGGCTGAAAGCCGCGTTCTGATGCTTTCTGACGGTACTGCTGTAACAGGGTCTAAGGAAAGGATCGTACCAACTGCTTCGCTTATCCCGCATCGTCATATTGTCTTTCAGTTTAAAAACTATTTGATTGTACTTAAACCGGAAGGTGAATACAACTTTTTACGTATGTTTATTAATAGTATTGTTGTTGCATTATTAGTAACTTTTGGTCAGATGTTGACCTGCTCGCTTGCAGCGTACGCATTTGCGCGGATACGATTTTTCGCACGGGATGCAATTTTTATCGTATACCTTGCAACGATGATGATACCGATGAATATTACACAAATACCCGTGTATGATCTTTTCAAATCAATTGGCTGGGATAATAGCTATACTTTTCTTATTGTTCCTCAACTCACGGGTGCCTATGGGACTTTTCTATTACGGCAATTTTTTAAGCAAATACCGCGTGATCTTGAGGATGCCTCAGTTATTGATGGATGCACTCGCTGGCAGATTTATCGTCATGTATTTCTGCCGCTTTCCGCACCGGCACTTGCTGCTATGGGTTACTTTACATTTACGTATGTATGGAATGATATCACCTGGCCCCTTATCGGTATTACCAATCCGAAATTATATACATTACCATGGGGTTTTTATCAGTTTGTCAGTCACTTCACGAAAGAATGGAATCTTGCGATGGCAGGAGCTGTATTTTCAGTGATACCGCTGATTATCCTGTTTATTATTCTTCAGCGTTTTATTGTAAAGGGAATTGTTATGTCAGGATTGAAAGGATAATACAAAGCGCAGTATACTGCGTGCAGAGGTATGGTATTTGAATACATTTAATTTCAATATTGACCTTTCGGATATTTGTGATAATAATAGAAAAATGAAAACATATCAAATAGTCATCGTTTTTGTATTTATTACTCTTTTCTCAACCATTACCTATGCCGGTGGTGAACATCAGCAGCTTATCCGTATTAATCCTGATTCCATTGTATGGCAAAATTATTACTATTTTGACCAGGATGGCAGTAAAGAAATGCTGTCTATGTTTGATATAAATCAGGATGGCATTTTTTCTGCGAATGAGCAGACACGCTATTTTTCAGTAATCCTAAGCAATGCCGCCGCTGCGATTTCAGTTACGATTAATAGTCAGTTGATGCAGCCGGTGATTATTGTCAGTCAGGCGGTTGAACCGATAACGCCGTTTGATTATGCGCTGATCGTTTCAGCTTCATTGGATACAATTACTGCTGCGCCTGAACGGATTGATGCATATTATTCTGATACCCGGAAACGACGTGCGGGTGAAAAAAGCGTTGTTTATTTTATGCCGACTTCATTGGTTACCGGCGCAACTGATATGATCTTTCTTGGTGCTGAGCAAACTAATGTAGTATCACAGTATTATGCCGTTGGATCCCGACGGTATCCGAATCGCAAGAAAAATTTTGAGTTTCGGTTTTTATTTGCAAACAGTTTGTTTTTTGCTCCGGGGATAAAATTAAAAATAAAAGATCCGGCAAAGTTTATTTTAATAAATGAAAAGATGGTCAAAGATTGGCTGAGTCGTTTTTTTCTTATCGCAATTGCCTTAGCATTCTTTTTCGGCATTATTCATGCAATGTATCCCGGTCATGGGAAAACATTAATGGCAAGTTATTTAATCATATCCAGAGGTCGGATGATTGATGCGATACTGCTTGGTATTTCAATAACTATTGCGCATTCAGCAACTGCCATTATTGTCGGATTGATTGCTGTTCTAGCAGTTAAATCATTTGCGGGCAGACAGCAGATTGATGCACTATTGCGTATCGTTTCGGGTATTGTTGTAAGCGGTATTGGTGTATATTTATTTTATCGTTTTTCCAATCCGACTAATGCAATGACTGCAGAGGGATTGCATGGCCATTCTCATGGTCCCAATGGCGAACATATACATAGGCATGATGCACACGACCATGACCATGACCATGACCACGACCACGACCACGACCACGACCATGACCATGACCATGACCATGACCATGACCATGACCATGACCATGACCAT
>CAZBCL010000029.1:0-26121 GCA_964490645.1 uncultured Spirochaetia bacterium
TTTCTATGTATATTGCCTGCAGCCGCATACCCAAGCCGGCGGACATTAGAAATGCATAGTGTTTATCTGCAGCACTTTCTATGTATATTGCCTGCAGCCGCATACCCAAGCCGGCGGACATTAGAAATGCATAGTGTTTATCTGCAGCACTTTCTATGTATATTGCCTGCAGCCGCATACCCAAGCCGGCGGACATTAGAAATGCGAAGTGTTTATAAATATCGTATTTGTATAAAATAAAAATGTATATTAAAACAAATCCATTTGTTGTCCCGGACCAATTTCTTCCTGTGGAATTACCTGACCATCATGGTAAATATGCTGAAGACTAATATCTTCATTTGCAAGTTCCGCCCCGATGAGAGAGTACCGGTGGCAATATACCGGATCAGGCTCGCCGCAGAGTATACAGACATTATTATTTTCAGCAAATTGTTTTACTAAAGTAATCCCTTTTACAAATGCCGGACTTCGACGCATTTTTAATTCATCCGGTTCACCGCGGGAATCCAATAATTCAGCATTTGTCGGTCTCCCGCCGAGAAGGTCCCCAAGATACCGGTATTCAATACCATGTTGTCGGCAACTGTTATGCATTCTTGTATAATTATACTGCGGGGCTTTTTTTGAATATGGAGCAGAACGACAATCAATGAGATATTTAATATCATGTGATTTCAGCAGAATAAAAAAAGTGTTTTCATCAAGTATGCCATGCCCAATTGTATATATTTCTTTCACGTGTATACTCCCCGACATAAATCAGACACAGCAATAGTAACCGCGATAACCGGAAAAGACAAGAATGATTTTATTATCATTAACGACTATTAATAAAAATCAAGAGCCGTTGTATTAATGGCGAAAATGCCGCATGCCGGTAAATACCATTGGAATGGCATGCTCATTTGCTGCTGCGATAACCTCTTCATCACGTATTGACCCGCCCGGCTGAATAATCGCGCTGATGCCTTTTTCCGCAGCCGCATCAATTGAATCACGAAACGGGAAAAATGCATCCGATGCCATAACTGCGCCGGTAACCGACAGTCCCGCATGACCTGCTTTCATCAATGCTACCTCAGCACTGTCTACACGGCTCATCTGTCCGGCACCGATACCAATTGTCTGATAATCACGGGTATATACAATGGCATTTGATTTCACAAACTTACTGACCAGCCAGGCAAACTTTAATTCCGCTAAAACTGTATCTGAGGGTTTCGCATCGGTTACGACAGTAAGTTTATCATATTCGGTTAAATCCCATTCCTGTACAAGTATACCGCCTTTAACTGTTTTTATTTCAACAGCAGGGATGAACGATTTTACCGGCAGAATAATATCTTTGGATGAGAGTAATCGTATGTTTTTTTTCGCTGTAAGAATCGTTAAGGCTTCATCAGTAAAATCCGGTGCAATCACTGCTTCAATGAAATAATGTGAGATTTCTTCGGCAGCATCACGACCGACCGATGTATTTAATCCGATAATACCACCGAATGCAGAAGTCGGATCAGTTGCCCGTGCTTTTGTCAGTGCTTCAATTTGTGTATCGCCAAGAGCTAAACCGCACGGATTTGTATGTTTTACGATAACTGCGGCAGTTTTATTAAAATAATGATGTACAAAACGAATCATTTCATAAGCTGCATTAATATCAATAATATTATTAAATGAAAGCTTTTTTCCATGATGCTGCTCAAGAGCTCCCATTGCGGCAGGGGAAGTATCTTTCATACGATAAAAAGCAGCTCTCTGATGAGGATTTTCACCATAGTTCAATGATTGTATTTTTTCAAAGTTGAATGCTATTGTATCATTAAAATATTCATCGGCAGTATTTCCCGCATGCCGTTCATCTGATACGGTATTGGCAACTGTGCGGGAGAGATATGCCGCAATCGCGGTATCGTAATGTGCAGTATGCTGAAACGCTTTATATGCAAGCTCACGACGAAGAGATTCTGATATGCCATTATTTTGCAATGCCTCAGTAATACGCGAATAATCCTGTGCATCAACAACAGTCGTTACCGCAGCACAATTTTTTGCTGCCGCACGCAACAACGCAACACCTCCGATATCAATATTTTCTATTGCATCTTCAAAACGGCAATTTATTTTAGTGATCGTTGATTCAAACGGATACAGATTAACAATAACAATATCGATCGGTGTAATTGCATGTTTTTTCATTTCTTCTATGTCATTATCATTTCCGCGCCGTGCAAGAATACCGCCATGAACTTTCGGATGCAGTGTTTTCACCCGTCCGCCAAGAATTTCAGGAAAGTCCGTATAATCGGAAAGATGAATAATCGGAACCCCCGCAGCGGATAGAACTTTAGCCGTCCCGCCGGTTGAAATTATTTCATATCCGTAATTCGTAAGAGTACGCGCGAATTCCGCAATACCGGTTTTATCAGAAACACTGATTAATGCTCGCTGTGTCATACGATGCCTCATTAGAAAATAGTATATGTAATAATATGCATGTACAAGTGATTGGTACGAATGTCAAACGGAATGACCGGCTACATATGCAAAAATGGTATATGTACGATCGTTACGACTACACGCAACTGTTATTGTTTTGGATGACCAATATCCTTCGTAGAAATTATTCCCCAGCGAATAGCTTCTTTCAACAAGGATACTTCCTGTCGTGTTTCGGGAATAAATAATTTTTGTTGTTCGCCGTTATCGCGAATTGCCTCTTTCGTTTTCATGCATCCTCCCGGTATATTAGTATTTATTGCTGACGACTGCCCGGAATCGTTACCGGAACACCACTGCGGCATAACGGACAATGATACGGTTCATAGGTTGTTAATGCCATCGACATAAGCGGTTTAAATGGAACGTTGTCAAATGTGATATCACTTTGCGCACGATTTATTATTGCACTGATACCGACAACCTCTGCAAAATGTTTTCGTAACACAACAAGCGTTTCCCGGACTGCTTTACCGGTAGTTATTGCATCCTCAACTATTAAAACACGCTTCCCTGCCACATCGTGTTCAAAACCTCGTTTTAAAAATATTGTTTTCGTCCCGTCTGATGATTTCGTATACTCACTGAAAATTGCTTTTGTATTAAGAATATGCGCCGTAGCAAACGCAAGCGTTATGCCCCCCATTGCAGGACCGCAAACAACGTCAACAGCACTGTCTTTAAATATATCAGCAATCAGGTGAGCAAGCTGCATAGTAATATCAGGATGTACCAAAGCACGCATACATTGAACATACGCATCGCTATGTAAACCTGATGAAAGTTGAAAATGTCCATGAAGAAAAGCGCCGGAATCTTTGAGTAATTTTTCTACGCTTTTTGAGTGCATACCGTCGTACCTTGCTTATTGCATCTGTAATATCATTTGACCATGATTGTAATACCATAGTATAAGCGTATTGCCAAGATAATTTTTGCGGTAATTCGTACTATAAAAACAGTATCTGTCGCATATCTAATGAACAGCGATATTCCTTTTACAACATTCTTCATTATTTACCGCTCCGCACAGATAGTACAACTGAACTATCCGGTAGTGCATTTTTGAATAAATACTGTTTTTAAAATTGCAATCACAGTTATTTATATATACTATATTTGCCATAACTGATATAATAATATACGTTTATAACAGGAATTACGTATATGGTAAGGAAGCAATGTGTCAAAAAAAATGTATGATATAATAATACTCGGTGCCGGACCGGCGGGGTTAGGATGTGCATTACACTGTGCACAGCGCGGAATGAAAACCATCTGCCTTGAGCGTGATACCCTCGGAACAACCGTGCATACATGGCTGACGTTTAATGAAACAATAGAAGAATATGGACTGCATGAAACCGTTCGCAGACGTTTTAAAAATATTATCTTCTCGTCATACCTCGGCAATTCATTTACTTTTAAATCATCCTTTCTTGTTCCTATTGAAGAAACGGCGGCATTATTGCATATCGCACAAAGTGCCCGTACTGCAGGTGCGGATATTCATGATCATGAAGAGTTTATTAATTATCGAGAAGAAAATGACTACATTATTATTAATACAACAAAGAGCACGTATCATGGACGAATTGTTATTGATGCAATGGGGCGGAATTCATCATTATTCCCAAGTCGCGGATTATATAATCCAATAACGGATATGGGATGTCTTGCGTGGTATTTAAAAAACGCAAATGGCTATGATCCCGAAACGTGTTTATTGTATGATTCGTTTTTTCCGGGAAAAGATTATTTCTGGGTTGTCCCGTTTGAAGATGATAAATGCATGGTTGGATTATTTTTCTTTGATTCATTACATGATAGTAATATGCAGGAAAAAACACAAACCCTTGAACGATACATGCAGGTACGCGGGATTACCGGAGAGATTGAAGAAAAACGGCTCGGCAATATCCCGCTCGGATCGCAGGATCATATTATCAGCGGGCGGTTTATTGCACATGGTGATACGGCAAACACCCCCCTGCCTTCATCGGGTTTCGGTTTTAACCGCTGCCTTGAAGAATCAAAATATCTTGCTTTTTTTCTTGAAAAATATTTTGATACTACTCTCGACGGCCCACCCCTTAAATTATATAAACAGGAACTATTAGCAAAAAAAATCCCTGCCATTGAAACACATTTAATTATTTCGGATATGCTCAAGCATTTTACCGACCATATGCTCAATAAAGGAATTGCTGCCCTCAGTACTGTTGAAGAAAAATTTATTATTGATTTTCTCGCCGGAACAGACATGAGTATACGCTGGGTAACAATAGCATTGTATACGATTATGACAACATTTAGTCTGAAAGAAATCAGTACTATGTCATTGAAACAGCATACCTTCCGTAATTTAAAAGATATATACAATCTTGTTCCTGCATTACCGAAAGCAAACTTATTCGGACAATTTTTTTCCATGATAAAAGATTACATGCATAAACAAATGGAGGGATAAGCGGTGCTGAGCGATTTAAATCCGCAGCAACAGGAAGCCGTTACACGAACAGATGGACCGGTACTGATTATCGCCGGTGCAGGATCAGGCAAGACCCGTGTTATCACACATCGCATCGCTTATCTTGTGCGAACACATAACGTTGATCCGACCGCCATTCTTGCCGTTACTTTTACCAATAATGCGGCTCGTGAAATGGCTGAACGTGCCGCTGAGTTAGCGCCGGAAATAACCGGACGTACACGCATTTCCACTTTCCATTCAACGTGCGCGTGGCTCCTGCGACGCCATCAGGAAAAACTCGGATTTACTTCACCATTTACCATTTATGATGATGATGATAAAAAACGGCTGCTGAAAAATATTATAAAATCATTAACCGATAAAAATATGTTCACTGCCGCTTCCGCAGCAATATATATCAGCACAACAAAGAATGCATTTATCAGATCAGAAAGCTTTGCCGATTCAGTTGATTATTTTCCCGGCAGAGAAATTATGGCGGAAATTTACCGTCGCTACGAAGAAGCGCTAATGGCATCCTGTGCACTTGATTTTGATGATTTACTGATAAAAACCGTCCGTTTATTGGAAAACGATACCGCATTGCGTGATTTTTACAGCGCCCATTGGCGCTATATTATGGTCGATGAGTATCAGGACACCAATGAAGCACAGTATCGGTTAACCAATGTACTTGCGGCAAAACATCGCAATATATGCGTCGTTGGTGATGATGACCAGTCAATTTACTCATGGCGCGGTGCACGAATTCAAAACATTCTTTCCTTTAAAGATGATTATCCGAATGCATTTATCGTCCGGCTTGAACAGAATTATCGTTCAACGCAAAATATTCTGAGTGCGGCAAGTGCAATGATTGCACATAATAGTGCACGTATGGAGAAAAAATTATGGACTGACAGTAATGAGGGAAGTGCTCTTATTCTCAATGAAACCAAAGATGCGTTTTCAGAAGCACGCTGTATACAGCATATGATACATTCATTTTTACGGGAAGGATTTACCCTGGAAGATATTGCTGTTTTTTATCGCATTAACGCTCAATCACGAGTATTTGAAGAAGTGTTCCGGTCGGCGGAGTTGACCTATCGTATCATCGGCGGGGTTACCTTTTATGAACGCGCTGAAGTAAAAGATGTTCTTGCATATCTGCGTTTATTGGTAAATCCAAATGACAGTGCTGCACTGTATCGTATTATAAATACGCCGCGACGGGGTATTGGTGAAAAAAGCATTAATGCAATTATTGCTGCACTCAATAACGGTCAGCAGACACTATATGATATTACACAAACGCAAACCGGTTTATCAGCACGGGTATGGAAAAGTTTTGAACAGTTCCGCAGTATAATACGTTTATTCTCTGACCGTATTGATGAAAATAATATTCATCTGTTGGCAGCACAGCTTATTGAAAAAGTCGGCTATGATAATTTCATTGTCGTTCAGGATGAAGCAAAAAATGAAAACAGACTCGAAAATATTAAAGAACTCATTAATTCAATGATGCTCTTTCAAGAGCGTCATCCGAATGCAACACTGCGGGAATATCTGGATGAAAGCGCATTAATTACTGATGACAATAGAACGGATGATAATGCTGATGCTGTTTCATTGATGACATTGCATAATGCGAAAGGACTTGAATATCCAATTGTATTTATTACCGGTATCGAGGAAGGGTTGCTTCCATTAACCCGAAAAGGAGATACTGATATTGAAGAGGAACGGCGTTTAATGTATGTTGGAATGACTCGTGCCCGCAAACACTGTATTTTAAGTTATGCGCTCCAGCGACGAAATTGGGAACGCACTATATCTAATATGCCCTCCCCCTTCCTGGCTGAATTGCCGCCGGAAACACTCATATATTACTCGAATGGCATTCCTCTTGAAGGAACATCATGGGCAGCAAGTCAGGATACAAGCTATACAAATCAATCTGAGAAAAATAATGATGAATGCTTTCCGGTCACTGATGCTGATTTTTCCGATGATATCAATCAGGAAATGTCATATACGCTTAATGTTGCTATTGGTGATTTTGTTTTACATCCGTCATACGGACGCTGCCGGATTATCGGAATTGAAGGCAGCGGAGATGATACCATGCTGCACGTTACCACAAAGACCGGCAGGAAAATGAAATTTTTCTTAAAATATACCGAACTTGAACGCTGTTTTTAACAGTATCGCTGATGACCGCTGTACGGAAACCTGTTTAATACATGAAAACATTCTCGGTATCGCAAACCAAACGTAATGACATTTAATTACTATTTCAAATATATCGGAATTTTTGTTTAGTATCCAATTCTTGTGTTTATATTAATTACCACATTAACAATAAGCTCTTATCATAGCTTTTTATGATTATCTTTCCTCATTACCTTTCCCCATTTTTTCATTATACCCGATATTGCTATACATCGTGCTGCATACGGAATGTATTTTATCGGCACGATTGTTTTTAACTATGAATTCGGAATAGAATAGGTCTCTCCCGGCATACAATAACAATGCAACACATTTGAGTACATGGGCTTGACAGATATCGGCAGTATTGGTATGTTACGCAACAATCGGGCATCGATATGGTATGATAGCGATGCGCGTCCACGGACGCTGGTAACCCTGGCGAAAACGCCGTACTGGATACCATGCCTATGAGCAACAGTAATGACGGTTAAAAGAAAACGAAAGCGAAGTACGACGTCATTCGCTCCTGCTGTTATTATTGCTTTCATTGGTGCACTGGCAGGTTCGGCAGTCGGAAATATAATTATTAAACTTATTGACCGAGAATGGCTCAATCGGGTGTTATACCTTGGCGGGCATGCATGCATGAATGCTGATGGTGTAAACGAATGGGTCGGCGGGTTAGGCCGTATTATTATCCTTGAAATAAATGGCGGAACAGTCAGCTATGAGTTCCCGCTGCATTTATTAGCAGTTATTACTGCAATTGCCGCTGTAATAACATTCATTCGGCTCAGGTGACCCAATAACGGGCACAGCACTTATTTTTACTTCGGGTATTATTTAATAATAAAAACACCCGTATAGAGTATAACGATTATCGTTGAAAGTTCAGGAGGATTATACATTGTCTATAGTATCAATGAAAAACTTACTTGAAGCCGGTGTTCATTTCGGACATCAGACAAAACGCTGGAATCCGAAAATGGCTCCGTATATCTTTCAAGCCCGAAAAGGTATTCATATAATTGATTTATCAAAAACCGTTCGGCATGTTAAAGAAGCATATAGTTTTGTTCAGCAAACTGTTGCTGACGGAAAGAAAATAATATTTGTCGGCACGAAAAAACAAGCCCATAAAGCTATTGCCGATGAAGCGCAACGCTGTGAAATGCCCTATGTCAACAACCGTTGGCTTGGCGGAACACTGACTAATTTTAAAACAATTTCAAACTCGATTCTTCGGCTCAATGACATTGAACGTGAGCTTGAGAAAGAAGATTCACAGTATTCAAAAAAAGAACTGCTTTCTCTCGAACGCCAACGGGAACGCCTTAATAAAAATCTTGGCGGAATTCGACATATGACTGAATTTCCCGGGGCAATGTTCCTTATAGATCCAAATAAAGAACGTATTGCCGTACATGAAGCAAAACTCTGCGGCATTCCGATTATTGCCGTTGTTGACACCAACTGTGATCCGTCGGAAATTGATTATCCGATTGTCGGCAATGATGATGCAATTCGTGCTATTTCACTTTTTGCCGGTATCATTGCAAATGCAGTACTTGCCGGGAAACGTGATAGTATCATGGAACGTGAAGGAGTTGATGCTTCCGTTGCTGAAATGGCTGTTCGTGAAAATGCTGAAGACATTGATTCCGATATAACCGATGATACAAATGATTCAGAACCCGATACCCCTACTGAAGAAATCACAGCGGAAACAACAGCAGACGACCTTCCCGCTGAAAAAGCCGCGATACCTGATTACGGCGCAAATGATGATTTGATGGGCGGATCTGAAAACAGCGACACCAACGAAGAATAATAAACGGTGATTTAGTAACAATACCTGTTCTATTCCCGTATCATGAGATATAATAATTAGGAGATACTAATGGCTATTACTGCAACGCAAGTTAAAGAATTACGAGATAAAACCGGTGCCGGAATGATGGACTGTAAAAAGGCACTTGAAGCATCGAATGGTGAGCTTGATGCCGCGGTTAAATACCTCCGTGAAAAAGGTATGTTAAAAGCAGCAAAACGTTCGGAGCGTTCAACCGAACAAGGTATTATTAAAGCAATTATCACTGATACTGTTGCTGCGATTCTTGAGCTTAATTGTGAAACAGATTTTGTTGCCCGCACTGATGAGTTTATTGCATTAACAGAAACAACGTTGAAAACTATTCTTACCGACTATACCGATAAAAACGGAAATGTTGAATTACCGGAATCAATAACTGCTGCAGTTACTGATATTATTGCAAAAATTGGAGAGAATATAAAAGTACGACGATTTGCCGTTCTTAACAGCAATACCGGGGCAACTGCAGTATATAATGATCATGAACCGGATACCCGCGATTCTTTAGGACATAACACACTGGTATGTTATAATCATTTTAACGGTAAAGTATCCGCACTGGTTGAAATCACGACTGATTCCGACCTCAGCACTCATGACGTATTTAAAAACTTTGTTACTATGATGAGTCAGCAGGTTGCAGCATCCGGTCCGAAATATCTTACCCCGGATGATGTTCCTGAAGCAATTCTTAGCCATGAAAAAGAAATTTACCGTGAAGAAGCAAAAAATGCCGGCAAACCCGACGCTATTCTCGATAAAATAGCTGAAGGAAAAATAAACAAATTTTATGCTGAAGTATGTTTAATGAATATGCCGTATATCGAAAACGAAAAAATCTCTGTTTCGCAGCATTGTGAAGCATTAAGTAAAGAATTAGGCGCACAGATAACCATACGCCGGTTTATACGATACTTCCTTGGAGAAGAACTTGGCAAATAAGGAACTGCGGTTTAACCGTATCCTTCTAAAACTCAGCGGTGAAGCACTTGGTGATAAAGACGGGAATGGCATCTCCGCTGCTGCGGTTGCATCAATTATTGATGAAATAATCCCTCTTCATACAGCAGGAATTCAAATTGCAATTGTTGTCGGTGCAGGCAATCTTTTTCGCGGGCAGGAAAATCTTGTACCGCCTGCCGTAAAAAACAAAAAAGACATACTGACCTCAATTGCGGTAAAAGGGACATCAACACACGGGTTTGGTCGCGCTACCGGTGATTACATGGGCATGCTGGCGACGGTCATGAATGCACTTGCTCTGCAGAACCAGTTTGAACATAAAGGCATTCACACACGAATGCAATCGGCAATAACCATGCAGGAAGTCTGTGAACCATTCATTTTACGTCGTGCTATCCGGCATCTTGAGAAAAATCGTATTGTTATTTTTGGAGCCGGTACCGGTCATCCCTTTTTTACAACCGATACTGCCGCTGCATTACGCGCTATTGAAATTGGGGCAGATGTTATTATTAAAGCAACAAAAGTTGACGGTATTTATGACAGTGATCCGAAAACCAATCCGCTCGCACAACGTTTTGAAACCATTTCGTATATGGATGTTATCGAACGCGGATTGAAAGTAATGGACGCAACGGCGATATCGTTATGTATGGATAATGCATTACCGATTATAATATTTGACTTTTTCCAAAACGGAAACTTAGTTAAAATTATTAACGGTGAAAAAATCGGAAGCTTTGTCGGAGGTTAATATATGATTCAAGATATTATTGCTGAAGCAAAAGAACACATGAAAAAATCAATTGAACATCTCGATCAGGAGCTATCACATGTTCGTTCCGGTCGTGCGCATCCTTCATTAGTTGATAGTATTCCGGTGGAATATTACGGCTCTGAAGTACCGTTAAAACAAATTGCAAGCATTTCTATTCCGGAGGCACGGACAATTGCCATTCAGCCATTTGATAAAAATGCACTTGCAGATATTGAAAAAGCAATTCATAAAAGTGATTTATCAGTTAATCCGAATAATAATGGTCAGACAATTCATTTGCAGCTGCCTCATCTGACTGAAGAACAGCGAAAGGATTTAGTCAAGATTGTTCATAAGCAAAGTGAAGAAACCAGAATTGCTGTCCGCAATATACGGCGTGATGCTAATGCAAAACTTGATCGTGCTCAAAAAGACGGCAGCAGTGAAGACGAAGTAAAACGTGCACATGATGAAATACAAAAAATCACCGATACGCATATCCAGCAAATTGACGAACATGCAAAAAATAAAGAAAAAGAAGTTATGACCGTCTGATACACTGCACGACGATACTCTCCATAAAGGAACCGTTCCTAAATGCTGTCACGACGCAAACCCGAACAACCGTATACTCCCGAGCAGTATAACCTCAATCCGGCTGTAATCCCTCAGCATATTGGTATTATTATGGACGGAAACGGACGCTGGGCGAAAAAACAAGGGTTCCCCCGACATGAGGGACATAAAGCCGGAAGTGATAATCTTGAAAATATTGCCGGCGCCGCATGTGATTTCGGTGTCAAAGCATTATCAGTATACGCTTTCTCTACCGAAAATTGGTGCCGCCCCGAATCAGAAATTACCGCACTTATGAATTTGATTGCAGCATATCTCAAACGCCCATTTCCGAAACGTTTTCGGAATCGTGTCAAAATGAAAGTGTCAGGAGATATTACCCGATTACCGAAACTTGTTCAAATGGGCTTACATGACTGGATAACAAAAACGTCAAATAATACGGAAATGACTCTTAATGTCTGCCTTAATTACGGCGGACGTGATGAAATCGTTCGTGCAGCACGGGCATGTGCCGAAGAAGTCAAAAACACCTCTATTACTGTTGATATGATAGATGAAAATTATTTTGCCGGTAAATTATTTACTGCTGAATTACCTGAACTTGATTTACTTATTCGTACATCCGGTGAGTTTCGTGTTTCAAATTATATGCTTTGGCAAATTGCTTATGCTGAAATTGTTGTAACTGATATATTGTGGCCTGATTTTTCTGTTGAAGAATTTGCCCGTTGTATTGGTATATTTCAGCAACGTGACCGTCGCTTAGGCGGATTATAGTATATCACGCAGAGCTGCGTATGCCATATGGACGATACACCTCGCCGCTTCCTTTGTCGGATGACATAATAGTTCGGACAAATTACACTGATACACTATTTATCCTAAAATAAACCTATCACTGAACAGAGTTCATAAATATTTTTCTGTCAATGAAACTAATCGTTAAGAATATAATCAGCACTGCCGGGCCGACTGAGATCCTTCCGGTCAGTCCACAGTCGACATCGGCAGTGTTTGTGTGCTCCGCGTCGGCAGCATCCGCTTACCGCGCGTGCACTTCTATAAACAATAATAATCGTTATTTTATGACAATATTAAAATCTTTTTCAGTATTATCGGTATATCTCTTCTCAAGGAATTCAGCAAGCGTCCGATACTAATAGTGTTGCAATTTTTGAAAGGCAGTATTACTGCATGAATAAAAACCAGAAAAAAGTTGTTGTCTTACTTTTTATATTATATATTGTTATTATCAGCTATATCGCCGGGCAGGCACTTCACGCATTTACCTATGCACAACTGATTACAACAAAACTGGATACTAAATATATTCCGCTTAATGATATTATTGTAACTGACACCGGAAAACCGGCAGGAACAATTATATCAATTAATCATAATGACGGAATGTTAACGGTTCAATGCAGTATACGAAAACCATTTGCGGCAGGTCAACAATCATATTTTTCGATACAGCAGAAACACTATAACGGATATGAACTCATTATTCATAATACTATCGAACCTGAATCGCAAAGGGAAAATAAACACATATTTATTCCCTGTACTGACAGTTTGACAAAAAATAAATAACGGTTCATCACCGCAGTAAATAACTATATGGTAGTTGCGAAATTTTAACCTCGACTCCTTATCACAAAAAGACGGCGTCACCATAGCGCCGTCTTTTTATATATACATACCGTCATTCAAGCAGATATGACCATACTATATATGGAATGAAGAATGCAGAATATAAATTAAAGAATATTTATCATAAAAAATATGGTGACCTGCTCTATAGCGGGTCACCATATACTTTATTGTTTATTCTTTTATTGCTTATTATTCTATTATTGTCAATTGACCAACTTTTTCCCATTCAGGATTTGGTGTTAATACAAAAGCAACATATAATCTATCTTTTTCTAAGCTTATATTGACTCCGGATTCTTTTAATTCTGCTTTAATTTGCTCAGGAGTTACTTTATATATTCCACCCGATACAACATCAACAACAAGCCCGATTAATCCACCAAAAACACCAAAAACAATATTACCCCAAATCCATCCACTAACTTTTTGTGTTAATACTAATTCATATGGAAGATATCCATCTAATAATATTTTAACAGTATGGTTCTTTCTACGCGACAGGTTCGCAACTAAAGGAGTATTCCCAAATGTCCTATTATCAATAACAACCTTTGCACTACTCGGGACACTTGATATTCCAACTTCCTGTTTTGTACCATGCATAATAGTAGCACATCCAATCAAAAACAAAACCAATGAGCAACTAACAAGATACAAAACTGTTTTGATTAATAAATGATTCCTTTTCATTTTTTCTCCTTAAACTTTAATATTTATAATATAAATAGCATTATAGAATGTTTGTAAAGTATTAATATATTATTTATAACAGCAAAGCTAATCATACCCTGCATATTCAATGCATTCTGTCTATTGGAAATAATTATAAAACAAACAAAAATGATCTGCAGAGACGAATACAGTAGCATAGATTACTGAAAAAATAAAATTAAGAAATAAAATAAATGTCATATTATTGGATATATATAAGCACGCCGCGTCTTTCAGACGGTGTTTGCAATGCCAAGATTTAGGGGTAGTCTTCAACTCACTTCGTGCCCCCCCTTTTTTTCAGCTCTATATATAGTATGTCGGTATGTTTTCGGGTTTGGAAACAATGATTATTATTAAAATTATATTTAAATATGAACTGCAAAGCATTACAGTATTATTAAACTAAAAATAGCCGCCATTACTGACGACTTCACCGAATTGCAACTGTTTCTATATTTATATACATACCGTCATTCAAGCAGATATGACCATACTATATATGGAATGAAGAATGCAGAATATAAATACGCGCTATGCTTTTTCTATCTCGGTGAGTGCATTACGATAAACGTTTTTTACACCATTATTGCTTTCTGTTTTTATTATTTTTTTAAATCGTGTTATAAGCTCTTTTTGTTTATTTGTATTAAACCTTGCTATTTCAGTTAAAGCAAAAGCCGCACACCAGCGAACAACAATGCTTTTATCAGTTGTATTTTTAAATAAATTCGGAATTGCTTCTTCAACTTTTTTTGGATATTTTCGTGCAATATATCCGATTGATTCAGGACATCCCCACTTTACACGGGAAATGGTACTATTAATATTTTGAATTAAAATCTCAATATACGGAAGCAATAATTCAGGTTTCTCCTGCGATACAAATTTCATTACTTCCGCTGCTGTGCCTTTTTCAACATTTGAACCATTCAATAATAGATCAAACAATACTGTTATAAGTTTATTATCGCGGCTGATTTTCTTTGTTATTAAAACAACTTTTTCTTTATGTTTTTTATCTGATGTTAGTATTTTGGTAAGCTGATTTTCCATATGTATTTCTCCTTTTAGACTTTTATTTTATTTCTAAAAACAAAATCAAATGGATACATTTACATTTGTTTTTAGCACTTCACGAGAAAAGCGGAAATGCAACTTCCCCGGAAGCATTCTCACCTAATGACATACAGGTAAAATAATCATTTATGGAGCTGAGGATGGGGGGGGCACGAAGTGAGTCGAAGACCACCCCTGACCTCGGCAGTGTGCATACACTTGCATATCTGAAAGTCAACACTGCAGTTCCCCGGAAGCATTCTCACCTAATGACATACAGGTAAAATAATCATTTATGGAGCTGAGGATGGGGGGGGCACGAAGTGAGTCGAAGACCACCCCTGACCTCGGCAGTGTGCATACACTTGCATATCTGAAAGTCAACACTGCAGTTCCCCGGAAGCATTCTCACCTAATGACATACAGGTAAAATAATCATTTATGGAGCTGAGGGGGATCGAACCCCTGACCTCGGCATTGCGAACGCCGCGCTCTCCCAGCTGAGCTACAGCCCCGATTTTAAATATTCAACAATTTAATGATGAATATAACGTAATATCTATTAAAATGCAATTTTTATTGATGTCAAGTATTTTATAAATTACAACTGAAAAACAGTACCGCATACCATAGAACGGTAAAAATAAATTTCTCTGCGGTATTGCACAATAATAATGTTATGAACAATAATTATTATACTGTAAAGGATATTATTAGTATATAGAAAAAAACACCGTTATAAAAATACACTCTTGTTTATATGAAAATATTACAATTATAAAACCACCCTTGCAAAATAGCATATGATTTGATATAAAAGTAGTATTATGGCATATCAAAAAAATCAACAGCGCCCGCTTGTTCGTCAGCATGACGGATCGGGGTCACCATTTTTACGATACCTTTACAACTGGTTTGAAGTTATCGCTATTGCGATTTTTGTTGCGCTCGTATTAAAACTGCTGGTCGTTCAATCATTTCGTGTTAACGATTTATCAATGGCGCCGACTTTATGGAAACACACAAAGCAAACAAAAGCGGATTTTGTTCTAGTCAATAAATTAGTTTTCGGTGCACGTATCCCGTTCATTAATGTGAAGATTAAACCATTACGTGAACCTCTGCGCGGAGAAATTGTTATTGTTCGTGATAAAAAAGAACCTGATCGATTGATGATGCTGCGCGTTGTTGGTTTACCGCATGAAGTTGTCGAATATAAAAATCATACATTGTATATCGACGGCAACAAAGCCGATGAGAATTATTTGAGTGAATTAACCGGACAGTATTATCATCATACTGTTACTATCCCGAAAGAAATATATTCAGTTGCAAATGCACGACGCATACCGCTGAAAGCAGGGCAATTTTATCTGCTTGGTGATAATCGTACCGGTGCACGAGATTCACGACAATTTGGCGCCGTTACCGCTGATCACATTGAAGGTAAAGTTTTTTTCATTTATTCCCCCATACGCCGTATCGGCAGCATTCCATGACCGACCGTTCCGGCGCTCAACCTCCCGCCGGGTTGTATCTCCACATTCCATTCTGCCGCCGGCGATGCGGTTACTGTGATTTTTATTCAACAACAAATTATCAGCATATGGGAGAACGGTATTTCAACGCACTGAGAAAGGAAATACTTTTTCGTGCACCATTTTGGCGTAACTACATTTTTGATTCAGTATTTTTCGGCGGCGGTTCACCAAGTATAGCCGGTTCACGGCTGAATGATATTGTAAAAACAATACGCCGTGTATTGAACATTATGCCGGATAGTGAATGGACTATAGAAGTCAACCCTGAAGATATCACTGATAAATTATTAGATGCCATTCAGAAAGCCGGGTTTAATCGTATTTCTGTCGGCATTCAGTCATGGAATGCCCATGAACTCACGACTATGGGACGACGGGCAACACCGGATATTAATGAACGTGCTCTTCACCGGCTTCAACAATGTAATATTGAAAACATTAATATAGATTTATTATTCGGTGTGCCGTATCAAACCCTTCAGAGTTGGCGAACGACACTTGCTCAAACACTTTGGTTTAACCCGCTGCATATCAGTACATACAGTTTATCAGTCCCGACATCCGGTCCATTACAAACAAAATTAAATGAAGGAAGCTTTACACTTCCCGAAACTGAAGACGTACGCAGTATGTATATTTTAGCTATTGAAATGTTGAAAAAAAACGGTATCGCACAATATGAAATATCAAATTTTTCCCGCCCCGGTTATGAAAGCCGCCATAATGTACACTATTGGCATGCGGATGATTATCTCGGACTCGGCGCATCAGCAAGCAGCTTCAACCGTCATGAAAAATGCCGCCGGACAAATATTGCTGATATTGAAAAATATTGCACGGTGATGGAATCAGGAACTTATTCCGATAATGTTTACACAATAGATACGTTAACTGATGCCATACTGATGCGCGAATATATTATGCTTTCAATGCGTCTTACTGACGGGCTTTCACTGAATCATTTTATGCAGCGTTTCGGAATACCGCTTACAAAGATCATTCCTGAGACACAGCTGCGTGAATGGAAAGACAATAGATTTATCATTCTTGACGATGATAGGATACGCTTTACCGTCAAGGGCTTCTGTGTTGCAGATACCCTATTAACAGAAATATTCAAATTATGCGATGTTGTGAATACTACTCACGCATAACCAAACGTGAAAAGCATTTCCCCGCAGTATATGTATATACTATAAAAAAAGCAGCCATATCCGAAAATATGACTGCTTGTTTTCATACTGTGTGTTTGCAGATTAAAGATCTTGTGGTTTGAGCGTTTTTCTGCCATTCGCTTTTGCGCGACCTTCTGCTTCTTTTACCAGCGCCTGTACTTTCTCGTTCAGAGCATCTGCAAAATTAGCTGAGACGTTTACGTTTTCAACCACCGATTTAATCTTACTTCTTACAATAATCATGTCTGACATTTACAGTTCACCTCCCAAAGTTATAACTAAATTTATACTATAAAATTAATTATTGAGTACCTGAATCAGTTGCGCCGGTTGTTTCTGCTTCTTGCGCAGGCATAATATCACTGAGATACTGCTGCATTGTTTCCGGCGGATAGAACCGTTTCAACAGTTCTTTTTTCATATTTTCATCATCGGCAAATTCTTCATTTATTGCTTTTTCTATAAGATGCCGGTGCAGGATACGTAATGATGCTGCACTTTTATCACCGACATATACAAAATCATATTTTTCGGCTCTTGCGATAAGAATAGTCAGGGTACGAATACGCCATAAAAGAATCCATTTTCGTTCTTCCTTCGGGATTTCACCATCAACAACTTCAAGTGCTGCTTCATACGTATCAATATTCTCCATTGCCCTGCCGTAGTATTTATTATATATACAGCCGATAACAAGATTATGATAGGTATTCACCAGCAGGCTTTTATAGACATCCAATCCGGTTACACGGGTATCCCAGACAAGTTTACGAGAAATAATATCTGCCGATTCTGAAAAAAGATTTAATGAACGGTCAATACGACGCCGCATGGATAAATCAGTCGGAGTATTCACTTCCAGATGATAAGGATCAACATTGTACGGATTAACTTTATTTCGTCGTATTTCAAACTGTGAAATGATTTCATACCCCTCATTATACAGCTTTATTGCTTCCTGCAGCCATTCAAAAGGTGCATTTGTATCAAACACCGCTTGCTGTGCATAATTTTCGTACCCGATAGGTGCATCAAACGGCCACTCCATATTAGAAATAGCGGCAACACTTTTCGGCAAGTCCTCAGCAGAAACCGGCGGCTCATAGGCTCCGCCACGCATTGCTGCACAGACCGGAAAAACTAATAATAAACTAATTGCACTCATAATTATTAAGGAACGCATATGTTATGCCTCCATTGATATCATTATATATCTGATGTCCTCATAGTAAATGAGACTGTATAATTACCAGCGTATATGCACTTATCCGCATTGTCAAGTTTATTTTTGTATTATATGGTCTTTTTAGGGCATATTTGAGAATATTGTTCTTTTAGGTGCAGGGAATCTAAATTTGAAAGTTTCACTTGTCAATATTCTAAATACTGCTATACTTGTCTGCAGGGTCAGGTTAATGAAGCATACATTAATATTCTATATAGTATTATTTATAATCGTTATAGTCGGTGTGGTCTTTGGACGTATTAGCCCGCACGTCAGCGGCGGCTACCGATGGGTTGATTCATTGACGCCTGAAGCATTTATCGGGGCGGAATGGATTGATATTGCACAAACCGGCACTCCTATTGCATGGTATGGAGAAACACCGTTTTATGCATTAGATTTACCCTTCACCGTTTCATTATATGGTTCAAATTATACCCGAATATATTGTTATGAAAACGGTTTTGTTTCATTCCAGCCGGGCGGTATTGAATACGCTGATCTTTCCGCTACCCCGCCGAATGCTACCATCGCTGCCCTGAATTTTAACGGGCGGCTTATACGAAACGGGCAAATATTTTATCAGGAAGTCGGGCCAACAAATAACCGAAAGTTTATCATTCAGTATGATTCTGTTTATTATACGGCAATAAAAAATCAGACCTTTCAATTTGTTTTTTATGAGCAAAGCAATACCATTCAAATAAATTATAAAAACACCCGTTCCATACATCCGGTCCCATTTTATCAGGCAGGAATTGATGCGCCGGATGGTTCACATATGCTGCGGTATAATGCATGTGAGAATTTAGGGACGAATGCCTTTTCGGTATTATTCACAACGTCGGTTGTTGAAAGTACACCAACCCTGTCAATTACACGACCAAACACTGATGATAAAACCTACAGTGAATATCATATTACCTGGACAGATTTCGACACTGATGACGATGCTGTTATAGATTTGTTTTATTCATCATCGTCAAATTTTAATACAACCAATATCATTGTTGCCGGTTTATCCGAAGATGATAGCACTGATGCATATATTTGGGATACCGGCAGTGTGCCAACGCGGACGAATTATATTTTTGGTCGTATTTACGATAATCATCAGACGAATTGGTCATATGCTGCAGGTTCGGTTATCATCGGGTCACTGACGAATTACGGTCAGCCCTATCATGAAGACTTCCAATGGGGTGCCGGCGGCTGGGTGCAAGGTCCATCGGATTATGTCTATCCGGTTTGGGGAAGTGTGAAAGCGCTGCATCTTGCAAATATCGGCAGTAATCATATGTCGCCGTTTCATGCGTCAGTTGAATCGCCGTGGATTTCATTTACCAATGCCGCTGAATATATTCTCCGATTTTCCCGCACTAATGACGGCAATACCTACATGAGCAATCTTATGGTGTATATAACGACTAATAATACAGACTGGCACTTGCTGAAAAATTATACAAAAGCCTCAGCATCAATTAATTATTATCGGAAATCAACATTTGAAATAGATGTCAGCGCTTATTTTAACCATACCATTCGCATTCGTTTTGTCGGTATCTTTGAATACGCCAATCAATATTGGCTTGATGATATTGCATTGGTTGAAGGCAATAATCGTGTCGATGGCACCGGGATAGTGATATATGATGATGAAGGTTATCCGGCTGTACCGAATTCAGTCTACCGGCTTGGAATAAAATACATTGCAGAAACCAATATTTCCGGCGGCACCTTATGGATAGAACTTCCGAACGAGTTCAGTAATGTTCAAACAAACAATGCTTCCGCAGAAGGATATATTGACATTACTCCGTTTGGCGGTGCCTCATTGCTTTCCAATAGATTAGTAACCGCAACTGATTTAGTACTATATTTTGATCATTGTACGACAGGTCAGGGGTATCATATTATTTTAGGGTCAACAAACAGCGGCGGTCCGGGTATCCGTGCGCCGGCATCGACCTCATATGCATCGTTTCAAGCATGGACAAAAAGTTCAAACGGTTCATTTACAGCAATCACTGCACCCGGCTTTTGGATACGCTGGAGCAGCTCACCGATAAATTATCGTTTTCTTAGCCCGAAAAGCGGTGTTGCCGACGCATCGGCACAAATTATTATTTCAGGATATGTTCGATCGGATCACCCGATTATTAATGGTGTTGTCCGACTTACATTTCCGACCAACTTTACACCGCCGCAGGTAACTAATGCAAACACACCGGGGTTTTTCAGCGTTTCTCTTGCTTCTCCGCATGATCGCCTTAACGGCACACCAAATATCAGTATTAACAGCGGCAACTATTACATTGATATTCCCGTTCGGTATTGTGCTCATAAAATATATTGTTATTACGGTACAAACGGCAATAGTGTTACTCTTCCCTCACAATCAGGCAACTATCCGTTTTCATTTTCCGCACGTAGTACAAATACTGCTTTTACCGCACCACGCACTCATAATTATACCGTTATACCCGGCTGGAATGATATTTCCGGAAAAGCATGGCTGACACCGCCAATGATTGAACCAAATATTTCACGAACCCTGACATTCTATTATTCCACCCATGGTGAAATACCAATGACAAACGGAATTGTCTCATTTGAGATTCCCGCGGGCTGGTCATCGCCCCAAACAACCAACGCAAGTGCTGACGGGTATGTGTATATTAATCGATCCTCATTCGGACCGCACGTCGGACGATTAACTGCCACCGGTAATGGTCCCTGGATGATTTCAGTTTTTGTTACTAATCTTCCGGTAAATAATAATTTTAATCTGCGCTATACAACAATAATTCCGAATGAAACGACGTATACACTGGCAATAACGGTAAGTAATCATGCTGTCCCGATGACTAATATTATTAGTGAACCGACTATATTCATACAGGCAAAAGACGGCAGCGGACAGCTGTTCCTGCAATCCGAGTCAAATGTATATACCGGAACACCAACAGTTTTAAAATTCAAATATCAATGCGATTATCCGCTGCCCGGCGGCGAAATGGTTATTTCATTACCAACAAATTTCACTATCCCGCAGTTTACCTCATCAACGAATAATGGGCTTTTTGTAATTACCGGTATATCCGGGTACGGAAATAAACGACTCGGCATTCCATATACCTCACCGACGAATAATCGGGAAGTGCATATTCCGATATATGCCGCATCGCCGGTTACCGTGTATTGTGAATATCATACAGATACTCCTGAATATACCGGTCTGAATACAATTCATGGGTATTCACGAGAAGCCGGCGGTACGCTGCGGGAACTTCATAACTCACCAATTCCTTTACAGATTATTTACGGGAATTATATGAATGTTTCTCTTGATCCGAATGTTAATTGCGGTCCCGCGCAACGAGGAACATGGGTTGTAACCTTTGAAGCGAAACGTTCATTGAATAATGCCGTACTGCGTATACATCAGCCGATACGCTGGAGTAAAATTCAAACAAATCACAATCTCCCCGGTGCATTAAATATTACCACCGAAGGCGCTGATATTGATTTAACGTCATTAGTTTTATATGACATCGGAACAACGTATTTAGATATTCCAATTATTACCATGCAACAGGGTGATAAAATACATTTCTTCTACGGTGATACTTCATATAGTGAAAACGGAAAAGCCGTTACACAGCCCTACCCCGGCACTGCACATTTTAAATGTGAATTATTGCCGGCCGGCGATACATCGTATCATTGTATTGCTTCTTCACCACATATAGAAATCATCGCCGGTCTCGGACCGCCGCCCGACCCGACAGTTACTGCACGTCCTCAACCACCGACTGACCCGCCGATAGCCGGTCCGAACCCATGGCATCCGAATGAAAGTGAATTAATTATTCATAATGTCCCTTCCGGCGCTTCTGTTTGGATTTGGGATGCTGTGGGAAACAGAGTGGTTGAGCTGAACAGCAACCCCTTTGCCGATTCATATGATTATACGATACGATGGAACGGCCGCTTACCAAACAGCAGTACTATTATCGCACCCGGTATATACTATCTTCAGGTATGGCGTTATATAGCCGATACCGATAGTGAAACACTTAGTCTTGAAACAGAAACAATACGAATACAAAAATTAGCGGTAATTCGATAAAATTATAATATTGTCCCTGTAATTAATTCACTAAATCCTATAAGATTGCACGTTTAAGGCTGTTTCCGATACATCTGGCAATTTATCGTTTGACAAAACAAAAAAGTGTGTACATATATATAGTTGTATCGGCGTAAACGTTTTTGTTCGGGAGATTTTCGTGATTACGCATGAATAGTTATATATAATATTCCGATATATACTGTATAATTATTCATAATTAGTATGGATATAGAGTGCATAATTATTGTGAGCTGAAAATCACAATAAGAATAAAAAAGTCAGCCGAGGCGGCACATACGGTAATCCGAATAATAGTAATTATACCGGCGATTATACCGGTATCGGATTGTATTTGAGTAACGTAATGATTACCAGAAACGGTTTGGCGAAATCGTGAATAAAAAGGATTATGATTAAATAACGAGGAATAATTATGAAACTATTTAAAACAATGTTTATTATAATTATTATAATTGCGCTTCATTCTGCGTTATTCGCCAATGCGACCGGATCAGGTGATTTTTTAAAAATTCCCTATGGGGCACGATATAGTGCATTAGGCGAAACATTTGTTGCATTAGCGGATGATGCAACAACCGTTACTATCAATCCGGCCGGATTAGGTACATTACACTATGGGGAAATACATTTACAGAACTTATTATGGTTTGAAGGGCTTACCGGACAATATGTATCAGCAGCACAACCATTTGATTTCGGAACAGTCGGCATTTCACTCGTTTATTTTCATGCAACTGTTTTTAATGCCTACGACCGCTATGACGGAACTATTACTGAAAGCCCGAAATATAATAATATGTATATTAATGGTGCGGTTGGTCGTCAGATTGTTGATAGTGATAATCTGAATATATTTGCCGGCGGAGGTATCCGATATATTAGCCAAACATATGATGACACCAGCATTCCGGATATTACCTTTGATGGCGGAGTAATTTTTAATTTTGAAAAAGTTCTTCGTCAGCGAACAGTAAACGGTTATATTTTCCCGAATGGAATTTCACTCGGCGCATCGGTAACAACACTTGAACTGACCGGTGGCGAAGAATACGAAAACGTACCGATGGGCTGGCGAGTCGGGCTGGCTGCTCCGGTCATTAATGCATTATCATTCGGTACAGAAGTCCGTTCATACAGTGGTGAGTCACCCCAGATTTCAATTGGAATTGAAGGATCAATTACGCCAATGTTTCAACTGCGGGCAGGATATAAAATAAACTCCCCGTCGGAAAAAATAACCACGGGTATCGGATTCCGTTTCGGTATTGCTTCAGTAACCGGTATTATTGATTATGCATTAGCCCTGCAGCCAAATTTACATTCATCATCATTCGGAGGCTTCGGAAATACCCACACAATTTCAATCGGTATTAAGTTTCAGGACTTTTCAGCACAGCGCCGATCCGAACGGTTATACTATAGCGGTGTTGCGGTCTATGTTGAAGGTGATATTGAACAGGCTATTAAATACTGGGAAGAAGCAGTTGAAGTATATCCGGCAAACAGAAAAGCAGTCGATAGATTGAAAGAAGTCAAGTATGATAAAGAAGTACAGCGTATGCGGAATAAACTCAGTGATGTTGAGCAGCGGTTTGATGAAATTGAACAAGAGCTTGAACAGCAGGATGCACGGAGCGAATCAACCAGAAATGACAATGAACAACCATTGTATGATGATGAAAAGTAGTGTATACTTAAATATCAGCAATGCCTGCAAAGAGAGGTTCTCATTATGCAAAAACGTATCTATCGCATAATAACATATAGTATAATAATACTGTTATTATGTTCATCAGCGTTTGCGCTTTCTGAAAAAAAAGAAGAAGAAGTACGACAGCTTATACGCAAAGGGCTTTCGCATTATAGCCAACGTGATTATAAAAAAGCAGTTCAATACTTTAAAGAAGTTATTATGATCGAACCTGAAAACCCGCGCGCACGGAAATATATGGATAAAGCGCTGAATCGGTTTGAAGAGTATTATCTGCATATGACGGACGGACGCGACCACTATATGAATGAAGATTATGAACACGCACGTGAGTCGTTTTATAAAGCAATTGTTCTTAATCCGAAGAGTTCAAAAGCACAAATGTATTATTTGCAATGCACGCATCCAAAAATATCCCTGTCGGTTAATGGAGGGGTACATGCACCCGGGACAAAACCAATTGAGTTTAAGCTTGATAAATCATTTGAAGAGCCAAACATTCCTGAAGACATTGATTTAGGATTATGGGGGGATCGTTGGCGCTTGGATATTATTGATGAAGATAACCGGCTTGTTACCTCAGTAAAAGGCGGGCTCAGTTTTCCGAAATCAGTTCATTGGGATGGTCGGACCGAACGGGGAGACTTGATTCCCAGCGGTAAGTATACTGCACAATTCTTTCTTCGTGCAATAACATATGAAGATACGGGAAATGAGCTTAAAACTGAAAAAGTGCCGTTTATTATCGATACGATGAAACCAATCGCACAAGTCGAATGTACTATACATGCTTTTATGCCGGGAGATAAAGAAAATCAGCCCGTATTTAAACTGAGTTGTAAAGATGATAATAAGATTGACCATTATGAATTCATTATCAGATATGCAAGCGGTCGTGCAATAAAAACGTATTCCGGTAAAGGAAACCCGCCGACAAAAATAACCTGGGGTGGGGAAACTGATGATAAAAGAGTTATTGGTCCGGGCGTTTCGGCAGAATACCTTTTACTGGTATACGACAGTGCCGGTAATCAGGGAGTATCGCGTATTGGCGAAATAATTACTGAAATTAAAATTACCCGAGAAGACAAAGGGTTGGTCATGAATTTTGATAATATTAATTTCGCAAGCGGCAAAGCTGATCTCGGGGCTGATGAGAAAAACATTTTGGATAATGTTGTTAAAATCCTCCATGATTATCCACGTGAAAAAATACTGGTTGAAGGGCATACTGATGATGTAGGAGAACAGGAAAGCAATTTAGAGCTCTCCAAACAACGTGCGCAAGCGGTTCGTGAGTATCTTATATCACAGGGCATTAATGCACGACGTATTGACTCAGTTGGATATGGTGAATCCCGACCGAAAGTAAAAGGAAAAAGTGAACGTGCACGGGCTAAAAACCGACGGGTAGAAATTGTAATTAAAGACTAACGAATTATCAACTGACATGGCGGCTCGTGGGGCATCATTATATATACGTTCTAACTAATTACATATCCTCATTATCAACCGACATGGCG
>CAZBCL010000030.1:0-23424 GCA_964490645.1 uncultured Spirochaetia bacterium
GACTCAAGGTAAAAGCGATCGCTTGGCACGCAAATAACAAAATAGATAAATGTATTCTTTCCGAACCGCAGGAGGTCAACACCCCTGCCGGACAATTAAAGTTACTAAACAACAAATTTGGATTTGGTATTTCTTGGTATGAGAACGAGACGATGAAATACTGCTGCCTTTCCGAACCACAGAAAGTAACAACTCCCGCCGGGCAACTGAAAATAAACGAGATTTTCTGGTATACAAACGGCACGATGGAAAAGTGTGCTCTTTCCGAACCGCAGAAAGTAAACACTCTCGCAGGACAACTAAAAGTGAAAAAATGGTTATCGTGGCACGAAAACGGCACGATGAAAAAATGTGCTCTTTCCGGACCGGTCTTACTTAACACCCCCACCGGAAAACTAAAAGCGAATAATTGGTTATTATGGCATAAAAACGGCACGATGAAAAAATGTGCTCTTTCCGAACCGCAGAAAGTAAACACTCCCGCAGGACAACTGAAAGTAGCAAACAATAAGTATGATACAGACATCAATATATTTGAATATTTTACTAACTTTATTAATAACGGCACGATGGGCTATTCTGTTTTGTGTGAAGATGAATTTCGGGATTTAAACACCATCAGCGAACAACGGACAACCAATAACAATGGATATGCAATTGCTTGGTATGATAACGGCTCAATGGAATATTGCAATCTTTCCGAACCACAGAAAGTAAACACTCCCGCAGGAGAGTTGACACTGGAAAACAATAACGATAAACATGCTATTAAATGGCATAAGAACGGCATGATGAAATATTGCAATCTTTCCGAACCACAGAAAGTAAACACACCCGCAGGAAAATTGAAGGTAATAAACAATAACGATGGATATGCCATTGCTTGGCACGAGAACGGCACCATGAAGGGTTGCGCCCTTTCAACAGCACAAAAAGTGAATACTTCAGCCGGGCAATTAAAAATAGAAGCGATTGCATGGCATACGAATAAAATGATGAAAGGCTGCTCTCTTTCCAGATCGCAGGAAGTAGATACCCCAAGCGGAAAATTTAAGATAACAAAAATAAATTGGTATGAAAGTGGTATGCCATACAGTTGCTCTCTTTCTGTACCACAAAAAGTAGACACCCCTGCAGGGCAGCGGATGGTAAATAAAATATTTTGGTACGAAAACGGTGCGGTAAAAAAGTGTTTTTTCAAAAGACCGAAAGCAATCAGCACCCCCGCAGGAAAACTAAAAGTAACTATGACTGCTTGGTACAAGAATGGCAAAATACATATATGCAAACTTTCGCATAGGGTTCTAATTGAAACTCAAGTATTTAAACCAAATATGTACATCGGCTGGGACAAATTGGGAAGATTCCTTGGTGAAATGGAATGGAATGATGATACCAAACAATTTTGTCAGGTTCCGTTAAAGGAAGTGGGGAAAAAATAGTTACTTCATACATACAATACAATTCTTATATAACGTACATAATTAAGAACAGAACAATATAGAATAATAGTTTTCGGTGGATACAATAAGAAATAATTATTGGAATACGGGCGAAACTATGCTAGAATAATGATAGTACATATATTCAGGATATATACTATTTATCATTTTGTTTCCGTAAAATAAAGACTTCACGGGTTGACAATACATAACCGGTACTGATAGCGTATAGGTATATATCACGATAAACGGGTGTACAAACACCGCATGAAGGAGGATAAACCATGCATCGTCAATTAATGTTAGCCGGATTAATTCTAATAATGGCACTATTCCTAACAGGATGTAACGATCTTATTAAAGATGCTGATGATCTGTATAAGGAACGTGATTATTATGGTGCAATTCAATTGTATGAACAATACCTGAATGAATATGGTAATGAAGGGCATGAAGCGAAAGCGGCACGCAGTGGTATTGCAGATTGTTATTTTCGCATTGCTGAACAGCATTATGACCATCATGAGTATATGGATGCAATTAATAATTCTGAACGTGCATTAAAATATTACCCCTCGCATAAAAATGCAAAAAAAATGCGTGATGAAAGCATTTATATGGCCGGTATGCAATATGTTAAAAAAGGTGATTATGAACGGGCATTACGCTTTTTTAAAAAATCAAAATCATCAAAAGCACGCAACGGCGAAGCTGAAGCATTTCTCAGTTGGGGCATGGAGCTGAAAAAAAAGGGGAAAACCGACGCGGCATTAACAAAATTAAAAACGGTTGAAGAAAAGTATTCTACCGCTCCGGCATATCCTGAAGCATTAGTCGGATTGTTTGATATTTATATTAAAACCAAGAAAACAGATGAAGCGGTTGATGCTGCAATGAAACTCTTCACTGCGGATAATAATAGATTTAACACAATTATTGATCCGTTATGGGATATTGTTATTGCAAAGAAAAAGTTTGAAGCGGCAGATCGTATTATTAATAATTATCGCCCGAAAGGCAAAGAGATTTATAATAACAAAGTCAATGAATTGTTCAATGCCTATCGTAAAGCCGGTGATATTCACGGTGCTATTCGTACTGCCGAACTGAAACGCAGCATTTCATCGGAAGCATATCAGGATGCACTGTTTTTATTGTTTAACGATTTTGTTGAACGAAAATTAAATACTGAAGCCCTTGAAGCGGCGGAAAAACTGCATGCGATAAATCCGGATTATAAATACAGTGATCGCGGGCTTCGCAATTCTGAAAAATTAATGTCGCGTATGGGTGATGTTGCGGAAACCTATTATAACAGCGGGAAATATGATGAAGCCGTCAAAGTTATTCGACGCTATAAAATTGTTCGCGGTTATAATGAAGAAGAAGGAAAACGCATTGAAGCAACTATTTGGGTTGCAAAAGGAAAAACCTTCCTGCATGAGGGTAATATTGACGCCGCAAAACGTGAATTTGATAAAGCACGCGGTATTTTCCCGATGATTAGTGATCGCATTGAACGTGAAGCAAAAGATATGATTACGCGTGGTGATTCGTATCTCTCGAAAATGCAGTATTATACTAAAAAATCATACTTTAAATGGGAAACGTTTTATAATTATACAACTAATTGTATTGGAAATTATGAAATGGCGCTGTACATTGCTCCCGATAGTAAAACATTAAAAGATGAAAAATTGCCGAAAGCATATGCAACGGCAGGATACGGAACCGCACGGCTCGGAAGATATTTCCTCTATACCAAAAAAAATATTACCGAAGCATTTGATTATTTAAAACTCGGTAAACCGTATTTTGATAAAGCGCAGGAATATAATGCAGAAAACACCTATGTACAAAAGTATTATGCATATTGGGAAAAATATGCCGGTGTCTATAAACGAAAGGCTCGTGAACAATTACCGAAAATTTATGAAACGGTTCGGAAAAACTTCAACAACGGAAAATCAATTGATATTTGTTTGAAGTATACGTATAAAGGCAGTTCACGCTCATATAAAAATTATAAAATACAACGTTGGCAGGGCAATATTATCGGCACGAAGACTCTTGGCGGAACTGAATACGTTGTCTATGAACTTGATACTATCCGGTATTATGCACGACCGAATACCGATAAAATGGATCAGACTCGATTCTTCCAATTTAACGATGATAATGCCAAGAAAAAAATGGAAGCTGTTATTAAAGGAAAAGTTGTTGACGTTCAGGAACAATTCGGTGAGTTTTATCTCATTATTGAAGTTGATGATTTATTATTTACACCGCATTTAGTTGAATAACCGAATACCCTTTATATAAAACATTAAAACCGCCGTGTATCGTTATACACGGCGGTTTTTTTTAGCGCACTGTTTATACTATTATTCTATATTGAATACCTGTTTCCGGTAGACGCCGTATACCGTTAACCCGTGATTTCTACATCATTAATAAAAATACGATGCGCAATATCCGTTGATTTTTTCAACATTGCACTGACGCCGCAGTACTTTTCACTTGAAAGGGTTACCGCTTTTTTTACATTATCTGCAGAAAGATCGCCGGTAAAGGAATATGTAATAACAACATCCTTCAATATTTTCGGATGTTCATCAGTACTCCCTGATTCAACCGTCACTTCAAACCGTTCCGGTTCATTACGCATTTTCCGTAGTATTGAAATGACATCCATCGCAGTGCATCCGCCGAGCGCGGCAAGCAGCAATGCCTTCGGAGTCGGTCCGGCTGTATCACCACCACCATCTTGAGGTACGGCATCTATCATTATGGTATGACCCTGCATATCAATACTAAATGCCATATTGTCTTTCAGTGTTAGTTTTGTTGAAAGCATCATAATTAATTCCTTTCAAATTAATGACAGCAGCAATCCGAGAAATGCTCCATAGCCTACTGATGCATACGGGTTTGATGTTATCGGGCACGTTCCCGAGCGGCAGCCGATAAACCGATAATATACATACCCTAATACACCGCCGATAACAACCGGAAGAATGCGTTTTATAAGAAAGCGCAATGCTTCAGGCATTATAAAAATGCTGTCAATTCTTGCTGCAATGTATTTGCATCACGCATACCCACCAGACGATGAGCTTCTTTGCCGTTCTTAAAAAGTATCATTGTCGGAATACCTTGAATACCCATTTGCGATGCGACGCCCTGATTCTCATCAGTATTAAGCTTCACGACATTTATTTTACCTTCATTATTTGCAGCAAATTTTTCAATTTCAGGACCCAGCATACGACACGGCATACACCATGGCGCCCAAAAATCAACCAATGTTGGTGTTGCGTTTTCAAGAACATCTTTTTGAAATGTTCCATCGCTTGTGTGTTGTATTGTTGCCATTACGAACCTCCATATTGTACGCGCAAAGCGTATTATTAATACTCAAATATCAATATAATACGATATTACGATATTGTCAAGGCGGCATTAATATATTCTGCCATGACCATTTTCGGAGACAATACAGTACACCGGCATGAGTACGGCATTTTCAAAGATATATGAAACAGTGTATAAAGACCACTTTTATTGACGGGTATTTATATCAATGATACAATCCTTATATTATGTGGCAGTTACTTTTTACACAATCGTCATTCCTCTGGGGAATAACCGGCGCACTGATTCCGCTTATCATTCACATATTGCACAAACAGCGTATTAAAACGGTCAATTTTCCCAGTCTTTATTTTATTAAGTTATCATTTGAAAAACGTATGAATACGTTTCGTTTGAAAGAAATAATACTGCTTATTGTACGCATGCTGCTGATCGCACTGATTGCTGCATGTATGGCACGACCGGTTCAAAAGTTTGCGCAGGATACGACATCGTCAATGCCGGCGCATGCGCTTTCCTCCAGTCGTAATGTCCGTACCGCCGCTGTTATCATACTCGATAATTCTGTATCAATGGGATATTATTATAAAGGGCTGACCTTATTTAAAATAGCACAAAAAATCGCCCGTACTATTCTTGATGAAATACTGCACCCCGGTGATACGTTTTCTATCATCTGTCCATCGGATACCATTCCCGTAAAACTGGATAATCTCAGTTATAATATTGAAGCCGGACGTATGATACTGAAAAATACGCAGCCCGGATATCTTCCGGCTGATATTCCGCAGGCACTTGCTGATGCCCGCCGGTTACTGCGCGATTCGGTATATCCGAATAAAGTTGTTTTTTTATTGACCGATCTAAGTCGTGCCGGATGGATAGATGCAGCACGTGATGAATACGGCGATATGGTAACTGTATTAAGTAATACGAGTATCCCGTTTCGCAATACGGAATTACACCTAGATGGACAAATATTTATTATTGACCTTGCTGCATCGGTACGAGGTTCGCGTAATGCGGCTGTTGAAGAACTGCGGTTGCCGCAAAAACTGTTCGGCGCGGGTGAATCGGTATCAATGGGCGCAACGATTCATAATTACGGAATTGCCGCTGCTGATATTACCGGAAAAGTCATTGTTGGTGACCGAACATTTGGTCAAGCGGCAACAAAAATACCGCCCCGCTCAAGCGTCTCGCTTGATTTTATTAATGTTTTTGATACAAGCGGTTTATTAAACGGTGAAATACGGCTTGAGAATGATAATTTAAAACTTGATAACCGATATTATTTTACGCTTTATGTACCGTCCTCTGTTCATGTTTTTATTGCCGATGATGCCGGAAAAAGTGATTTTCTCGTCAGTGCGTTTAATCCGGCATTTTTTATAAATCAGAATAACAGTTATCTTATACGTCCGTCGGTTCATCCGTCATCACAATTAACAACACTGCGGCTTTCATCATACTCAGTTGCGGTTTTAGCTGATTTTTCCGCACTGCATTCTCAAGCGGCGATTTCCCGGCTCTCTGAATATGTTCGCAACGGCGGCAGTGCTCTTATTTTTCTCAACGATTCTCTTGATATTAATGTCTGTAATGGTGCACTCTTTGAAAGCGGACTGTTACCGGGCAGAATATTACATAAAGTTACCATTGATGCCGTTCATACGGCATCTGAGAAAAAAGGATATACGCGAATTGATATATTGAATACCGAACATCCGTCATTGAGTATATTTGCTGACAATGAAAGTTTAACAGCGGCGCATATCTATCAGTACTATCAAATAGCATATGATGCAGGTGATCCGAATATTCAAATTCTTGCCCGGCTGGAAGATGATCGGCCATTGATATTTGAACACCATCCGATAAATACTGACGGCACTCGCCGCGGAACAGTTATTACTATCGCACTCGGACCTGATGAGAGTATGAGTGATATTGTTTTTAATGCATCTTTTCCGCCGTTATTGCATGAAAGCGTTAAATACCTGCTCAATCGGACAATGCTTGGTAAAGCACAATATCCGATTGGTACACGTATTGATGTTGTACAGGCTGACCTTGAAGTTGACAGCACAACAATGGTAGAACCGGTTAGCACAGCAGCACCTATTTCAGTTGTTGGCAACCGCCTTACCGTACCGGGTATATATCGACTTGGATCAAAGTATTTTTCCTGCAATACACTGCCGGAACAATCTGATATACAGCGTATTTCATTTGCACAATTAAAAAAAACCTATACCGGACTTGATCTGTATTATGTAACAGCAGCACAAGATGTCGCATCGCAAATTAAACGATTTCAATTTGGTCGTGAATTATGGCCGTTACTATTAATTATGGCATTAGCAGTATTAATGGCAGAAATATTTCTTGCAAATCGATGGGATAAAATGCAAATACTCTTGAAACGGGATCTTAAACGTATACTTGGAGGAATTCTTGGGAATTCAGCATCTCGCGATTAATTTTTTAAATATGCATTTCTGGTGGCTTGTACTAACCATTACCGTTGTACTGAGCGGACTAACATTGTACTCATATAAATACCGCCATGAAATACCGGTACGCCAAAAACGCCTTCTTACCGGAATACGTACAATGATAATAGTATTGCTGGTAATATCATTACTGCGCCCGGTACTGTCAACAACATTTCGCCAAAAACAGCATAATCAAATCGTTATTTTATTTGATGATTCCGCCAGTATGTCACTCCCGATCCGGCACGGCGGTATATCACGCCGTGATACGGCATTAACCGTACTCACAGAAAAAATAATACCGAATCTTAGTAAAAAGTTTAACCTTATCGGATATCGGTTCGGTAAAAATATCAATGTTTTTTCACCGAATGAAAATACATTTAAAAAACTGCGCGCCCACTCCAACGATGAATCGGAGACCGATATTGCCGCGGTGATACGGCGTGTTGTTTCGCAAAGCGGTTACCAGCCGGTTGCCGGCGTTATTTTACTTTCAGACGGACGACATACCACAACCGGCAATCCGGTTGCTGAAGCACGGGCACTGGATGCACAGGGTATTCCGATTATGGTATATGATTTTGGATCACCGGAAATAAACAATGACATTGCCATTGCAGACCTGATCGTGCCAACTGAAATGCCGCTTGGACAAACAAGCGAACTCTCCGCACGACTCTATCAGCGGGGGTATACCGGAAAAAACATTACCCTTACTTGGCATTCCGGAAACCGTCATATCGGCACCTCAACCATTATGCTCAAGGATCGCACACAGCGAATACGATTTCAGTACAAGCCGACAACAGAAGGGACCGTACGTATTTCAGCAGAAATAAAACCGCAACCGGGTGAACTGACGGATATTAATAATAAACAAACCGTTTTTACCCGTATTGTAAAAAATAAATTTAAAGTATTGTTTCTGTACGGAACGCCTGACTGGGATTATACTTTTATGCGCCGGCTTTTAATGAACGATAAAAATCTTATCACAACAGCGATTGCCGTAACAACCGCGAACGAAAAAACACGTCTTCAAAAAATTGACCCTGCCGGGTTTGATCTGGTAATTATCGGAAACCTCAGTGCCGACATGCTTGGTACTGCTCTTGCTGAACGATTAAAAATTTACGTTGGGTCGCGCGGTCGTGCATTATTACTGCTTGGCGGAGCGAAGAGTTTTCAATCAGGCGGATATCATACCGGTCCGTTGCGGGAAGTAATTCCTATTCGCTGGAAAAACGGCGGATTGTATCATAACCCGTTCACCCTGCATCTTACCGGGCTTGGACGAACTCATCCGGTAATGCGTTTAAATGATGACGCCGCAGTTAATCAGAAAATATGGGAGAACTTGCCCCCGCTTGATTCGGTAAACAGCATCACGGAAACAAAACCGGGAACGGAAGTGCTTGCCGTACATTCAGCACGTAATGATTTAATTGTTTGTGCAGCCGGACGGTACGGGAGCGGCAAAGTCGGCATATTTGCCGGTTCATCAACATGGCGCTGGTATTTTTTAAGTATTGGGCTCGGACGATCCGGAGAATATTACGGACAGTTTTGGCGTCAATTTATTCGTTATTTAGTAACATCGCGTTTGGAACAAATTAATCTGCATACTGATCGGTATCGATATAATCGCAGTGAACAAGTACATATTGTTGCATCATTGTTTTCCGCCGGATTTGAACCGGTTACGGGAGCACATCCGATAGTTTCAGTTCAACGAAGAGAAGCCGACGGATGGAAAGAAGCCGCATCAATACCACTAAAAAGTTCATCGGTTAATCCTGAACAGTACAGCGGGGTATATTCAACACAACAGGATGGAGAATATCGTGTTCATCTGCGTATTGCTCACCCGCGTGTAAACGGTTCAAAAACAACCCCGTTTTTAGTTCAATATCCGACGGGAGAGTTTAGCCATCCTGATATTGATTTTGATCGTCTAACGGCACTTGCACGCGCAACCGGCGGGATACTGTTTAATGACACTCAAGCGGAAAAAATAAATGATCAATTAACTCCGAAAATTAGAAAAATTGATATGCGGTATGATTATGAATTTTTTAATACATGGTTATTTTACAGCATTATTATTATACTGTTAACAGCGGAATGGATATGGCGAAAGAAACACGGTTTATTATAACCGTCAATACTGTCGCTCTTGTTCGTGCAAGAGTATATTAACCATTCGATACAATAATCATATAACAGTATGCTGCCGTACCGCAAATAGTCACGCTGTAATTTCATACAAATAAAGGAAAGCTGAAACCGCTGCAAAGTTCCGTAACTATTCGCACTATTCTTCACGCTGTAATGCTGAAGGCAATACAGAATTGGATCCGAAGAACGGTGCTATGCTATTGATATTATTTGAGGCACATACTTCCTGATATAATTGTCTCAGTTCAGGTTCATCAACAATTTGTTGTGCGAAAAATGAATATTCATCCAACCCGCCGCGGTATCCGTACGAATTACATATAATATCAAGCCCGTACATCATTTCATGAAAGGCTGTATTTTCTTCCGCAGAGAATACTGTTTGCCGCAAACCGGTGATATTGGTATACGTATCCATGTATTCATTCATTTTTTTCTCTGCACTCACAAAGGTTATCATCTGTCGCCGGCGAATATCATTGGGATTTGAGGTACATGTAAAATAGATAAGCAGTATAATAATCACCGTAATAATTAATACTGCTATATAAGAGTGTTTTTTATTCATGAATCGCCTCGTATTGTCGTAAAGAGTTCCAATACTTGTTTTTTTGTCGTCATTCCGACTTCATCAGCAGGACCAATACATGACGGGCAGCCGTTCTTGCATGTACAACGGCTGATAACCGCCGCCGCTTCATAAAGAACATCATCAAGTATTTCATACAATCGCTGCGCAAGACCAATACCGCCCGGCGCTTTGTCATATATATACACGGTCGGTTTATCGTTTTCAGGATTTTTAAGCTGTTCAGCCGTACCAATATCATGCGGATCACATAATACATGCACCGGTACAAGCTGTCGAATGCTGTTGCCGAGGGAGAGCAGTAATTGCTGGCGCTGTTCAATTTCATCAACGGTAAATACGTTTTCATTGAAACTGATTGCACAAGCGATAGTATGCATTTCTTCCGGCGGAAGGTGAATATCTCCATACCCGATATTTTCATGCGTATGAAATTTTATTTTTTTATACTTTGTTGCCATAGTACGTACCAAGACCTCAGCACAGGTTTTTTCGTAATTACCGGCAGCGGCATTTTCTAAAACATCAAGTATTTTAATATCGGTACGAGTTACCGCATCAGTATAATAATCACCGTCAACCTGCCGCACAAATACTTTTTTGCCTTCCATATCAAGACGTTCAACCTGATAGTGGACATTTTGATGAATATAGATTGCATTTTCGTATACCGTTTCAGGAACTGATGCACGGTCAATTTCACCGATAACCCGATTTGTACGAACAGGTATCACATGCTCATTGGTGCGGTTTTCTTCAATATCACCTATCGTCGTGTCAGTGGTATTAATAATAACAAAATTCCCCGGCTCTGCACTGCGCAAACTCACATTTTCTGCCGGATAACCATCACTCGCCCAGCGATAACGGCTGCCGCTGAAATGCAGTATAGTATGCTGCACTAAATAATCCAACAAATCAGTAATCGGCTCGCCGCCAAAAGTATCATTTTCCGAAAACGGCAATTCAAACGCAGCACATTTTATCTGATCCATCAAAATAAAAAGATTATGCGGATCGATACGTGCTTCTTCAGGACTGCCGCCGAAAAAGTAATCATGATGTTGAACAAGAAATTGGTCTAACGGATTATTTGATGCAACCAACACGGCAATACTGACACGATGCATTCGTCCGGCACGCCCTGCTTGCTGCCATACGGATGCAATAGAACCCGGATAGCCCGCCATAATACATGCTTCAAGTGAACCGATATCGATACCAAGTTCTAAGGCATTTGTTGAAACAACACCAACTATATCACCGCTGCGGAGTCCCTGTTCAATAGCACGACGTTCGTTCGGCAAATATCCGCCGCGATACGCACGTATCCGATTACGTAAATGCGGCAAATGACGATGAAGATACCCGGCAATAAGTTCGGTACGCAGACGAGAACGTGCAAAAATAATTGTTTGAACACCGTTATCAATAAATCGGCGGGCAAGTTTTTCTGATTCAAGTACTGTTCCACGCCGTATTCCCTGTCCGGCATCAATAATCGGCGGATTATACAGCATAAAATATTTTTCTCCCTGCGGTGCGCCATTATCATCAATAACCGTTACCGGCTCACCGATTATATTTTCACAATGTGATTTCGGATTACCGATAGTTGCACTACAGCAGATAAACTGCAATACTGAACCGTAAAAAGCGGCAATTCGTTTCAGACGGTTAATAACATTGGCAACATGTGAACCGAAAATACCGCGATACGTATGTATCTCATCAATGATGACATATTTAAGATTTTCAAAAAGTTTAACCCATTTTGGATGATTCGGCAGTATACCGGTATGCAGCATGTCGGGATTGGTAACAATCAGTCTGCCGTTCGTGCGTGCTGAAAGGCGAATGGATGAAGGGGTATCACCGTCATAGGTGAAAACAGGAAGATCCGCACCACTATCATTGATAATACCGCTGAGTTCATCCGTTTGATCATGGGCAAGTGCTTTTGTCGGAAACAGGTATACTGCTTTTGTTTTTCGATCGGCAAGCAGTTTTTGTAAAACCGGAATATTATAACATACGGTTTTACCGGAAGCCGTCGGAGTAACAATGACAATATTTTCGTTTTTTTGCGCCGCATCATAACTATGACGCTGATGTGTATAGAGTTTATCAATCCCGCGGCGTTTGAGTGTTGTAATGAGTTTCGGATTCAGATCATCAGGGAAATCACAATACCGTGCAGCACGTGCGGGGATATGTTCAATATGCGTAAAACAGGATTTGAGTTTCGGGTCACGATATAATGCATCAATAATTTCGGATACATTTTGTTTTACCGGTCGTTTCACATGTATTCTCCCATTATACGGGTATACTCAACAGTACGAAAAATATCAAGTGCGAAAGCAGTTCATCTGATAAATACCCCTATCCCGCATATTAACAATATACGCCATGTGTTCTCATATACCGGTAAATCAAGTACACTGAAAATAAAAAGCGAGCAGTAAAAACGCACAATAAAAAATACTCAACAATCAAATGTATCGTGCATATCATACGTATTAATAACAATAATTCTGCATATTCCGAAATTGTATACAATGCATATCAGCAGCAGGGGCAATACTTAAAAACGCAAACATCAGAGAATCAAACGCCGCGCGGAAAAATATCACAACAGCAGCTGATGCTCAACGGTCAGAGCAGTAATTCTTTACACTGCTTTTCTCCCCGCCTCTCCGTTAAAACTCTTTAATGCCGACATCAAAATCTTTGCGTCGCCGAGTGATTGAAGAACTCGTTTTTTGTTGTTCAACGGGCATGCCAAGATTCTCTTTCGCCTGACGAATGCTTCTATCCAACGTTGCAAGATCAGTCGTTTTGCTCGGCGGAACAAGTTGTTTGGCACGTTCATACATTTTAATTGCTGCATGAAAGTTACGCATATTAAAATACGTATTGCCAAGTAGGGAAGCCCATTGAAAATTTCTCGGCTGCATCGTCATAAGTTCTTTAAAAAGCTTTTCCGCAAGAGAATATTCACCGTATGCATAGGCAAACTGTGCATAATGATTAACAACAGCAATTTGGTTTCGGTTGTTATTATAGGCAAACTCCATCAGCGCAAAAGCTCTTTCAATATCCTGCCGCTGATTCCAGTTATCAACAACTATTATAATATTTTGCCAATCAGCAGGGTTTGAACGCGCTATCGTTTCCATTGACAACATATTAGTATAGGGGTTTTCCCGCCGTTGCTGCAGTGCGTCAATACGATTTGAGGCTTGCTGTATACGACGGTAATTATCTTTGGCATCACGAAGTTCTTTAAGCGTTTGCGGATGCTGGCTTTTCAACTGTTCTTCTTTAATAAGGTGCGCAACTGTTTGAAATCTTTTATTATAATAATCAACGGTTTTTGTACGCAATGCTATTGTTGTACGAGCCGCTTTTTCAAGAATATCAATATAGTTCGCTTCATGTTCCGGATGCCGTGAAATAAAATCAAATCCGACACCCAATAATGTTTCAAACGACCTGACTTCATTTTCATCAATCGTACCGGCATATTCAAAACTATTCAGTGCTTCAGTCCATGCTTCAAGTGCCCGATTAGTATACCCGTGTGTATCAAACCATACGGCATCATTATAGACGCGTATTGAATGGTTAAAATATATTGCTACCATATCATGACCGTATTTTTTTGCTAAACGATAATCTTCCAGCGCCCGGTCATAATATTCCCATCCGAGTGGTGAAATATGTCCGTTTGAATCATCGCGTTGTTTATTGAATAATTCCTTATAATAATCGCCACGCTGATAATTGTAATTTGCAACAATTTCACGTGCAAGATAATCATAGCGTGTTGTTTGCTCAATATGCTTCCGCCAGTCCATACGGTAATATTTCCAATACGGATATCGCGGTTTGAAATTATCCGGTTTTCCGCTTGCAGCAGTGCGAACGATACGATGCAGAATACCGACTTGCTGCCATTGATAATAATTCGGTGTATTATAGAACCGCATATTAATTTCATTTAAGCGTTTTGTATCGGTATCCCATGTATAATACATCGGACGATCAAGGTCATAGCGTGTTGCGATGCGCGGGTCAAACTGATTCCAGTAGGGCGGATAATTTTTCTTGGCAGTCGCTGCATGGGGTGAATCAGAACGCATCATTAAATGATGATCAACAACAACATTACGATTGAACAAATCATCCCCGGTAACCTGCATTAAATATCCATACGCCCGTTCAAATACATTTCCTTTTTGATCGTACATATCACAGTCAGGACGACGCCGTTCAACTAAGGTTTGATAGAGCAAAGTAAAAACCTGATTATCGCCACCTTCAGTCAATAAATATGACTGCGGTTCCAGAGTACGAAGCATATTCAAACCATAATTATGATTAAGAAGATTGTTATGCAGATCATTAAATTTCCAATGCTCATATGCCGGATGGGCAATAGCTGCAATAAGAATGATAACCGTGATGAGTGTCCCCATGATAAAATGCGGCTTGCCGATTGATGTACGACCGGATGCCGATCCGGATGCAGGCGGCGGTGTTGTTATATTCGATGCAGTATTCAACGGCGCGGCTGATGAGGCAACCGTTGGAACACTTGTTTCTGTACTATCAGCAGATGTTGACGCAGACGTTTCCTGCGACACCATGCCGGTAGTATGTTGAATGCTGTCGCGAATAACATAGCGCTGATGAAAATGTACAATAGTTTCAAGAAGCCACTCAACACCGTACGCAAGAAATATTGTCATGGTAACATAACTCGGAATAAAAAAGACCTTCGCAAAAAAAGTATCACGCGGCGTAAAATTAAACCGGTTAAAGAGAATTAAAAACAAATCAAATCCGTAAAGAAAAAACAGACCATACCAAAACCATGCGCGATTACGTTTGTACAATCGGATAGCACCCGGTATAAAAGGCATAAATACCAATGGCATAATCAGCATAAACTTTATCAATAAAATAATACCGGTATTACTGAAACCATCATTCAGCCATTTCCACGGGTAATGCAGTATGGGGAAATATTGATTAATACGCCATTCTCCCCAATAAATAAGCTGTCGTATTCGTACGGAAAGCTGATTTTCGTTTTGTGCAAACCCTGAATACTGTTTGCGGAAAACATTATCAAGAAATCGGGTAAAACCATGTTTGGTCATAATAGGACGCCCGTTCGGATCAGTAACAACATTACCATTGGAATCCCGTAATTCCTGCGGCGGATCAAACCAATCAGGATTTTGCCAGTTGATCGGCGGCTTATTAACCCTTCGACCGCCGGTTAGAATTGAACCCTCATGTACCGGTTTCGGAATAGCACGAATGGGCATATATAAATATACCGCTAGCCCGGCACCGATGAATAAACTGAAAATTAAAAAGACCGCAAGAAATCGTGCTTTTTTTATTCCCTTATTAACAATTGAAATTATAAAGGAATAGGCAAATATTGCCGCAACGACTATTCCGATAGCAATCATCCACTTTTTCCCATTGTTGTTAACTTGCCCATGCCCCAGCTGAGCACTTAATTCGTTGCCAATAACAATAAAAGCAAGTAATCCTATCAAAACACCGATAAGCAGCATTTCATCCTGTTTATTATCATTTTTTATCAGCAGCAATGTAAAGAAATACCAGATTGTAGCACTCAGTGAAATATAAAACAGAACACCTATTAATGCACCGCCGGCCGTTACTTTCATGATAGCGAAGGTATATGAAACAATAATCAATAATGCTAATGTCAGGAAAGTATCCCGTTTGAAAAAATGATACAGAAAAAATAAAATACTCGGTACTAATAAACCGACAATATTATGATGATCACCAACTGAAAAAGCCCACAAAAACCCCCAAAGATAAAATAACCGCGCCGGCTGTGAAAATTCAAAGCCTTTGGGTTTCGGGGAGAGAAGCCGGGATTTTTCATTTTCAATAAATATTTCCTGAAAGCGCAGCATAATAAGCATTAAAATAGGCACCACAACGGAGTTCAGCGTATATACTTCAGAAATAACAGCCTGTGCCCAGAGTTCTTCACTGAAAAGCAGAAACAATGCTGCTGCGGCAGGCGGTAAATACAAACGAATGCGATACATCCATTGCGGTTCATCATCACGACGGTGAATATGCGCACCAAGCAGTTTTAATAAAAATAAAAACGAGAAGCCGACAGTAAGTGCACCAAGAAAAGCCGACATAAAGTTTGTACGAAAAGCGACCGTCCCGAGGAAAGGAAGAATATTACAGAAAAATTTCCCGACTATACAATACAGCGGATAACACGGCGCATGCGGATTACCGAGATGATATGCCGCCGTCGTCAGTTCGCCGTTATCACCGGCGCATATCCCCGGTGATAATGTAATTAAATAAACCGCAAGAGAAGCAATCGTTATCAAAGCAAATATTAACCAATCAATACCGGCAATAATATGCGGTTCACCGATAAGCGGTTTCCCGCGACCGTCAATAATTCCGGGGGTTGACCCTTTCGCACGAGAAAACAACTTTTGTGAAAATTTAAATGGGCGCCCATTTTTTTGTTCAGCATTTAACCCGAGCTGTTGTATACGCTGACGGACTTCCGTATCACTGATTGAAAGAGCTTGAGCAATTTCATGTATTTTCTTTGTTTTATAATTACTTTTAATATATTCAAGGTTATAATTCAACCCTTGTTGTTTTCGCCGTTTTTTTCGTGCCATAATCATTCCTCAAGATAATGTAATTATTGAGTTTTCATTTTCGGAAATGGTATCTCTTGCAACACGATAATCCGGATTCCCGTTAATGATGCTCTATTGTATTGTTACCGTTACTTCGCGGCTGTATGCACTTTCATGCATTGGTACATCAGTATCATATGCTGTTATAACACAATAATATGTATGACCGCGTTCCGGTACGTTTATTGTATACTCGGTTACAGCCCCTGCGTCAATAACAGATGGATAATATCCTGACCGTGTTCCGTAGTATATTTTATATCCGGCAAGGTCATCTTCAGTATTGCGATTCCATGATACTGTTATATGTGCTGCACCGGCTGATAGTACTGCAGCTGCTTTTACGCCAATTGGAGGCTGCGGCGGATGATGTACAGTAAATGCAAACGAAATATCCTGCAATGATGCTGCGTATTTACCGTCCGGTGACGTAATTAATTGTGCCCGCCATTGCTGATACCGCCCCGACTGCGGTGATGCGGTATTTAATGTATGCCAAATGGGATATGGATCATCAGCGGAAAACTTCGTATCCGACGCCCGTATAAAAACAACTATTTGTGAACTGCCGGGGGTTAGCGCATGTACGGTATAATCATTCAGTATTGAACCGGTAGAACCGGTATCAAATACAGGACCGATTGCCATAACCTGTTCATCAGTATATGAAAAAATCGGAAATGTTTGTTTTGCATAACGACTGATACAAAAATCTTCCAAAAACCCGAGATAATTAAAACCTATATATGCTTGTGTACCTTCATGTTCATAAAAATGCGGGACAAGTACTGTTGCTCCGCTGCCGGTACCGGTACGGTTTTCTGTTGCCCATACTATGGCGTCTTCATTTCCATCGCACCATGCCGTTAATCGTCCATTAATGCGATTAAAGGTTACTGCATAATGATGCCATTCACGTACCGGGATTGGTTGAGAACTGCGTAAAGTAAATGATGAAACCTGCGACAACGAACTGCCGGCAGTATCAGGAAGCGGAGTATAAAAGAAATTATGAAAATACCATGTTAAATACCCCTGTTCGATACGGAGTTCAATTCCATGTACTACACCGCCGGCACTGCCGCTGCGCCGAAAAATAATATCACCTTCGCGCAGACGGTTTGGCCGAAGCCACATTTCTATAGTGAAACTGCCGCAGTCAACATCATTATCAAGCCAGCTTCCTTCAGGAACAGCCATTGATACACGATCATTATAATAAATAAAACCGCCTGTCGGTGAACCACGAAAAGCCGCATGATTATCAGTAGTGTATTTCGATGAAGATATACGGTAATTGCCGCTATCATCATTTTTTATTGTATTCCATCCCTGATTAAATGAAAAATACAGTTCGGTTTTACTGTTTGTACGAAAATGATAATAATTCGGCATAATACAGTGTGTCCCGTCATTTTCCTTAATGAGTGAACATGTATTTAAACGGGTATTTTTCCAATCGGGATCATGCTGATCACCGGCAGAAAACGTAATATTTTCCGCACTACTGAGCGATGATATACACAATATTAATATAACAATATAACTATAATTAATACAACGGACATTCACAACCGGTTTACCTTATCAATGCGGCGTTGATGACGTTCATCACCCGGGAAAGGTGTTTTTAAAAAGGTGTCAACCAATGCTAACGCAGTAGTATGATCGGTAATGCGTGCGCCGAGTGTCAGCACATTCGCATTATTATGCTCACGTGTGCCGATAACATCATCAATCGTACGGCATAATGCCGCACGAATACCTTTAATTTTATTTGCCACCATAGTTGCTCCCTGTCCTGACCCGCACATAATAACGCCATAGTCAACGTCACCGGCTGCAACAGCACGTGCTGCCGGTGCGGCATAATCAGGATAATCACAGGATTCTTCACTATTACATCCGAAATCAGTAACTTCATGACCTGTTGATTCAAGGTGTTTTTTTACTTTTTCTTTTAGTTCAAAGGATGCGTGGTCTGAACTGACTGCTATTTTCATGATACTTCCCTCTTATTTTTTATCGTGTATATCATTGCTCGCCGGTATCGTCAAGTGATGCTATACTCTATCAACCCATTGAATAGGTAACACGTGTTTAATGTAATAATCCTTTTTCTCGGCACATGCATGACTATTAATTATACCGTGCATTTTATACGCTTTAAACACAGTATGAAAGAATTGTATCAGGGAAATACACACGATGCAAGAAACAAACGAAAGTAAATCACCATACTGAAGCGGGCATTTTCACGAGCACCGCATTATACGAAGCACCTCTATTGAACCGTACCGAAGAACATAATAATCAATTATATATGCCGCTATTAATTACTTAATTATAAATATAATATATCTTTATATAATACAAACCGAACAAATGTATTGAAAGAACGTTCTAATAAAAAGATGATTTTCTCTTGCAATAAATTATATTTAAATGTATATACACTCTGTTGTTATCAGTATCGCCATTAATATTGTAATGAGAAATTTTAACGGGAAAGGTTTATTATCATGAGAAAAAAGTTTTTAACAATAAGTATGGCAGTACTGCTGCTAATTTGTGTCAGTACTGTATTTGCACAAACAGAGGGAAATGATTCCCGCATGCGTATCGCTATTCTGGACTTAAAATCAGGCGAGAGTGTTAATCAGCAAACGGCAAAGCTTGTTTCTGATATTCTTCGGAGTGAAATGATAAACACCGGACATTTTATTGTCATTGAACGCGGTCAGATGGATGCTATTCTTAATGAACAAGGTTTTCAGGCAAGCGGTTGTACTGATACGGAATGTGCCGTACAAATCGGTAAATTACTTGCCGCAAATAAAATGCTTGTCGGTACAGTTGCTAAATTAGGCACCACATACATTATCTCAGCGCGCATTGTTGATGTTGAAAAGGGCACTGCGGATTTTGCGGAAAATGTTAAAGCTGATAATGAAGAAGATCTCATGGAAGCTTGTTCGACGTTTGCGCAAAATATTGCACAACGAATTACGGAACATGCCGACAACACCAAATCGTCATCAAAGAAAAAACAGGTGTCCACTATTACCACATCCGGAACCGCCCCTCTTTTCATGCTTGAATTGTACGGCGGCATGCATTTCGGTGGTGAACTTCCTGACAATATCACCCATGAATATGAAACCTATTTTACTCTTGGGATGACAATAACAACAAATTCACGATTGGTATATCGATTAAAAGAACTCTCAGGCAACACCATTAGTGGCGCCGCAGCAGACATGCGTGTTAGTTTTGGTATTATGCAATATCTACGTCTCGGGTTCTCAATTTCATATGTTTCATTACATGCACAAGGGAGTTTTTTCAGTGATGATACGGGAGGAGCCTGGAGTGATATAAGCAAGCCGCCAAGCGGAGCATATGAATATCGTATAACGACGGAAACCTGGGACCTTCAACTTGCCGATATGTTTTTTGTTCCCGTAGTTATGGGCTATTTTAATTTTAATAATTTTATTGTTATGCCCTCTGTAGGAGTAAGTCTTTCAATTTCTAAATCGTACGGGGCATTTACGTATGAACAGCGTGATGCAACCGGTTCTATAAGAAAAAATGAAATTATATTGGAAAATTCTTCGGAGATAGCTGATTTTAAACCAAATCCGGGAATACTCCCCGGGATAGCACTTGGTTATAAATTAAAGAAAATACTTTTTCTTGCGCAGTTCAGTATGATGCCGTTAACCTATACATCCTCGAAAACCCCCGAAAACGGTTATTATCAGATTGAACGAGGAGGCGCACCAAATGGTGAACCGTTTGTTTTATATTTCCCGGCTCAGGTTAAAGTAAATCTTCTGAAAGCACAAGTCGGTATCGCCCTTGCATTGTAATATGCCGTCTCTCGGAGTAATGGGTGGATGAACGTAAAACTACAAGTCGGTATCGCCCTTGCATTGTAATATGCCGTCTCTGATACGATAATACCTTTGTTATTATACTGCCCGCGATACTAAAACAAACATGTATTCGCTTTTCTCCGATAGCAATAGCATGATAGCATCAATCATTGACATATGACCGTCAGTGTATTCAATGTAGAAGTATAATTACGACCGATAAAAATACTGCGGATATTTTGCTATACTACCTGATAATTATAATCATACGGAAATAGTCTTGCAGAATTGCTGCTGCCGATTATACTGAACGCTCCATGGTGTATTATATGGAGACAGTATTACCGTACAGTATCGGTATTCAATACAATGAAAACATACGTTTTATGGAGGCATTTCAATGCAGATTGAAAAAACTAAACTTGATGGTGTTGTTATTCTTACACCAAAAGTTTTTCAGGATGAACGCGGTTTTTTTACTGAAACCTATAACAGTAAAACATTGCATGACATTGGCATTGATACCGTTTTTAAGCAGGACAATCATTCCCGTTCAGTAAAAAATGTTATACGCGGTCTGCATTTCCAGCTTCCGCCAATGGCGCAGGTTAAATTAGTACGATGTTCACGTGGTATTATTTGGGATGTTGCGGTTGATATCCGCAATGGTTCTCCGACATTCGGACAATGGGTTGGTGTTGAGTTAAGCGATACAAACTTCAAACAATTATATATTCCTGAAGGGTTTGCGCACGGATTTTGTGTTTTAAGTGATTATGCGGAAGTACAATATAAATGCTCAAATGTATATGATAAATCACGTGAAAAAGGCATTATTTGGAATGAACCGGCATTTGCGGTTGCGTGGCCGGTGCATGAACCGCTGCTTTCGGAACGTGATAAGCAAACAGCATCCGTTGACGACTATATACGCGGAACTCCGTTTACATATCCTTCAAATGAATAACGATACCATGTGTATTGTATTCTTTATTGTTCCGCATGCTGTAGGAATGCATTATCAATTATTATAGTGTTGGTGTGCTGTTTATCATGATACGACGTGCTGCGCTCGTATTACTCATATGATTCAAACAGCGTTCCGCGCCCGAGCAGCAGTTTCGGATCAAGCATACGTTTTATAGTAAGCATTTCATGAATGCCCTTTTCACCGAACATTTCATATAATAAATGACGTTTTATTTTTCCGATCCCGTGTTCCGCTGCAATCGTACCGCCTAATCGAAGTGCTTCCCGCGCAAGTTCGATATACCCCTTTTGTGCACGTTTATTTTCGTCATCATTTTTCGGGATAAAATTAACATGCATATTGTTTTCACTTAAGTGCCCGTGAAAATGATACTCTACGCCGGTTGAACGCGGAATACGATGCGACGCGGCAATAATATCCGCAAGAGCAGTATCGGGGACAGCAAAATCAGTTCCAAGTTTTATATATCCACGTTTGGAAATTGCTTCGTTTACCAGTTCCGGCAGCGCATGGCGAAATTCACGGAGTGTTTCAAGTTCACGATCAGACGTTGCAAACCAGCAGTGTGAACTATGAGCATTATGGTGTTCAATTAAATTTGCCCACGCATCAATTACGGCATCGGAGCCATTATTTTGTTCAAAGTACACCGCCGCTGCTGCAGTATCGGGAATATGCGCATATCGTTTCCGCAGAAAATCAAGTGCATGCTGTTCCCAAAACTCAAGCAGTAAGGCATCAATTCTATCCGGTGTTGGTGAGAGCGTTTTCGTGCGTACGGCATATGCACAGGAAAGAGCATCGCACTCACGATCAAAAAAAATAATGCCGCCGCAGCGATTATGAAATGCCGGAATTAATGCTATTTCAATTTCCGTAATAACCCCCAGTGTTCCTTCGGAACCGATAAAAAGATCAATTAAATCCATATGCGGTCGTGCATAATAACCTGCCGTATGTTTACAATTCGGCATTGTATAGGTCGGTATGGGAACATGGTATGTGTTCCCGTCGGCGGTAAAATCTAAAAACCCATTCACATCAGCCAGTATTTCACCACGGCGAATAGTACACGCAGAACCGTCAGCAAGATATAAATGCAATGCCTGTACCCACGTACGGGTCGGACCGTATCGGAAACTATAGGCTCCTGATGCATTGGTGGCAACATTTCCGCCGATATACGCGGTTCGTTCCGTTGGTGCCGGCGGATAGGTTAAACCGTGCTGTCCGGCATAGTTCATAATTTCATTAATCGTTACACCCGGCTGCACCGTCATGCGCCGTCCGGAAACATCAAGCGAACGTATTGCATTCATTTTATCCATCGCCATAACTGCACCATCACACGGAACACGTGCGCCCGTAATGCCGGTTCCCGCACCGGCGATAGTTGTCGGTATATTTGCAGCATGGTGTTCAAGTAATAAGGATTGAACATCATCAGCATTTTCAGGAAAAGCAGTATACACCGGTACACTGCCGAGAAGGTTTGAATGATCGCGGCGAAAAGATTCTATTATATCAGGATCGGTTTTTCTAATCATACTCTATGCTCCGATAATACTATATCACTGCTCTGCAGGTAAAATCAATTGACGATTGCATATTTTTACCGTACTATACTCTCATAGGAAATATTCATATGACGGAACCCGTACAACATTCCACCACACATCGGAAGAAGCGTGAACATTTGAACGGTCGGCAGAAAGCTGCCGTAT
>CAZBCL010000031.1:0-21886 GCA_964490645.1 uncultured Spirochaetia bacterium
TTTGCATCCCACGTCAACTTTTGCATGATCATTGGTATAACATCAATAATTCCCGTCCTTCATTATTACAGTCAGTTGAATCATTGAATTTGACGACTGAAGAATTTCGTATACTGGATAATCAGGTTGCATTAGGGAAGTTGCATAATGCCAATACGGTTATTACCGGAAGTTTTGTTGAGGTTGAAGGGAAATTAAGGGTGCATGCTGAAATTATGGATATAAAAAATAGTCGAATTATTGCCACAGAAAAGATTGATGCAACTGACGAGAACGTTGTTGATATCATTCAATTTTTAGATATTGTAGCAAAAAATATTCAGCAAGATTTGATATACTATGTTAATTCTCCGGAACTTGATCAATGATTGTTTCAGTAACGGAAGATACAATGCTGAATGATAATACCATGAGAATGAGCTGATTGTTGTAATATAGATATTGTTCAACATAATCCACGTGTGTATGACGAAATATGGATTATTCTCTTCCAATTTCGGGTAACAGGTTTGTAAGATTATGTGTATATCCGGAAGATCGTATCGACCGCTATTGGTGTGCGTTCATTAAAAAGATATAATTCGCACAGTATTCAAGCGATACGGTATTCCGGATTTTTCTATATATCTTGTGTGTAATAACGAAGCCCCCTGCCGGGATAAAAATTTAAAAAGTACCTATTAGACGTTGACAACTGAACAAATGTATATTATGTTTAACTAACATTGTTATATAACAATGTTAAAGATACCATTATTAGGAGGTAATTATGCGAAGAAAAAAAATCATAGAAATTACTAATAGATTACTTGAAAGATGTGAGTACTGTCTTAATGAAGGTGATTTTTCTAATTATTCAATAATTATTGATGAAACCGCGGATTTAATTGAATATGTCTTTAGAAAGGAGGAAAGGGATAGATTTGATAATAAAATTAGGGTCGGTGCGTATTCTTTGGATAATACACTTGAAAGTATTAAAAGTAATAATATTGAAGATATCAATAAATGTAAGAGAGAATTATTGAGAGTCCGTTTTAAAATTAATAATTATTGGACTAACACTAAGGCGTATAATCTTTTTAAGGATCTTTTTAAGATTATATTGAATCTAGTAAAAAGATAAACAAATATTAATATAGAAACTGATTGTTTGAATTTATATATAGAATAATACTATTTAATGAATAAAACATAAAAACTTTTAATAAAACAAATAGGAGTATATTTAATAACAACATGAATTCTGATCGTGAAGACAAGAATAGTAAAAAGCGAGATATAATTAAAACTATCATTATAGTATTTCAATTCGTATTAGGAATATTTGCTTTATGGATTGCATGTTCAAAAATAGTCCCAATTTCTGAGCAAATTAATGCATCTCGAAAAGCACAAATGCGTGGAGTTATTATTTCTGTAAAGCCAGTGAAATCAACATATGGCAGATATAGAGTAAAATCTGTTATCAGTGATATTTATAAACCAAATGTTGCAAGGATATTAATTAAAGATACTAAAGGTAATATTTATTTTCATAGAGCAAAATGGAATGCAGGAGCTGAAATAAAACAAACACGAACTATTTTTGGACTTGGGGGTAAATATCCTACAGAATATGGCAACTCTGTAATTCTTGTCGCTATGGATGAGAAAATAAATACGATAGTAACAAATTATTTCCATTTTTATGAAAACAATAACTTAAGGTTTAATAAAGCTGATAAAAGTATATTAACAAATGATGGATGTATTATATTAGATGAACTATATTTTAGTCCTTGGAGTAAAACGAATTAAAGCGTTCGGGATGGAGTATAAATTAAATAATAAGGTATACTGAATGAATGAAAACAATATCGACTTATTAGTTTACAAACTCTACGATTTAACCCATGCTGAAGCCTGCATCATCGATCCTGAGTTCTACTAAACTATTGAAGCGGATAGTATATATCGGCATTATATGTACATTGACAAACACTGAAACTGCTTTTACACTTACATACCATGGCAGATACAAAAGACATACTCATTATTGATCTGACTTTTTCAACAGGTGAACAGCAAAGCGCATTATTGAAAACAGTACTGAACGATAAAAATGTTCTTGAACATGTACTGCAGCGGGTTCGTCAAATAGTTGATAAAACCATACATGAGGCATTCATTCTTGGTACAAAAGAAACCATAAAAAAGTTTGATGATGAAATAAAAGATGCCGGTATTACAGCACTTCCGGCGGCAACCCGACCGGCGACTATTCTTGATCGCCTAAAAATGTATAATGAATGCCGATCAGGGGTTAATGCTGAGAATGTTATTTTATTTTGGGGAGACGGTCCGTTGATTGATGTGGCGCTTTCCCGAAAGGTTATTACGCAACATCGGAGATATTTAGCGGAATATACTTTTTGTGATGATATTTCAGACGGCATCACGCCGGAAGTTTTCAGCGCTTCTCTTTTTGAACGTATTTTTGATTTTCAGATAAAAAAGCCAATGATTGACAGTCGGCGTCTTTTTGAAAATATAGATGCAGACATCAATCAGTTTTATGTTGAACTTGTTTTACCTGATGAAGATATGAGTCTACTTCGGCTGGAATTAATAGCACATTCACGACGTCATTGTTCGATACTCTCTGCACTCTGCAGGGATACGGTTCCTGAGACCTACAATGACATCATACGTAAAATCAAATCAGAACCGACTGTACTGCGTCCGTGGCCGCGGTATATTGAAGTAGAATTAACCACTGAGACCGTTACTCCGTACATCATGCACCCCGGGTCGAAAATGACGCGTCCGGGTGGGGCAATGACCCTTGATACGTATACCAATCTTATTCGACAGGCAACCGAAACGTATGATGATATTATTATCTGTTTTTCCAATCGTCTCGGCGACCCGTTATTACATCCGCAGTGCATGGAGTTTCTGAATATCAATCTTGCATCGCCGGGCGTGTTTTCAACAATAATTGAAACTGACGGGCTTACATGGAATGAAACGATTGATTCTGTTATTTCATCAGCATCACCAAATGCCGTGCAGGTTATTTTTACCGTGGATGCGGTTACCCCGGAACTGTATACACTGTTACGCAGTAATGGTGATATGCATAAAGCCATTAATACTGTTCTTTCATTCATTAACAAGAGCCCGGAAAACAAAGCTCGGACATTTATTCAGATTGTGAAAATGCAACAAACCCTTGATCATATTGAGTCATTTTACGATTTTTGGGAACAGCACACGTCAAATATTATTCTGCAGCGATATAATTCGTTTGCGGGGGCAATTGATGATAATACTGCTGTTGATTTAACGCCCTTGAAACGCACTCCGTCATGGCATCTCCAACGTGAATTATATATTTTCCATTCAGGTGATGTACCGTTGCATCATGATGATTTTAATGGAACGAAGGTATTGGGGAATATTAATGAGCAATCGCTCAGTGATATTTGGCAAGCCGGCATTCCCGGATATAGAGCAGATTTCAACGGAGACTTTTCTCAATTCCCACTGCTTGAAAAAACAAATGACTGGTATGTATTTAATTTTTAAATCGTTATTCCGGAGCCGCACGGCATGAATACACATTCGGTTCATATTACCTATACTGATATAACTCCTGTATCCGGTTGTGATGCAGGGCAACAGAAATCGACGGTGTATGATGTTTCATTAATTATCCTGAATAAGGATATGCCCCCTGCACGTGTACTGCAATCGCTTCAACGTTTACATATGATTGCTGACTCAGTAACGACAACCGGAAACACCGTATCACCGCACACGACGGTTGAAATTATGCTTGTTGATAACGGCAGCCGCGAACTTCCGGTTAATACAATACTTGCTCAATTTCCACAGGTGCGCATCATTATGCCGTCCGAACCGGTAAACTGGGCATATGCACTTAATCTTGCTGTTAAAGAAGCACGTGGAGCAATTGCCGTTACCCTTTCGTCAAATATTATTATTGATTCACTTGATCTTAATGGTCTTCTTCAGTTATTTTCTTATGACAATGTATTTTCGGTTGCTCCGCGTGTACTTGCCGTTGGCGGAAATGTCGATTTAACTATAACCGCACTTGCTCGGCAAAATAAAGTTTTGCTGAGCCGTCCATGTACATTGAAAAACCATAATGGTATTTGTCTTCCTCAATTTCATGATGACGCTGCTGCGAAAACAGTATCAACTCTCTTTGCACCGGCGGGGATGGCAGTGTATCATCGGGAAAAGTTTATTGCACTTGGTGGTTTACAGTCAATCTATGCTTCATCGGTATCAATGCCATTCGGTTCTCGGGATACACTACATGATATGTTGTATTGGGCGGATATTGATATTTCATATCGTGCGTGGAAAGCCGGCTGGGGGACATTGTACTATCCCCATGCACAATTGTATATGATAGGTGATATGCTTCTTCCATCGTTATGGCCGATACCCCCTGCTATAACTGATCGCTATACGAATATAAATAACATGAAAAAAAACAACACTCATTCTCTTCTTGATTCATACCGGCAATTACAGGCGAAAATACACTGGCGCAGCAGCTGTTACATTTTTCACTGGCGGAATATTTCATCACGATCAATGCTGACACAATTTGAACGGGCATTACAGCGTTTAGGTTCTGAAGGATTTCGAACGTTTGATTGGTGGGAATCACTTTCAGTACAACTTGCCCGCCGGCGTAATAATCGTTTTCACGATGATAGAGCGCCGATTGTATTACAGCAGTATGACGATGAAGAGGTTTTCTCAATTGTTTCACGTCTTCAACCACAGCCATCACCGGCACAGTGTTAAATAGGAATGCTATGACTGTTTTTCCTACGGTTATACTATTACAAGCACGCATTAATTCAACACGGCTTCCGGAGAAGCTTTTTGCACTGCTTGCCGGCGAATCGGTTATCCGACATTGTATTATGCGTTTATCTCTCGTTGATCTGCCGCTTTTTCTTGCCGTTCCTGAAACCGATACAGAAATTATTGCCGGTCATATCAAAAATTCAACTGCGATAATTGGCGGGGCGGAGCACAATGTTCTCGCACGATTTTTGCAAGCTGCACAGCGTGTCGGGGCTGAGACAATTATACGGGCAACAGCGGATAATCCATTGATTGCATACGAATTAATAATGCCGTTGTATGAGAAGCATATAGCATTGCATAGTGACTATACACATTATACAGGTTTACCTCTCGGCTGCGGTGTTGAGATTATTAATGTTGCGGCATTACTGGATCTCCATAAAACTGATCTTACCGCTGCTGAGCGTGAACACGTCTGTCCCGGTTTATATAATCGTTCTGACCGCTATATAATTAATCATCTGCCTGTTCCCCCGGAATATTCATCGTTTGTATCATTGAGAGTTACTCTTGATGAAAAGAATGATTTAACGGTATTGCAGTCAGTATATGATGCATTATATCATGATAAACCAATACCGACTCGTACTGCGTTAACTTGGCTGATTGCTCATCCGAATGTATCTTCGTTAAATAGTACCGTCCGGCAAAAATCGCCGATGGAATCTGAGCAAGAGTAAAATTGCATTCTATACGGTAATTTTAAAGTCTAGAATTGTTTCTTTTATATGTATAATGATATTCCTATTGATAAAATTCGGGTATATAGTCTGCATTAATGATGCGATATAATTTATCGTGTTTTACGGATTGCAACGGGATGTCAATTTATTTAAGGACTGTTTATTCTCTTGGAAAATAATACTATTTTGCCGAATGGGGGATCATTAACGCATTTAATTTGATATGAAATCAGAAATATGTTTGTGAAATCGTTAATAAGGTTAATAAATATACAGGTATCATGTACTGATGTTCTGTGTCAAACAGTACGGCAATACAGGATACACAATAGTGATTTTATACGATCAGCTGTTTTATTGATAATGCATCAGAATTTTACTTCATAAATACATTCAGAAGCGCCATTACGACGGCATTCTTTATGTGTAACGGCAGGCATTTTTAAACCGTATTTCTTGGCAATTTCAAACAATAACCCTTCCTGCAGGATGCAATTATAGGGCGCAGTGTATTTCATCGTGATACAATCATCTGTTTCTTCACTTATTTCAAACTTTCCGATAACAGGTTTACAAAACATTTCGTGAGCTTTTTGAACTTCCATGAGTGCTTCTTTCACCGTTGCTATCGATGGCGGGAATGAGTTTTCAACAACGGCGCGTCCGACGGCGCGACCAAGACTGGTCATTGATTCCGTGCTGAGATGCGCTTCAAGATAATCAGTAAAATCGATATATAATGATAAAGGATAAAATTGTTCATTTTCCACTGATTCAATTTCTTCTTTTCGCGAAAAATCTTTTAATACAATTTTTGTTAAAAGTGCACCCACAATTCCGTTTATTGCATATCCCATTACTTGTGTTTCAGCCATAGAAATCCTCCATTAATTGATTGGCGCTATCGTGCTTATCGAAAAGGGATGCAGTGAATTATGCAACGAGAGCACACCATATCATCATTACCGTATAATAGCGGCATGATAATCTTTTTGTCAAGATAAATATGTAAAACTCCATACCGATACTGTTTAAATAAGCGTTATAATAAAGCATAAAAATAAAGCATAAAAAAACTTGACAGGTGAAACATTCGCATTTATTATTCAGGTAACAAATTATTTCAAAGTAAAACTGAAAACAATAATCCTGATAAATATATTCAATAAAGGATATGTTTCAGTGGGAAACAGACTTCTCACTCACAGTTAGATAATGAATAAGCTGACAATCAAATATAGTGATGGGTACGTAAAATAATTATAGTATTTTAAAAATTATGTATTATCATTTATTGTATACTGTCCGATGGTATGGAATACCTGCTATACGATTAATATGTAATGTACTACATTAGTGAATCGGATTATATCATTTGAGAATACGAATTAGTGTTTATTGTGCATAAATAGAAAAAGTCATTTCTGCACTGATAATATATCAACGGCGGTTATATGCCGCATCGTAAAAAAAATACAAAGCGAGTAAGGAATTATGCCACGAGTAAAAAAAACGACAAAAAAAACAACGAAGAAAACAACAAAAAAATCAGTATCCGAAGGTGATATACCGGCGGTAAATGAAGAAATAACTTCTGATAATACTTCAGAAACAGGGACGAAACGAAAGCGGATTGTTGTCCGAAAAAAAGCTACCAATGGTTCCAATGGTTCCGAAACACCGGAACGAACATCTTCCCATCGTTCAAAACAAGCTCCTCCGACATCAGCAAAAAACGGCATTGATGCAACAACGAAAACAAAAGAATATATGAAAAATCCCGAAGGGGACCCGCCGGTTAAACTTGATATTGGTGTAATTCAATCAGCTCCTATTACTGATTTATTAGTCATGGCAAAAGCAATGGGTATTAATCCGCCGGCAGGGATTAAACGGCAGGATTTAATATTTCATGTTCTTCAAAATCAAACCGAACGGAAAGGTCTTATTTTTGCGACGGGTGTTTTAGAAATATTGTCTGATGGGTATGGTTTTCTCCGTAGTGCAAACAGTAATTATCTTCCGGGACCTGATGATATTTATATATCACCATCACAAATTAGATTGTTCAGTCTTCGCACGGGTGATACCGTTCATGGTCAAATACGCCCACCGAAAGATAATGAACGTTTTTTTGCATTATTACGAGTTGAAAGTGTAAACTTTGAGAGCCCGGATGTTGCACAAAAGCGGGTTCTTTTTGATAATCTTACACCATTATACCCTGATGAACGTATTGAACTTGAGTATAATCCGAAAGAAATGGCAACGCGTATCATGAATCTGCTGACACCGGTCGGTAAAGGACAGCGTGGTCTTATCGTTGCACCGCCGCGTACCGGTAAAACAATATTATTACAGCATATTGCAAATGCCATCGCAAAAAATCACCCCGAGGTTATTTTAATTGTTTTATTAATTGATGAACGGCCGGAAGAAGTAACTGACATGCAGCGTTGTGTACAGGGTGAAGTCGTTTCGTCAACTTTTGATGAACCGGCACGCCGCCATGTTCAGGTTTCTGAAATGGTTATTGAAAAAGCGAAACGTCTTGTTGAGCATAAAAAAGATGTAGTTATTCTTCTTGATTCAATTACTCGGTTGGCACGGGCATATAATCAAGTTGTTCCGACATCAGGAAAGATACTTTCCGGCGGGGTTGATTCAAATGCATTACACCGTCCGAAACGATTCTTTGGTGCTGCACGAAATATTGAGGAAGGCGGCAGCCTTTCAATTATTGCAACATCATTAATTGATACCGGTTCACGTATGGATGAAGTCATTTTTGAAGAATTTAAAGGTACCGGCAATCTTGAATTACATCTTGACCGGCAGCTTGCTGACCGTCGTATTTTCCCGGCGATTGATATTAACCGTAGCGGAACGCGGAAAGAGGAACTCTTACTGCGTGAGGAAGAGCTGAATAAGCTATGGGTTATGCGTAAAGTGCTGCAGCCAATGTCCCCGGTTGAGGTTATGGAGCTGCTTATTGATAAAATGCGGTCAACTGTTTCAAATCAAGAGTTTCTTGACATGATGAACAGTAATTAGTATATACTTATTATAAACTGTATGGAGAAATAATTATGAAAGCAAGTATACATCCGAAATACGAAGAAACAACGGTTAAATGTGCATGCGGTAATACTTTTGTTACACGATCAACTGTGCCGCCTGAAATTAAAATTGAAATTTGTTCAAGCTGTCATCCGTTTTACACGGGTAAACAGAAACTTATTGATACTGCCGGCCGCATTGATCGCTTTAAACGGAAATATCAAGTTAAATAATGGCGCGTTTAAAGTCTCGTTCACGGTCAAAAAACATTTCCGGAAAAAGCAATACAGCAGCAGCAAAAAAAGTTTCCCGGCGTACAACTGTTTCAGCACGAAAAAAAAGCACTCATCCCGGGGCATATAAAAAGCATATAAAAAAATCCGCCGCCGGTACGGTAAAAGCTTCCCGCATAAAAAAATCAAGTAATGCTACAAAAAATGTTGATGCCGTACTCTCACGTGTTGGCGGACAAGCGGTCATTAATGGGGTTATGATGCGGGGACCAAATCATTATGCTGTTGCAGTACGGCGACTCAGCGGCAGGATTGCAACAAAAGTTTTTCCGTTTCAGCCCTATGCACAGCGTAATGCATTTTGGAAAATTCCTTTTTTTCGTGGTATTGCTGCCTTCATTGAATCAATGGTTATTGGCACAAAATCATTGTTTTATTCTGCAGATATTGCAACTCAGGATCTTGAAAAAGAAGAAGCACTGAAAGCAAAAAAAGAACGTGCTCATCATACTAATACCGGAAAGAAGAAAAAAGCAGCAAGCGGATTGAGTGATGAAGCGGTTTTTGCCAGTATTCTTTTTTCATTGGTACTAATGATTGGTGTATTTATTGTTCTGCCTAATCTTTTTGTTGAAAATGTTATTCATATATCACAAGCAAATAAACCGTTTTTATTTAATTTGGTCTATGGTGCGGCACGTATTGCCGTACTGACACTGTATATGTGGGGGATTGCATTTTTAGAAAAGGAAATTAAAACGGTTTATCAATATCATGGTGCGGAGCATAAAACAATATATACATTTGAAAACGGTAAAGCATTAACGGTTGCAAATGCAAAGCCATATACAACGCTGCACCCGCGATGCGGGACTGCATTTTTATTTCTTATTATGTTCATCTCGGTTTTGTTTTTTTCATTAGTTGATTATTTCTGGTCACAGGCTATTCCCGGATTTCGTGAGTGGAAGTTTGCCTATGCAACACATAGTTTGAATCTTTTTGCACTTGCAGGAAATACTATTGCTTTACATTGGAATACAGGTGTTTTTCTTCAAAAACTGATTAATATTTCTTCACATATCCTGCTGCTTGCTCCGGTCTCAGCATTATCATATGAATTAATTCGTGTCGGGGCACAATATCCGAAAAATATTATTCTTCGTGCACTTATCTATCCGGGTTTACTGCTTCAGCGTATTACAACACAGGAGCCTGATGATCAACAACTCATGGTCGGCATTGCAAGTTTAAAAGCACTGATTACTGTTTCCAAAAAGAAAAGAACAGCGAATAATAAAAAATAAGTGCAGGCAAACGGCAAGCGCTTTAAACGTTTACTTCCCGCTGCTCTATTTCATTTACCAGGGCTTCAAAAAGAGTGATGATATCCTGATTTGCTTTTCGTAAACGTGAGGAAAGTTTTTTTGCGATTTCACGGGTAATATGCAGTCCGATTGCCGGATTATTATTGCCGAGGGCTTTAAACTTAGAAGCTTTGATAACATAGCATTCACATTTATTATCAGCGATAACGGAAGCGGAACGAACATCATTATCCATCAATGCCAGTTCACCAAAAAAGACATGCATATCCGCATTAAGATTAACAACCGTATATGATTCATCTTCAAGGGTTCTTTTTTCAATATGCACTGAACCATGTGAAAGAATAAACATTTCATCACCGGCATCGCCTTCGCGAATAATGTATTCATTTTGATTATACTGACGCACTTCAATAATATCGATTATTTCTTCAAGGCTTTTTTTGTTATTTTTTATTGGTGCAAAAATACTAATTTGTTTAAGTTTTTTAATATCAGCTTTCATCGGCGACCTCCATCCGTTCAATAACTATAGCAAGTGCATTATTTTGAACAATGTAATCACCATCCGGAACCAATACCGGCTTATTATTTTCAAGTTTTTTAACACTACTTAAATTATCTACCAATTTGGTAATATCCGGTGTTTTTTGAGCTTCCTTCAAAGCTTCACGTTGAAGGTGATAAAAACTGCCGACATTTTCCAGAATGCCGATACACATTGTTTTCGGATGGTGTTCAATATAATACTGTTTCAGCATTCCGAATCCTTTTCCCACATATGTTTTCGGTATCGGCTGCGTACGCAAATTCATGATTTTATCCGGGTTCAGTAACTGATTGATAATTTTGATGAAGCCGGTTGCCGCAATTGAATTGGCAATAAGGTTACGGCTATAATCATTGACATACACGATCTCATCAACATGTGCCTGCCGCAAATAGCTTTCAAAACCGGAATCATATAATTCAGCACAAATATGTACTTCAGCAGCAACTTGTGAAAGAGTCATTGAAGTTAAAACGGTTTTAGAATCAATTTCACTGGTTGATTTCCCGCCGGTTTCATCAGCGAAAATAATAATCTTATCAGCATGTTTGACATTGGCGAGACGTAAAACATTTGCCGTAGCAAAATCACCACGCATAATGTTCAATTCAGCAAGATCAGGATTATGCTGACGGAACATTTCAATGATATCCGGTTCTGCTTGTGCAATAATTACAATACTTTTTGGTTTAAGATGCTGATTGACTCTCAGTATGTCACGGATGATTGTTGCCATATTATTTTTCCATCCGCAGATTACATAATGATGGCGCATTTGTGAAAAGTCCATAATTCCTCGTCCTTCCATGAGTTTTTTCTTGGTGAAGGCTGATGTTAGATTTGCCGTAAAGAGTGCAATAGCGCCAATACTAAAGAAGCTGATTGCAATCATCAATGCTTTTCCTAACGGTGTTTCCGGTGAATAATCACCATAGCCGATCGTGCTAATCGTAATAATTGAAAAATAGGTTGTATTTATTATTGTATCAAGAATGTGATCGCGTGAAAAATCGCCGAATTGATCATGTTCAACGATGGTAAAAAGTACGGCGCAGATAATCATCCATGCAATGACCAGTAATAAATAATTAAATACTTTTTCGCGAGTGAAGAGATAGAATGTATTAACAATATTTTTAAAAAACTTAATTACATCGACGGTAAGTGATTCAAGAATATTTCGCCGCCGTTCTTTTCTTCGTGGCTTATATTTTTCCGTTCCCATACGCTTTCCTTTGTCTTATCGGACAGTAATGATATGTATTTGACCATGCCGATCGCCGGCAATGAGTTCCGGTTTTTCATCACCGGTAATATCAGCGCACTGCAGTGCTGAGAGCGCATCCATATATTCACTTTTTCCAATTTCCGTATACGTATCGGTGTGTATGTTTTCACGATAACATCGAATACCGGTATATACCGGTTCATGTAATCCTTTACGCCATCCACCGGCAATAATTAATTCTTTTTCGCCGTTTCCGTTCAAATCAGTCTCAAATGCGATAATGGCTGATTCAAGATTTGGAATAGCATCATCAAATTCATCATGCATAATGCCCTTACTTTGTGTTGCGTGCATTGGGGATTCATACGGTGGCGTTGCAATTTGCGTTAGGGTAAAACGTTCCCGTTCTACATTCCACGATAATCGATAATCATACGATTCACCACTGATTAATTGATAGTTTGAGTTTAACAAATCGATATTGTGAAATTGCTCCGGATAAATAAATCCTTGAATACTATTAACTAATGCACCGGATGAAAAACGCTGCCGAAAACCATTCTTATATTCCAGTACGACAATATATCCCGCCGGAAGTTCATCATCCGGCAATTCATCACGATACTGTTGTGAGATACAAACAACAATTTCGGTTATCCCGTTACCGTCAAGATCACTGCTGCCGATTACCTGAACCGTTCCTGAATGTGAGACTGCTTTTGTTTCCAGCAGTGTCAGCCGAATTGTACCGCCGTTGCTGATGAAGAGCTGTAGTATAATTATCAATCCGGTTATCCCGAGAAATATCCATAGTATCCATATCGGCAGTCCGCTTCTTGTATCATCGGTATCGTCAGTTGTCTTGGAGGATACGGTATTATTTTTTTGTACCGGCGCAGAATGCTGTATTTTTGATTGAGTATCATGTGCGTGGTCAGTGGTTGATGATGATACTGATGTTTTTTTATCAACAGTCATGGAATACAGTATCCTTTGTTAATACGTCATGTGTTACAATAATGAACGGTTATTGAATTACCGCCGTTCCTATAACGGTAATTATTGCCGAGAGTACGGTTCTTGTCAATAACCGTCAAATCCTTTGTAATTCGGTTACCGGGGAATGAGTCGGATAAAGTATGAAATACACAGTAATGCGGTTCTGGTATACATGACTGAATTAAGATAATAATCATGTCGGTAATATCAATGAATGAGAATGACATTCTTTAAAACATAAACGGCATATTAATTGAAGAGTGCCGTGATTTCTGATTATAGCGCTAAAGTGGTAATATCTTATCAGACATGATAAGATATTACTCAATCCCGAAAAAATGTATCAAATTACCTCAACGTTTAAGTACCGATATTATTCATAAATTTTGTAATTGATTATTATTGCTGACATTAACTCATTTGTCAATTTTTCCGAAAAAAACCGGTATGGTACGCTATATGCAGTTATATATATGAACGCTGTAACGGCGAAAGCCCGAAGGAGGCACAACAATGTTAAACTTGATTCTGATAATCGTGCTGGCAATTTTCGGAGGGTTGGCTGCCGGGTTAATCCTGACAAAAACAATTGATGATCAGCATTTAGTGCGAAATGATGTAAAACCAACGCTAATGAAAACATTTGAGGAAGAGCATAATGAAAACAATAGAACCTATGTTACAAAAATATAATAAAGCCCATGAGAATACAATGCTGACATTTGTTCGTTACCCGGGTACAAATCCTGAAGCGGATAATGTGCATAACACATTATATTTAGTGATGCTGCCGACATTTAAATCACTGATATTGTCAGTCGCAAAAAATTAAACGAAAATAATTAGTACTGTTTAGTGTACTCATTATTGTGCTGACTATGACAACCTGACACACAGTCGGCGCTGATGTTGTGATAAGAATAAAATAAAGAAAGCACGATTTAATAAATCGTGCTTTTTTAATATTATCACCGGGATTATTGTCCGATTGAAACTATATATGCAGCATTTGTGTACCGAGAAGTTACTGTACGGTGATGTGCCCAGTGCGGATGGCGGGGGTTCAAATGAAATGGTGCAGTTGAGTAATAACCGCTTATTGTACGAATTCCGGTGTCAGTACTGAAATAAAAAATACCCGTACTGGGAATGCCGGAAGCATGTAATGATAGATGTAATGGCGGGGTGAAAACAATTGAAGCGTAATGTGTCTGTGTGGAAGAATATTCTTCGATAACACTGACCAAATGAGTTTTATTCGTTGAGGTGAAACAATGGTATTCTGCTGAATAATCAGATATTTTATAACGGTATACAACAAGTGCTGAATCGGCAGTGCGGTAATCAGAAAGAAGAGGGATCGTTGGTAATTCAGAGCTCAATGGCGTAGTATATGGTATTGAATGATTCGTTGAAATACCAATACCAAATGCGGTCATACCGTATATTCTGCTTATAAGCGGCAGTGTCGGAATAATTGGCTGGAATGCAGCAAGCTTGTATGTATTACCACCAATAATGACCGATGAATGGAAACCGTGATACCGTCGTTTTCCCGGTCCGGCTTTATCGCACCATGTTGCAAAAAGGGCAGTGTTTTTACTGTGATTACGCGGATTAACATGCCCGTGCATCAATGCATTAGTATTGTTTTTATATACCAGCATAACTTCAACCGGTGTGCCATCCGATAATGTATAGGTAACCGTATACAGTATGCCGTCAGGATTGATATGATTTGTTTGCCATATTATTTTTGAATAATAAACATCGTTATATGGATAATTATTTTGTATCATATCAATACGTGCTGTATCATCGCAGGCGATTTCCTGATGACCATTATGATGATTATTAAAGACCATATGAATAACAGAACCATCAGGCATGGTCATGGAGACGGGTTCAATCATAGCAATTTGTGCATGTCCTTTGAAACCGATTTGCAGCATCGTGTCAAAATAAATAGTAAAAAAATTAAATGGTATAATCATTGCCGATGAGGAGGGGGGGGTATTATCATATTCGTGTATCAGAGTATTTGAAGTCGCTACGACACTGCCCGGAAGCGGTACTGAACAGCCGACAGGAATTTGTAATGCATGTTTCAACCCGGCACAACCGGGCAGGATAATGAGCACCGCAAGTATAATATATATCGGTACACGTATAAAACGTGCAGCTGTCAGTGTATGGCGGTATATCATGGGGTGCGGTTTGAGTCATCCGTATGTTCGCTGCCGGAAAATTTCTTCGTGAGTTCTTCATAACCCGGTTTTTCCAGAATACCAAACATATTATTTTTGTATTCTTCAACGCCTTGCTGATTAAACGGATTAACGCCAAGCATATATGCACTAACCCCACATGCATATTCAAACATATACAGGAGAGCGCCGAGGTAATACGCATCAAGTGTTGGGATGCAGATAGTCATATTCGGAACATTTCCGGTACAATGCGCTGCTGCCGTTGCCGTATATGCTGCTCTATTAATATCACACAGCCGTTTTCCGTGTATATAATTTAACCCATCAGTGTCATTATCATCAGGGGGAACTTCAAGCGGTTGCGTCGGAACAGTGGTAATCAGAAATGTTTCAAATAAGAGACGCTTGCCTTCCTGAATATATTGCCCCATTGAATGCAGATCGGTTGTCAATGATACAGATGCGGGAAAGATGCCATTTCCGTTTTTCCCTTCGCTTTCTCCGAAAAGCTGTTTCCACCATTCATTAATCATAGCCAGTCGCGGTTCAAATACCGCCATTATTTCAATTGATTTTTTCTTGTCGCGATATAATAGATATCGAATAAGAGCATATAATAATGCCGGATTTTCCATGACCGGACGGTCTAAAATTTTAGCACGCATTGCACGAGCACCGGTAATAAGAGCATTAATGTCAATGCCGGCACAGGCGAATGGAAATAATCCAACGGGGGTTAGTACCGAATATCGTCCGCCGACATCGTCGGGAATGATATATTGCTGCATACCTGCTTTATCAGCTACTTTTTTTAATGCTCCTTTTTGCGCGTCAGTTGTCGCAACAATCATATCTTGAGTGCGATCAGCAGTAATAAGGGTTTTCAGTATTCTGAATGCAACTGCCGGTTCGGTAGTCGTTCCTGATTTTGAAATAACATTAATGCAGATTTTTTTATCACGAAGCAGTTCCCGTAATGTGGTATGATATTCCTCGCTGAGATGATTGCCGGCAAAATACAGACGCGGCTGTCCGTTTGCAGCAGCAGTTTCATTATGGAATGAGGGCAACAGGGCGTCAAAACCGGCACGGGCGCCGAGATATGAACCACCAATACCAATAAATAGAAAAGCATCAACAGCGGAACGAAGTTTTTGTGCATGTTCGGTTAACCGTGTAAGCATATCGTCAGTAACAGTTTCCGGCAGCCGCAGCCAGCCGAGAAAGTCATTTCCGGCACCGGTTCCGTTTTCGAGCGCAGCGGCGGCGTCTTTTGCTAAATCGACTGCATCAGTAATTTCCTGCTTTGGTATAAACGGCAGGATGTTGGTATAATCAAGCTGAATGGTTCCGTTTTTCATTACGTTCTCCTCCTGAAATTATAGTATACACAATAGTTATTCATTCACCGTCTATTGTATTTAAAAAACAGTATGTACTAGTTTACGGTTAATGCTGTAAATAATGCCGCACCGACATCCCATTCAATCGGCTCATCTTTAAAACGATAATACCCGAAAAACAGACCGATTGGGAATGCTGCTCCTTTTTCACGTTTAAAACGCGGCCATACCATTTTCGTTTTTATTGTTGCCGCGGTCGTGGGAAGATTCCGTGAAAAACGATACCCATACCACATAATATCGGGATCGGTTACTTCCAACCAGTCACTTTTTAAGATATTCGGATTATTTGTAATGAATGATTTAAAATCAGCAGCGGCAGCAGCATTGCTGTACTGCAGTAATGTTAATTTTATCCGTCGTGCATCGAGATTGATAAAAAGAAACTTTGGCGGCGGCAGTGACGCCGGCTGATATAATACCATGACAAAATCTAAAGCGGTTGTCTTCGTGTTCTCATTATAACCGGGGAAATAGGCGGCATAGTTATTGTCAATATATCCCGTTGCAGTAAGGGATACTCTGCCGTGTTTATTAATACGGGTTTCATCCGGCAGTGATTCCATTCGCAAACACCCGCAGAGGAATACGATGGAGGTAATAATAAATACGGAGAATACGTATTTCATAATAATTAATGTACTATATTTATTGTATATTTGCAACTAAAAGTCATGAAGATATGTCAAACATATATGCGTGCAGCAGCCGGCAGTAGAGGGTATCGACAATACACGTTCATTGTTGCGCTGCTTCGGAAGAATAAGCATTACCGGCAAGCAGGTGCGGTTCGGTATCATTTTTGTGTTATATGTACATCCTGTTGCGGAAAGGGGATGGTAATAGCATGCGTTCGAAATGCTGCATCAATGAGACAGTTCAGATCGCTGATAATGGTCGGGCGTCGGGCAGGAATGGGAATCCACGCCAGCAATTCAAAATTTAAACTTGAGTCTCCGAAAGAAATAAATAATACCGTTGGTTTCGGATCTTTCATTACTTCTTCATGTGCATCAGCTGTTTCAAGGAGAAGGCGCATTACCACGGCAATATCGCTTCCATAGGCAACACCGACCGGAATATGAATGCGGACTTTTGTATCACCATGCGACCAGTTGACAATAGTTTTATTAATAAGGTCATTGTTTGGGATAATGATTGAAATATTATCCGGAGTCTGAATTGTCGTCGAACGCAGTTTAATTGCCGTTACATCACCGTCAATATTGGTAACGGTAACTCGATCACCGACTTTAATGGGGCGTTCAAAAAGCAGTATAAGTCCGCTGATAATATTTGAGGTAATGCTTTGCATTCCGAATCCTATACCAACACTCAGCGCCCCGAAGATAACCGTCAGTGTGCTTAAGTTGAGCCCCATGAGTTGCAATGCAATAATGAGACCGAGAAAAATTACAATAAAATGTACCAAACGGGTGATGGTATATTGAATACCCTGTTCAAGTTTTGTCAAAGTATATACTTCGCGGCGCAGGAAATTTTGTATAATTTGTGAAAACCAAAAAGCAGTGATAAAAATGGTCAGACCGACAATAATGGAAAGAATAGAGATTGATTTATCGCCCACTGAAAAAAGTTCATAATGAAAGAGTTTCCAGATACGTTCAATATCCAATCCTGCAGCAAAAAAAGATCCAATGAAACCGGTAAGCCAAATCAATACCGTAAGATAAAGAAACAATTTTCGGGAAGCACGAAACTCATGTGTTCCATGCGAGTGTCGGCTGATAAGAAAATAGCGCAGCAGCAATACGAAAAAAAATGCAGCAATGAGCGTGCTAATGCCATAGATTAATTGTAAGCCCGTTATGTCCTGTTCTATTAATGAGAAAAGCGGCTGCTGTAATTGTGTGATTATAGTATTCATGCAGTACCTATGCTCTTTTTATCAGATGGGACTGTTTTTGTCAATTCAGGCGGCACGATGAATACAATTTTCACCTCTGCACGACATGCTTTTCTGAATATGGGAATAAATATACTACAATAAAAACATTATGCCGATATTATGTTTTAATTATTTGAGTGATGCATGATGCTCTTGATAAGTGATTGAGCGGCTGTTTGATAGAGTTCAGTGAGTGGTGAGTGATCATGTAAGACTATTGGAATACCTTCATCGCCGGCAGCGGCACAGTGCGGATCAAAAGGAAGTGTTGCCAGTATGGGTATACTATTCTTTTCCGAGTACTGTTCAATGGAGGAAGTCGGATAGAGTAATGATTCTTTTCCGCAATGCGGGCAGATATATGCAGTCATATTAATGATAAGTCCGGCAATAGGAACCGTAACTTTATTGAACATGCTTATTGCTCGTTCAACGTCCATAAATGCCACTGTCTGCGGAGTTGTTACAATGACTGCACCGTCCAATTGTACTGTCTGAACTAATGTTAATTGCGCATCACCGGTGCCCGGCGGTAAATCAATAATCAGTATATCTTGCTCACCCCAGTTTGTTTCAGTTATCATTTGCTTGAGTGTGCCTGAAACAAGCGGTCCGCGCCATATAACGGCTTCGCTGCGCCTGACGATACCGCCTATTGAAATGACAGAAATATCGTGTAAACGCTGCGGGCGGATATGCTGACGTTCATCAAGAGTATGCGGTTCCGTCATACCCATCATCAAGGGTATACTTGGACCGTAAATATCTGCATCAAGTAATGCCGTGCTGTACCCGAGACGGCTAAAAGTAAGTGCAAGGTTAACCGCAATGGTTGATTTTCCGACACCTCCTTTTCCGCTTGCCACAGCAATTATATGTTTTACTCCCGGAATGGTCTGTATACCCTGCGGGGCAGTTGTTTTCGGTTGACGATGCTGAAAATCAAGTTCAATGTTCCGATTACCGGCAAGATGCCGTAAAACTGTTTCAACCTCGGATTGTATTTGTTGAGCGATAGTATCATGTTGTGTGGTAACGATAATCTGACAATGAATCACAGTATCCGTAACAGAGACTTCTTTTACAAATCCGAATGAAACAATAGAGCGTGACATTCCCGGATAGGTGATTTTTGAAAGTGCAGTGTTAATATCATGTGAGGTGAGGGGCATTTTTTTTCCTTACAAATTGAGTTTCATTTGATTTTCATCTTCATTGAGTACCGGTGTGCGCGGCGGTTTTAATAATAATGTATGCAGGCAATTAAAACCAAGCAAAAGTGCTGCAATAATTACTCCACTGAATGATAGAGCATACCACAGCGGGTAATCGGTAACCATATCAGTGTAGTATGCATTAATAATAAGAAAGACCGCCGCTGCAATAAACAAATAAAAATTTATCGGGAACAAATCCGGGAAATGAAATTGTCTGCCGGTTATCAGCGGCAGAATGCTTCCTGAAAGCAGAAAAAATGCAGTACTGCCGGTAATGATACAAAAAAATAAATGATATTGATGCATGCCCGAAAGAACTGCAGTCGATGATAGGAGAATCGGAATAGTGAAGGATGCTAAAAAGGGTATACTCATTAATGCACTGAATATAAACCACCGCTGAATGGTGTTTTTTCCTGTTCCGGCTGATAGCGATAATATGTTCGGAAAACGTAGTCGGATAATAAAGTGTATCGTCATTCCTGTGTACAAGGCTAAACTTGCACTATATAGTATCATTACTAATAGCGAGGGAGTGGTATTAATGCTTGCGGTATGAAGAAGTGCTGCGCTTACCATGAGTAAACCGGCAAGAAAAACCATACTGTTAGTAAGAGACCATTGCGATCTGTCTTTTTCGGAGGGACTAATATAGTGCAACACAATCCATCCGATATGTCCGAAAATAACAGAAAGCAGGGCGGTATTCCATGCAGCAAGTGCCGGTATATAGGGGGATACCCGCACAGAGGAAACCATACCGGAAAATATTCCTGATTCTGTAGCAATGCTATACCAGCACCAAAGAGAGCCGACAAGAAACCATATTAATGCTTGAAGGATAAAAAGCTGCAGACCGTCCATCCACGTTGATTCAGCCAGTTGCAGTAATTGGCTGAATCGAATTATATATAATACCGTAAGAAGTGTTATTAATGCAAATCCCAGATGCAGCGGGATGTATGCGGCAGTATGTACTTGTATCGGAAGATTTAAAGCACGTAGCGCATATCCGATTATTAAAAAGAATAATGCACAGGAATAGAGATAGATACTTCCGGCTGAGAAACGCGGTGACAGAGAAATAACCCCGATAATCCGCGGCAGCAGTACATTGGTTAAACTGAAAAATGCATGAATAAGAAGGATGTACCCGATTATAATTCCATGTGTATCATCAATGTGCGTACTGCTCCCTCCGCTGACTATGTGAATGATGGTAATAATAATTAAAAAAAGTGTTATAATAATATAATGAATGAGTAAAAACGTTTGTGTATGTCGAACGTGTGTATGTTCCATAAATCAGTAACCGATAGTGCAGATTATTTAAAGCATTTATTGACAGTTGTCATAATACACCATAGAGTTATCATAATGATAATAGTATGAAAGTAAAGTAATATTACTGCAATGCCGGATAAAGAAAAAGACATAATAATAATCAGCACTGAAAGTCGCTTTCATGAGATGCTTGCGTGGCTATTAAAAGAAAGTGCATTAACCATTGATCATTCATCATATTTACAAACCGGGGAATATTTTGAGACGCATGATTATTTCAGTGCGGTTATCGAAATTACTGATGAAGCAACAATCAAGTATGTACAATGGATACGAGAAAAATATCCTTCTGTCGAAGTAGTGTGTGTCGGATATCATCAGGATATTAGTATTGTTGTGGCACTCATGCGTGCAGGGGTATTTGATTATCATAGTGAGCCGATAGATGATTTTACATTATTTGTAAGCAATATTAAGAATGCGATTGAACATAGTCGTTTGCGTCGTAAGGTTGATTATTTCCGAAAAGTCATTGCCGATCGCTATCAATTTAATAATATCATTGGAAACAGCAGGAAAATGAAAGAATTATACCTGCTGATGAATAAGGTTATCAATAATCCGGTCAATGTTGTTATTCAGGGTGAGAGTGGGACAGGAAAAGAATTAGTTGCGCGCGCACTTCATTTCAATGGTTTACGGAAAGAAAAACCGTTTATCAGTATTAATTGTGCCGCTATTCCGCGGGAACTTATGGAAGCTGAATTTTTCGGTCATGTTAAAGGTTCGTTTACCGGCGCTCATGCCAGCCGGGCAGGACTTTTTGAGAGTGCACATACCGGAACGCTTTTTCTTGACGAGATTGCTGAAATACCGACTG
>CAZBCL010000032.1:0-21268 GCA_964490645.1 uncultured Spirochaetia bacterium
AATTCTCAATGCGGAAATGATAGTTAAGTCGATATAATTTGTCAATAAAAAAAATACTATTATTTTTTACTGCTGCATTCTGTTTTTTGCAGCGCCCTTATTTTCAGATAAAAATACACAATAACGGTATTGTAATAGAAAACAACTAAACCTTGTATAACCGTATTTATATAATCTACTAACGAATAAAGCAGTATAACCCTAAATATACTGTAATGTAATCCGTAGAGCTCAAACAGGAAAAATGATTATTGCCCAATGATAGTACTGTATGATATATTGTATATTCAGTATTACAATCGGGAGGCAAAGAATAATGACTATACAGGTAAATGTTTTAGCGGAAAATAATAATGAGGATGGACCGTTTATTGAAGTACTCCATGATACACAAGAAAACTCAATTGCGCTATCATACGAATACATTACTATTGCATTGCGAAAAGAAGAGTTTCTGGAACTGGCAGATGTTATCAATAGAGCAGCAGTAAAACTTACATAAACAGCTTGAAAAAATATTTACCAATCCAACCGTATCGTCTGTCCCGCGTCTGCTCTGCCGAAATCCCAAAAGCAGCAGTATACATAAACACGATAGCATATCTCTCCCTATGTTATTATTGCCGGTATAATACCGAGAGTGGCTGAATAATTGTATTATGATAATGATACATCAGCATCATTAACAAAATCATATCTCATCTTCATCAGCACCCCGGGATTTGCGGCAATAAACCGTGCAACATCATCCTGCCGCAAAGCATAGAGTTTAAGGGGTTCAGTAAATGAAAAAGTAAAAGCCGCCGGTTTTCCGGTATGCAGATTCTGAATTATCCCCACAACATCCCCTTCTTTCAAGACCGCAATTATTGTTTCATTTTTTGATACCTGTACCTTGCCGCTGCGAATAATATACAGTTCATTCAGCTCTTCACCTTCGTATATCAGTGTTCCGGCATCAGTGTATTCTATCGGAACCAGTATTGATTCAAGCCATGTTTTTTGATAGGATGTTAGAAATGCAAATGAAGGGCTATTTGAGAGGATATTCCATGATTCAGCACTGCGTACGGTAACCAAGCGGCGCAATGTGTTTTCAAACTCCGTATCAGCAATAAAACTGAGAAACTTATCGCGTTCAATTGTATACGCAATAACATCAGTTTCAGCGATAACATCCGCCGTACGCTGCTGCTCGGTAATTAAGGCGACTTCACCAAAATAATCATAACTGCCGTATACTTTCTTGGTATCAATCCCTTCACTTTTCACTGAAACATTCCCGGAATAGATAATATAAAACTTATCTCCTTTTGTTCCTTCTCTAATAATCGTATCGCCTTTATCAAAACACTCCTCTTCAACAATTGAAAGAAATTCCTGAGCTTTACTGATAGGCAGGTCAGTAAAAAAGTCAAGATGTCTGAGTATACTTAAAACCTGATAGGCATTATCAAAAGTCGGCGTTGCAACGTTGAAGTATAAGGTGTTTTCAATACCAAATTGCGCTAAGGTCAAATGGGTTTCATTTTTCGGCGGAAAGAATTTTTTTGCCAAATGATAAATAACAATTCGTTTTTGCAGCTCCTCAGGTAATGTATTCATATACTGTATTGGTGTATGTAAGGGAGGGATATTCGCTTCATGATAAATGACATCAGAATCCCATGGAAAATTACGTAATTCCTGATATCGTTCCGGCGTAATAACCTTCTCATCTAATAATTTTTTATGCAGTGCCGGGTCGGCATTATGGTCAGACGAATAAACAAAACTCTTTCCCTGAAAGTTAAGCTTAAAACCAATTGCCGGAATAGAATGCAGTGTATAAAACATTTCAAAACGACCGCCATGAATAAAAACCGGCTTCCCGATTTTTACGGGCTGATACTCAAATAAACTCATAAGATACTCAACCGGCAAATCAGTCAGTGAGGCATATTTCCGCAGAAAGCTCATCATGATAGTCTTTGTCGCATATATCGTGATTTTTCCTTCTTCTAAAATTTTCTGGAATGTTCCCGCATCATGATCAGCATGATTATGCGTTAGTATAATACTATCAATCAGTTTCGGATTGACATTGGAATCTTCAAGCCATTCAGTTGAGTTCACCGGCGGATCAACCATAATGCCCGAGTGATTAAGCCAAATAATAAAGCCGCTGGTATTTTCATACGGATCGAAACCATTACTCATACCAAGACAGGTAACTCCAAAAAGCGGCGGTTTATAGGGTTCCGGCAGACGTTCGCCAATATCATACGTTGGTTTGTATTCAACCTTCCCTTTGACATTCGCAATAACCCGTTCCCCTTCACATACCTGAAAATCACCGGCAGAATCTCTTTTTATCGTAATTCCTTGTATCGTAAATGAATCATTTTCAAATAAACCGAACGCCAGTAAATCTGAAAATTGCATATTATTGCGGAAATATGCCATTTCTTTCGTTATATCGGGAACATGCATATTCCCTGCAGCAGTATCATAATCCTGATGCAGATCAATATGCAAGGGACCGAATACTGATTCCTGAAATGCCTGTTTGAATCGCTTTGCTTCACTTTCATAGCATATTAAATATGTTTTTCGCTTTTTAATGAAATAATTGTAATAAATAGGAAACTCAAACTCAGCAACACTAATCCCTTTTGACCAGTTGAAAAACTCTTTCGGCAAAACATAAATCTGCGGAACCCCCAGCGGCAGACTCATGGTATCCTTAATCGTTTCCGGAGGAGAACCGAATTGTATATAACCAATAGCGGTTTGAACAATATATCCGCCGCGTGGTAATAAAGTAACAATGTCCGTTAAGTCTTTTAAGAATTCCATATACGTATTCCTTCCCCGCAGCAGACGGTCAATTATTATATATACTGTATTATAAACTGTTTTTATACACTATTCAAGCATTGAATAAAAGGAAAAACAAAAATAGTCTTCGTATATAAAAATAATACTATACTCCCTGTTGTTAGAATTTTCGTTACCACTGATTTTGTCGTATCGTGTCCCACTACCATGTCTCAACGTATTCGCCCGTTGCTGAGTTTTATTCTTTACCATTATCGATTTTATTGTTTCCCTACTGATAGTGTAGTATTGAAACGCACACAAACAGTATGACAGTGGCATCATATCGCATTTTCTTTTGAATTGACAATTTTAAAAAGTGTACTATACTTGTTTTAATGAAGAAAATCATACTTGTTCATTTTTTATTAATTATCTTCCTAATGCCGACGTATGCTCAAAGCTCATTTGGTCAGGGTGGTCAAACTGCCGTTATTAATGATGATGCTTTTGAAGTAACAGAAAATCCGGCCCAATTGATTAATTTACCTGCTAATCTTGCAGTCAGTATCAGAGCATTATATTTTCATACTGAAACTCCCGGAACATTCTTTGAAATTGCCCTTAACACCAATACCTTATCATTAAAAGATAAAAATCTTATAAACAATTATATCCCGGTAAACAATTATATCCCGGGACAAATCGCCGTTGCTCTACGATATTATACCGTTGCATGGGGCATCAGTTATGATATACCGGAAAACTATCAGTATCACATGAGCATTGCCGATAAAGAAAATCTTTTCTTCTTTTCACATGATAACAAAACACGACTGCATCAGATTACCTTTGCCGGTGCAGTAAAAATAAATAATTCATTTTCGATCGGCATGAATACCCGTTTTATTCAAGGAACAATACATATTAATGAGAAATCTTCCATGCACATAGCTAATTCGTTTATACAGGTGCAAAATGATTTAACCTCATCAATAACCGGAGTCGGCTTTTCATTTGCAGTATTTGAAGAACTCATTATGCAGAATGTTGAAGTCGGTGTAATTATTGATACCGGAAACTTCATAAATGCTCGTATGCGAGGCACCTTTACACAAACAAATAACATTTCAGCAACAAACTTATACACCATACCGATTCGCGAGTTTGATAATTACCGTCAGCCTCCAACGATAACACTTGGCATATCATGGTTTTTAGGGAAAACGCGTCTTAACTCAGAGCTTATTGTTTCAACATTATTAATTCGCGATGAAATTCATCAGGACTCAATTGAATGGGATAATGATAGCCATACGTATACTGCTCCTGCAACTGCTTATGAATATCGACTTACTCCGAATATTAAAGTCGGCGGTGAATGGAAACTTTTCAACAAACCGGAAATTTTATTTCGAACCGGCATTGCTACCGAATTCGGGAATATGAAACTTCCCGAACAACCGTATACCAAAGCCGACACCTATAATGTATCTCAAAATATTATTTCATATCATATCGGATTCGGAATAAAAATAAAAAAAGTCATTATACACTGTAATGGTATCGGGCATTACGGTATGATATGGCGTGTTGTTGAACACACAGACATACAAAACAATACAACAACATATCAACGACGAGATACAACTATGCTTGGCTATGGGGTTGGGCTTGCGATCTCGTATCGCCCGACAATTATACGAAAACAGCCAACGCATTTTACTGATCCGATTTCAAAAGAAGCTCATAAAAACGACAAAAAAGATAATACAAAGAAATCAAAAAATGAAGTAGAATAAAATACCCTCCCGGCAGAAAGCGAAACTATCATATAAAAATCGTGCCCCCCTCCCCAATATCATGACAGACTTGATTACAATTTATCTCTCGTAACCGCACAAAAAATGTTTCATATACTCAAAAATAACACTATTACTTTTTAATAATTTTAAACTCAGTACGCCGATTCTTCTGGCGAGCATTAGGGGTTGTATTATCGGTAATCGGCATATCTTCACCAAAGCCTTTCCACTGTAACCGACGGCTATTAATACCGTTTTTAATGAGATAGGTAACAACACGCTGAGCACGTTCCTCGGATAATTTCTGATTAACACTGTGATCACCGACATTATCGGTATGCCCGCGAACCTCAAGTTGTATTGTACTGTTCTCATTCATAAACCGGACGATACGGTTTAGTTCATTGTATGATGAGGGGCGTAAACTTGATTTCCCGAAATCAAATTCGATATTATTTAATGTTATCATTGCCCCTTCTGTAAAGGGTTGTAAGTTAAAATCCAATGATTCAGGTGGATTTTCAGGATTAACCTTATCTGACTTAAAAAGATATCCATCCGCCTCAGCAAGAACTTCAAACGGATCCTGACCGGGAAATTGAAATGTAAACGTACCATCTTTAACTAATGTCCTTACTTCAGTAGCCCGTCCATCCGGTTCAAGACGAAATGCCGTTATATATCCGTTTATTGGTTTTTTTGTTATCGTATCAGTAAGAGTCCCTTTATAAACAGGTAACGGATCTGTTGCTCTTTGAGGAGAATTGGCATTCAATTCTAGTGCAGTATCCGGTTGTACTGCTTCATTGTGTATGGCATCAGCAAGAACAACATTCTCAGCTGCAGCAGCTGTATTATCCGGTATGCGTTCTGCCGGTCCTGATCGAGTATTTCCATGACCGGCACTTGCAATAAGCCCCGGTGGAACGATTCCCGGGGATAAACTATACAAACGGTTTTTTACCGGAAAATACACACGCCCATGTGCAATACTCGGCACGCCTCCCCCTTCATGATAATGCGGTGATGAGAATGTCCAATTTAATTTTTTTGACCGGATATCAATTGAATGCAATTGTCCGTTTCGATCCGGTACAAATACCGTTTCACCAACAATCGCAAATGCTGCCCCGCTCTCTGTATGATTCGGAATATAATCAATAATCGCTCCAGTGCCTGGATCAATAACAGCAAGCCGTTTATCGGTCAAAGAAATGTACAATTTCCCGTTATTGAAAACAGTAGGAGAAGCAACTAATGATTGAAATTGTTTATGCCAGAGCATCTTTCCGGTTTCAGCATCACAACAATAGAGATTATTCAGTGAGGTGCAATAGACATGAAGATTATAGACAACCGGTGTATAAATATTAATATCGTTTTCAAGACTTTTCTGCCATACCAGTTTTCCGGTATTCGCATTCAAACAAGCAAGCTTCAATGAAGATGAATGAAAATCTTTCCATGGCGTATATATATACTCATCCCAATAAATCGGCGAGCCGCCATATGTTCGCACTTCATCATTCTGCCAGATAATACACCCGTTTTGTATATCACGACAATAAAAATGATTCCGTGAACCGTAATAAATTCTATTATTAATAACGATAGGAGTCCCATATGTATTTTCTATATTATTTGCAAACGCCCAATTTGTCTCACCTGTCAATGCATTGAAACAAAACAGCCATCGTGCCGCATTAACGATAATGTTATTCTTATATACCACCGGTGAGTCAATCATTGCACTACCGCAATTATTTTTCCAGCGGACAATACCGGTTACTTCATCAACTGCATATAATGAATGGTCAATTGACACAAAATAGACAAGTCCATTACAGGCAACCGGATAATAGACAGCGCCCTCCGCTGCATATGACCAATTAAGTGAATTGAATTCGGGAGTAATTTCGTCATTATTGCCGGTAAGATACTGATTCCCCATGACCATTGGCCATTGCTCCATCGCAGCGCCGGCAATTGAAAAAATACACATACAAAGAATACCGACTATCAGGTATTCTGTTATTTTCATTTTAATCGTCCTTTAAAGTGAGCTTGTGAATGATAACCGCCAATATTAATATCGACAATATACTGAAAATACTCATCATGCAGGATTTTTTTTATTGTTGTTTTTTTAAATGAATGTGAGAAAAGAATTGCCCGGTTTGGCGCTAACACAATATTGGTTGGTGCAGATAACAAGGCATCCAGTTTACCGTTGAGCCGCCCGGACGAATATTCGATATAATCCGGGGTTTCATTGGAAATCCCGCTTAGTACTGAAAAGACTGCCGGTCGTATATTAGTATAGGTAATACAAATATTTGATGCAGTAACATTTTCCGCTTTTACTTCAAGCCCTTGAATATCACCCATAATCATATCAGGTATATATGAATACGTAAATCGAATGCCATTTTGTAAATCATATTTTTTAACTATATTATCATGCTGTTTCATATTTGGTCGGTAAATCACCAGATATATAATAATAAGGAAGGCAAGTCCGGCAATGCTCATCACACGCGAGACACTATGCGGATCTTTTTTTTGCTGATTCATATCAGTTTCTTTCTCCCATGAATATTCTCGCCCCTGCTGTCCGTAGCGGATAGTATTCTCTTTTCCGTCATGACTAATCAATTCGTGTTTCGACATGAATAAGCGCTCCATGAATAGCATCAATAACATCCGTTGCAATAACCGACCGGCTGGTCATATGCGGAATACCATCATAATCCTCATCAACAACAAGCTGTGCGGCAAGTCCGTGTAAATAAACACCGGCACAAGCAGCCATCAGCATTGGACGTTTTTGTTTGTAATATTGTGCAGCAAGACCGCTGATAATACCGGTTAATACATCCCCGGTGCCGCCTTTTGCTAATGCATTACTGCCGGTACAATTATGATAACGCTGTCCAACCGGCGTATGAACCGTCGTATGAGCACGTTTATATACCATAATTACTTCATAGTCCGAAGCACAGCGATCAACCGTTGTGCCGTTTTTAATTTGTTCACTCGTTGAAATATGAGCAAGCCGTGCCATTTCTCCCGGATGTGGTGTACAAATAATTGGTTGTTTATGACCGGATAGTATTGAGGTATCACGTGCAAGCAAATTCAGCCCGTCTGCATCAATAATCATCGGTCCCGAAAACTCACGTATACATAATTCAAGCAGTGTACGCATCTCTGATGAAGTCCCAACACCGGGACCAAAACCGATCACTGTTGCTTTCGGAAAAAAATCAATTAACCGTTGCTGTGCTGCTTCTGTATCGATAACACCGTTATGCATTGGAAGTGCCAGCACCATAGCCTCAGTCAATTTAATTGACATGATATCAAAAATATCTTCAGGAACAGCAACGGTCACTAATCCGGCTCCTATCCGATACGCTGCTTCAGCTGCTAATGTTGCGGCACCGGTTTTCCCGGCACTGCCGGCAATCAGCAATACATGCCCGAATGTTCCTTTGTGCCCGTCAAGCGGGCGATCAGGAAGATAATCCGCTTTTATATCAATAAAATAATCTGATGATTCTACCGCTTCAAGTAAATCTGGCGGAAAACCAATATTCCGAACGAGTAAATCACCGGTGTACTTCCACCCGGGAGCAGTTGTTAATCCCCACTTCGGAAGACCGAGACATACGGTTACATCACATTCCATCACATCACCGGATTGTATATCCGGTTCCGATATCCATCCGGATGGTACATCAACTGCAATAATACGCTGCCCGCGTTTTTGTTTATGCATACTGTTAACATCTTGTATAATTGACTGAATAACCCCTCGTGCCGGTTGTGTAATACCTGTTCCTAAAAGAGCATCAACAATAAGCACTGACTGACGCCATAGGGTACGTTGTTCATGGTCAAACTCTCCGTCAAGCTCAATTATTTCAACGCCGGCATCAATGGCATGACTGCACATATTTGCCGCTTCACCTTTTAATGCGCGTATCGATGACGTTACTATAACAACTACCGTATAGTTTTTCTCATGCAGCAGCCGTGCGATAACAAAACCATCACCGCCGTTATTACCCGGACCACATAAAATCGCAATAGTATTTGATTCATCAAAATCAAAATGTATGATTTCATCAACAACCGCTGCACCGGCATTTTCCATTAATGTCTGCTCGGGAATATGACGTTCTTCAATAGTCAAACGATCAATTTCCTGCATTTGTTTTCCCGTTACTATTTTCATTCCCATACCACCACGTTTAATATATTCTCTTCAACTTGCACCTGATATATTTCATCATGCGGACCAATCATCGGACGGCTGATATACTCAGCGGAATGTACATTCTCATTACGGATAATTTTTCGAGTCAGTAATGAACCTTTATTGCCAATAAGAGAAAACTGCATGGTATAGTTGCCTAAATATTTCGACAAATATAACAACCCGTCCTGACTGGCAGAGTAAAAAAGTTCATCTGAATCATTCCCGCGATATAATAATACCGGCAATTGCTCTCCGGCAAGAGCAAACCGATATATCCGATGGTCTACAATTTTCTGTTCATCATCAACAGTATCAAACGCAATAATTATTGTATCTTTCACCGGAGAAACATCCATTCCCGTTACTGAATAACCAATAATGCCATTATCGGGAACTTCTTTGAATAAACGTTTTAATGCTGCTGTATTGAGTTTTTGATTAAATACTGCAGTATTTTTCAAAATCCCATCCCGGTAGCAATATACCGTCCAACCGGTACCGGATACACATAAAACTATTAATTCATTGAACTTATTAATCATTATTGCATGAATATTATAAAATGGTTTGGTGAGAGTATTATGAGACATAATACTGCCGTCTCGACCAAGAATAGTATTCAGGCTGCCGTCTCGATTATATACTTTAATAAATGATTTTTCTCCCGTCCAGTCAATATGCGATTTTTCAATTGTATCAACAACATATAACGTATTATTCGTATCAACCGTAAGATACTCAACTTCCGTAAGCCCTGATGATAATGCAGAATAATTTGTTATCCTATTTGTCTGATGATACACCCGAACAATGCCATTATTAGTAACCGAATATGAATACGTTTTTACCGTCACGGCATATGAACCCGTCGATGCATTTGAACCGATTGTCGTTACAAACTCTCCCCCGCGTCGGTAATGTAATACTTTTGTTTTTGATGGATCAGGAAGATAAATATCTTTATTAACGACCAATACATAATGAGGATACACAATCTCATTATCGTCGTTCGTTACAACTGTTTTTGTATATTCCGGCAACGATAATATTGTAACCGGTTTCAATACAATAGAGCGCCAGTGAGCACAACCGATTAATGCTGTTAGTATTAAACTGCACAAAAAAAACACGCCGTATATTCGTTTTTTCATCGGCAATTGTTTCCCGCTTTTATTCATACATAACCTTCACTGCAATCGTTGCAACCTGTTCGGCTTCTTTTGTCGTTAACCGCGGGTATAATGGAAGAGCAACTGTTTTTTTAGCAGCGCGTTCGCTATGCGGAAAATCCTGCATTGATAAATCAAGAAATGAATGAATCCCCTGTGGATATGGACGAACAACCTTAATTTTAAATTGCGCCATGCGATCAATCAGGGCTGTGCTGTTTCCTTCAATAAGCAATGGGAAATATGAAGGAATAACCGTTCTATCAGCTGTTATATCATAGGTACGGCAAAACTTTGACTGTTTCATTCGCGTTCGATAAAAATCTGCCAACTCATTTCTTTTAGCAATGATTTTGTTTTTATACACATCCAACTGTGCGGCACCAAGAGCAGCTTGAATATCCGACATTGCATAGTCATATGATGCAAGGGGCGTATGTTTTTCGCGATAATCCCTCAAATCACGCATCTGTAAATACTGATTTCGATTCGCGCAAAAAACCGCGCCCCCACTGCCGGTCGAAATCAAGGCATGCCCATCAAAACTGCAAAACGCAAAATCACCAAATGTCCCAACTTTTTTCTCTTTATATTCGGCTCCCAGTGCATGGGTTATATCTTCAATAATAACAATATCGCGCTCACGTAAAAAATCATATTCATCCATTGGCGCCGGTACTCCGAACGTATGAGCTATTATGATAGCTTTCGTTTTATCAGTAATGGCATCAGAAATCTTTTCATAATCAATAAAATAGGTCCCTTCACGAATATCAACCGGTTTTGGTATAAAACCAATATTTTTCATTACCGTTAATACCGCCGGGCGCATATACCCCGGAACAATGATTTCATCGCCGTGTTCAACACCGGCGGCAGTGATGGCAAGTGTTATTGCGGCAACACCATGATTGGTAACAAGACAGTGTTTTGCGCCGATGTATTTTGATAGTGCTTCCTCAAATTTACGTGCTGTCTTGCCATGAGCAAGCTCATGGGCAATCATTGTTTCCATTATTTTTTCAAGCTCATAGGTTGTTATTGTCGGTTTATTAAAAACTATTGGCATGAACACTCTCCGATAAAATATTATTTTAATTATTATTAAGAAACGCGATTCGTTTCTGATATACTATTTTTTTGTTGCACCTTTTTATAAAAATGGCATGCGACAAAATGCCCTGATTCAACTTCGGTCAACTCAGGTTTTTCAGTACGACATATTTTTTCAGCCATATAACAGCGTGTATTAAACGGACACCCTTTCGGCGGTGATGCCGGACTCGGCAAATCACCATGCAGAACTATTCGCTGCTTTTTCTCTTTCTTATTAATAACCGGCACTGCTGACATAAGCGCAACTGTATATGGATGTAATGGAGTACGAAATAACGCATCCGTATCTGCCATCTCCATAATCTTTCCAAGATACATTACGATAATACGATGTGATATATGTCGAACAACTGCCAAATCATGCGCAATAAATAAGTATGACAGCTTCATTGATTCCTGTATATCCATAAGCAAGTTTAATATCTGTGCTTGAATAGAAACATCAAGCGCTGAAACCGGCTCATCAAGAACAATAAAATCAGGATTAACCGCAAGTGCACGAGCAATACAAACCCGCTGCCGTTGCCCGCCGCTGAACTCATGTGGATAGCGATGACGTTGTGCAGGATCTAAACCGACACGATGCAGCAATGCATTAACCTGTTCATCTACCAGAGCACGTGTAGTTATGGTATGCAATAATAACGGTTCCCGTAAGGTCTGATTAATAGTCATACGCGGATTCAGTGAACCATAGGGATCCTGAAAAACTATTTGCATTCGTTTTTTTAATGCTTTCCATTGAGCAGATGACGCTACGGCTAAATCAACACCATCAAATACAACGCTACCGCCGGTAATTGGTTCAAGTCCAAGAATTGAACGTCCGGTTGTTGTTTTACCGCATCCTGATTCACCCACCAAGCCGACAGTTTCTTCACGGTCAACCGTAAAACTAATCCCATCAACTGCATATACATATCGCTGCGGCATGAAAAAAAACGGCGGTTTGCGGGTAAAATATGTCTTTAAATTATTTACTTGTAATAATACATTTTGTGTCATAATGAATTCCAATAAAAACAACGAACCATACGTTCCGGAGTACTCGTGGTCAGCTCCGGCAGTTCTTTCGTACACTTTTCTCGTTTATGCGGACAGCGCTGCTCAAACGGACACGCCTGCGGCAATCCGATAAGATTCGGTACATGCCCGCTGATGGAATGCAAACGCTTACGTTTCCCGGAAAGCTGCGGAATTGATTTAATTAAACCGATTGTATACGGATGCTGCGGCGTCTTAATAACTGCCTCAGTTGGTCCCGATTCAATAATTCTTCCGGCATACATAACCAGTACGCGTTGTGCTATATCAGCAACAACACCAAGATTATGCGTAATTAATAATAATGCCATCCCCATTTTCTTCTGTAGTGTCAGTAACAATTCTAATATCTGTGCCTGGATAGTAACATCAAGTGCTGTTGTCGGTTCATCGGCAATAAGCAGATCCGGTTTACAGGAAAGTGCTATTGCTATCATAATACGCTGCCGCATACCGCCACTCATCTGATGTGGAAATGTATTTAATTGTTCTTCCGGTCGGGGAATACCAACCATCTCTAATATTTCAACTGCCCGATCATTAAGAACTGCACCGGATACATGCTGGTGAAGATGAATTGCCTCTTTAATTTGTTCTCCAATAGTAATGACCGGATTAAGTGAGGTCATTGGTTCCTGAAAAATCATAGAAACATCACCGCCGCGAATACTGCACATTTCAGATTCACGAAGTGAAAGTATATCCTGTCCTTTAAAAAGAACCCGTCCGTCGGCAATATGCCCCGGCGGAGATGGTATGAGACGCATCACGGATAATGAGGTTACCGATTTCCCGCATCCTGACTCGCCCACAAGCCCTACTATTTCACCTTCCTGCACCTCAAACGAAACATCATTGACTGCTTCAACACGCCCTTCTTCAAGGGCAAAATAGGTATGCAGGTTTTCTACTTTTAATATCGGTGCAGTCATTGTTAATCATCCTTCAAGCGTGGATCAACCGCATCACGAATTGAATCAGCAAATATATTCAAGGATAATACCAGCACAAACATAAACAGCCCTGCAGAAGTAATCTGCCACCATACTCCGCGTGAAACCCATTCCATACGTGCATCATCAATCATGCGCCCCCAGCTTGGCAAAGATTCCACCCCTAATCCGAGAAATGTTATAATAACTTCCGCTAAAATTGCCCCAACAAACATTAACGATGCCTGAATAACAATTAAATATAAAATATTCGGAAGTATATGTTTAAATATCTGTATTATCGGATGTACACCAAGCGCACGTGCTGCTTGTATATATTCACGCTCTTTATGTTTCATCACTTCTGCACGAATTATCCGTGCTAAACCGATCCAGCTTGTTAAACCCAATGATATGTATACAACTTGAAGACCGCGCAATTCAATACCAAATATAGTTTTCCCTCCCAATGCATATGTTAAACCAAGCACTAAAAGGATACCCGGTATTGATGCAATGGTCTGGTACAACCATACAATTATGTCATCAATAAATCCGCCGTAAAAACCGGCTAATGCACCAAGCAGTACACCAATAGGAACCGCAATGCTGACAACAATCAGCCCAACGGTCATAGAAACATTGATACCATAGATAACGCGAATCGCAACATCACGACCGAAAATATCCGTTCCAAACGGATGCCGCCAGCTCGGCGGTTCATATGCATCCCCCGTTGTAAGATCATAATTCCGGCAAATCATACCGCACCCGACGAGTAATGCCAAAATTGTATAGATAACAATAATGACAAAGCAGACCTTTGCCCATGAATCACGTTTCAATCGCTTAACCGCTTCCGAAAAAATCCCTGTAGTATACAATGAACGCATTATCCCGCCAACCTTACTCGTGGATCAACTACGGTATATAAAATATCCGATATTAAATTAAACACGATATACAGCATTGAATCAAAAAAAACAAACGCCTTGATAACCGGAAAATCACTGTTAAAAATCGCCTGTACGAGCCTCCCGCCGAGCCCGGGAATACCGAAAAAGGTTTCCAATAGCAATGAACCAAGAAATAAAAACGGCAGAACAATTACCAATCGTGTGATAATCGGAATCATTGCATTACGTAATACATGTTTGAATAGTATGATATCATCCGGTAAGCCTTTCGCTTTTGCAGTCCGGACATAATCTTGACGTGTCTCATCAAGAATAACCGACCTGAAAAACCGAATATCTCCCCCGATAGCGGTTATTACATAAATTAATGCAGGGAGAATGTAGTACTTGATGCCGCCGATCCCTGATTCATATCCCATAATTGGAAACCATCGTAATTGATACGCAAAAAATTGTTGTGCGATAATAATAATAACTAAAGCCGGAACACTCATTCCGATAACACAAAGGAAAACTATTACTTTATCCGCTGCGGTACCACGTTTATACGCAACAAATAATGATATTGAAATAGAAATATAAACACTGAGTATAAATGCCGGCACCATATATGCAAGTGACGGACCGGCACCACGGAGAAACATTTTACCTATTGGTTCCCGCGTTTTTAATGATTTTCCCCAATGAAATGTTACCGCACTTATTAAGTGATTAAAAAATTGACTATCAAAAATCTTACCGATATAACGCCAATTATATCGCGTGGTTTTCCCGAGTTCTACTGACCCCTGAAGTAATATATTTGATACATCAGAGTATTCCAATTGCAATGCAGCATGCTGTATATCGCGTGGTGATGGGGAAGCATTATTCGTTACTGTATAATGCTGACGAGCATATGCATACTTCACCGCATTTGTGCGCACTGCATGAACATTAAAAATGAGCGGTTTATCAAACCCCAAACGTCGGGCAAATGCCGCAACTTGTTCGGGAGAGGCATTTTTCCCGATAATATTATATACCGGATTTCCGCCGACAACATTGAAAATTAAAAACGTAAAAAGCATAACACCGAAGGTAATCGGTATTATCGCGATTATTCGTTTTAGTATATATGCGCTCATTAGTACCCTATCCTTTGCTTCCGCTGCGCAGTATCTATCCGATAATATTTTATTGCCTGATTATTAAACCGATTCGGTTTATAATTTTTCACCCAATCATACCGCAATCCATACCCGATTCGATGAATACCGTATATCCATGGACAGTCTTCATTCACCAGCATAACCATTTTTCGATAGAGCCCCTGCCGCGCCGGTGAATCTTCCATTGTCATGGCACGCTCATACAGCTGATTGAATTCAGGGTTATCATAATTTGAACTGTTCGGACCGGGAGAGGAATTCGGTCCGTAAAAAAGCTGCAGAAAATTCTGCCCGTCAGGATAATCCGCCTGCCAGGCAATACCGAAAATCTGTGCCCCTTTGTTATGAATTTTATTCATAAACTGCGGCCAGGTATTAAACACTATATTAACAGTAATGCCAATGTTAGCCATCATTCGTTTAAATAATTCTCCCATTTGCCGTGCCGTTGTATCATCACTGCCGGAATCATACGTTACGGTAATCCCGTTACTGATATCATAACCGGCATGAATCAGTAATTGACGTGCTGCATTAATATCATAGTTCACATACGGATTTTCAATCCCTTCAATATGACCGACTAATCCCGGAGGTATCGGCTGAACTGCAGGCAGCCCGCGATTATTATAAAAAAGATCAAGTGATAATGAACGGTTATACGCTATACTCATTGCCTGACGCAGGGCACGGGTCTTTTCAGAATTTCCGCCAACCGTTGCATCATCCATATTAAATGCAATATAGGTAATATCAGGAAGAATACTTATTGTCAGTTTCATCCCTTTCTCAATGAGATATTTCTGCAAATTACCTTCAGCATCAATTGCCGCATTATAATTATCTTTTGGTATACCGCCGGTATCAAGTTCACCATTCATTAATTTTAACCAGTACGGCTGATCCTGTTTAATAATCGTATAGACAATTCGATCAATAAACGGTAAGCGTTTTCCGGCATCATCCAATAATCCTGCTGCAGCATCTCCGCTTTCTCCTTCAGTCGGATAATAATCAGGATGATAATTCGGATTACGATCGAAAATAATCCGTGCATTGCGCACCCATTCCGTCAGCATATACGGACCGGTTCCCACAGGATGAGCACCAAATTCTTCACTATAATACGAAACTGCTTCTTTTGGAACCACAACACAATACGGCATTGCTAATACCATAATCAATTGTGGCGACGGGCGCGTAAGCGTAATACGTATTGTATACCGATCAAGAGCACGCATACCTGTTACAAGAGCATCATAATCAGTTACCGGCGAATCAATACTTGCCCGATGCCATGCATCAAGCCCTTTAATATTAACAACATCTTCAAAAATCCAATATCCGGTTGATAGGGTTTTTACATCAGCAATTCGTTTCCATGAATAAATAAAATCAGCTGCGGTTACTTCACGTCCTTTCCCGTCTGTATTGGTGAAACAGGGATCATCCTGAAAATATATTCCGTGTTTAATACGAATAGTATAGGTTAAACGATCCGGACTGACAATAGGCATACCATCAGCAAGCAAAGGGATTATTTCATAAGGACGTTTCAGATAATGATACTCAAATAACGGCTCATATATTTTCGATAGGCAGGCAACCGAATACGCATTGCCACTGTCAGCAGGATCCATACTGGTAACATTCACCGTTAGAGCACTGCGAATGGTATTACCAAGAAATTCATCTCCCTTTTTATAAAACCAAGATTGAATAATATCAATATTAAGCGCGAGAATAATAAAAATGAAAATAAGCGATACAATAATTGCGTTAATGATATAAAAGCGCTTCATGCGAGCTGCACATCCCTCCCCGGTGTATAAAGCATAACAGTTATTGTTGTCGTGATTTCCTGTTGCAGCTGTACAATAGCATTATACAGCATCACACTATTTAATTATGGTGCGTCAATGCCGGACGATACATAGGCATTTTATCTGCCTTGTGTACCACACCATTCAATTATGGGGTTGTCGGTGTCGGTCCCGGAGTTTGTGCAGGAACAGAACCGCCCGCCGTATCTGCGGCACCTTCAATTGGTGCTTCAGCCGGTGCACTTGCACCAGGAGTTGTTATACCGGGCTCTCGTTCAATAACTGAGGTATAACCGGATTTCGATACCCATATGGCTAAACCAAATGTAACAATAAAAAAAGCAACCACCAAAATTGATGTCAGGCGATTTGCAGGATTTACCGTATTCGAACCACCGGCGCCCTGTCCGCCGCCAAGACTAAAAAGTCCCATATCACCGCTTTTACTTGATGTTACCAATACTAATAGGATAACGATAACACAAAAAACAGCATACATTGTCAATGCTATGTATATGAATATCATTCTTGAAAACGCTCCTTCATGCCATATATACGATATTATTTAGAACGCACATTATTATGTATTGATGCTTAAAAGTCAAGCACAATTCAATTGCAGCACGGATTCCAATAGTGCACAATACCTTTACAATACACCATACTGATTTCACCGTTACTGTTCAGCTCAATTAACAACAACAATATAAATCAGGGACGATAGCCTTTGCCGGAGAACGGACTCGAACCGTTACGAGATCAGATCTCACGGGATTTTAAGTCCCGGGTGTCTACCAATTCCACCACTCCGGCTTTAAATTTTGTAAGACGTAAAATATAGTGTATCCGTATATTCGTCAAGGAATTTTAAGTGCTTGTTTGAAGTATATCGATACGTATTTCTCCGCCTTGATGATATCGTTCACCGTATAGAAGATGAAACAAATACAGTACTGCCGCCACACCGCATACGCTATACTTCTTATACGAACAGCATACTTCATTATTACTTTGACATAACAAATCATTATTTGTAACTTGACGAATATGATATTGCACCATACACTTACCTACTCAAGGAGGAACTTATGCGGAGAATAACAGCTTTACTTTTTAATAGTGCGCTTATTTTTTTATTAGTATGCCCAGTTTATGCCGCTCCGCCAATACCGTTATTCCATCATCCCTCGTTATGGATAATTATTATTCTGGCAATTGTTATTCTCTGTGGTCTTGCATCTATTCTCTATATACTGTTTGCCGCCGGATACAATAATAAACCGGTATTACATAATACCATTTCATACATCAACAATTTATGGAATGCTCCAAGTATGGTAGACCATCGTAATCATGCCGCTGAAAAAATTACCGATGAATTGCTCAATGATATTGATACATCGCGCCGACATCATGCCGAAGCATTATGTGAGTTCTTTAATCACCTTGGCTATCAGGTGCATACCGGCATCCTCCCTCTGGCTGCAGTACATCAAATATTAGGAAGTGAATTATTACGTTATTGGCATGAAAAAAATTATCAGCATCTTGTACGCATAAACGAAGAAGAATACAAACGTAAAAGTCCGTATTCATTCAGTGGTTTTGAGTATCTGGTAGAACAAATAAAATCTATACCAATACAACCATACTCATATCAACCCTCATCAGCAATGACGCCCCATACCCCTCCGATGTCTCCAATTAACATTATGTTATATATATTCGGTATCATTGCTGTTATTTCGATTATTGCATTATTACTTGTCTATTTTATTGCCCCGATAACAATGTAATATAATATATGTCAGATATTCAGCTTGTATCCGCCCGCACGGCAAAAAAAGTATTAATCATTCACTGTTGCCAAGCTGATTTTCCTGAAGTACTGGTAGATACCTGCATCACTTCAGGGATACAGTATGATACCTGCCTTCTATCAGAGCATAAAAAACTACCGATTGATGTATCTGTATATTGCGGTGTTTTTCTCTCAGTACTTGACGAAAAATACCCTTTCCCCGCATCACCGATACACCGTCCTGATATACGTCAATTCCTCAATACAACACTTCACATGAACATTCCATTAATCACTATCGGAATCGGAGCATTGCTTCTTGCGGAAATAGCAGGTTCAACAATTCGTCGTAGCCCGGCTCCCGAATTCGGCTGGCATGAAATGCATCTCTATCCCGCACAACAAAAAGACCCCTGTTTACGGAATATTCCAAATCATTTTTATGCTTTCATATGGAATCATTGTACATTTAATACACCCGAAAACACTGCCTTCCTTGCCGGCAGTGAATCAAACCCTTATCAGATATTTCGCATCGGTACGAAAAATTATGGTTTTTTGTTTCATTGTGCATTACAACAAAAACAAATCGATACTTTTTTACTGCACATGAAACCGTCTTCCCGGTCTTGCTTCAATGAAACTATTACTGAAATACAAACAACAACACCGGTACTCTTTAATCAGACATTTGAGGTATGTCAGCAATTATGTAATAATTGGATAACAATGCTGTAACATACCGATAGTATACCATCCGGATTATGCGTTATACTTGTTGACATTACCGCACTGCACGTACAAAATTATATATGAAGCATGCAAACAGGTGTATTTTTATATAACTGTCTGCAATAAATGATGATTATTTGATAAATATGCTATAAAAAATGCCGATATTAAATAAAGAACAGAAAATTATTGCGCTTTTTATCATTGGTGCCTTATTACTTGGCAGTATCTTGCGAATTGTATTCTTACAGCCGGTAATACGAGATTGGTTAACAGCGTATGATTTGCTCTATCACCAAAAGAATATTACGGTAACTCTTGATGGTGCAGTACAGAATCCGGGAACATATACTATGCTCTCCGGAAACACTGTTAAGGATTTAATAAGAAAAGCCGGTGGATTATCCAAAAATGCTGCTGTAACCGCTTTCAATCAGATATTGGAAGATAACACTCATTACACTATTCCGTTTGCAACAGCAAAAACGAATCGCCGAGTAAACATTAATACTGCCGGCATTAAAGAATTAGAATCAATACCGTATATTGGAGAGGTAAAGGCTCAAAGAATAATGGATTATCGAAATAATCACGGCGCATTTTCTTCAGTAAACGAATTACAACAGATAACCGGAATTGGTGCAGTAACAATAGAGCGCATTCGTCAATATGTTGTTACGGGAGATAATCATGAATGAAACACATCATTTCAGTGAAAATGAAAATGAATTAAAAGTTGATTCAAATTCTATGGGAAAAATCCTTGAAGAAATTACCACAGATAATGAAATGTTTATCCCCCCTCCTCCTCCCATGACTGATGATTATCAAGCTGCACCTGAAGCGGATAAGACTGATACACTTATATCTGATGACGAAGCGAATGATCTTGAAGAGGAGACAACGGGAAGTATTGACAGTATTGAAGCTGAAGAAACTTTCTCAGACGATTTTTCACTTTCAGCCTCAGATTCAGACATAGAACGGACTTCTCAAGCAGATGAGATCTCCTCATCAAATGATGGGGAGATAATTGAAAAAGATTCTGATTCTGTGATTGAAAACAATAAAATACATTCAAATACAGATAATATGTACAATACTGAAAGCAACAATGATATAAATGACAATATTTCAGATAATATTGTACATAATGTTGAAGATAATACTATTATTGATGAACAAAATAATGCCGTTCCAAAAAGCGCCGACAATGATACCCCTTCGCAACTACAAAATACCCCTGCAATGAGCGATTCTCAGCAGCATAAAAAGTTAAATGATGTAATTGATCAAAATGCTGAACCGGACGACATTACTCCTGATCAAGGTGAAGAATATGATGTTGATGATTCAAATATTTTATCACAGTCAGAATTAGATTCTGTACTACATGGTACAAATATTACAAGTAATGAGACATCTTTTGTACAAAATACGAATAATAAGGATATTGAAACGACATCTATTACTGATTCAATGGAAATAGATACCGTAAAAAAAGACAAAATAGAAGAATCAACCGAAACGACAGATAGTTTTTTTAAAGAAAACAACTATTCAGAAAAATCAGAGGAAATTGCTCTTTCTTCTGATGAACTCGCCGGGGTTGGATCTGATATTGAAACAGAGAGTATATCAAATACTCCCGATACTGATACCATTACCGCCGATACAGCCGAAACCACAACAGAAACGAGCGAATTGACTACAGA
>CAZBCL010000033.1:0-18632 GCA_964490645.1 uncultured Spirochaetia bacterium
CTTGTGCGGGCCCCCGTCAATTCCTTTGAGTTTCACTCTTGCGAGCATACTCCCCAGGCGGTTGACTTATCGCGTTAGCTTCGGCACTAAAAGGGTCGATACTTCCAACACCTAGTCAACAACGTTTACGGCTAGGACTACCGGGGTATCTAATCCCGTTCGCTCCCCTAGCTTTCGCATCTGAGCGTCAGTCATAGGCCAGAAAATCGCCTTCGCCACTGGTGTTCTTTCTGATATCTACAGATTTCACTCCTACACCAGAAATTCCATTTTCCTCTCCCTGACTCTAGTTCAACAGTATCCAGCGCAGTTCTACAGTTAAGCTGTAGGATTTCACACTGGACTTACTGAACCGCCTGCATGCGCTTTGCGCCCAGTAAATCCGAACAACGCTTGCCCCTTCCGTATTACCGCGGCTGCTGGCACGGAATTAGCCGGGGCTTCCTCTGAGTGTACCGTCATCATAACGTATTTCCTCGTTAATTATTCTTCCACTCTGACAGGACTTTACAACGCAATAACGCCTTCATCGTCCACGCGGCGTCGCTCCGTCAGGCTTTCGCCCATTGCGGAAGATTCTTAGCTGCTGCCTCCCGTAGGAGTCCGGGCCGTGTCTCAGTCCCGATGTGGCCGATCACCCTCTCAGGTCGGCTACCCATCATCGCCTTGGTAGGCCATTACCCCACCAACAAGCTAATAGGACGCGGGCTCATCATTGAGCGATGCAAACGCATCTTTCCTCTTACGAGATTATTCGGTATTAGCGCCGATTTCTCGACGTTATCCCCAACTCAACGGTAGATAACCCACGCGTTACTCACCCGTTTGCCACTTTACTTGTTCCCGAAGGAACGTTCACGTTCGACTTGCATGCTTAATACGCGCCGCCAGCGTTAGTTCTGAGCCAGGATCAAACTCTCCGTGCTAAATATTTAAATTTACTTTTGTTTTCAATCCTTGGCTACATACTTACTTATAAGTATATAGATTACTCACTTGATTTACTCTCCGGAACCACTTAAACGCTTTATAGCTTCTCTTACCTCTATTCAATTTTCAAAGACCAAGCATCTATCACAATTACGCCTCGCTAACTCTAAACTCTCGTTCTAGTCAGCGCTTCGTGTGCCTTCATTTCAGTTATGCACATTTACATCACTTAACACTCTTACCCGCTATCAAGATGATAACCATACTCGTTAAGCGTTGTATATCCTGTAGCAAAAACATCAGCACCTTTACAAGAACGCAACTTATACCAAATTAATTGCTTTATTGTCAATAGTTTTTTTCACTTTTTTATAAAAAAATTTTACCCTCATTTTTCACCTAAAATCGACATTTTATACTGTTTTTTTTACCGCACTATGTTACAGTGTATGCATGACATAATTTTTATGTTGCTCTATCAATAACGAATACTTGGAGGATTTCATGAACCTTGCTGAACGTATTTTTAATGATATGAAAACTGCAATGAAAAACAAAGATAAACAATCACTGGCGGCAATCCGTCTTATTAAAGGGGCGTTGCAGAAAAAAAGAATTGAGCTTCGTTCGTCAAAAAAAGATACCGACAAACGCCCGCTTGAATCGGAAACTGAAATGACTGATGAAGAAGTTCTCGGCGTTTTAACAAAAATGGTTAAACAGATTAAAGATACGATAGACGAATATGAATCCGTCGGGCGAACTGATAAAGCTGAACAAGAAAAAACTGAACTTAAAACTATTGAAACATATTTACCGGAACAAATGAGTATCGATGAAATAAAAAAAATTGTTGATGATGCTATTCATACAACCGGCGCAGCAAGCATGAAAGATATGGGCAGTGTTATGGGTATTGTAACCGGAAAAACAAAAGGGCGCGCTGATGGAAAACTCATTGCTGATTTAGTTAAAGAAAAATTAAACTCCTGAAAACAATATAGAATACAGTGCCGACAATGTCTGCAATATCCATACTCTCAAAAAAAGCACATGGCAGAAGCACTATCATTCCGGTTTCATTCTATCGTCGTGCAACAAAAACTGTTGCACGAAAACTGCTCGGTAAAGAGCTGCGTCATAGCACTCCTGCAGGAGTCCTCAGTGGCATTATTATTGAAACGGAAGCCTATCTCCCCGCCCATGATCCCGCCTGCCATGCTGCCCGCGGGAAAACAACCCGCAACGCACCAATGTTCGGTGCACCGGGATATGCGTATATTTATTTTTGTTACGGCAATCATTGGCTTTTTAATATTGTAACCGAAGCAGAAGGCACCCCTGCCGCGGTACTTATTCGTGCTCTTGAACCTTTTCGCGGTATCCCCCTCATGCAGCAACACCGTGCAGTTGATGTGCACAAAAACCTTACCAATGGTCCGGGAAAATTAACACAAGCACTCGGCATCACACCACACTATAATACGGTCTCCCTTTTAAAAGGCACATTAACCATCCGCGACCGCAACATTGCTGTTCCGAACACTATGATTAATGTTACCGGACGCATTGGTATTCAGGCAGGAAAAGAATTACCGCTCCGTTTTCTCATTCGCAATCATCCCTGTCGGTCAAAATAATACACTATTTTTTTTACAGCTGCTACTTGCCATTTTATATTTTTCAGCACATATTTATAACTACTACCATTAGGTTATTATATGAAGCATATAAAAATATACTGCAGTGTTATACTTGTGCTTATCGGCAGCATACTTATCGTCAATCCATTACGTTCCGCTGATAATTTATCTGCAATACCGTTTTCCTTTCACCATATCAATGCTTCTGATATATACACCACAACACAATCGTTTCTTGCTGCTCTGCAGCATGAGAACCGTCATGAAATCCAAGCGCATCTTTCCCGTATGATATCCATTCATACCATTGATACGAAAACAATCAGTGACAGTGCCAATAGCTATAAAACGAACTTTTCAGTATTTAAACAACATCTGGCGCTCTGGACAGGACATAATATTTCTTCTCTTTTCAACACCCATGAGACTGATATTACAATAACTGAATATCAAATTATGAAAAATTTTGAAGCAACAAAAAACATCTATTGGAATAGAAATGCAGAATCATTGCACAGTGACGATATTATTTATTACCTGTATGTGCTGGTAACCTATGAAATAACTTCGGAAAATCAAACTGTTTCACTGCGAAGCGTTTTTGAAACGGACATTGTTCCGGAAGGCAATGAATACCGGATTATTGGTTTCATTAAAACAACGCATTACTCATTGCCATTTTACAAGCAGCCCGATTATTCCGTATTAAAAATTAAAAAGCTGTTATTCTAAACTTTCCCTGCTAATATCTGAGCAGCCTGCGGCGCATCTTTATCACCACGACCAGAAAGACATACGACCATGTTTTTATTCTTTCCCATCGTCGGCGCCAGTTTTTTTGCATACGCAAGCGCATGCGCGCTTTCCAGTGCGGGAATAATTCCTTCCATACGAGAAAGATCAATAAACGCTTCCAGTGCTTCTTCATCAGTTACCGAAACATATTCAGCACGCTTCGTATCGCGCAGCCACGCATGTTCGGGACCAATGCCCGGATAATCCAACCCGGCAGAAATTGAATGTGTCGGAAGAATCTGACCGTTTTCATCCTGCATAATATAACTTTTTGAACCATGAAAAACACCAAGTGTTCCGGCAGAAAGCGGAGCGGCATGTTTTCCGGTTTGTATCCCCTCACCGCCGGCTTCAACGCCAATTAAACGTACTGCCGCATTTTCAATAAATGTATGAAATATTCCGATCGAATTTGATCCGCCGCCAACACATGCTACAACAGCATCAGGCAGTTTCCCTTCTTTCTCCAATATTTGTTTTTTCGTCTCATTTCCTATGACTGATTGAAAATCACGAACGATCAATGGATACGGATGCGGTCCTACTGCTGAGCCAAAAATATAATGTGTTGTTTGTATATTGGTTACCCAATCACGAATAGCTTCATTGACTGCATCCTTAAGGGTTTTACTGCCGGATTTTACCTCTCGGACTTCAGCGCCCATTAATCGCATACGGAAAACGTTTAATTCCTGTCGGTGAATATCTTCACTACCCATATAAACAATACACGGCATCCCAAAAAGTGCACATACCGTTGCGGTTGCAACCCCATGCTGTCCGGCGCCGGTTTCTGCAATAATACGTGTTTTTTTCATATTAATCGCAATAAGAATCTGCCCGACAGTATTATTTATTTTATGTGCTCCCGTATGATTCAAATCTTCGCGCTTGAGATATATTTTCGCGCCGCCGTATTCCTTGGTTAGGTGTTGTGCAAAATACAATGGATTCGGACGTCCGATATATTCCTTAAAATAGAAATCCATATCAGCACGAAAATCAGCATCATTTTTTAAGCGGATATATGCACGCTCCAATTCCTGCAGCGCCGGCATTATCATTTCCGGAACAAATTTTCCGCCGAATTGCCCATACTTGCCATATGTATCAGGAAACTTCATAGCTATGCACCTTTTCTATAAACTCACGCAGCCGGGCATGATTTTTTCTGCCCGGTTCTTTTTCAACACCGCTGCTGGTGTCAACACAAAATGGCTGAATCGTGTCAATACAATCTGCCACATTATCAATATTCAAACCACCGGCAATAAAAAAACGAATAGTCGGAAAGCGTTGTTGTGCCTGTTTTGCTAAATCCCAATTAAACACTTTTCCGGTGCCGCCAATTTTTCCGCGAACATACGTATCAAGCAGAATATACGGGATATCATATTCATTGATACGCTCGATACTCTGTTCATCAGAAATGCGAAATGCTTTTATAACCGGACGTGAAAGACGATAACAAAATTCCGGTGATTCATCACCATGTAATTGAACAAGCGTTAGATGTGCCGCATCAATTGCTTCACTGATGAAATCTTTTGATTCATTGACAAAAACACCAACCCGCTCACAATGCGGCGGTATATGTTGTACAATTGACGATGCACGGTCTAAGGTTATCTGCCGCGCACTTTCTGAAAAAATAAATCCGAGAAAATCAGCATGTGCCTGTTGTGCCGCCAATGCATCATTCGTATTGGTCAGACCGCATATTTTCACGCGTATCATTGTTCACCTCGCATCATACGCAATACACTGCCGATATCATCAGCACGCATAAACTGTTCGCCGATTAAAAAAGCATGTACTGCATGTTGCCGCAGCCGAATGATATCAGCATGCGTCGATATTCCTGATTCACTGACGACAACAGTATCAGCGGGAATGCTTTTTTCAAGGAGAATAGTTGTTTCAAGCGATACATTAAACGTTGTTAAATCACGATTATTAATACCGATGATTTCAGGATTAAGTGCAAGTGCTTTATCTAATTCTTCTTGATTATGCACTTCCACCAACGCCGTCATTGCTAAAGCATATGTTAACGTATATAATCGGCGTAATGCATCGCTATCTAATGCACCGGCAATTAAAAGAACCGCATCAGCGCCATGAGCACGGGCTTCATAAATTTGATATTCATCAATAATAAAATCTTTCCGCAGAAGCGGGAGTTGTGCATTCCTGCTTAATGCACTCAGATACTGAAGTGAACCGCCAAAAAATGACTCGTCAGTTAAAACGGAAACCGCTGCAGCACCATTCTTTTCATATGCAGAATATATCGCATGCGGATCAAACGGCGAACGAATTATTCCTTTTGAAGGAGATTTATGTTTGATTTCCGCAATAATATTAATCGTATCGGGAGATGCAAGAGCAGTACGAAAATTTTTCACCGGCGGAGCGTCCTTAAGGCGTGCTTTCAATGCCGCAATCGGAACTAATGCTCGTGCATGTGCAATTTCAGTATGCTTTACTGTAAGTATTTTTAAAAGTATGTTTTCGTGTGCATTCATACTGCTATATACACCGTGCGGTATACGAGATTAAATTATGCAGTTTTTCCAATGCCGCTCCGGAATCAATTGAATGCCGCGCAGCAAACAATGCGTCAATCCAATTCTCTGCATTACCGCTTACAATAATTGCAGCAGCAGCATTGATCGTCGCAATTTCCTGGCGCGGGTCATTTTCATGTATCTCACTGATGATATGGCGTATATACTCCGCATTCTCAGCAATACTGCCGCCACTGATATCATCAGACCGGCAAAAGGAAAAACCATACTCCCGCGGATCAAAGACATACGTATTAATGTGCCCGTTTTTAAGTTCCGTAATCTTTGTTGTCGTGGTCAATGTTATTTCATCAAGACCGTCATGTCCGTGCACAATCATCCCCTGTTGTAATCCAAGCCGGTTAAAGACTTCAGCCATGGTCTCCGTTAATCCTTCATGAAAAACCCCCATGACCTGTGCGTCAGCCTGAGCAGGATTAATCAGAGGACCAATCATATTAAAAATTGATCTGACGGCAATCTCGCGCCGCGGACCAATTGCATATTTCATTGCACTATGCATGAGCGGCGCAAATAAAAATGCAATACCGTTTTGTTCAAGACATTCAGCAAGCGATTCAGGCGGCATGGTAATATTAACGCCAAGTTCACGAAGCACATCAGCACTGCCGCATTGACTCGAAACCGCACGGTTGCCATGTTTGGCAACAATAACACCGGCACCCGCAGCAATAAATGCAGCAGCAGTTGAAATATTAAATGTATGCGCACCATCCCCGCCGGTTCCACAGGTATCAACAACCCGTTTTCCGGACGGTTTCGCAACATGAAACGCTTTTTCCCGCATAACCGTTACCGCACCGGTTAATTCATCAACTGTTTCACCTTTCATACGAAGTCCAACCAGTAAACCGGCAATTTGTGCGTTCGTTGCTTCACCTTCCATAATAGTCATCATAACATCACGCATTTCACGTTCGGTTAAATGTCCACCGGTTACGACACGATTGAGTGCATCTTTCATAGACATGAATGATCCGCTCGTGCTGCGGCGGATAAAATTATTCAGGAGTTTTTTACCTTCCGGCGTTGCGATTGATTCAGGATGAAACTGAACTGATTCAATGGCTAATGTTTTATGACGCAAACCCATAATTTCTCCATCTGATGCATACGCACTAATCAACAATTCAGCAGGAAGTGACTCTTTATCAACGGCAAGCGAATGATACCGTGTTGCAGTAAGCGGATTCGGCAGTGCACTAAAAACCCCCTTGCTGTCATGAGTAATCGCATCTGTTTTACCGTGCATAATATGATGCGCATGAATAATATTTCCGCCGAATGCTTCAGCAATACATTGATGTCCTAAACAAACACCAAGGATCGGCACTTTGCCAGCCATATGCTGTATAATCGCCACAGAGTTTCCTGCTTCTTTCGGTGTACAGGGACCGGGGGAAATAACAAGATAATCCGGTTTGTGCGATTCAACGTCCTCCGGCAAAATTGCATCATTACGAAAAACACAGACCTCCGCCCCCAATTCACCAAAATACTGGACTAAATTATATGTAAATGAATCATAATTATCTATAATAAGAATCATTCAATTCCTCCCCGCTTGGCAGTAATTGCATTTAACAATCCGCGTGCTTTATTCATCGTCTCCTTATACTCTGTTTCAGGAACGGAATCAGCAACAATCCCGGCACCGGCTTGAACATATACTTTCCCGTTTTTTACCAGCATTGTTCGGATTGTTATACATGAATCAAAGTTACCGTTAAATGAAAAGTAACCGACTAATCCCGCATATGAACCGCGTCGTGTCGGTTCAAGTTCATCAATAATTTCCATTGCACGAACTTTCGGTGCTCCCGAAACGGTCCCGGCAGGAAATGTCGCAGCGATTAAATCAAATGCATCTTTCCCTTTAATAATTCTGCCGACAGCATTTGACACAATATGCATTACATGTGAATAACGTTCAATACTCATATATTCATTAACCGTTACCGTCCCATATTCGCATACTCTGCCAATATCGTTTCGCGCTAAATCAACCAATTGCAAATGTTCGGCTTTTTCCTTCTCATCCGCGAGCAATTCTTTTTCCATCTGCAGATCTTCTTCCGGAGTTTTCCCCCGTGGGCGAGTCCCCGCAATGGGACGTATTGTTACCGTATCACCCATTAATCGGGCGTGAATTTCCGGCGATGAACCAACCAATGTTACATCATCATACTGAAGATAAAACATATATGGAGACGGATTAATAACACGTAATGAACGATACAGATCAAATGCATCACCATGAAACGGAGCTTCCATTCGCTGTGCAATAACACATTGCAGAATATCACCATCAATAATGTATTGTTTACATTTTTTTACTGTATCTTCATACTCTTGCTGTGTAAATGACGAAGTTATTTCTCCCTTTAAAAGCGGATTATGATGTGAATACATTTCCTCGGAAATCGGATGATCAAGATCAGTCTTTACCTGTGCAATAATACCAACTGCACGATCATACACTAAATCAAGATTTTCATCAGGATTGCATCGTGTATTATATACGATAGTCATTTTATGCGTTACATTATCAAAAATGACAATAGTATCTGTCAGGATATACAGCAAATCAGGCATATTCAGATCATCAGGATTATTATCAGGCAATGCCTCAAAATACCGAACTGCATCATAGCTCATGTATCCGACCGCCCCGCCGATAAATGGCGGCAGCCCTTCAATAGCTGCTGCGGTATGCTTATACAATTCATTTTTTAAAACGGTCATGGGCGGAATATCGTTAATTGTTTCTACATGCCCGTCTCTGATAACCTGCGATTCCCTGCCTTTTGATTTAATAATCACAGACGGATCACGCCCTAAAAAGCTATACCGCCCGATTCTATCGCCGCCTTCAATTGATTCTAATAAATACGAGTATTTCCCCCGCCGCAATTTCATAAATGCAGAAACCGGGGTATCTAAATCAGCCATCATTTCCGTATACACCGGAACAACCATTGCTCCTTGTGCACGTAATCGGAATTCTTCCCGTGAGGGATAACATTTCATTATTATTCTCCTATATTTTCTTCGGTCATTTAAAACCGAAAAAGCCATGCATTCGCACGGCTTATCTGTACAATAATAAACCGCGGTGCCCGTTCTTCTCTGTCATATAAGGGTCACCACGGCGCAGAGTATACGCATTGTATAACAGTGGCAACCCTATTGCCAGTACCACTGCTCTGTAACATTGTGTTGTATCAGCGTCATTGTATATATATTAATTCTTTGCTTCATAATACTACCTATGTATATATCACAAAGAAAAATTAATACAACCTTTTTTTATTTTATTTTAAATGTATCAATGACCTGCCCATCTTGATTAATATATTCTCCGGAAACCCTATTCCCATCAACATGGATAAGAGCATATCCTCGATTGATACTGAAAAACTCAACTTTACTTTTTTCATATACTCCGGAGCCAACATGCTGCCAGGGAATTTTTAACCCTCTTCGGGTATAGTTTCGCATTGATTCAAACGGCGCCCCGGCAGTACCAACGACAAGCTGCGTAATTGAATGATAAAAAGGGGAAAACAGCTCTGCATCAATCAATGTTCGATGATAACAATGTTCATGTCCGCTAAAAGCCATACAGACCGAATTCTCACATAAAAGCTTCCAGAACGTATTTCGCAATTCTCGATATGTTTGAGAATCCGTTGGAAATGAATTGCTGTTTTTTCCAAATGACATAGTCCCGTCATAATACATACCGGCAGATACCTGCCCCGCATTGGGGAAAGCAGGTTCTGAATAGAATACAAAAATATGTTTTATTCCTTTCATCTGTGCATATGCTAAATCTTCCTCCAGCCATTGCATAACAGCGTCAGGAAACATTCCCTGAAAACCAAATTCCGTCAATGGTGAACCGGAAGGGTCCGAAACGGTACACCAATTATTATTCAGCATAATAAAATGACTATCCCCGTAATTAAAACTATAGGTATTTTCATAAAACGGATGGTCTTTAAATTGCTCTTCAGTATCCGGACCATTCCCCGGATTAACAAATTCGCTGCTGAATAATTGTTCAGGGGTCATACGATCATGACGCGGGAAGTGAAGGGTATAGTCTCTTCGCTCTTCATACCCGCCCTGCGGCAGGGTAAACCGATTATACGTAATAACCTGCTCCTCATATACCCGTGCTTCATTGTTTCCCATTCCCGAATAAAACGGGATGAAATGCCATGCCCCTTGAATTTTCTGCTTCCACATACGATATTCCATCAACACCTGTTCGGATAAAGAAGTATTGCCGATAATCATATTTCCGGGAAAAAGCACCAATGCCGCATTCCGGTTCATCGCATCATTCATTAATGAGGTCAACACCGAGGTGTGATTAACATTCCCGAGAGAACCTGAACGATATAAACCTACTTCCGAATCAGAACATACGGCAAATGAAAAACTGCTTCGCTTGCCTTCATACGGCGGAGTTTTAAAATGATACCATATTTCATGAACCATCGTTTCCGCATCACTACGCGAACGAATGCAATAAACATACTCCGTTTCCGGTTTCAGCCCATTCAACATAACACTATGCTGATTGGTTAATACCGTATCATCAAACAACCGCTCACCAACCTGCAGTGCACCGGTTGTTACCATATCAGTCCGCCAAAATAAAACAGCATTGGTTGCGGTTACATTGCATACTAACGGCCCTTCAGATATCACCGGACGACGTATATATATCATGCCATCTTGCTGCGGTAATTTTTCACGTAAAAACCCGAGGCGATACACCGGTGATTGAATAGAGCGGCAGGTATCTTTACTCACCGCATAATACTGAAATGCAATTAATCCTGAAAATGAAATACCCTTTATTGTACGCAGATACTCATCAAGCGTAATAACAACCGAATGCATTCGACCCGTTGTATCAACCGCAACCGTAGTATTAAAATATGGGCGTTCCATACATTCATTGGAAAGAATGACGCCAAGCTGCAATCCTGAATCAATAACCGGATCACGAGTTTGCCAGCTTATGACAAGTATTCCATTGTCTTTAAAATCAATTTCCGGCGGTCCGATCTCCGTTTCAGCACCTGAAATTTCATAATACGCGTCAATACGCGGCAATGATTGAATTTGAGCTATATCCTTTGACGATGCCTGATGCACAGATCCGCCGCAGCCAGATACAATAAGTATACCTGCAATACCGGTAAATATAACTATATAACGAAAGTATTTCATACGCGGGACGATACTAGCGGAGAATGTGAACATTTGCAATACGTAAAACATCAAAATAAGGCGCACTCTTAAAAATAATATTCATTTTATTCTTGCATGAATTTTGATTATTAGTATAGTACGGCTGAAAGGTAAACTCATGGCTGTATATTGTTGGGCATGTGCAACATATTCGGATGAACTACCCGTTACACGGCGGAGCCTCTGCCCCGGATGTAAACGACCGCTTCGCAGCTGTAAAAATTGCACGTCCTATGACATACATCGTTTGCAACAATGTATATTGCCGGATATCGAACCGGTACATGATAAAGAAAGAGAAAACTTTTGTGATTATTATAAACCAAATACAAAAAAGCCTTCACCGAAACCGGCGAACAACGAAACGAAAAAAGCGTTTAAACAACTCTTTAAATAAATATACCCCACTATAATTGTACAATATCATGACAAAAAACATAAAAAAAACATCGCATAATCATACACAATCATCCACCCCCCACTCATCAAAACAGACACGCAAGCACCATAAAAATATTATTTCCCCCGCTGAGAGTTTTGTTGATGTTATCTCAAAACTATCGGAAACACAGCGGCGAGAACTCGGAGCGCGGCATGATGACCTCAAGTTTCCTATTCAATTACGACTAATTCTATTATTCTCATTTATTCTATTGGTTGTACTGGTAACGTTTATTTCATTCATCATTCTTGTTAATCGTCGTTACTATACCAATAAACTCAAACAAGAAAGCATGCAGCTTGCTGCTCAGTTTTCTCAGTACATTAAAACAACACATGATGACACCACTTCAATTAAATCCCTTATCAATCAGCATGAAATACAAAGTTTTATGACACATTTATCAGATATTACACAGTTTAAAAATATCACTCTTCTTAATCGACATGGTCATGTTCTTGCATCGGTCCAAACAAATCTGATCGGCACAATATTTCAATTTGAACGCCCCGGCATTATCCCGCTTACGAAAAATCAGATTGCCTATCCGGTACATCCGCATAATGCGCCGAAGTATCACCGTATGATTATTGCATTTTACCGCGGCACCGTTCAGCAACCGCATAATATTATTGCCGCCATTACCTTTACGGTATCGCAGCATGAATATACTGCGTTTTCGCAATTTCTTATTCGTCGTGCGCTGTTACTCTCTGCGGTATTGTTTTTACTGAGTTTCTTTGCTATTACCATTATTGTACAAAACAGCTTACGCCCACTCGCTAAAATTGTAACCTTTGTACGAAATATCGGACGTGGCGTATTGCATGAAGGCATTCATATCGATCGGAAGGATGAGTTTGGATTTCTCGCACGAAAACTAAATACGATGGCATATCGTTTAAGAAAGATGCGTACTGAAGCATTAAACGCAAGCCCCCTGAGTGGTTTACCGGGAAGCCGATTACTTGAAAAAAAATTACGTGCAGCAATACATCGTGCAAAACCCTTTGCCGTTCTTTATTGTGATCTTGATTTTTTCAAAGCCTTTAACGATTATTACGGATACGAACGCGGCGATGCCGCATTATTACTGTTAGCGGATATTATAAAATCTGAGGTTAATAAATACGGAACGAAAGAAGATTTTATTGCGCATATCGGCGGCGATGATTTCGTTATTCTCACCTTTTCCGATCATCCTGAAAATATTTGCGAACATATTATTAAACGTTTTGACTACGAAATTATCAGACTCTATGACGGCAAAGTTCTTGAACAGGGGTATTTTTTCGCACCAAATCGTGATGGCACAATTGTTAAGTTCTCAATAATGACACTTTCTATTGCAGTTATTACCAACAAACATATTGAAATCAACCATTACGGACAAATATCTATGCTTGCATCTGAAGTAAAACGAAAAGTAAAAGAGAAACGCGGCAGTAATTATATGTTTAACCGGCGCAAAGAAACCGAATACGAATAGAATATACATACCGTTATTGACAGTGCTGTTTTTCACATTAGAATACTATTCTAAAGGAATATCATATGAAAATATTTGAAACAAAAAAAACGTCAATACAAAACGTTATCGCATGTATTCAAAAAAACAGCAGCATCAGTGACGGTGCTGTTTCCAAGCAATCCCGCGAAAAAACAAAATCCCTTTTCGGCAAACCCCTCACCCCGCCGCAAGTAGTTGATCATATCCTATCTGATATTCGCCGCCGCGGTGATCGAGCACTTATGCATTATAATCATGTTCTTGATAATGCTCGCCTAACAACAAAAACACTGCGTGTATCATCACGGGAACTTTCTCATGCACTGCGGATTACTCCCAAACCGATTATTGCAACAATACGGCGTGTTATTAAAAATATTGAACGATTTCAAAAACATATTCGTTATACCCCCCCCGGAGCATTATCACATAACGGTATACGCTGTGCACTGAATGTCCGACCTATTGAATCAGTCGGTGCATATATTCCCGGCGGCATTGGCGGTGAAACCCCACTTGTAAGCACTGTTCTTATGAATACCATTCCGGCTCGTACTGCCGGTGTTAAACGTATTGTTATGGTATCACCACCACGAAAAGACGGCACCATACATCCGACATTACTCGCTGCCGCATCGCTCTGCAATGTTGATGAAATATATAAGGTTGGCGGCGTTCAAGCGGTCGGTGCACTGGCGTACGGAACTGCCACCATTCAGCCGGTTAATAAAATTATTGGTCCGGGAAATATCTTCGTCAGTCTTGCCAAACGTTCAGTATTCGGACACGTTGATATTGATTTCTTTGCCGGTCCGTCAGAAGTGCTTATTATTGCTGACCATCATGCCAACCCTGATAGTATTGCCCTTGATCTCTTTTCACAAGCAGAACATTACCCCGGCTCAGCAATACTCGTTACCCCATCAGCGCGATTATTAAACGCAGTTACGGCAGCAATACAAACACAACTCCCGAACATGAAACGCTCGCGCCAGATTCAGGAAATGTTTGATAAGTTTTGTTTCCTCATTAAAACAACTTCAATGAAAGAAGCAATTGCAGTCAGTAATACACTCGCACCTGAACATTTACAGATCATGACGCATGATAATCAATCTGTCCTGAAAATGATAACCAATGCCGGCGCAATTTTTGTCGGTCCTATGACTCCGGTCGCCGTTGGCGATTATTTTGCCGGACCTTCGCATGTATTACCGACCAATAGTACAGCTCGATTTTTCAGCGGGCTTACTGTTAATGATTTTATTAAAACAAGCAGTGTTATACAGTTTTCACATAACGCATTGAAACGTTCCGCTCCTGATATTATCCGTTTAGCTGAAATTGAAGGATTACATGCACATGCTGCATCCGTTGCATCGCGAATACAGAAATAACCATATCGGTCAGAATAACAATGTATATTATACAGAGATATAGTGCGGTAACGTGCATAGTATATTCTCATGCTATGCTGAAAATATAACTTTGTTGCCGCCTAAATGTATTGCCTGATCAGTAGCTTTCTTGATTTCAGTTAGTAATATATCGATAGATTTTCCGTTACGCGGAAACTGTGCAATCCCAATACTTAATGATATTTGAACCGAATGCCCCTGCACCGATAAAATATTTAATGTTTCAGCGTTTTCGATAATTCTATTACCAACAACTTCACACCCGGTAAGCAATGTTTCCGGAAGTAAACAGATAAAATCATAATCGGAAAATCGCCCGACAATATCAACATCACGAAGCATACGGATAAGCAATTGTCCGACTCTTTGTAATATTTCATTAATATCTTCCTGCGGATGAGTTGCTGCTATTTCTTCGATTTTATCAATATGCAGCTGTAATAGACTAAACGGGCGTGAATATCGCACACAGCGTACTATTTCATCTTCCAAAAGTGTTTTGAAATGCGATTCGATAACGGTTTTTGTCAGATCATCCCAAAATGCAATTCGATACTTTTCCATATTATTTTTGTATACCGTTTCAAGGATGTTCCTATCAATGGTAACTTCCCTGAGCAATAATCCAAAGTTTACTGCAAGATGTCCAAGATCATCCTGACGTTCAGTAAGCGGGAGATCATTCGTTGTCCCTTGTATCAAAGCATCAGTAGCATGAACTAATTCTTTAATCGGACGAACAACCATTCCGGTAATAATAAAACCAATTAATCCGCCAAGCAGTAATTGAGCGGCAGCGATAATGAACATTAATTTTTGCATGGAAGTAAAATAATCTTCTTCAAAACCCGCCGCACCATCAGCATACAATGCGGCTGCTCTATTAACAGCATACCATGGTACTAAAAATACACAAAGCAATGAGAAAATAACTGCAAAGCCGATTATATAAAGCAAAATTGTATGGGCGAGTGATTTCATAGTATGAAGCATATCATACAATCAACGAAAGTCAACGCTTACAATTACATAATAAAAAAATACGCCGGAGCATATGCTCCGGCGCACGGGAGGGTATATAATGTACTTCGTACTATCAGTTACTGATAGTATGAGTTCAGATAATTATCTGATTATTTTACTTTCTTTTTTGATGAGGCAGAATCATCTGCCGCAGATTTTTCTGTTTCCGGTGCTGATTCTTTTTCTTTCGTAGTATCGCCAAAAGCGTTTTTACGGGCTTTTTTTTCTATTTCATCGGCAATCTTTGCATGCTCTTCAAGAAATGCTATGGCATTGGCACGCCCCTGACCAATACGTTCGGCTCCATAACTAAACCATGTCCCGGCACGTGAGATAATGCCTTCTTTCAATGCGATATCAAGCAGACAGCTTTCTTTAGAAATTCCTTTTGAAAAATGAATTTCAAATTCAGCGATCTTAAACGGCGGGGCAACTTTGTTTTTTACCACTTTCACTTTAACCCGTGTCCCGTATATCTCATCGCCTTTTTTTAATGATTCAATCCGGCGGATATCAAGCCGTACCGAACTGTAAAACTTTAATGCATTTCCGCCTGTTGTTGTTTCCGGATTACCAAACATAACACCTATTTTCATACGAATTTGATTAATAAAAATAACGCATGTTCGTGATTTACTGATAGTGCCGGTTAACTTACGTAATGCCTGGCTCATAAGACGCGCTTGAACTCCCATTGTCGGTTCACCCATCTCACGATCAATTTCAGCTTTCGGCACCAATGCGGCAACTGAATCAATAACTAAAATATCAATCGCATTTGACCGCACCAATGCTTCAGCAATTTCAAGTGCTTCTTCACCGCTATCCGGTTGACTCACTAATAAATTATCAACATCAACACCAAGCTTGCGTGAATACACCGGATCCATTGCATGCTCTGCATCAATGAATGCCGCAATCCCCCCTAATTTCTGTGCTTGCGCAACGATAGATAATGTCAATGTTGTTTTACCCGATGATTCAGGTCCATATACTTCAATAACGCGACCTCGTGGTACACCACCAATACCAAGCGCTATATCTAATGACAATGCACCTGTTGGTATTGACTCAATCTCCTTATGGGCTTTCGGATCGCCAAGACGATAGATTGAACCTTTTCCGAATTGTTTTTCTATCTGTAATGTTGCTGCTTCAAGCGCACGTTTCTTTTCCGGATTAATTGAATCGTTTTTTTTACCGCTTCCTTTAGTATTGATAACAAAAAGCTCCTTTTCTTTAATTGCTTCAGCCATTATCAGCCTCCTGACTTTTTTATTCGCATGTTAAAACTATTAACAATATTTTCTTTCAAAATATGACAGGAGGAATTATTTTCAAATCCATACTATCATACCCATCCTATTTCAGCAATTTTAATTTTCATTTAATTCTTATTAATTAAAACTACACCTATATATACTAAACAGGCGTAAGGTTGTCAAGTGTTTATTTACACTTAGTAAAACTATTTTTCCGTGCCTTAGTGTTTATACCGTACATAGAATGTATAGACCTTCAAATCGAGTATTATTGATGGTATACATTGAGTATTTGCGGATATTGATACATTCAGCCGCATGCTGCCGTATATTAATTAAATAACATATAGTATAGATTATTTGTTTTCCGAATATCATCGCCCTATATTTATTTATATATACGCGTAAAAATGAATTACTATTATTCTCAGTTCCGATAAGGAATAATGCTTGTCAATAATATAAATGAGTATATACTTTTAAAAAATCAAGGAGACCTTATTACATGAAAAAAATACTTATTATTTTTTGTATGACACTACTCATCACCGGCTTGTTTTGCATTTCCTGCGGTAAACAAAAAATCAATCTGAACCAATTAAAAAATATTGGAAATACCTCTCAGAAACAGTATGACAACATGTCTGATGACGATAAATCAAAGTTTTCAAAAAAAGTCAAAAAGATTTTGAATAAAAAAGACAATCAGTAAGTTTAAAGTATTCGGTATATTTAGAAAACACATAGAAGCAATGTATACATGAACAGGCACTGTTTGCAGTTTTATATAAACAGAAGATAGCATACTAATGCGCAAGAAACCTGTAAAACTTCTTGATTACACACAGTGGCGAAATCGTTCTACTCTAATTAAAAGACTTCACGCAGCATGTACTATATTCGGGTTTATGATTAATAATCATTATACTGACGTCAGTAAAACAATGGATATGTACAAAAATTTACAACGAAAAAATGAAAACGCATAACCGAACGTATTTTTATAATCCTAAAAACCACTGTATAACGTTTCACTTTTCATTAAATTAATTAATAAAAAATAGAGAAAAGCTCTATACATGCCGGCATTACTACTTTTGCCCTTTCAAACGGATAAACACATACAACGCAATAATGGTTATTCCTACAAAAACAGCGCCTGAAATAACTTTTAATATAATGTGAATGATTGTGCGCTCCTCGCTTTACAGTTGTATAAAACTGCTGCTGTAACCACTAACACCCTGCATAAGATACAAAATACCAAAGATCGAAACGATAATTGCACCGATAAGACGTATACGGAAAATCCAAATGTATACCCATGGCTGCGGTTCAATTTTATCAAGCGTGATTTTTTTACCAACTACTAAAAGTGCACCAATTGCCATTAGGATAACCGCCATCCCGCCGTTAAAAGCAATTATCAAAATTAATGCTTTCATGACTTGACCCATTGCCATACCAACACCGAGGATTATCATTTCATCCCAGCACGGAGCTATACTGGTACCGAATGCAAGTGCGATAATTTCCCATAACGTGCTGCGTCCTTTTTTTTGAGCGCTTTGTCGAATTTTTTCCATATCCGATAAATGCGATTGTATAATCGTATTCGGACTTCCGGGCTTCCCTGTATGGTCGTGGTCGTGGTCGTGGTCATGGTCATGGTCATGGTCGTGGTCATGGTCATGGTCGTGGTCATGGTCATGGTCATGGTCATGGTCATGGTCATGGTCATGGTCAT
>CAZBCL010000034.1:0-17155 GCA_964490645.1 uncultured Spirochaetia bacterium
GAGAGTGCACATACCGGAACGCTTTTTCTTGACGAGATTGCTGAAATACCGACTGATGTTCAGGTAAAATTCTTACGGGTATTACAGGAAAATGAAATCCGTCGTATTGGCGATAATCAATCAATTAAAGTTGATGTTGCCATTATTGCAGCTACCAATAAAAGACTTGATGAAGAAGTTGCGGCGAAACGATTCCGTGATGATTTATATTATCGTTTGAATGTTATATCATTGCATATTCCGCCGTTACGTGAGCGAACTGATGATATCCCGTTGTTGGTACGTCATTTAATTGATAAACATACACAAGAGCAGCGGGAAATAAAAATACGGCATGAAGCAATTGAGCGTATGACGGTATATCCATGGCCCGGAAATATCCGCGAACTGGAAAATGCAATAGAATATGCAATCACCGTATGTGATAATAATACCATTACCGTTCAGGATTTACCGCCGATAGTAAAAGCCGCTGCTGTTGATAAAAAAGTTAAAACACTCAAGCAGATTGAATTAGAGCACATTCGTTCGGTTTTACGTCGAGTTAATTGGAACAAAGAAGTTGCCGCAAAAATGCTCAATATTGGTATTGCAACGCTTTATCGAAAGATCAAAGAGAATAATATAACAGAATAGCACTTTATCATAATGATAATCGTTCCAGTTTATTCTTATATCGTGAATTAACGGTTCATAGACACATTTTTCTATTTACATCATATCATTTTGATAGCAATAATTACTGATATGATAATCAATAAAAAACCATTCCATTTACATTTATTCTAATTGCTGGTTATAATAGCATTTATGAGATTTCAACAAATAGTATTATTAATGGTACAGGTGTTGCAATATGTTTCATAAGTAAAATATCGGAATGAGGAGATTTTATTTTCGATGTTTTTATATTCACGTAGCATTTTTATTCTTTAACAGTGCTGCAGCAGGAAAAATAGTATTCGGATGAACTCTGCTGTAATTACTGCTGCACGATGTGATATACGTGATGCAAATATACGATAGTATATATAGAATATTTAAAGAAGAAGGGATAATGAGTATGCAGATGAAAAGATGTCGTGCACCATCATTGTTGATATGCATTTTCCAATCGTATGTGATTGCTGCTGCGCGTCTCCTCAAACCCGGTTAGAGTATCATAAAAATACTATACCAATGATAGAAGTATATCATTGCCGGAAATGGAATTATCATGCGTGTCAGGGGGGTAAATGTCATACTGCTGTAATGGCATTTGACAGTATAACAATTGAATCTGAGGAGAAACACATGAACAATAAAAATAACCCATTCCGTTTTTTTAATAATAAGAAAAATAAGAAAGAAGCATATGTCAGTGTCGGGAAAAAAATACTCGGCACCAGTATTATATTAATCTGTATATTTATCGGGACAGCAGCATTCGGACTTCTCAAACTGAAAGAAATCGGTTTTAAAATGGAAGAAATTTCAGAGGGGTATTTACCATTAGTGGAAATTGTTACAACAATAGAAACATACAAATTAGAACAAGCGTTAAGTCTTGAACGGATATTTCATGCAGCGGAAAAAGAAAATATATCCAAACATGATTATATATCAACAGCAGAAAGTAATTATCGGCAGCACGGCAAACGTTTGCAGGAAGCAATAATCAGCGGTAAAGTAATTGCAGACAAAGCTCAGAATGGATCACATACGAAAAAAGGGAAAAATGGTTTTACAGAAGTTGCTGCAGCATTATCTGAAATAGAACAAGAACATACTCGTTTTGAGAAAAACGGATTAGCAGTCATTGCATTATTGCGAACAGGTCATATACACGAAGCATCGGTATTGTCTGAGTCCGGTATTGAACATGGAAATGTTTTTAATACTAAACTTGATGCGCTCTTATCCATGGTAAGAGGTTTTGCAGAGTCATCATTAGTGCAGGCTGAAAGTGATAAAATACTTGCAGCGCGTGTTGTGATACTCTTTGCATTTATTATTGTTATCGTTGGTCTATTGTTGGGAATGCACACTTCAAAAAAGATTACGAGTTCCATTACAACCGTAACAAACTTTGCGGTTGGGGTTTCTGAAGGGCATTTGAATAATACCGTTGAAGTTATGGATAATGATGAAATAGGAGATATGTCGCAAGCATTAAATAATATGGCGGAACGATTCCGTGATATTATCGGTTCGATCATCAATTCTTCACAGCAGGTTGCTTCAGCTTCCGAAGAGCTTTCATCAACAGCACAAACACTTTCGGAAGGGGCGCAGGAACAATCAGCAACCGTTGAAGAGACAAGTTCATCTATTGAAGAAATGAACAGTAGTGTTGAACATGTTGCAAAAAACACGGAAGAACAAGTTGCTGCCGTTGGAGAAATATCATCAGCGATGGATACACTTGCAGTATCTATACAAAGTGTTGCCAATACGGCAGGAGTAATGCGGCAGGGAGCAGAAGGGGGGATATATATTGCTGAAAATGCCCTCAATGCATCCAAGCGAACAATTAGTATTGCCGATAATGCAGTTACGGCATCAAAGCAAATGATTAAAAGTATGTCAGCAATACAAAACAGCAGTACACAAATGTCTCAAATTGTTTCAACGATTCGTGATATTGCTGATAATACCAGTTTATTAGCGCTGAATGCAAGTATTGAGGCTGCCCGTGCAGGTGAAGCCGGACGCGGTTTTGCTGTTGTTGCAGATAATGTATCGAAATTAGCTGATCAATCGGGACAGCAAAGTAAGGAAATACAAAAACTGATTGAACGCAGTAATGAACGGGTTAAAGATGGAGCAAAAATGGTTTTAGAGCTTGCGGATGCGATAAAAAAAATGAGGGCAGCGACCGAAGAGACCGCAGATTTATGTGTCAATATGAAGGAAGCGGCGCAGGAGACAGTAAAACTGACTGCGGCAGTTGCCTCAGCAACCAATGAGCAAGCATCTGGCAGTAAGCAGGTAATAACGGCAATACGGCGAGTTGATGAAATGTCAAAGTCAATTTCTGCGGCAACTGAAGAACAATCAGCAACGGCTGATGAAATAGGTAAAGCAACTGATAAGGTTAATGAAGTATCGCAGCAAGTTGCCGGTGCTGCTGATGTTGTATTTTCTTCAATTGAAGAATTGACGGCGCAAGCGCAACGTATGGTTGAGATCGTTTCATTTTTTAGTATTGAGGATACCGCATCAAAGATTTCAGTAAGTAATTTCAGAAAACAAATGCAAAGCGAAAATACCAAGAATGAGAACGATCATGCAGAAAACAGTACTGCAGTAGCTGTTTAATATGTATATATAAAAATATGGTACATTCATAGTATATCAACACCGGCGGTATGATAATGCCGCCGGTGTTGATATATATTATTAGCGGTATGGTATATATTGTGCATCCGGGATCATTTATTCTATACGATACTTTACTGCTGCTGATATAGTTCTCAGCAGGTTTTATCTACACATTTACCGGTATTCGGTTATCTTTAATAGTGAACAAGATAAGTATGATTAATAGTGCAATAGGGGAAAATAGAGCTTGAAAAAGCCCTGAATACCTGATTGTATATGAAAGGTTTATAAAGGGTTGTTTACAGCGGGCGGGAAAACCATACCACGACGATTATTAATAATACTAATAGATGCGAGTAGTATATAATCCGATTAATGTAAGATAAGGACTGCAGGAGTAAATGGCACGTATCCTTGTTGTTGAAGATGAACGTGATATCAGAGAAAATCTTACCGAGTTTATACGATATAAGGGATATGATTGTATTGGTGTGGATTCGGGAGAAGAAACACTACCGCTGCTGGGCAATGATGACATTGATATTATCATGACGGATTTGCTGCTGCCGGGTATGACCGGTATTGAATTGGTGCGGCACCTGCGTAAAGAATATAAAAATATCATTGTAATAATTATTACCGGTAATCCGACGATCAATACCGCAGTGTCCGCTCTTCGTTTAGGGGTGTTTGACTATTTAATAAAGCCGTTTTCTCTTGATGAGTTTAATATTGTGTTAAACCGTGCAACGCGGTTTCTTAATCTTCAGGAAGAAAAAAACAGTCTTCAGAAATCACTCAGAACACTTGAACATGAAATACTTCTTGCACAAACGATTCAGGATAGTTTATTAATGAAAAAAGGGGAGACGGAATATAATCTTAATTTTTCGCATTTCTATAGACCGGCACATATGGTCGGCGGAGATTTTTTTGATTATATTCCGATTGACGACAATATTTTCGGTATTGCCATTGGTGATGTTGCCGGTAAGGGCGTACCGGCAGCTTTTTTAATGGCAATAACAAAAATTCTATTGCGCCGTGAGGCGCAATATTCATTATCACCGCGTGAAATATTACAGACTGTGAATAATCAGATTAATTCAAATCTTTCAAACCCGTCATTGGTAACGCTGTTTTATTGTATTATTGATCAAAAGAAAGGGACGTTGACCTATTGTAATGCAGGGCATGAACCGCCGCTGTTATATAATAAAAAAACCGGACAATGTGTTGAGCTATTTACCGGCGGGGTGTTTTTGGGTCCGCGGCTTGATCTCGAATTATCTGAAGAGCAGCTGCCGTTCAGTAATAATAATAAACTTCTTTTTTATACTGACGGGTTGCTTGATATTGATAATACCCGAAATATGTTTGTAACCATTGATATGCTGAAAGATACATTAGCGGAAACAACGGCGCTTCATGGTGATGCTTGTATTAATTATATTATTAATAAATACAGCAGTTCTTCTGTTACCTTTTCAGATGATGTAACATTGCTGCTCGTTGATGATATTGTATTTGATACAACCGATACCGGAAAATATGTTCTTCGGTTCCCGAATTTCAATTCAAGTTTTTCGGATATTCGATGTCGTATGCAGGATATTATTATTGCTGAATATCCGGATGTTTCGGATGATGCCATAGGGGATATTTTTGCTGCATTTGAAGATGCAATATCAAATATTGCACTCCATGCTTATGAGGAAAATGATCGACAAATGATACATGTTTTTTTAACGTTTCATAAAGATGAATTAACTATCGACATACGTGATTTTGGAAAAGGATTCAATCTTGAGGCATACAAAGAGCCGTTGTTTCATAGTGAACCCGAATTATTGAAAACAAACGGCAGAGGGATATTTTTAATGAAAATGTATATGGACAATTTTACAATACACAGTACTTTAGGATTAGGCACTGAATTATGTATGAAGAAGAGATTATCAACCCGGACAAAGTATTAAAATACTTAAAAAACTATTGTAGAACGGATATAATATGCATAATATAAGCTATAATTCAGGCTAAAACAAAACATGAAAGGTGATAGTAATGGAAAAGAAGATTACAGATTTTAATGGGATCCCTGTTTTGATGTTAGGTGAAGATATTGTTACCGAAAATGTTGAAGAGTTTAATGCGGTAATGCTTGAATTAGTTAATAATGAAAACTATCAATTTATTATTAACCTTGAAAATGTTAATTTCATGTGCAGTTCAGGGCTTGGGGTTATTGTTTCTGTCTTTAAACGTGTACGTGAAAATAAAGGTGATATAAAACTTGTTCATATGAATGATCGCATTCACCGATTATTTGAAATAACACGGTTAAACAAGGTTATTGATAGTTTTAATAGTATTGAACAGGCGGCTGAATCATTTAACAAATAGCAGGAGTGTGGTAATGGCTGAAGATAACCGAAAGGATGCAGCGAAACGGCATACTGATACCAATGCAATGGTTTCGCTGGTTCGGTTTGTTATTGATACGGAAGAGTTTGCGCTTCCGATAGATGAAGTTTTTCATATCGAACGAGTTCCTGAGATAACAAAACTTCCGAATACAATGGATTATGTATCAGGTGTAATAAACTTACGCGGTAACATTATTCCTGTATTTAATATGCGTCGTCGGTTTAATCTTGCTGAAAAAAAGGCCGATAATGAAACCCGGGTGGTCATTGTTGGTATGCATAATAAACTTAATGGTTTAATTGTTGATGTCGTGAAGCAGGTTATTCGTATTCCCGAACATCGCATTGAACCGCCGCCGGATGTATGGTCCGGCATTTCACGTGATTATTTAAAAGGGATCGTAAAGCATGAGGACGGATTAATTGTTATGTTAAATCTGGAAGGTGTCGTTAAGGAATATGATGATGCCGTACAAAAATAATCATAACATACCGGTTGCCGTTCCAAATGAGCGAAAGACAAAGGTAGTATATGAGTGATTTTCATCTTGGAGAATATCAGGATCTTTTTATTCTGGAAGCACGTGAACAGCTTGCGACGCTTAATGAAAACTTATTGCAGCTTGAAAATGACCCGGAAAATGATAATGTGCTCAATAATGTTTTTCGTGTTGCTCATACTTTAAAAAGCGGAGCAGCATTTGTCGGTTTGCAGAAGTTGAGTGATCTTGCACATACCATGGAAGATGTGCTTGATGCTATCCGCAATAATAAGATTAATCTTTCTGAACATATTATTGATATTTTATTCACCACCTTTGACATTATTACTGAAGTCATTGATAGTATTGAGCAGGGAAAAAAACCAATACTTGATTTTACTATGGTTGTTCGTCAGCTTGATGCCGTCATTGCCCAAGACAGCAGTGCTGAGACGCCGCCTGTTCATTCATTAATGATAAGCGATTCGGATAAACAGCATATAGCGGCAGAGCAGCAATTGGGAAAAACAGCATATGAGATAGTCGTATTTATTGACCCGACGGCGCAAATTCGCTGGATGCGTGCTGAGTTGGTTATTAATAGTTTATCGGGGATTGCTGAAGTTATTACAACCTTTCCGGCGGTGAGCGATTTAAAAAATGATGATTTCGGCGAATCAATTACCGCATTGATTGTTACCGACAAAGAAGAGAAGGAAATATATAATAAAGCTGATATTAGTTCAGTTACAAAAATCGAAATACATAAAATTAATATTGAAAATACCGTGCATCCCGCCGTTCATGAACGGGATACAAAGACAGGCGCACAAAAAAATAAAACAGCAAAGAAAAATATTACCGAGCGTTATCATGGTATTGAATCTGAAACCATTCGGGTTAATATTAATAAACTTGATATGCTGATGAATCTTGTCGGTGAATTGGTTATCACCAATGCCGGGTTCGGTGTATTGCGGGAAAAAATTCAAAATGAGCATGGCACTATGCCGTTTGTAACTGAACTTGGTTCACGTATTGAAAGTGTCAATCGTCTTGCCAATGAATTACAGAATGCTGTTATGAAAACCCGTATGATACCGATTAGTCAGGTCTTTAATCGATTTCCGCGTATCGTCCGCGACATATCACATGAAATGAATAAAGATATAAAACTTCATATTCGCGGTCAGGATACAGAACTTGATAAAAAAGTTATTGATAATTTATCGGAACCACTGATTCATATGGTCAAAAATTCAATTGATCATGGACTTGAAAGTTCGGAAGAACGAAGACAGCAAGGGAAATCCGAAACAGGCAATATTACGCTTAATGCCTATCAGGAAGGCAATCACATTATTGTCGAAGTTATTGATGACGGACGCGGGCTTGACCAAAAAGCGATAATACAACGTGCGGTATCGAAAGGGTTAGTGGATCCCGGTGAAGTGCAAAACTTAACCGAACAGGAAATATATGAGTTTATTTTTATTCCCGGTTTTTCAACAGCAAAAAATATAACCGGGATATCCGGGCGTGGCGTTGGGATGGATTTTGTTCGGACCAGAATAGCTCATTTGAACGGATTAATAGAAATTGAAAGCAAGCCCAATGCCGGGACACGATTTGCTATTCGTCTGCCGCTGACGATGGCAATTATATCAACAATGCTGACCGAAGTTGCCGGAGATATATATGCTATTCCTCTTGCCTCAATCAATGAATCAATCAAGATCAATTATACAGAATTGGATTCAATTGAAGGGCGAGAAGTGTTATACTATCGGGATGAAGTGGTTCCTGTTATACGACTTGATGAATATTTTGAATTTATTAAAGAGCGGGATACGAATAAAACAATACTCTCAATTATTGTTATCAGTATTGGGAATCATAAATTAGGAATAGTTGTTGATCGGTTATTAAAAATAGAAGAAGTGGTTATTAAGTCACTTGATCAGCATTATCGAACGATTCGCGGACTTTCAGGTGCTGCAATTCTTGGTGATGGGCGTGTTGCGCTTATTATTGATCCGACATCAATTATTTCTCATACAAAATCAAAAAAGAAAACCGGTACAATACAGGTATCCGATATACCCGACGCTGGTGCGATTGCGGTTGTTCATGCCGCAGAAGGAAAACTTGAAGAGGCTCAGCACTATGTTGAAATGGAATCAGGAAATAATGCTGATGCTGTTGTGCCTGACAATACAGATACTGCTTCATTAGGAAAAAGTGAAAGTGCGGATGCGCTTGAAAATGATACACCCCCCGATTCGATTGACACTGCAGCACGACAAAAACCGGTACCGCAGACAGAACAAAATACTACTGAAAAATCATCATCAGCATCGCTGAAAATTACTGATGAGCAATTGGCAAAAATTGCTTCGTTGGGTACAATTGCCATGACGAATTGTGCTATGTCATTATCACAATTGCTGAGCAGTACTATTCGTCTTTCTATTCCCGATACAAAAATGATTAAGGTTACTGATTTAATGGAAGAGGTCGGCGGTGAGGAAGAAGTTATTGCTGCGGTTATGGTAAAACTTGAAGGTGATATTATTGGTGATGCTGTTTTTTTACTGCATGAGCGCGATGCATTTTATCTGATTGATTTAATTAAACAGCAGCCGCCCGGAACGAATACGGAATTGACTGAAGAAAATCTATCAGCGCTTACGGAAATCACGAATATCGTTGCAACAACCTTTTTAAACTCACTTGCGGAGAAAACAAACCTAACTATTATGCCGACGGTTCCGCTGTTTTCTATGGATATGTCTGCCGCTATATTGGATTCTCTGATAGCATATCACAGTATGTATACTGATAACGTTCTTGTCCTAAATGCTGATTTTATGCAGGAACATGGCACATTCAAAGGTAATTTCTATGTTATCCCGAATACGGAATCGTTGCAGCGACTAATTAAAATAACGCAAACAATGAAGTTGTAAAATGCGATGATGTAAAGACAGGGCAGCATAGTATGGAGAAAAACGGAAGACATTATGTAGGGATTGGTGAAGCTGAAATAATAACCGGTGAAGGGGTGATGCGAACTATTCTCGGTTCATGCGTCGGTCTTATCGTATATGATACCACGATACCGGTTGGCGGTATGGCGCATATTATGCTTCCCGAACCGGTATTGGGAAAAACAACCTGGAGTCGATTTGCTTCAACAGTTGTACCACGACTTACTCAGGAACTTGAAAAATACGGTGCTCAATTAAAACGCATGAAAGCGATTGTTACCGGTGGGGCATCGATGTTTGCATTTTTATCAGGAAGGTCAAATGGTATCGGCGCTATCGGCAGCAGGAATACTCATGTCGTTATTGAAGAACTTCGAAAGATTGGAATACCAATTGTCAAGAAAGATATAGGAGGAACCTCAGGGCGTAAAGTTGAGTTTGATATTGGTGTCGGGGAATGTCGCATCTCACTAATGAAAAAGGCACTCTGATGAACGATAAAATACGTCTTCTTGTCGTTGATGATTCTGCGGTTGCACGTAAAGTTGTTTCTGATATTATCAGCAGTGCAGATGACATTGAAATTATCGGACGAGTGCGAAACGGTAGAGAAGCAGTTGAACGGTTGACAAAATATCGGGCTGATGTTATTACCATGGATTTTGAAATGCCTGAAATGGATGGATTAACGGCAGTAAAAAAAATTCTTGAACAACAGCCGATTCCCATTGTTATGTTAAGTGCCTATACGCAGCGTGGTGCGGAATTGACATTCAAAGCGCTTGATGCCGGCGCAGTTGATTTTATTCCGAAACCGACGAATGCGGATGACGTGAAGTCAAAAGAGTTTGCTGAAACATTAAAAACAAAGATTCGTTTAGCATATTCTGCAAAAGTTAAGTTACGGAAAACATTCACACAGCCGATATATAAAAAGCCCCCGATAGTACTACCGGCACATACCGGCAAGCCGGCACGATCTTTGGTTGTTATTGGTATCTCAACGGGTGGTCCTTCAGCATTAAAAACAATGCTCATGGCGATTCGATCGGATTTTCCTGCCGGTATATGCATTGTGCAGCATATGCCGAAAGGGTTTACCGCTGCTTTCAGTGAACGAATGAACGAGGTATCGGCATTATCGGTTAAAGAAGCGGCTGACGGCGATCCGATCGTATCCGGGCATGTATATATTGCTCCGGGACAGCAGCAGATGGCAGTTAAGATGAAGGATGGCATGCCGTATATTCGTGTATGGGAAGGTAAAAAAGTATCGGGACATGCACCAAGTGCAGATGTTCTTATGATGTCAGCAGTACGCAATTTTACCGGTTCGCTTGTTGGTATTATTATGACCGGCATGGGACATGACGGCGCACGTGGCATACGTGAATTACATGCGAACGGATGTTATACTATTGCTCAGGATGAAGAAACGTCAGTTGTGTTTGGTATGAATCGAACTGCTATTGAGGAGGGGAGTATTTCAAAAGTACTGCCGCTTGAGAGTATTGTTCCGGCAATTGAGCAAAGAAGAGAATTACTTTTAAGATGAGGTGAAAGATATGGCTTTAATATCAGCGGATTATATAAATCCGTTTTTAAAAGCAGCAAGTAAAGTGTTTAAAGATTTCATGAGTTGTGATTTACGGCGTGGTCATTTAACAGTGAAGCCATGTCCATCGCCGGAGTATGATGTTGCACTGATTATCGGGGTAACGGGCTCTATGAAAGGTCAGGTTGTGTATAGTATGAAAACGGAAATGGCAAATAAAATCGTTGAAACATTGAATCCGGATATCCCGCCAAATGAAATTGGTATTCATTTTGAAGACACACTTGGCGAAGTCGCAAATATGATTACTGGTAATGCAACCATGATGCTGGCAAAACAAAATTGTGAAATGGAAATTACTACGCCATCATTGATTACGGGAGATGCATTTCAAATGCAGTTGTTAAAACAGCAAACACTTGGCATAAACATGTATTCACCGTTCGGGACATTAGAGATCAATGTCGCTTTAAAAATGGACGAGTAGTAATCGTAGGAGGTTATGTATGGCACGAATATTAATAGTTGATGATGCATTGCTTATGCGCACTATTGTTAAAAAGGAATTGCTGCCCGATGGGCATGAAATTGTCGGGGAAGCAAAAAACGGCAGAGAAGCAGTAGAACAATATCAAAAAGTAAAGCCTGATATAGTAACGATGGATATTACTATGGAAGAAAAAAACGGCATTGATGCTGCTGAAGAAATATTATCAAAAGATCCGGATGCGCGTATTGTTATGGTAACCGCTCTCGGACAGGAACATTTACTCTCACGTGCTATTAGGATGGGAGTAAAAGATTTTGTTGTGAAACCGTTTGACGGAGACAGAATTCGTGCGGCGATTACAAAAGCATTGAAGGATTAAGATCGCAGCATATTATATAAACGAGACAAGTACAATACGTATATATAGTGCATATATGGTGATAATGAGTATTCATGGTGCAATAGTGTTTAATTATTTTGCTGTATTGGCAGGGAATGAATGCTGTATTAATCGATGGGTCTGCATTTGTATTGTATCTATACACGATATATAAAAAGTATTATTTCAGAACGGTTATATGGTAAAAATTATTGCCGGGGAAGAATACTTTTAATTCTTCAGAGCACAGCCTCTTTTTATATTTCAGCATGATCAGTGTATTATAAAAACAGTATACAACGTTCAATAATAAATTTTCATTTCGCATGCTCCTTATAACAGGACGTATATCGGTAAAGGGAAAATGCAACACCACTCGCAGGAAATCTGATTATATATGATAGTAATATAAAACGCTTATATGCCGTGTAATATTATCGTTGACGAATTGAACAATAATAGTGATTATGGAAGTCTAATAGTAAAGGAAATGAAGACATATTGTGAGAAAAATAAGATCTAAAATACTATTTTTCCTTATACTAATCCCTTCCGTTCTTGGTATAGCAGCCGCGCAATTACTTTATTATGGAACATGGAACGAGATTACTATCATGGATGGCTATGCACCGGTTGATCATTTTGATATAGCGGATGTTGATAATAACGGGGCATATGATATTATTTCCGTTTCAGGAAAGACGGGAGAAGTTGCAGTATGGTTGAATACAGAAAAGACAGGGCGCGTGTGGCATAAATGTATTATTAAAAAACATTTCAGCGGGGGATTGCAGGTTTTTGGGCGTGATGTTGATAATGATGGTGATATTGACATTATTGGTGCAGCAACACAGGATGATATTGTATGGTGGGAGAATCAGGGAAAGTATGACACTGAATGGCGTCAGCATTATATCGATCCCAATGTTTTTGAAGTTACTGCAATATACCCTTCAGATATTGATAATGATGGCGATATCGACATTATCAGTTGTTTATATAAAATAGACAGTATTTATATTTCCTTTAACCGCGATGGTAAAGGGACACTTTGGGATAAAAAAAGAATAGAAGACAATCATGAAGGGGTAAACCTTCTTGCATGTGGCAATATAAATAATGATGGAATCAATGATCCTATTGCAACGGCTTTTCGCGTGAAAGATGTCAGTTGGTGGAATGATGAGATGAAAGCACAGCAAGAATGGGTACAGTTTGATGTTGATAAAGAATTTGATCGACCGACGGTAATAGCTGTTGGTGATCTTGAGGGTGATATGGATACGGACATAGTCGTCGGGTCATATCATACGGGTATGATTGACTGTTATGCGAATTATGACGGGGAAGGAAAATGGTGGGGGCATTGGAATATTGCGCGCGGAATAATAGGAATTGTTTCGCTTGCATTTGGTGATATTGATAATGACGGTGATACGGATATTATTTGTGCGGGTATCGGAAATGAAACAATATCATGGCTGGAGCATACTAATCCGAAATATCCGTTTGCCTGGAGTATACATCATATCATTAAGGAATTCCCCGGGATGCAGCAAGTAAAACTAGCTGATATGGATACGGATGGTGATTTGGATATTGTTGTTTCGGTAACATCAAATAATAAAATGGTGTTTTTTGAAAACACTGAACCGGGAATGTCATTAATGTGGTCTTCCCGACCCGGATATAACGGCAATCGGGGATATATTGAAAAAGACAATACATTACGATTCGAGGTTAAAATTATTAATAGTATTAACACTATGCCGCCAACATCTATTGAAGTCTGGATTGATACTGACGGGAATAATGAAATCAGAAAAGATGAGAAGTATCCGATGACCTATGTTGAAGGGGACTATTCCGCCGGTGCAGTATATGAATGTATTGTACCTGTTGACAAACTCTCACAGCGTAAAGTACAGTATCGGTTTTCCGCAGTGTATGATACTGTTTTGCACCTGTATCATGCAGCTGGTCTGCCGACTGAATATCATATTATTCGATAGAATCACAATCTAAACTTTATTATAAGGACGTATAAAAATGAAAAAAGGAATACTCATCACCATTATTGCAATTAGTATTGTATTATTCGGATGCGGACAGAATGCCCATCAGTCCGATAATACACAATCATTAAACGAAGTACTGCATATTCCTGACGTTGTATCACCGGAAGGCTTTTCGTTCAGTTTTGAAAAAGTCGCATTATGCGAGAATGTTCAGCAGCATACGCCGATTGGCATTACTGATGAATTTACTGCGACGAATGCCGTCAAAGTATATTTATATATACATGTAAACGGAGAACAAGCTCCCGGGAAATTGATTATCCGTTGGAATAAATGGAGAGAGCAGATCGGACGCGAAAGTCTATGGCAGGAAGTGCATACATTTTCACTGAATGTCCCGGGAAAAGACTATCGCACCTATGCCTATAAAACCGTATCATCAGGTCTATGGCGTATTGATATCATTGCACCGGATGGCAGTTCAATTGTATGGACAAAAGTATTTCCGGTTTGGAGTGATGATTTTACAAAAAAAGACTATATTGCCATTACATCGCCTACTGAGAATGCAGCAGCTTATGACAGTCCTGAACCGAATATACATATTATTAATGCGGTATTAGCACGTGCAATTGATAAAGAAAATAATTATGCACTGGATAATCCGGGCACACATTTTTACTGTGATGAACTTATTGATAATGCATTATGGCTGTATGTCAAATATACATCCGATATGAAGTGCTCTCCCATACTGCAATGGAGTAAAAAACAGAACGGAGAGTTTATCGCCGTACGTCATTCATCCATTCAATTCAAGGACTGTCCCGAACAGCCGTTTCGTGCACGGTATTTTACGAAAATAACTGATCCGGGTGAGTATAAAGTTGAATTGTTCAGCCCTTCGGGAAAAACAATGCTTTGGGAACAATATTTTGATATGCGTGAAGGTATGCCGGGTAGCGAATTATAGAATTATAACAGAAGGATGAATGCCGGTATGGGTATGAGCAGGATTTGTTGATGGTATTGTATAATCGGTGAGATGTCGTTTCCATTGGAATAAATGGTATATGTATAATAATGCACTGATATTTTAAATCATTATTGTATGTATATTGGATTGATATACGGCAACAAATGAATATTTATTATCATTTTCCAACGGTGATTTTTAATTTCAGCTGTAATCGAACAATATATACTGCTACTTACAAGAGATACTATTAAACATCATAATAATTAAGTTTATGACTGTGCTGCATTCCTTCAAATAATCGTTTTTGGTTTGATTTAAACGCTTTCATTCCCATTTTATAATCATGCATTGCCTGCTTACGATATCCCATATTCATCGCCCAGTATAAGAATGATAAGAATGGGTTTGTTTTATTTAATTTTGACCGCAGCCGTATTGATGAAAGTTTATAAAATGTTTTTTTTGCCCAATAGTATCCTTCAATAAGTTTTTCGGCACTCATGTTTTTGGGTTTTATCAGAACTTTTTTATTATCATATTTTGACCAATCGTAGGTAAGGATTCTATTTTCTCGCCGCAGGTCATCAAATATTTTTGTTCCCGGATACGGCGTCAGTATGGTGAACTGAGCCATCGCAACGCGTGATTCAATAAGAAATTCAACCGTTTCTTCAAAAATTGACGGCTGGTCATGATCAAAACCGAAAATAACACATCCGACCATTAAGATACCGGCATCCTGCATCAGTTTTACTGCAACTTGATTTTCTTTTTTACTTTTCAACTGTTTTTTCAGTGTATTGGTCCCGGCATCAGAAACGGATTCAAGACCAACTAATAAACAGCGGCATCCTGATTCATATGCAAGGTGCAGCAGTTCGGCATCATTGACAATATTAATGGTTGCCTGTCCGCCCCATATACGGTTAAGCGGTTTTAATTCTTTAAAAAGCTTTTTTGCATAAATACGGTTTCCGACGATATTGTCATCAAGCATGACAAGATTTTTATTATCAATATGATCAATTGAACGAATAACATCTTCAATTGGACGGTAACGGGGTTTGCGCCCGAAAAATTTTGTTACCGTACAAAAATCACATCCCCATTGACAACCGCGAGTTGTTTCAATTGGTGCAACTTTGATGAGAGATTTATCATTAATCAAATCACGGCGCGGGGTCGGATATTCGGATAGATCTGCTCTCGTACCGTAATATATTTTCTGAAGGCGATTATGTTCGGCGTCATCAAGAACCGTATGCCAAATGTTTTCCGCTTCACCGACAACAACAGCATCAGCATACCGCGTGGCTTCATCGGGAATAGTTGTTGCATGAATACCGCCGATAACGGTTTTTATTCCATTTTCGCGGAACTTAAACGAAATATCATAGGCACGCGGGGCGGTTGCCGTCATTGCGGTTATACCGACTAAATCATATGATTTATTGAAATCTATTTTTTTCCATGCTTCTTCAATAATTTCAACTTCATGATGTGGTGGTGTTAATCCGGCAAGTATTGCCAATGAAAGCTGCGGTATATGCAGATTTACCTGACGTTTTTCTCCTTTTGCAATAGGAGAGATAAGAAGTATTTTCATGTAATCTCCAGACATGATGAGCTATTGTTATAATTATTATCGGCATTACTCTGTGTAAAACCAAATAAAACAATAGCGGACGAAACAACTGTACCCTATCCTGATTATGCGGACAGTCCAAGATGTACTTGTAATGTACGATACTATCGTAAATACCGGAAGGATACTATAAATGTATTCTTTTTTGATGTCATCGTCAAGGTAATAACACTTTATTTTTGTTATACCAAAATAATAATGTCAGTTATACGGTCAGTGGTGTCGGTGCGGCAGTAATATATGACAATGTGGTGAAACATTAACTTTGAAAATATATATATCGCTATCGGTTATGTTGTCAGTAGGTCAGTGTCGGTGCGGCAGTAATATATGACAATGTGGTGAAAGATTAACTTTGAAAATATATATATCGCTATCGGTTATGTTGTCAGTAGGGCAGTGTCGGTGCGGCAGTAATATATGACAATGTGGTGAAAGATTAACTTTGAAAATATATATATCGCTATCGGTTATGTTATCAGTAGGGCAGTGTTGGTGCGGCAGTAATACATACCAGTAATATACAGTAGTAATAAAACTGATACTTTCATGAAGACATGATTATGTCTCCATGAACATGAAGAAAACCGAATATGTTCGTTCCATACATTGACGAGGGGAAATAGAAAGATATACATATGTCATTACTGTGGCGTATTGAATAGTTTAAATGAATATATTTTTGTTGCCCGCGGTACATTAGGTACTAAAACAAGAATATAAAATAGATCAAATTCAGTAATTGTTCGTGTTTTCTTCACAAATACAATTTTATTTTACTTGGTGAAATTGTTCGGTATCATCATCCCATTCCATTTCACCGAGAAATCTTCCGTTTTCGTCCCAGCCGACATACGTATCAGATTCAAAAGACTGATTTTCAAT
>CAZBCL010000035.1:0-9950 GCA_964490645.1 uncultured Spirochaetia bacterium
GCTCCAAAGTTAAAAAGCATAACAGCTCCGCTGCACCAGCAGCATGTATATCGCCTCTATTCATGCTTTAGTTTATAAAAACAATTACTCCTATGGGTATTTGTTTTTCATAATTATTAAATTAATAGTTTATTTTTTAATGTATTTTTGATATAAATACAATGAATAGATATGGAGTTTTATAATGTTACGTGAAAGAAAAAATGAAACAGAAATATATTTATATGAATATATTAAAAAGAATAAAGTGTTTACATATGAATGGGAAAGTAAAAAATTAATAAAAAATAAAAATAAATACATACAATCTATCTTAGATAAAGCAAGTAAAAGAAATACAGGTAAAAGAGGTGAACCTGATTTAATTTATGTAAACAATAATAATAAGTTATTAATATTGTTAGAAAACAAAGATTCTATAAAAGACCATGAATCAAAAAACAATACCACTAATGCAGTTAAATATGCTGTTGATGGCATTAAGCATTATTTATCTTTTTTTATCAATAAACATTTATCAGAACACAATAAACATTTAAAAGAATGGAAAATAGTAGGCATAGCATTTTCCGGTAACATTAACGAAGAATACAATAAAAAGTTAGATACGTTTGTTATAAAAAATAATGATATAATAAATATAGAAACAGAAGAATTCTTAAATGAAGATGATTATATTGCTTTTTTTGAAACAATTGATTTAGAAAAAATCACAAATGAAATCTCTAGATCGTCTCAAACAATCAATAATCAATTACGCATTATTGATTCTCAAAAAAGACCTGTTTTACTCAGTGCTTTAATGATTTGTCTATTCGATAGGGAAGCTAATAATTTTGTTAGAAATTATAAAAATTTTAATACACAGACAATTATAAATATAATCCCAGAAACGGTAAAAACTATTTTATCAAAAGAAGAAATTGATAATAACAAAATAGATATTTTATTAAATGAGATTAGTTTTTTAAAAACACAAAAGGAATTAATAAAAAGTAATATATTAAAAGACATCCTAGATGAATTGCATGATAATGTAATTCCTCTGTTTAGTAAAAAAAGCAATTATGATATTATTGGAAAATTTTATGAAGAGTTTTTAAAATATGCCGGCGTATCAAATGTAAAAAAAGGGATTGTTTTAACACCATCTCATATAACAACTCTATTTACAGAATTAATAGATATTAAATATAATGATATTATTTTTGATCCAGCATGTGGAACAGGTGCTTTTTTAATAGCAGGAATGAATAAAATTTATGAATTAATAGATACATCAAATTACAAAGAAAAAAACAAACAAAAAAATAACGTAAAAATGAATCAATTACTTGGTTTTGAGTTAAATACAACAATGTATTCTTTAGCCATATCTAATATGTTATTTAGAGGTGATGGGAAATCAAGGATTTATAACGAAGATTTCTTTAGTAAAGAAGCTGACAATATACTTAGAGAGATCAAACCAACAATAGGGTTTATAAATCCCCCATATAGTGGAAAAGATACTAAAAACAACCCCACCAAAAAAGAACTACAATTCTTAGAAAAAATGCTTGATTGCTCTAGTAGATATGGGGTTATTATAGCCCCTTTATCTACATATTTTAAAGATAATGATATAAGAAATCGGATATTAAAAAAACATACATTAAAAGCTGTTATTAACATGCCAAAAGAATTGTTTCAACCAAATGCAATGACACATACAGCAATAGCTATATTTGAAACACATATTCCACATAATAATAAAGAAGTTATTTTTTACGATTTAAAAGATGATGGATTTGTATTATCTAAAAATAAAGGAAGAACAGATCGGTTAAATAAGTGGAAATTAATTAAAACAAAATTATTAGATGATTTACAAAATATTAATAATAAGCAAGATTATGTCACTATGTTAAAAATAAATATAAAAGAAGATGAAGAATGGATTATTCAAGCACACTCTAAAACAGATTATTCTAATTTATCAAACAAATCTTTTGAAAAAGCTATCAAGGAATATATTGTTTTTAAAACAAAATTACAGCTTAATTTGATAGAAAAAGATTTAGATGAAATAGAATTATTGGAAATACTAAATACAAATAATGTGTCCGCTAAATCATTTTTAGAGGAAAATAAATGATTAAGTTAGATAAAACTACATGGGTTGAATTTAATATTTCAAAGATATTCCATTTTGAGAGAGGAAAAAGATTAATAAAAGCAGATCAAGTTATTGGAAATATTGCATATATATCATCTACAAAAAATAATAACGGCATCGATAACTATATCACTCCACCAAACTATATGACTGTTTATGAAAACGCTATAACTTTAAATAATAGTGGTAGTGTAGGATATTGTTTTTATCATTCTTATAAATTTGTTGCTTCAGATCATTGTACAGTAATTAAAATTAAAGACAATAAAGTTAGGATGAATAATTATATAGCTTTGTTTTTAATACCAATAATCGAATCAATGCAAAACAAATACAATTTTGCTAGAGAAATAAATAATAACAGGTTGAGTAAAGAAACAATAAAACTTCCATCTATAGATAATAAAAATCCAAATTGGCGATTTATGGAAGATTATATAAAAGAAATGTCTAATACAATAACCTATAATAATAAAAATATTGTAGTAAATTATGAAAAAGAAACATTAAATACAAATAAATGGAAAGAATTTTATATCGGTGGACTAAATGGGATTTTTAATATAGAGAAAGGACAAGAGATTATCAGTGAATTAAAAAAAGGAACCATTCCATTAGTAAGCGCAACTAAATATAATAATGGATATATTGGAAAGTTTGAGCTATTTAATAAATTATTTCATAAAAATAAAATTACAATAGCAAGTAATGGAACGATTGGTAAAACATTTTTTCAGCAGAATAACTTTATTGCAACATCTGATATAAATGTTCTTAGTTTAAATAATATGAAATTAAATATCTTTATAGCTTTATTTATTTCAGTAATAATAGAAAAAGAAATGTTTAGATTTGAGTATGGTAGAAAGTGGGGAAAAGACAGAATGGAAAAGTCTAAAATTAAACTACCAGTAGATGAAAACGGGAATCCTGATTGGAAATTTATGGAAGATTACATAAAATCACTTCCTTATAGTAGTAATTTATAATTAATTGATATTTTATATGTAAAATAAAATACTGACAATCAATTCAAGCGGCTATAAAGAACCATACGATTTATTAATGTGCTGCTGCATAGCCGAAAAGTCAGTATTTATTATCAGCATACAGTATACCGATCGTATTATACAATATTGTATACAAACAATGGAGAATATAATGAAACCTCAATCAACACAAAAATGGTTTAAAGCATGGGCAAATGAATATGATAAAACTCTCGGCAGTATTGATCGTCATCATCAACTGCTTGATCGTGCAGTAGCAGTATCGGGTGTCTGCGATGGTGCACATGTGCTTGATATCGGCTGCGGTACAGGGCTATTAAGTTTAAAATTTTTAAATGCAGCAGCATGCACCATAACCGGTATTGACAATTCCAAAGAAATGCTTCGGATCTGGAAAGATAAAATAAAAAAATTGAAGCTTTCCGATAGAGCAACATGTTCGTATGCCGATGCGGCAAAAATACCGTTTAAGAAAAACACCTTTGATATTGTCGCCTCAACCGTTACGCTGCATCATGTAAAAAACAAACAACCGGTAATCAATAAAATACATACACTGCTTAAATCCGGCGGACAATTTATTATTGGTGATCTTGATGTTGATACGTCCGGAAAATTAACTGACACAAAACGATTGCGGCATATTATGGATTATCTGAAAGAAGAATTAACACTCGCACTGCAAGACGGCGGCATACGAGCATTCAGTCGAATGTATGACAACGGGAAAAAACATATTCTGAATGATGGTGAGTATTGTATTAATTTTCGACAATGGAAAAAACTCTGCAGCAATGCCGGATTCAAGAATATCTCAATTCAGTCAATTCCTTCATTCAAATGGCTCAAAGTATTACGATGTGAGAAACGATAATATACTAATTGATAACACTCCTTCTGGTATCAAGAATATGAACGTGATAAAATATAATAATGCAGTATATGCTTTCATTACGGGAGGTCATCATGTGCTTCTGCAAATCAAATAAAAACTCTTTTGTACATTTGTTACATCGGCACTCCCTGCTGATCATTGTTATCAGTATGTGCTGCGGTTTCATTTTTCTTTCAGCATGCGGTTCAATTGTCAGTCCGGCTTCACCTGCCCATTGTATCGGTACAGAATTACCCCAGCCACAGGGTCAAATACCTGCATCAGACTGGAACGGCAGATTGCGCGGAGGTATCCTATTTCCGTACGATCCGAAATCAAAATTTATTGATGCTGTCAGTATATATCGTATGAACGTCATTCAACTGAATTGTGGTGATAATCAGTATGATTTGCCCGCTGATTCAAATGAACATTATTTATATGGAAACATAAATAATTTTACGGTAATCCGGCAGGATCATCTTGCGCAGCTTGATACAATATCACAATGGGCACAGGAGCTCGGATTTAAAATTATTATTGATCTGCATCAGGCGCCGGGACGTAAATGGTCTGATGATAAAGATTATCGTTTGCATCAGGATACTCAGTATCATTCCATGATGAGTAATTTTTGGCGTCAAATGGCACAGCATTTTCTCGGCAATACCAATGTTATTGCATTTAATCTTATGGATGAACCGTATTATGCGGCACATGTTGTTGAAAATCATGAAGTCGCAAGTGCGAATTATTATCCGGCGCAAGAAGAAATAGATTATTATATTGAACAAACCGAAAACACACCTGCTGATTTAAATCTGCTGTATAAAACAGTTATTGCAGGTATTCGTGCAGTTGACCCGACGCGGGTTATTACTATTGAACCGGATATGTGGGGGGATGCAGGGTATTTACGTGCCCTTGATCCGGATAAAATCGGCATTACTTCGGATCCGAATGTTATTATAGAATGGCATTTCTATAATCCGCATATATATACTCACCAGCAGCCGGCACTAAGAAAAAAATATCCCGGCACGATGCTGACTTTCAGAGAAAAACAAATCTGGAATCGTGAAACTATCAATACATATTTCCAATTAGTAGAAACATGGCGAAAACAATACAATATCCCTGCACAACGCATATTTCTTGGAGAGTTCAATGTTTGCCGCTGGGCAACCGGTGCTGAACGCTGGGCACAAGATGTACTTGAATTGGTTGAAATATATGGGTATCATTGGACATATTATTCATTCCGTGAAGACGATTGGAATGTATTGGATAATGAACTTGGTCCGAACAGATTAAATCGCAGTAACCGATACTTTGCTCCGCTCATGCAGATATATTACGATTTCTTTTTAAGGAATGAATAATGAACCGCTCTATTTGCTTCATCATAATTATGCTTATAGTGAGTTTATCAATCGGAATACATACGACATATGCACGGTTTAATATTGATTACGGTATAGCATACTCCGGTCAAATGCATTTTGATTCAGAATTAAATTGCCGCTGGAAACCTGCAAAAGCATACAATTGGTATATATCAAGCAGGCTTATCGGTTATCATTCGATGTATCTGTATTCTCCTTCAGCAATGACATGGACGCCGCTCTTCTCCTATGCAGTAATACGCTCAGTGATATCAACAACATATGCAACCGGCGGATGCATGGCATTATTAAAAACAATTGAATATACTGCACGTAATTCTGATTATGTTGATTATGATAAAACCTTTTCCGTACAACCATATATTGGTATAACCCATACAATACATGTATCAAAAAAATGGGATATTGAATTACCGTTCGGGGGTACGTTTTTTCAAGACGGCATGTGGGTATCAGGTGAAATGATTATGCTATTTCATGCATCTTCTCATAACCATGCAATTCGCAATAAAATGTATTTCGCAACCGGAGTACGCTGGATAGGAGCATTTGTTTACGCGAACGACTACTCGGAAAACGCCCTCTGGCTGCCGCTGCGAATCGGATATTATTTTTAATAATACGGAGAGTCAGATAATTACCGGCAGATACTATCACCGATTATTGTATTGACGTATCTAAAACATACAATTCTTGCACTGCTGGTAATAATAACAACACATAAATAGTGAAAATACGATTATAACATCGCTCTCGGATAAAAATAAAACCAATATTTGTGGAGCTGAGGGGGATCGAACCCCTGACCTCATGAATGCCATTCATGCACTCTCCCAGCTGAGCTACAGCCCCGATATACTGCGCCGATACTCATATCATTATGTATTGCATACCATCTGAATCTATGATATGTAGTATCGTATATGCAATTACAAAAAGTAATTCGGCAACAGTAAAGAATATATTTGCGTAAAGCATCTCTTATGTCAAGTAAAAAAACATTTCCGAATGATTTCCTGAATCAACCGGTACATTTTTCATTGCGATTTGATGCGCCTCGTCCGGCGCATGAAAATATGGCATGTGATGAAACGGTATTGCATTCAACAATTCAGTATTGTACGATACCTATACCGAATACTGCAAATACCGGTTCTTCGACAGCATCTTTTTCGATAATACTCCGTAATTATGGCTGGACCCCTGCAGCAGTATCATTCGGATATCACGAAACAATCCATTCGCGTATTAACCTGCATGCAATAAAAAAGGATGGGCTTGATATTGTTCGCCGGTTCAGCGGAGGACGCAGTGTTCTTCATGATCAGGAATTGACCTTCGCAATTGTTTTTCCGCTTAATATACTGCAGAATCCGACACATACCGGGGCATTTACTTTTTGCAGTGAATTATTTATGCATATGTTTAATTCATTCGGAATAACAACTCATATGATTACGCGACCGCACCGTCCGGCAACCCACGATTGTTTTAATACCGCATCACAATTTGAACTGGTTGATACGCAGGGCAGAAAAGTAGTTGGTTCGGCACAGCGTATTACTGAAGGAGTTGTACTGCATCATGCAGCAATTCCCTTCAAACAGTCATCGTTTTCATTATCGGATTATCTCCCCGTTCCGAAGTATTGTATTAATAATGATTTTATTGACAAGTATTCAGATAAAACATTTACCGAAATGCAGCAATTATTGCGTACTGTGCTTTTTACGATACTCCCATCAGCAGCGGAAGAGCAGTCCCCTGCCCCCACTGCTGATTTACTGCAGCAGTATACCAATGAATCATTTTTATTCAGAAAATAATTAATGCCGGCACTATACTTATTCTGCACGTGCAGGATGTTTCCCAATAACTCAAGTATATTTTTATTGTAATCAGGTTGCCATTACGGCATGTCTTATACTTTTGGTAAAACGGTATTTGTTTTTTGTGACGAAACAATAATCATTAGTATCACGGTAATACTGATAAGAAACATTGGCAGTGAATATGCCATACCTGCGGTTAACCATCCCAACCGCCACTGATCCGGTTCCCGAACAAATTCAATACAAAATCTAAACAACCCATATCCGCCTATCATGGTGAATGTCGGGATACCCGGTTTCAGTCGTGTATTATTTTTTGTAAGCTTCCATACGAAAAATACAAGCCAGAATAATACAAAACCTTCAAGAAAAGCTTCGTATAATTGTGAGGGATGACGTGGGGCAGTAAATAAATGCGGCGGATATAACAATTCATTTGTTATTTCCGATCCTGATTCTTTAACCGTATCCATCCAGCGAGCATATAAATGCTTCCATGCACGATATCCGCCGGCTTCCGGATACCGCGGAAAACGCATGCCAATCCAACTGCTGGTTCTTCGACCCCATAATTCCGCATTTACAAAATTCCCAAGCCGTCCGAAAAAAAGCCCCCATGCGGCAGGGACGACAATATAATCAGACAATTGCAGAAACGTAAAATTATACTTTTTACAAAATAGCAATAATCCCACAATAACTCCGGTAATACCGCCATGAAATGCCATTCCCATTAATCCGGTCATCTCAACACCACCGGCGGGGAAAATATTAATCGCTGCAATGATAAATAAAGAAGCAAGAATAATGAGTATACCAATTAATACCGATGCATACTTCTTTTTATTTGAATCAATTCGCGCTTCTTTTAGTGCACCGGGACCACCCAGTAATAAAAACAACAATCCGCCGAAAAGCGAAATAAAAAACATATAATTAAATACTGTTTGACCCTGCATGATAAATCCGAATATTTCCCACGGTGCTTCAATAAATGTTAACGGACTATATAAAATAAAAAAACCAAACCGCCCCCCAAGGATAATCCCTAAAGTGATATATAACGCAAGGTCATATAAACCGCCATTATCATCAATCGGCATTTTTAAATCCCCGCGTTTTATAAAGTGACGCATAGTTACAAACCAAACAAAAATACCAATTAAATACATTACACCATACCATCGAAGATTCCCAAGGATAGGAATGTTCGGATTAAAAACAAACGGTGAAAGCCATTGCGGATACTGCATATTCTACCTCATATAACGTTATTGAATCTGAGTATACATACCCGCATTATATCAGTCAATTAGATGTTTTAAAAGCAGAAGATACAAAATATTAAGGATACCCTACAGTAATACTATTATTGATATAGTGTTTTATTATATAATTGCACTGCAGGGATAGTGATATTGTATTAGTACATGCAGCGAGAATTATATCTCTCTTATTGTATCTTATTGTATTAGACAAGAAAAACATGTATCCGTTTCAGCAGTGTTTATTATAATCCAATACAGCACTATCCATTAAAAAATGAACAAACTATATAATTAAACCATTCACAATAAACATTATTCTCGTATTGGATGCGGACAGTTTGTTTTTTGTTTACATGTTCCGCAGTGCGCCCCCATCCATATTCTGTCAAAGTAATCGGATACCGTATTAATCGTCGCAGTATCGGTTGTAATAATACCGGCTTCAAAATTCCTTGCATTAGAATTTTTAGCGCCCATTCCGGCACCGGTAAAATTTGCACTGCCGATATATGCACTTCGTCCATCGATAATGACCATTTTAGCATGATTACGCGGACAAACTTGTAATTCAAAATTTTCATTCTGCGCAGCTGCATGCTGATCCCACTGTGCATCAAACGAGCGCGAAGGATTGCCGGAACAAAGAACTCTGATGTTTACCCCTTCATGCAGTAATTTATCAAAAAGAAAAAACACGGATGCATATGATTTTCCAAATGGTATATGCAAATTTTTAATATTCGCTGTTGCAATCCATATATATTTTTCTGCAAGTGGTAATGCTGTTTTGATAATTGAAGAATAAATATCAATATCAAAAATGATTTTTGTTTTTGAGTTCATAGTAGTATCGTATTACATCATCATTACTGACAGAGTCAAGAAAATATCACTATAATAATAATACCGTATTCAATTCTTTTATGTCAGCTGCAGTATACCGCCTCACTACCAAAATTCGGTGCATGATTAATACATTATATGCATATATGATGATATATAAAACAAATACCCGCCTGCAAAACAGTGATATCAAACGAACGGAATGTAGCACTGCCGTGTATCAATATACTTTAAAATAATACCGCGCAACCGGTGGAGGATGATATCAAACGAACGGAACGTATCACTGCATGCTTTAAAATAAGTAACCGCCGGTATCCCCGACGGTTGCTTTCATGTCTGCAATTATTACACCTTGACCCTGACTGTTTATTCTATAACTACTCTGTGATTATTTACACATACTGTAAAAATCATACCTACAATTACAACGTAATTCCCTGCTTCCCCCGGAATGCGCTCAGGCTTTGTCAGCCTGTCTCTCTAACAAAACCTTCCCGCCCGTGCATCTCAGGTCAGGGCTGCTTGTCAGAGAGCCCCTCTCCCCTCTTATACAACC
>CAZBCL010000036.1:0-9064 GCA_964490645.1 uncultured Spirochaetia bacterium
GATTCCTGCTTGCCACTACCGGAGCATTATTGCAACCTGTTTCCGGTACGGTAACCGATGATTGAATGTAGAATATGCTTTGCAATTTTGTGTTCGGGAAAGATTATTTTCGTTTTATCGGAATGGTAACAAAATGTTGTACCTCAAGAGATGTTTCTATTGTGCCGCAGAGGGCATGTGAGGTGTTGTTTTTCCGTCGGCATTTTTTGCCGTTTATTGATACACTTTCCGCTCCGCCAATAACTTCAAGATGAACTTGTTCGTTTTTATGCAGCCCGGTTATGGTGAGTTTAATCTCTCCGATATGTGTTGTGCCGGTAATTGAAATAAAACGATACTCATTTTTTAAATAATTCAGTGAGCTGCCGTCATCATCATATACCGTTCCGGAGATTGTTTTTGCCGGGAAAACAAAGAGATGGAGTGTCCCGCGTCGTCGTGGTGTGATATAACCGTGAACAGGTTCAATAGGAATAACCGCTCCGGCTTTAATATACCAGGGGATACGATCATAAGGAATCTTTATCATTTTTACCGTTGGACCGTCAATAAAACGTCCATTTTCAATATTCAGCCATTGCCCCGGCGGGAACCACACATGTTTTAAAACAGTTTTTTTTGATTTTGGTATTGGTCGGTGTGCCGGAGCAACCATTAATGCATCGCCAACCATAAATTGATATCGGAAGAAGTAGGACGTTTTAGATCCGGGATAGTTTAAAAACATCGGGCGCATTAATGGCAATCCGGTATCATGTGCTTCACGAGCACGTGAATACCAATATGGCACTAATGCGTAACGGAGTGATATATATTTTTTAAAAATCATCTGAGCTTTTTTTGAAAAATCCCATGGCGCACGATAGCCATGATTTGAATGAAGTCGAATAATCGGGAAAAATGAAGCACATTGGGTCCATCGGACGTATAGTTCTTCTGAGATATGCTTTTCATGAAATCCGCCAATATCATGCGACCAATAACAAGCACCGGCAGCGCCGCTTTCAGTGGTAAAAGGGATAAGCATTTTCATGGTTTTCCAGTTGCCATGGGTATCCCCAGAAAATTGTATCGGATAACGATGACTTCCGATTGCCCCGAATCGACTCAGTATCAAACCTCGCTTTTTTGTTTTTTTAATGCACATTGCATAATAATGGTGATTAATATATACCTGCGGATGAAGGTTCGGAACATTCATACCTGCCCATCCGTCAACCCACCAGAAATCCATACCTTCATCAAAGAACGGTTCCAATAATAATGTACGCCATGCTTTAACAAAGCGAGCATCCTCCCAGTAACACGTCCAGCCTTTTTTTCCGCGTTGAGCGGGTCCCATACGTTTTTCAAATTTTGGTATTGCGGAATCATTTTTTGGAAGCGGTTCAGGTTCATCATATCCGGGATGGTCATTAAGTGGGACTTTTACATGCAATTTATGCAGGGTTTTAAACATGTCTTTCGGTTTCGGAAATAGTTTCTTATTCCAATCGTATCCGCGCCATACCCCGGCACGCCAATCAGTGTCAATAACCATTACATCAAGCGGAATGTTTTCTTTCCGAAATCGTCGTACTATATTAATAAAATCTCGTGCTTTGTATTTATACCATCGTGAGTACCACAAACCAAACACCCATCGCGGGATCATCGGGATTGTACCACAGACATCAATAAACATTTTCAGTGCTGCAGCATAGTCACGTCCGTACGCGAAAAAATAACAGTCAGTATACATATCCGGTGAGGGCAGCTGCGGGGTCAGATAACCATCTTTATCAAGCGTTGCATGTGCTTTATCTTCCAGTAAATACCATCCTTCAAGGCTCAATACACCTTGAATCGGTGCTTCGGAAGTACGCCATGGCCATGCATCAAGGGAATGACGAGTTTGACCGATAATGGCTCTATTTCGTTTTCCGGGGTGCCATCGTCCGGTCATTTTCCCATTGCCCCATTTTATCATAAGATTCCCTCGACTGAAGGGTTTTCCGTTATCGGTATATTTTAATGAAATATCAGGGGTAATAATGATAAGGGAGGTTGCGGTTTTTTTTACTGTCACGGGGCATGGTGTATAGGTACGTTGATACGCAACAAGGGTTGGTTTATCGGAAAAGGTGCCGGTTGATGAGTATTCAAGTCGAATACACCCTTTATTTAATACCGTAAAACGAGCATTGTTTAAATGGAAACAATTTTTATTCTTTTTCTTTCGGGGCATAGGGGTATTATATCAGAGCATGTATACTCATCAAGTATAGAATGGCTGTTCTCACAACAAATAATTGATAAAAACCAGCAGAATAAATAATACATTCCTGTTCTTTTTTAGCTAAATGTTATATTTCAGTTATCCGATATTTTATACTATAAGCATGTCTGTCTTTTATTATTGCTATTTGAAGAATACATGATAATCTCGGGAGCATAATACAGGCAGTGTTACCGTGATGAGGGTTTTATGATACAAGCAAATGCTATTGAATTTAATGTTCCGACAATGATTGTTCATGGACCGGACGTCATAAACCGCATAGCTGAACAGGCTGCGGAATATGGCGATAAGGTTATGATAGTTACGCAGGGGAAATTCACCCGAAAACTCGGATTGGTAAATAAAGTTGAAACACTGCTTGAACGAAAAAAAGTAAAGTATATAACCTTTGACAGTATTCGAACAAATCCGGATAATGAAATAATAGATGAAGGTGCGGCATTGGCGCATCAGTCACGATGTAATTTAATTATTGCACTCGGGAGCAGCAGTTCAATCAATGCGGCTAAAGCGATTTCACTGATGGCAATGAATGAAGGTCCGACGGTTGAATATTTAAACGGACGCTACCATGAAAAATTGCCGTTGCCGGTTATTGCAATACCAACAGTGCCGGGTTCATTTGTTGATATTAATGACAGCTTTTCGATTGTTGACCAGAATGACAGTGATAAAAAAGTGTATAGACATCGTGATTTATTTCCGATTGCAACATTAGTTGATCCAAAGATTATGATTACGCTTCCGCCGAATTATACAGCCGGCACCGGAATTTCTATTACCGGTGCAGCAATAGAATGCTATATCTCTTCATCATCAAACGCGATTAGCGACGCTCTTTCCATTCAGGCAATGGATTTTGTAACATCAAATATAAAACATATTATGGGGGATCGTGATAATGTTGAAGCACGCGGGCATATTGCGATGGCAGGTATTTTAGCAAGTATTGCATTATTAATTGGTCATCGGGGGGCATGTCATGCATTGGCAATGACCCTTGCAGCCCATGCGGGTATTTATGAACGTATTGCGAATGTTATTATTCTTCCGCATGTTATGGAATTTAATTTAACGGCAACTCCCGGAAAGTATGTGCAGATTGCGCGTTCGCTCGGGGAAGAAGTTTCACAAATTACCGTTGTTGAAGCTGCAATTAAAGCAGTTGAAGGCGTACGGAAATTATTATTTGATTTGAAAATTCCACAGCGTTTGAGTGAGTATAAAATTAAAAAAGACCATCTTCCGATGATCGCTTCACATGCCCGCCGCTATCAGTTCCTGAATTATGTGCCGCGTCCGTTATCAAAAGAAGACCTGCTGAATGTTTTGATTAGCGCATATTAAAAACAATATTATTTTCAACCTGAAATATTAATTATACATCATTGTGTTTTAAAAGTGGTTCTGAATTAAAAATGCCGTATCAGCATATTTTGAATTATTTGTAATTTTCACGACGTCTATTTGAGACATACAATGTCCTCTTATCGAAAGTGCGATTAATAAAAGCATAAGGCTTGACTTTAATGAGAGATACGTTTAAACATGTGTATCAGGAGTATAGTATGAATAAACGTATAATACTGATTATAACAATCATTATAGCATCACTGTCTGTCTTATATTTCAGTGCTCGCCGGATTGTGCTGTTCAGTCTGAACCATGCTGCCCGCAGCATTACCGCGGTTGATTCAATGAATACACGGCTGTTATTGGTTGAACCGGTTTCCGCTGATGAAACGGCAGCCTCATCAACCCCTATTCGGACTCCTTTTTCAATAGGAGAACGTATTGAGTTTCAGGTAAAAATTAATCTTTTCAATATGGTAGTCGGTAATCAATGGATGGTAGTGAAGGAGTGTAAAAAAATACGGGGTCATCAAACATATCATATTCATGCTGAAATTCATTCAACGAAAGGTGTTCAGAAAATGTTTAAATATGAACTGCATGATATCGTTGATGAATATGTTGATGTAACAACATTCGGCATGATAAAGGTACATACGCAAATTCATGAAGGTGATTTTAAGAATGATGTTCATGTTGATGTATATCCTGAAAATAAAGCATATAATTATCGCGATAAGCGAAAAGATTTATGGAAGAATTATAAAGGAACAATGGTAGGATTGGTCGGGATGCTGTATTATTCACGAACGTTGCCGTTGAAGATGAAAGATACCTTTACAATATCATTATTAAACGGGTCAGATATCCGATATCTTAATATTCTTGTTGAAGCAAAAGATAAAATATCTGCACACGGTGTAAAAGACAAAGGGAAAATACAATGCATTCGTGCTCGTCAAATAGGCAATGAAAACGTTTCGCTATGGATTACGGATGATAGTCGTTATGCACCGGCACGTATGCGGACATTGACGATCAAAGTTGCAGGATTGAATTTTATTACCATAACAGCATGGTGTACGTTTTATGCTGCGGGGAACGGTGCTGTATGTACGCAGTAAAATAAACAGAAATAGAATGTAAGGAATAAATATGGCTGATACAACACATGGCGCTACTGATGCGTTACAGATTGATTTTGCAAAAGGAGATGGTCTTATCCCCGTGATTGCTCAGGATGCTGATGATGGGATGGTTCTTATGCTAGGTTATATGAATGAAGAATCATATAAGAAGACATTAGCATTAGGTGAGATGGTGTATTGGAGCCGGTCACGCGGAAAACTCTGGCATAAAGGTGAAACGAGCGGGCATGTTCAGAAAGTTATTGAACTATTAATTGATTGTGATGAAGATACGATTGTTGCACGAGTACAGCAAATAGGCGGTGCAGCATGCCATCGCGGGTATCGGAGTTGCTTTTACCGCCGGATACATAATGACGGCAGTGCTGAAATTATCAGTGATACCGTATTTGATCCGAATGATGTCTATAACAATGGAGGAACGCATTAATGGCGGAAAATATATTAAAACTGGGAATACCGAAAGGGAGTCTGCAGGAATCAACAAAGACATTATTTAAAAAAGCAGGGTGGAATATTCATTTCCCATCCCGTTCATATTATCCCGGTATTGATGACCCTGAAATTTCATGCATGTTAATTCGTGCTCAGGAAATGGCACACTATATTGAACGCGGACTATTAGACTGCGGGCTGACCGGGCTTGATTGGATTATTGAAACCGGCGCTGATGTTGAAGAAATCTGTGAGCTGGTGTATTCAAAAGCAAGTATGCGCCCGGTTCGCTGGGTATTAGCAGTGCCGGAGGATTCTCCGATTAAAACCCCTGCGGATCTTGAGGGAAAGGTAATTGCAACTGAAGCGGTTGGATTAGCACGGAGTTATTGTAAAAAACATGGTGTTGCAACGGAAGTTGAGTTTTCATGGGGTGCAACGGAAGTAAAACCTCCACATCTTGCTGATGCTATTGTTGAAGTTACAGAAACGGGGTCTTCATTACGAGCAAATAATTTACGTATTGTTGATACTATTTTAGAATCATCAACACGCTTTGTTGCAAACAAAGCAACCATGCAGGATGAATGGAAACGAATAAAAATTCAAAATATTGCCATGATGCTTCAAGCGGCACTTATTGCTGAGGATAAAGTTGGTATTATGATGAATGTTACTGATAATAATCTTCAGGAAGTCCTCAGACTGTTGCCGTCATTAAAGGCACCAACCGTATCGCCATTGAATACTGACGGATGGTATGATATCAATACAATTGTTGACGAAAAAGTAGTCCGTGATCTTATTCCAAAACTGAAAACTGCCGGTGCACATGGTATTGTTGAATATCCGCTTAATAAAGTAGTGGAATGAATGCTGATACGATAATTCGCGATTCATGCCAGACAATATTATTTGATCTTGACGGTACATTACTCGATACAACACATCTTATTCTAACAACTTTTGAAAAGGTATGGCAGGAGCATTTCGGGATTTCTTTTCCATACACACAATGGAATGCTGCACTCGGACGTCCGTTGCGTGTTCAGTTTAGCGATACCACTACTGATGCGGATGAGATACAAATATTATATAATCTGTATCAGAAGTATAATACACAATTACACGACAGTCTCTGCAAGCTGTTTCAGGGTGTAATGCCGATGCTTGAGGTCCTGCATACAATGATGCCGCTTGGTATTGTTTCATCAAAAACAAGTTCGGTGGTGCATGATGGATTGCGTTTGTTTCACCTTGAACAATATTTTGATGTGATAATCGGGGCTGATGATTTCCCTGAACATAAACCGAACCCGGGGCCGCTTCTTGAGGCACTTCGGCGTATGAATCATGCCTCGCCGGATACGGCGATGTATATCGGTGATTCACCGGCAGATATACAGGCAGGTCAACGGGCGGGTATGTTGACCGGTGCGGCATTATGGGGGCCGAATGAACGTTCGGCGCTCCTTGCTGAACGCCCGGCAATTTCTTTTGAGACCCCTCATATGATTGATTCGTTTTTTACTTCTTAATAATTGATTTTGATAGTGAGCGCGATAATTTATAGTAGTGCTATTTAATAATATAAATAAAGAGTTGCTTTAAAATGTTGTATTATATATATTTAAGAGAGACTGGGGAGGGGATATATTGATATCGGTTGACATTATTGGATTTGGTGCTATACTAAAAACAGTAATTTAAATAGAAAAGAGGCAATACATGAATATAAGGTCTCTATCAATTTTTGTTTTATGCGTAGGTATTTGTGTACTAAGTGGTTGTTCAAAACCGGAGATTAAAATATCGAGCGATAGAGTGAATGTCAGTGAAGTCAATCCTGAAGCAAACCTTACAATACAGGCAGATATTAATGGAAAATTGTTTGGAATTAAAAAGGGTGAGCTTGAGATTTATAAAAACAATGTCGTGTGGGGCACACGGGAAGATGTTCTTGCAAGCAAAACCGTAAAACGAAAAGTTACTCTTGCTGAATCTGACGGCAATAATATTGTAATTAAAGCGGTGCTTGGAGTTGGGAAAAAATCAAAGAAAAAAACAGAAGAATCACGAACGATAAGCATTGTCGGCGATGGCAATAATACATTGGCATCAGCTGATGTAATTAATGGCGGTGTTACCAATTATGGTTATATTGCATATCCGTCTGATGCCGATTATTATAAAATATATTGTCCGATGCCGATGGTGGGGGGACCCTCCTCAATAGAAATTACTCTATTCAGTATTCCCGGTAACGTAAACTATGATGTTCAGCTTTTAAATACTATCGGCACAGTTATGAATGAATCAACTAATCCGGGTTCAGCGGATGAGAATATTTCCCGCAGTTTGCCGGTGGGCAATTATTATATCAAAGTATATACGGCAAGCGGATGTAGTATAACAGATACCTATGCATTGAAGGTAGTCGTGCCTTAATCGGTTAATCCCTGTATTAATAATTATTGTAATACATTGTAAATAGATATGGCAATTAGCTTATAATAACAGCATTATAACGAAATGACTTGATTGTGTGATGATCGATAGTCGAAATTGATTTTCATGGCAAGTAAAATAGTCGGTTCTTGAATAGTGTATATTGAATTGCTATTAACTGAGGCGAGTGATCATTTCGTTGCTGTGATAAGATGCTGTTTCGTGCTGTATATAATACGCTGCGACCAGTTATTCGTAAGGGTGGTTTTGCTATTTTAAAACAAGAACAGGCAACTATATAGCAATGTTATTGAATATAAATAGTAGGGTTATTTTCATTTATTAAAAATATCTGCGAAGAGATATACTGTTTGTATTGAAAATAATATTGTATGGTATATATAGGGATAGTGCGTACATATACATGCATTGGTTTATTGTCTGCAAATTTAAACAGCATGTATTTATATTGCAATACTGTCGATAAGTGCTATACTTAAAATATATTGTAAAAAATAATAGTTGGAGGGTATAATGAAAGCAACATATTATATGGTTTTTATTCTCTGTGCCGGTATTGGTATACTCGGCAGTTGTTCAAAACCGGAATTATCAATTACCGGTGATCGTACTGATATGACTGATGCCAATCCTGAAGTAAATCTTACTATACAGGCTGATATTAAAGGAAAGCTTTTTGCAATTAAAAAAGGAGTGCTTGAGATTTATAAAAATAATGTGCTCTGGGGAGTGAAAGAAGATATTCTTGAAAGTAAAACCTTTAAACGGAAAGTAAATCTTTCTGAATCCGGTGGCAATGATTTTACCATTAAAGCAGTGCTGACTGCCGGGCGTAAAGCTGATAAAGAGGTTACTGCAGAAAAAATTATATCAGCAGTCGGTGACGGTAATAACACTTTTGGTTCAGCTGAAACGGTTTTTGATAGAACGACAAAAATTGGGTATATTACGTATCCCTTTGATGTTGATTATTATGTAATAAATTGTACTTTACCCGGCGGGACAATAGAAAAAAGGCTTGATGTTACTATAGAGAATGTTCCAACGGTTAATGGGATAAACTATGATCTTTTATTGTATAACGAACAAAGAGAACTAGTTAGTGAATCACATAGCCCGATGTATGAAAATGATAGCGTTTCATACCTAATAAGTTTAGCAAGTAACAATCAAGGAAATTATTATATGAAAGTATATCCGGAAACCGGATACAGTGCTGATAGGAGTTATCGATTAAATCTGAGATATGATACTACCCCTTAATTAATCATACTATTATATAAAGCACTGCTGTTTGTTATAAATTATTGAACAAAATTTACAATATATGGTATATTTTAAAACGGTGAAATGTATACGGGCAAGTCTAGCCCATTGA
>CAZBCL010000037.1:0-7103 GCA_964490645.1 uncultured Spirochaetia bacterium
GATTGTAATGATTATTTTTGCGTAGTAAAAAATCCGCAGAACGGTGAATAAAAACTGATGACTCCCCATACATTTTATACACACCTTACCCAAAATAAACTCAATAAATTCTCAATGCGGAAATGATAGGTAAGTCGATATAATTTGTCAATAAAAAATATTATTTTTTTTACTGCTGCATTCTGTTTTTTGCAGCGCCCTTATTGGAGCAGAACACTATTCCAGATAATCCAATATAATGAACACTGCAGGATTGATTTAATGATTCCCAAATATCTGATCATCAAGGGCAAGGTATGTATTAATTCTTTCTGAATGATAAAGCGGCGGATATGACTTCATCATATCATATAATGGCTGTCTTACCGCATGGCTATAGTCAGCATTTAGATATGCTTTTTTTAATTCTTCATAGATCCCCTGTTTATCAACAGTATACAGATATCTGATACAAGCATGATAAAAGGTTGGCGGCAGGGTAAGATTGCCTAATATTTGATAAGCAGGATCTGCAATGATATTCCGTAAATCGGAATAACCAAATTTCCGCACCTGTTCAGTATATGCAGTTGTATCCCCCAATACAAACTGATAGGGAGAGTGAAATGATGAACCCGCTACGGGCGGATTACGAAACTTCCAAAAACGGTTCGCAATATCATGATATACCGCTATCATACCGGCATGATAGAGATATTTATCAAGCCATTCATTCATCATATTTGTATTACTATAGAAGAAAAATATAGAAGCAATTTTCAGGCAAAATTGTGGTTTTAAATATTCATGTGCAAGACTTTGTTCAAATAACGCTGAAGCACGCGCAATGGCATCAGCAGACATGTTCTCATGACATAGGGTATATGCTTTTTTATAGGGACGTCGTGAATCAGGGTTACGCGGAAAATAATTATGCTTATCAGAATAATTTTTATAATTCCAACTGTTCTCAAGATGTAATATCGGTTTTATATATGTAATATCCCGCATAAGGATATAATTCCGTGTATGTAAGAATAATATGTTTGATACCGCATTTCTGATTTCATCCTGATTATTTTGCCAATTGCTGCCGGTACTGCTCAACGGCAATAATGCTTTTTCAATGGGCATGTAATTCTTACGATAATAGTATTCAATATCTCCCGATTTCATCGACACCGAAACTTTCGGATAATATTTAAATAATAATGTCCGGTTTAATTCTTTGATTTTATCCTGAAGCTTTCGACTGCGTATAATTTTTTTATAATAGAGATGTACATTCAATGCCGGAAGAATAATATTATTATCAACATTCGCTATAAACTTTTTAAACCGAAACGCAATATCCTCGCCGGCAGGCTGATACGTTCCTCGTTCGTTATTATCACGCATAATTTTATTATTGAGAATATTTGAAATATACGTAATGGGTATATCATTATACCACGCAACAACGGTATCACGAATATTCGTCATTTCATCCCAAGATGAAATATTTGAAAGAACGGCGAGATTGCGTTTTAACCCGGGATTTAAATATAATAATTTATGGTTTATTGTTGATATAACTTTGCTTCTTTTTCGTCCGCTTAATGTTTTCATAAAACGCGGATTTTGCTGTAGACTTTTAATATTGCCTTCCATGTATCGGTCTAAATCTTGGATTTTAAAAATAACATATCCCCACGGCGGATAAAAGAAACCATCAACCCAACCTTTTTCGAGTTTATTATAGACATGCGCCGCTAAATACGGAGAAGCAAACGATTCATATAATACTTTAGATCCGACATACCCACCCATAAAATTTGCAGGGTCATCACTATATTTATTCGCTGCATCACCAAATGAAATACTACCGGAGACAATTTGATTATAAATATCTTCTGCGCGTTGACGTTGCCGTTCCCATTCTTCTTTCGTATTGTCATTAACCTTTAATATAATCCGCTGCAGACCAACCATTAATCGTAAGGGACCATTACCAAATACCCCGCCCCGATAGTGTTTTGGTTTAAGAATATAATATCCATATTGTGTTTTAAAAGGTTTACTGACTTCACCGGGGCGTATATGCGGCTTGATATTTGTTTGAATATTTTTTGCGTACGTTCCTGCATGAACACCAAATAAGACTTTCCGTTCAATCGGCGTCAATGAATTAAATTCGACTTCGCCGATATATCCGTTTCGTTTGTTCCAAACATAGGAGGAATTGGTATTTGCTAAATCAGAAAAACTTTCGCCGTTGCGAGCACGTTTGATAATTGCATTTGCTTTTTTTTTGATTTCCGTCATTTCAGCAGCGGTTGGCTCATACGGTGTATCTAAAACACATATAAGAATCTGTGCACGACGGTTGAGCTGACGAACATCATCAACAGTCGGACGCATCTTTTTTCGATTAAGAATTTCAGTAGCAGAAGTTCCGACAATAGCTTTCAGCTGCAGTTGAATAGCTTCCGCAATATCCGATCGTTTCCAAAATGCATCACGACGAGCTTGTTTTCTATAATAACGGCGTTTTAAAATTTCTAAAGCACTCTCTTCAACTAAAAACTTTTTTTTCGATTTTCTGGCATCACTGGATGCTTTATTAAAATAATCAGCAACAATATGTTTCCGAACAGCCCCTCCTTGATACTCTAAAATAATCGGATTTAATCGAAAAACACGAATTGTACCGGATAATAAAAGTGCACATAGCAATACCGCAAGCCCTAATAAAAACCATTGTTTATGATTAAAAATATACTGATATATCTGCAGCCATCCAGTACTTTCAGGCTGCTGCAATGGTAATTCTCTGTTATTGCTCGTATCCATGGTGTGTCCCTGTATATCTATTCCTGAATATTAGGTATTAATACCGCGATTATATAGATATGCCCAAATAAATGGCAACAGTATCATCGCGATCAATGCAATGGTATTAAGTAACTGAACCTGTTTAATCCATGGTCGTTTTACCGTATTGAAGACAACACGTGCAAGACCGCGATTTTCAATAATGTTTTTAATCCATATAAAACCGATATTATGTGCAATAAGATAAATAATACCAATAACAATAACGGTTAAAATTGAAGTGAAAATCATTATAACCGCTAACACTAATAATAACGATAGCCATGAAAACATATCCCATACAATATAGCGCAACAGCATTCCGCTGCGTACATAATTATCTAAATCACCTTTCTCTGAAATCGGATCATTCATTAATGCGCTGCTTTTTAATGCATGACCTTCTTTTATTATTTTCCCTGCTGCAATAACAACCATTACAATACCTGTCCAAAAATTAAACACTTCCGGTTTAATAATAAGGGTATAGTTCAGTTCAAATAATGTATAAAAAGTAATAATGACACCGATAAGAACAAAGAACGCACGGAGAAATGAGATATAACTATTCGGTTTATTTGTTTCATAGCGTTGTTCAAATGATTTAAAATAGGTTGACTGCCACTTTCCGTTATTCAATAAAAATGCCTGAGACCATCCGAATAAACTGACTATAACCACAACAATCCAGAAAAATATCTGACGAATATCAGTTTTATAAAATAAATTAAACTGACTTCCAAGCTGCCGCTGCGACATTCGTATTTTCTCTATATAATCCTGTGACACATCACTAATATACACTTTCGGGGAATGCCCGGGATGAGCATAAACCCGAGATACCATCCCGAACGATACGGTTATAATAATAACAATAAGAATTATGAAACATAATTTTCTTAAGTAATGTCGGTATAGATATTTGGAAGAATACATGATTGAACCTACTGCGTCTGTATTTGATTATTTATGTCATTTGTATAACACAAAACGTTGCATAAGTATATCATATAAAAAAGGAGTTGCAATAAAAATTACAACTCCTTTGTATTTTTCATATTAAACTATATTAGAAACTGTATTTGACGCCAATTGAATGGTTGACACCAAGCACTCCATAATGTTTTCCGGCATAATTGATTGAAACACCGCTCACCTCAACACCAACGCCGAAATTAAATTTATCCTGTAATAATGGATTTGTACCAATCCGTGCTGAAATCATATTATCATAGGTATACTCGCTGCCGATAGCAAAACCAAAGGCAGTATCACCCGCTGCTTTACCGGCATCAGCAAATAATTGAACACGATGTTCTGAATTTCGTGTTTGCGGAAGTGCATCATAACTAACACCCAATCTTCCTTCGCTCGGCAATTTATCAGGACTGTCACTGTAAAGCTTCATTTTTGTTAACGGTAAATTTCTAAACATAACGCCAATATTCAGACGTAAATCAGTAAACTGATAAATAGCGCCAATATCAGATGTAAACGCTGCTGCATTAACCGCATTTTCAGAAGAATTATATTTTGTCGTTAATATTTTTACCGTAGCACCATATAGCAATTCATCACGTCCGGTATCAACACCCAGTGTCCGGAAAGTATCACCCCAACTTGCCTGAAACATCATTTGATTAGCACTGCTTTCAATGAGGTTTCCATTATTATTTTTATCGGTAATTGGTGAAAGTTTTGCTGAGCGAACAATCATTGCACCGGCAAGCACTTTTCCTTTTAATGCAGTATATCGTTGACGACCGGAACGACTTTGATACGAATCATTTCCGCGACCGGAATAACCATTGCGACTTTGTGAATAATAATCATCCCCACGACGATCATCGTATTGCCCGCGACCACGTTCGCGTCCATCCTGTTCATCATCCCAGCTACTGTCATCATACCGTGCCCGATCCGCATCGCGGTCATCATATCGATCATCACTGCGACTACTACGGCGGTCATCATATCGATCATCACCGCGATCACTGCGGCGGTCATCATACCGATCATCACCGCGATCACTGCGGCGGTCATCATACCGATCATCACTACGACCACTGCGGCGGTCATCACTTCGATCATCACCACGACGGTCATCTCTACTGTCCCTGCCCCAATCGTCATCATCATCATTGTATCGACGGTACTGAACAAGTGTTACCATTGGATCCGTATAATAAAAACTATATCGATTATATGAAGATCCGCCCCGGCTGCGTGAACGTGAAGAAGAACCCTTGCCGGTATCTAAGGGAATAATAAACGAAGGAGCTATATAAGTTACACCACTATTTGCCGAACCACGAGCAATACCATATAATTTCGTATTAAATCCAACCGTATATTGATTAATAGATGCTAATCCTGCAGGATTCCAAAACATATTATTCCAGTCTCCGCTTAATGCCGTAACCGCACCGGCTAATGCTTCCTGTCGCGGACCGGTTCCCGTTCGACCGAATTCAAACGCCTCTCCTGCACCGGCAAGCGCTAAACTTGTCATTAAAACGGCAATTATTAACATTAATCCTATTCGTTTCATTGTGTTGCCTCCAATTTAATTTACTTCAGGAACGATACCCCATTCCCATTGTATAATTACTATAAAAATACTATAAAAACCGAAACACCATATACGCTTATGATCAATGTATAAAAAATTAACCCCGTTGAATAATGGCTAAATGCCACTTTCACCTAAACGTTTATGGCACATAGGTAAATATAGCACACTCTTTTTTTCTGTCAACCTCTTTTAAAACTTTTTGCGCTATTACTCAAAATACTAATACGTTTCATGCAATTACTCAATATAAGCGACTTTTCTTTCATTTTTCCCGAAAAAATACGTGATTACCGTAAAAAGCCAATAATAAACGTTAGTTTTTATAATTTATTAGATAATCTGCTTACTACCCCACATTTCAGCAGTTGTATTATTGAATAAATATCTAAAACTACACATAAGCGGATATAATAGTTACCGCTTGGTTGTTTCATTTTTGTAATTACTTCTCACTGTTTAGATCATATTAATAGTAAGAATATATCAAAACCCATATTTTAACGTAAACTATTTCACGTATAATGATAATCAGAGGTATTTATTGCAAATATAGTATTATTATTTCATACGCATTTTTCTTCCATATTAATAAATAGTAACTGCTATTCATAGTATACTTAGCCATGCTCATTTGACAGAGTATGGCTCTTTTTATTTCTAGCACGCAAACAGAAAAATACCGCATACATCGTATACTATACAGCACACTTATAAAAAGCCATACTCATTTGACGGAGCATGGCTTTTTTTATTTCTATATTTAACTGTAATTATTCTTTATCGTATACCGTTACCGCACGACGGCAAGCTTGATGATTTTGTAATCGCTTTCATCATCCGTATTAATTATGCGGGCGAAATATATACCCGGAGCGATAGTTTCATCATCGCTGTTTTTCAGTGTCCAAACATACGACGGCTGATTCGCCGGCACGTCAATGCTGTTTACCTGATTTCCAATTGCATCATAGATCTCTATGCGAACGTTTTTCGGCAATGGTCCGAATATCATTGATTCGCCGTTTTTACCCGGATTCGGCCCGACTGATGCTTCTTTGGTTGAGCCTGCAACCGTAGCATTGCTTGTCGTTACCATGCATGCTGCAGCGGTCGCATTGCCGGCTTGATTAATCGCGCGAACCCAGAAATAATAAACTGTCTCGGCTTTCAGTCCGGTTACCGTATAATTTGTTGTATCTGCAGCTAGGGTTGCAATGGCAGTTGCCGCACTGAAATTATTCGCGGTATTTTGATACACAATAAAATTGTCTTCTTGTGATCCGCCCGATGACATGTCAACCCAGTGCAGTATACAATTTGTCGGCGTCGTCGTATCGGCAATGACATTTGACGGTGCGCGCGGCGCCCCCGGCAAGGTAGCTGCCATATGCCCTGCACTATGACTACGTGCAGCCGCATTACTTGCTTCTACCCAGAAGTAATACAAGGTATTTGTTTTCAGGCCGCCTACCGTATAATTTGTTGTATCGGCAACGGTAATGCCGATACGACGTGCCGTCGCAAATATATTATTTGTATTTTGATACACAATAAACGCTTCTTCCTGTGTTCCGCCTGATGAATTATCCCTCCAGTGTATACTTACACTATTCGGTGTTATGTTAACATCAGGATTTATCACCGTCGGAGCCGCAGGGGGACCGAAAGGTGTTGTAATACTGTTTGAAGTGCTTAC
>CAZBCL010000038.1:0-6904 GCA_964490645.1 uncultured Spirochaetia bacterium
GCTCCAAAGTTAAAAAGCATAACAGCTCCGCTGCACCAGCAGCATGTATATCGCCCTTTGTAATATTATAAATATGTTATTGAAACAATACGCGACTTAACATACTATATCATGTATATATAGTATGTTCGGCAAAAGTACGTTATTCTATCACAAGCATTATAGCGGCTATAAAGAACCATACGATTTATTAATGTGCTGCTGCATAGCCGAAAAGTCAGTATTTATTATCAGCATACAGTATACCGATCGTATTATACAATATTGTATACAAACAATGGAGAATATAATGAAACCTCAATCAACACAAAAATGGTTTAAAGCATGGGCAAATGAATATGATAAAACTCTCGGCAGTATTGATCGTCATCATCAACTGCTTGATCGTGCAGTAGCAGTATCGGGTGTCTGCGATGGTGCACATGTGCTTGATATCGGCTGCGGTACAGGGCTATTAAGTTTAAAATTTTTAAATGCAGCAGCATGCACCATAACCGGTATTGACAATTCCAAAGAAATGCTTCGGATCTGGAAAGATAAAATAAAAAAATTGAAGCTTTCCGATAGAGCAACATGTTCGTATGCCGATGCGGCAAAAATACCGTTTAAGAAAAACACCTTTGATATTGTCGCCTCAACCGTTACGCTGCATCATGTAAAAAACAAACAACCGGTAATCAATAAAATACATACACTGCTTAAATCCGGCGGACAATTTATTATTGGTGATCTTGATGTTGATACGTCCGGAAAATTAACTGACACAAAACGATTGCGGCATATTATGGATTATCTGAAAGAAGAATTAACACTCGCACTGCAAGACGGCGGCATACGAGCATTCAGTCGAATGTATGACAACGGGAAAAAACATATTCTGAATGATGGTGAGTATTGTATTAATTTTCGACAATGGAAAAAACTCTGCAGCAATGCCGGATTCAAGAATATCTCAATTCAGTCAATTCCTTCATTCAAATGGCTCAAAGTATTACGATGTGAGAAACGATAATATACTAATTGATAACACTCCTTCTGGTATCAAGAATATGAACGTGATAAAATATAATAATGCAGTATATGCTTTCATTACGGGAGGTCATCATGTGCTTCTGCAAATCAAATAAAAACTCTTTTGTACATTTGTTACATCGGCACTCCCTGCTGATCATTGTTATCAGTATGTGCTGCGGTTTCATTTTTCTTTCAGCATGCGGTTCAATTGTCAGTCCGGCTTCACCTGCCCATTGTATCGGTACAGAATTACCCCAGCCACAGGGTCAAATACCTGCATCAGACTGGAACGGCAGATTGCGCGGAGGTATCCTATTTCCGTACGATCCGAAATCAAAATTTATTGATGCTGTCAGTATATATCGTATGAACGTCATTCAACTGAATTGTGGTGATAATCAGTATGATTTGCCCGCTGATTCAAATGAACATTATTTATATGGAAACATAAATAATTTTACGGTAATCCGGCAGGATCATCTTGCGCAGCTTGATACAATATCACAATGGGCACAGGAGCTCGGATTTAAAATTATTATTGATCTGCATCAGGCGCCGGGACGTAAATGGTCTGATGATAAAGATTATCGTTTGCATCAGGATACTCAGTATCATTCCATGATGAGTAATTTTTGGCGTCAAATGGCACAGCATTTTCTCGGCAATACCAATGTTATTGCATTTAATCTTATGGATGAACCGTATTATGCGGCACATGTTGTTGAAAATCATGAAGTCGCAAGTGCGAATTATTATCCGGCGCAAGAAGAAATAGATTATTATATTGAACAAACCGAAAACACACCTGCTGATTTAAATCTGCTGTATAAAACAGTTATTGCAGGTATTCGTGCAGTTGACCCGACGCGGGTTATTACTATTGAACCGGATATGTGGGGGGATGCAGGGTATTTACGTGCCCTTGATCCGGATAAAATCGGCATTACTTCGGATCCGAATGTTATTATAGAATGGCATTTCTATAATCCGCATATATATACTCACCAGCAGCCGGCACTAAGAAAAAAATATCCCGGCACGATGCTGACTTTCAGAGAAAAACAAATCTGGAATCGTGAAACTATCAATACATATTTCCAATTAGTAGAAACATGGCGAAAACAATACAATATCCCTGCACAACGCATATTTCTTGGAGAGTTCAATGTTTGCCGCTGGGCAACCGGTGCTGAACGCTGGGCACAAGATGTACTTGAATTGGTTGAAATATATGGGTATCATTGGACATATTATTCATTCCGTGAAGACGATTGGAATGTATTGGATAATGAACTTGGTCCGAACAGATTAAATCGCAGTAACCGATACTTTGCTCCGCTCATGCAGATATATTACGATTTCTTTTTAAGGAATGAATAATGAACCGCTCTATTTGCTTCATCATAATTATGCTTATAGTGAGTTTATCAATCGGAATACATACGACATATGCACGGTTTAATATTGATTACGGTATAGCATACTCCGGTCAAATGCATTTTGATTCAGAATTAAATTGCCGCTGGAAACCTGCAAAAGCATACAATTGGTATATATCAAGCAGGCTTATCGGTTATCATTCGATGTATCTGTATTCTCCTTCAGCAATGACATGGACGCCGCTCTTCTCCTATGCAGTAATACGCTCAGTGATATCAACAACATATGCAACCGGCGGATGCATGGCATTATTAAAAACAATTGAATATACTGCACGTAATTCTGATTATGTTGATTATGATAAAACCTTTTCCGTACAACCATATATTGGTATAACCCATACAATACATGTATCAAAAAAATGGGATATTGAATTACCGTTCGGGGGTACGTTTTTTCAAGACGGCATGTGGGTATCAGGTGAAATGATTATGCTATTTCATGCATCTTCTCATAACCATGCAATTCGCAATAAAATGTATTTCGCAACCGGAGTACGCTGGATAGGAGCATTTGTTTACGCGAACGACTACTCGGAAAACGCCCTCTGGCTGCCGCTGCGAATCGGATATTATTTTTAATAATACGGAGAGTCAGATAATTACCGGCAGATACTATCACCGATTATTGTATTGACGTATCTAAAACATACAATTCTTGCACTGCTGGTAATAATAACAACACATAAATAGTGAAAATACGATTATAACATCGCTCTCGGATAAAAATAAAACCAATATTTGTGGAGCTGAGGGGGATCGAACCCCTGACCTCATGAATGCCATTCATGCACTCTCCCAGCTGAGCTACAGCCCCGATATACTGCGCCGATACTCATATCATTATGTATTGCATACCATCTGAATCTATGATATGTAGTATCGTATATGCAATTACAAAAAGTAATTCGGCAACAGTAAAGAATATATTTGCGTAAAGCATCTCTTATGTCAAGTAAAAAAACATTTCCGAATGATTTCCTGAATCAACCGGTACATTTTTCATTGCGATTTGATGCGCCTCGTCCGGCGCATGAAAATATGGCATGTGATGAAACGGTATTGCATTCAACAATTCAGTATTGTACGATACCTATACCGAATACTGCAAATACCGGTTCTTCGACAGCATCTTTTTCGATAATACTCCGTAATTATGGCTGGACCCCTGCAGCAGTATCATTCGGATATCACGAAACAATCCATTCGCGTATTAACCTGCATGCAATAAAAAAGGATGGGCTTGATATTGTTCGCCGGTTCAGCGGAGGACGCAGTGTTCTTCATGATCAGGAATTGACCTTCGCAATTGTTTTTCCGCTTAATATACTGCAGAATCCGACACATACCGGGGCATTTACTTTTTGCAGTGAATTATTTATGCATATGTTTAATTCATTCGGAATAACAACTCATATGATTACGCGACCGCACCGTCCGGCAACCCACGATTGTTTTAATACCGCATCACAATTTGAACTGGTTGATACGCAGGGCAGAAAAGTAGTTGGTTCGGCACAGCGTATTACTGAAGGAGTTGTACTGCATCATGCAGCAATTCCCTTCAAACAGTCATCGTTTTCATTATCGGATTATCTCCCCGTTCCGAAGTATTGTATTAATAATGATTTTATTGACAAGTATTCAGATAAAACATTTACCGAAATGCAGCAATTATTGCGTACTGTGCTTTTTACGATACTCCCATCAGCAGCGGAAGAGCAGTCCCCTGCCCCCACTGCTGATTTACTGCAGCAGTATACCAATGAATCATTTTTATTCAGAAAATAATTAATGCCGGCACTATACTTATTCTGCACGTGCAGGATGTTTCCCAATAACTCAAGTATATTTTTATTGTAATCAGGTTGCCATTACGGCATGTCTTATACTTTTGGTAAAACGGTATTTGTTTTTTGTGACGAAACAATAATCATTAGTATCACGGTAATACTGATAAGAAACATTGGCAGTGAATATGCCATACCTGCGGTTAACCATCCCAACCGCCACTGATCCGGTTCCCGAACAAATTCAATACAAAATCTAAACAACCCATATCCGCCTATCATGGTGAATGTCGGGATACCCGGTTTCAGTCGTGTATTATTTTTTGTAAGCTTCCATACGAAAAATACAAGCCAGAATAATACAAAACCTTCAAGAAAAGCTTCGTATAATTGTGAGGGATGACGTGGGGCAGTAAATAAATGCGGCGGATATAACAATTCATTTGTTATTTCCGATCCTGATTCTTTAACCGTATCCATCCAGCGAGCATATAAATGCTTCCATGCACGATATCCGCCGGCTTCCGGATACCGCGGAAAACGCATGCCAATCCAACTGCTGGTTCTTCGACCCCATAATTCCGCATTTACAAAATTCCCAAGCCGTCCGAAAAAAAGCCCCCATGCGGCAGGGACGACAATATAATCAGACAATTGCAGAAACGTAAAATTATACTTTTTACAAAATAGCAATAATCCCACAATAACTCCGGTAATACCGCCATGAAATGCCATTCCCATTAATCCGGTCATCTCAACACCACCGGCGGGGAAAATATTAATCGCTGCAATGATAAATAAAGAAGCAAGAATAATGAGTATACCAATTAATACCGATGCATACTTCTTTTTATTTGAATCAATTCGCGCTTCTTTTAGTGCACCGGGACCACCCAGTAATAAAAACAACAATCCGCCGAAAAGCGAAATAAAAAACATATAATTAAATACTGTTTGACCCTGCATGATAAATCCGAATATTTCCCACGGTGCTTCAATAAATGTTAACGGACTATATAAAATAAAAAAACCAAACCGCCCCCCAAGGATAATCCCTAAAGTGATATATAACGCAAGGTCATATAAACCGCCATTATCATCAATCGGCATTTTTAAATCCCCGCGTTTTATAAAGTGACGCATAGTTACAAACCAAACAAAAATACCAATTAAATACATTACACCATACCATCGAAGATTCCCAAGGATAGGAATGTTCGGATTAAAAACAAACGGTGAAAGCCATTGCGGATACTGCATATTCTACCTCATATAACGTTATTGAATCTGAGTATACATACCCGCATTATATCAGTCAATTAGATGTTTTAAAAGCAGAAGATACAAAATATTAAGGATACCCTACAGTAATACTATTATTGATATAGTGTTTTATTATATAATTGCACTGCAGGGATAGTGATATTGTATTAGTACATGCAGCGAGAATTATATCTCTCTTATTGTATCTTATTGTATTAGACAAGAAAAACATGTATCCGTTTCAGCAGTGTTTATTATAATCCAATACAGCACTATCCATTAAAAAATGAACAAACTATATAATTAAACCATTCACAATAAACATTATTCTCGTATTGGATGCGGACAGTTTGTTTTTTGTTTACATGTTCCGCAGTGCGCCCCCATCCATATTCTGTCAAAGTAATCGGATACCGTATTAATCGTCGCAGTATCGGTTGTAATAATACCGGCTTCAAAATTCCTTGCATTAGAATTTTTAGCGCCCATTCCGGCACCGGTAAAATTTGCACTGCCGATATATGCACTTCGTCCATCGATAATGACCATTTTAGCATGATTACGCGGACAAACTTGTAATTCAAAATTTTCATTCTGCGCAGCTGCATGCTGATCCCACTGTGCATCAAACGAGCGCGAAGGATTGCCGGAACAAAGAACTCTGATGTTTACCCCTTCATGCAGTAATTTATCAAAAAGAAAAAACACGGATGCATATGATTTTCCAAATGGTATATGCAAATTTTTAATATTCGCTGTTGCAATCCATATATATTTTTCTGCAAGTGGTAATGCTGTTTTGATAATTGAAGAATAAATATCAATATCAAAAATGATTTTTGTTTTTGAGTTCATAGTAGTATCGTATTACATCATCATTACTGACAGAGTCAAGAAAATATCACTATAATAATAATACCGTATTCAATTCTTTTATGTCAGCTGCAGTATACCGCCTCACTACCAAAATTCGGTGCATGATTAATACATTATATGCATATATGATGATATATAAAACAAATACCCGCCTGCAAAACAGTGATATCAAACGAACGGAATGTAGCACTGCCGTGTATCAATATACTTTAAAATAATACCGCGCAACCGGTGGAGGATGATATCAAACGAACGGAACGTATCACTGCATGCTTTAAAATAAGTAACCGCCGGTATCCCCGACGGTTGCTTTCATGTCTGCAATTATTACACCTTGACCCTGACTGTTTATTCTATAACTACTCTGTGATTATTTACACATACTGTAAAAATCACACCACAATTACAACGTAATTCCCTGCTTGCCCCGGAATGCGTCTCAGGCTTTGTCAGCCTGTCTCTCTACAACCCGCCTGCAAAACAGTGATATCAAACGAACGGAATGTAGCACTGCCGTGTATC
>CAZBCL010000039.1:0-6011 GCA_964490645.1 uncultured Spirochaetia bacterium
TATTAAGGAAATTTTCAACAGCTTTTTCAACACCCTTTTTTAAAATATCCTGACATGCTGAAAGCATTTCCGTTCCATGTAATCTATTTTGAACATTTTCATGTAACCCTGATTCTGATCTTCTATATTTTACATATAAAATCGGTGAGAGATCCATGACAAAATTACGAAAAGTGTTTTTATCAGAAATTGCCAGTTCACGAATAGTCTTCATCAATATCCTCCTCATCAGCGAACACTATTTTGTTCATGTACAGTATATACAACAGTGTCTATACTATAACTACTATATAAAAACCGTTTATTATATAACTGCACACCCGCATACAGTCATAATCGCGCCGTATGCAGATACAGCACTATCGCCCCCCTCCCTGACTGCAGAACTGCAAGACTACAGAACTGCAAGACTGCAAAACCGCGGAAACGGCATTACAATATACGTCTGCCGGCGGTTGCAGCACCGGAATCATGTATATACTATATCATACCGCTGCGGTAATATGATTATAAAAAGTATCGAATCCCTAATCCGTAATTAACCTCTGGATCGTAATCCGGCAATAAACCGATAGTCGGGACAATTTCAAGGAAAACGTCAATAGGAGCTGACGGCGGTACCCATACAATACCAATCGGTATACGTGCACCCAGATATAAATTATCGCCAACACCAACAACACCGCCAATGCCGATATACCACGGAAGATTTTTTGCCAAGGGTGAATGATGAAGATAATCGGCGTGAATAAGCATCCTACCTGCAGAAAGCGACCACGAAAGCGCCGCATCAAACGCACTTGTTGAATTGCGTGCTGTTTTAAATGATAATCCGCCGGTAGGTTTTCCGAGAATGACTCCGATACCGAATGCCTGTGCCGCAATGGTAATTGTTACCAGCAGGATTACAACCAATGCAAAGCGATATACAAATGCATGACGTTTCATTATACACCTCCAAATAATTCATACTATTATCTACTAAACGGAACATATGACTTTTCCGTATAATATCCATATAATACTTTGTTTATAAAACTGTAGTACCATATCAGGCGGTATAATGCAAGCAATAACCGTTATCAATGAAAATAGGTTTTATCTGTGAAATATATTTCCGATACCGCCGAATACCGCCGACGTAATTATTTCAATACAACCGGCTGCACGGTTTTTTTCACAATCCTTTTTCACAATCACCGCAAATAAGCCCTTCGTTCCTGTATGCATATGCGGTTATTCTTCGTCTGTTTTGCAAGTTATTTCGTATACTGTTTCGTATATCATTTTTTCGCATATGCACATATGCAACCGGCAGACATCTTTATTTATATGCATCGTCCATAATTGTTTGTATACTATTTTAAAAGGTATTTATTATACGATAAAACGTTTCAGTATGCTTGGCGGCAGCGGCAGCAATAACAGCAGTCGCAATAATAACAGCGGCGCCGTTGCACTTACACTTATGAAGCGTCGCTACCGGACAACGGTTTGACGGCACACATGCTTATTCAATATACGCATCAGTCCAATAGCGTTTAATTAAAATATCGCGGTGATACTGATCACGGTTTTTATTCCAGAGTTTCGTTCCCGAGGTTGCCATATAAATATTTCCCGCATGAAAAAACAAACTCATGCCGCCGGTAATATATCCATAGGTGTTCATATCATTTTCAAAAAAATACCACGTAACCGAGGTTAATATACCGACCGTAAAAAAAGCAGCAAGACCGTCACCGATTCGCTTTCCCAGCATTTGACTTAAACCGGGAATAAGTGCCGAAGCAATACCGGCAGCCGTCGGCGATTTCTTTTTCATAAGCGACTGTTCGGTAATGTAGTGCGGAATGTCAACCGCAGCACGCCGAATGAGACTATTCGTATCAGCATTATTGAATACGCCCCCTAATGCAGTAAAAGCATTTTTTGCTGATTTCCAATCACGCATCATGATAAACCGCCATGCAGTATGATACTGTGCAAGATTATATAATGCCGGGGAAGCGGGATTATTTATAATAGCCGTATAGAGTGTCTGTGCTTCCGTAAAAGAACCGGTATACAAACAGGCACGCGCCTGCCAGAGCGCCGCGATTTGTTTCCGGCGCAGCGAGGTATGTTCATAGACGGTATGTATGCTTTGAAAGGCATCATGTGCATTATGATACTGATGAGCATGAAAAAAAGACAGTCCGATTTTAAATTGCGCATACACGGCACGGGTATCAGCAGGATATAAAAATATATAGCGTTTATATTCACCGACAGCGCGATAATATTCTTCCTGACTAAATAAATAGTCAGCAAAACCAATACACTGTGATTTGTCGCCGGCATATGCCAAAACGGCAAACATTACAAGTATGACTGCCGTCAGGAGGAAGAGAGAGGATGGTGTTTTCGGATTCACTTTTTCTTTCTTTTTGAAGAGACCAGTTTTCCGTTGCTGTTAATATATTCGCCAAGATTGCGGAACTTTTTATAGCGATTTTCAACAAGTGCCGGACCGTTGAGTTTTAATAACTGACTTAAATGTTTCTTTAAGACTTTTTTAATATTGTCAGCGGTTTTATCATAATTGCTGTGCGCTCCGCCGAGCGGTTCTTTAATAATTTCATCAATAACGCCCAGTGCATAGAGCTGCGGTGCAGTAATGCGCATCGCTTCCGCCGCAACCGGTGCTTTACTGGCATCATGCCATAAAATTGATGCGCACCCTTCCGGTGAAATTACCGAATAAATAGAGTTTTCCAGCATGAGAATACGATTCGTAACGCCAATGCCAAGTGCCCCGCCGGATCCGCCTTCACCAATGACAATAGAAATTATCGGTACTTCCAGATCCGCCATGCCGCGCAGGTTATTGGCAATCGCTTCCGCCTGCCCGCGCTCTTCCGCACCAATACCCGGAAACGCCCCCATCGTATCAATAAAAGTAATAATCGGTAAATTATAATTCCCCGCAAGTTCCATAATACGCATGGCTTTACGGTAGCCTTCCGGATGCATGCTGCCGAAATTGCGATGCAGATTTTCCTGCGTGTCTTTTCCTTTCTGCTGACCAAGTACGGCAACCCGTTCATCACCGAGATACCCCAGCCCGCAGATAATCGCAGCATCATCACGATACCGGCGATCACCATGCAGTTCAATAAACCCGTCAATAATGCGTGAACAATAATCCATAAAATACGGACGCAACGGATGACGGGCAAGCTGCGTTCGCTGCCATGAGTTCAAATGCATAAAAACGGATTCTTTCTCTTTTTCCAGTTTCTTTTCAAGTTTCTTTATTTCCTGCGTGAAATCAACTTTCTGCCGTATGGACATCTGCCGTAATTCATCAATACGGTTTTCAATTTCCGCAATCGGTTTCTCAAAATCAAGTGTATACATGCTCATAAAATATCCTAATAGTGTTATTATACCTGCAAAATCTACTGCATTGTAATAAAACTCTATGAAAGGTCAAGGTACTTTTTATCGCCCGTTGTATTGCTTGTCTTATCGCCCGCTCGCCCGCCGGCAATACGCTGTACTATTGAAAATAACTACCATACAGAAAAATGCAGTACACTGATAAACCGCAATAATTGTAAAACAGCTTATTGTAAAACAGCTGCCGATATTTCGATATTTATGGTAAAGATAATTGTATTATTTATATCATGCGATATATCACGTATGACACGATACCGCTATCAGGTATTACTGAGAATACTTTCTATCATCCGGCGCGCAGCTTCAATACTGCCGTTAAACCCTGTCAGAATATGTCCCCACAGTGTTGCATAAAATATTTCAATCATACTGTGATCGCGCGCATGACGATATATATACCGAATAAGATTTGCCGCCCATGCAAGCAGATATATTCCCGCCATTGTTTTTTCAATAATACGATACCGCATCGCTAAAAACCGTACTTTTAATTGTTTCTGCAGTATCACGGTAGTCGTACTATATATCAGCTGAACCCAATACAAAAAAAATAGGGGGATTGCAGCATAATGATACCGTAATGATTCACGATAATGACCATGCAGTATAAAAAGAAATGCACGGGTAAGAAAACAATTCGGGCAGGGAATACCCAATACCGCCACCATCGGACAGGTTACGGAGACATGCTTAACCGAAGCGGATAGATACCATGTTCCGCGTGAAAGTATCAGCATCGCAATGAAAAGTAACCATACAATGGCGCACAACGGATAAATATGCCGGCGTGCACGGTCAGTTATCGGCAGCCAATATATAAATGATTGTTCGCCGGAAAGTGAATTATCGGGTATCACTCCTCAATCTCCATGAGGGTTTTCTCTTCAGGATGACCATGAAACAGCGGATACGTATCCGAAAGCCCCAATACGAAAATTGCAAGACGATTCTGATACCGTAATGAATGATCAATCCGTGTCCAATAATAAGCAAAATATCGTCCGGTGAAAACCGCTTTTATCCAGCTGATATAAATAAACGCTATTTGAATAATTGAATACCATATCTTAATAATAATATGCGGCAGCAATATTACACAAAAAACCGGTGTACACAAACGTGCAAGCGCCCAAAGACGGTTCATTTCTGCCGGCATAGCGACATCAAATTCAAGTGAAGCGTGTTTTAAAGGCGGCACCGAAAACGGTGCATACCCGACCCGCAGCCCAAGAAATGACAACGTAAGATAATTCGTATACCGCAGATAATTAATAAGATACTGATATGTTCCGCTGCTCGGATGACCGGTAATCAGAATAATGATATTATGCACAATATATACAACTACAGTAATGCATGAATAAAAGGAAATATAAATCCAATGCGGCAGGTAGGCAAGTATAAGAAACGGAAAAAATATAATTCGTACAACCGGACCGAACAGACTGATCGAATACGGTCGCTTAACCATAAATTTTAAAACTCCGCGCATAGCTGATACTCCCTCCAATAATGATATGCAGCGCTTCTATACTACCCGCTGAATATTCTAACTCTATGAACTATTGTTTATTGTACGAAAAGAACTGTCAATGTAAAAACTCCGATGCAAGAGCGTTTCGTTCGTATTATTTTATATATTATAACTATTGCATTCGTTTTGTATTCTCTCACCCCGGCAAAAAATGTATGAAAAACTCATTTTTGTAAAATAGGCTTCTTGCTGATGATTCGTACTGCAATGGTATATTGTCATGTATATACAAGTATAAAAAAAGCCCGTATCAGCAAAACCGATGCGGGCTTTTTATTAATTTCTATTTATACGTTATATGCAAAAATAAAATTATTTATTCTTTTCCGTGCAAAGGCGGATACGTATCGGTAATACAAAATGCATAACATATAATGCGTATTCGAAAACGCATGAAACTGACAATCATTTTTGAAAACACTTTATTCCATTTACCGGTAAACAAACCGATAATCATACCGATAACAATTGAAATAATAACCCAAATCGCCCAGAAAATGTACATGATGAAATGCGGAAGAAGTATCAGCAATACGATACCGCACATACGGAGCAAACCGATAATATTGACCCATTTATCCGGACGAACAAACTCAATCTGCAGCGGCTGATCAGGATCAACCTTTCCGTCGAATTTCGGATACTTTCCGCCGAAATTCAGCAGCCATGCAGAAACATAATAAAGGTGTCGTATATACTTCGTCATAAAGTTCCACATTCCTTCGGGAACAGTACCGCTAAAAAGAATCGTAAACATACTGATAAGTGCAAAAATAACAAACACAATTTCTTTTAAAAAAAGAATAATAAAATGCGGAAGAATAGTAATAAACATACAAATGAAAATAATACCACAAATACCCCATAATATGTTTATTCCTATTATTATATCCGGATATTTTATTTCGGAAGCATGTGTAATTGTTGATATTATAGATTTCCATGGACTTTCTGAAAAGTGCCCGTTAGAAATATTATTGATTTGCACACATAGGTAAGAAATATAAAATACGATAGCACACAAACGCCA
>CAZBCL010000040.1:0-5386 GCA_964490645.1 uncultured Spirochaetia bacterium
GCTGTTTCATATCAGTTGACCGGTCCAACGACGACAAGCTGGAGTGCGATGAGCTCTGCCGGTGGTACAACATGGAGCGTTCCACTTGATACAACAGGGTTACAGAATGGCAATTATACTCTTGAAGTTCGCGCAACCGATAATTCAAATGCAAGTATAATTGACAGTATTACAATCACTATTACCAATACAGCGACGCCGGTTTCAATTACATGGAATACGGTAAATAAAGCATCGGTATTAAACTCACAGGGGATATTAACGAAAGTATCATTTGATATTCTTCTTGATGTAACCGGAATTGCAACCAATCAAACAATACGATTAACCGTACTTGATGCAAATGGAACATCTCACGATGTCGGTATTGCCGTATTTAACAATGGTAAATGGATTGGTCATGTTGGTATTCCGGGTGAAATAGAACCTGATACCCGTATTCGCTTGATAGCAAATAATACAGAAGAGCTTTATAATGGTAAGTTTGAACCAAAAGGTGAAACCACATTCTCAATGTTTGTCGGAGGTATTTGTGGTGAAGGTAAGGGATTTGAGTTCAATAAACCGAGAAAAGAGACAAAAGTAAATGTCTATCTGTTTAATCTTGCCGGTATGCTTTTAATGACCGGTGAAGATATGACATTTATGAATGAAAAGACAGATATAAACAGTGATTTATATACATTTACCGTATGTATTGACATGTCGTCATATGCCAGCGGTGTATATATCATTAAAGCTGTTTCGGATAATGGAAATGTACAGACGATTAAGTTCTTTAACACAAAGTAGGCAGAAGCAACTGACAGGGAGGCTTGAATGATACAACGATGGTGTATACTAATTCTTTCGGTAGTAATGCTGATTGGAATGTGTTTTGCCGCAGGAGAAGCAATAGAGTTTGGACGTGATGGAGTCGGTTCACGACAGGAAGCACTTGGCGGAGCAGTTACTGCGCTTGATGGCGATTGGAACTCAGCTTTTTGGAATCCTGCGGGACTTGCTACTCTTAATAAGTTTTCTATCGGTATAAATACGCGAATGTATGGTATTGCACAAGGTGGGGTTACCTTTTTAGCACCGAGTATTGCATTGCCACTTGGTAATAATACTTCTTCAAAGCCATCGCGTCAGTATCGATCAAGAAACCGTCATGGAGGATATAGTTTTAGATATACTGAACCTCGCGTTGAGTTAGTACAATATCGCAGTTATGACGATAGTTATAACAATCGGCGAAGTGATTCTGATCGTGATGCCAATAACGATAGATATTCAGAGCGTAGTCGTGATGATGATCGTCGCAGTAGTGGTGATCGTTATGGTAACGATGCAGACAATCGTTCAAGTTCATCATACAGAAGGAATGATTCTGCACGCTATAATGATAATCGTACTGGCAGTTATAATCGATCACGAAGTTCATCACGATCGAGATTTCAGCCGGCAGGCGGAAAAGTGCTTGCTCCGGGTGCGATTATACGAAACGTTACTATTGAAGATATTCAAAATGAGCGTGATGTAAAAGCGAATAATTCATTATTTCAAATCAGCTGGGGCGATACTTTCAGAAGTCTTGGTGCTGATACCGGTAAAGATGAGTTTTGTTATGGCTTAACCGTAAAGATGATATCCGCAAATTACGATGGAAGAAAAGGGTCTGCGATGTCTTCTGATATTGGTATGTTGTATAAAGTGCATGATGCCGGAATGAATATTGGTGCGTTAATCAGAAATCTTCCTTTGAAAAAAATGACGGTTGCTGATGATACGGAAGCTGATAATTTGCCCTTTGAATACAGTTTTGGTATGGCATTAGATTTAATCCCGCAAACCGCACATCAGATGAATAGATTTCTGCTTATGGCGGATGCCGGTAAAGCAATTAGTGATATAAGTTTTGGGTTCAATATAGGAGCAGAGTTTACAATAAATAAAATTATTGCTTTGCGAGTCGGAAGTAGTCCATTACAGGAAAATAAAATCAATTTTGGCATCGGTGCTGATATAAGCGGAATTTCAGTTAATTATGCCGGTATGACATATGGTCAATTAGGACTAAAACATTCGATCGGTGTTGCATATCAGTTTAATTAAAATCTATAATTAGCGAAGAAAATAATATTTATTAAGGCGGCATTATTTGTCGCCTTTTTTATTGTTTTATTGCCAATATTATAAATTAAATCTAATATGTATGATATATTAATGATTCAGTATTACATGCAGTAATGAAAATAAAATTATTTTAAATATATAAGGTGTTATTTTGTATGTTTCTTTTTTTTAGTTCTTTTAACATACGATTTATTTCGAGTTTGAGCTGTACTAGATGCAGGACTACTAACGGCATATTGTAATTCACTTCTGAAAAACCGTCTGAACATATTTAATGTCGTAACAAATAATGCCATAATAATAGGACCGATAATAAAGCCAAAAATGCCGAATACCATAATACCACCAAGGACGCCGAATAATATAAGTAAATCATGAATCTTTGTATCTTCACCGATAAGGCGGGGACGTATAATATATTCAATACTTCCCATAATTAAAATCCCTACTAATGTCATTATTATCCCTTTTCCGATATAGCCGTTATAAAAGAATAATAATGCGGTTGGCACCCAAATGATTGCAGGTCCGATAATGGGGATTATAGCAATAATCATAATCATAACACCCCAAAACACGGGTCCTTGAATACCCAGTAGTGCGAATACCGATGCGCCGATAGTCCCTTGGATAAGACCAATAATCAATGATCCTTTTATTGTTGCTTTCGTAGTTGATGCAAAGCGGTCAACAATAAGATTTTTATCTGTATCATGTAATGGGATAAAATTAAAAATACGTTGTAATATATGATCTCCATCTCTGAAAAAAAAGTACAGACAATATAAAAATATAAAAAGATTAAATAAAATACTCAGAGTGTTTTTTGAAATATCGATTGCATAATTCATTGAAAGCTTTAAAATATTTTGAAGTGATGTATTAAGTTCATTTAAAAGCTGTTCGGTTGTAATGCCGAGATATTGTGCTATTGATAATTGAGAGATCCAGGTCATGGTGTTTTTTGTAATAGCATCAATTTCATTTATATTTCCGCGAAGTATCTTTGTTATTTCAGTGATATCGCGGATAAGAAATATTCCAATAGTGCCTAATGGAACAACCACAAGCAGGAATACAATGAGTATTGCGATGACTGGTGAAAGCCATGTAAGTCGAGGCATTGATTCATGTATTTTTTTATGAAGTGGTTTGAAAATACCGGCAGTAATTCCGGCAAGCAGTGCCGGTATAATAAAACGTCGGATAACAAAAACGAATAATATGCTTATTGTTAGAAATAGAATAAGAAAAAATACTTGACTGAATTGCTTATTGGAAAGCAATGCCTTGTTTTTATGTACAGCCATTATATAGAATCCTTTACAATACTATTGACAATAACAGTAAAGCGCAGACAATATCGTACGTCAAGGAAAATTGATATATGTTTATGTCAGGATTATACAGTTGATTTATCATACAAAGAAAGATCAATTCAAACCTGATTGTCGGCTACTGATTCTTTAATTCTCAAAAGAGATTAATTTAAAATAGCGACGCTTGCATTCTGAGATTATTACTATGATATAAAATGAGATAATTAAATTTGTATGACAAAAAAAAATGATGTATTTTATGTGTATAATAATGAAATACAATTATTGTATAATTAGGGGTTAAATAATAAAAATATTATTTGTGGGTTTAAAATTATATAATTAAATTTGCTGAATCGAGTGAGAAAACACTTGAAAAATCTAATAAAATCGTATAATATAGGTACATATGAGAATAAAATATATAAATTAACTATAAATATGGAGAAGTGATTATTATGAAAATTAAAAATATTATTATTATGGTTTTTATTGAATTGTTGCTTATTACAACACTATTAATACTGCCGATTTTTGCTTCATATACATATTACAATGATTTCAGTCAACCATTGGATCTTGCGGTTAATGGCGGATTATGGCGAACCAACTTTATGATGGGACGTGAAGGAATTACCGGTGATAAAGAAAACGGAGATTCTAGTTTTGCTGCGCGCTATTATAATTCCTATCAGCAAACGAGTAATGGCTGGTTAACAATAAATGGAGATCCGTATACGGGGGCGGAAACACATAATTGGTACTATAATGGATTTTGGAATGGTATTCAAACAGTTCTTGAAGTTCCTTTCAATGCAACGGAAGAAGAACCATTCGGATTTGAGATAACACGGCTGCATACAGTTATGCCCCCGCGTTTTAATCCACCGCACAGGAGTAGAACAATCCAGGAAATATGGTTATTTGTTGATAATGGGGCACAGAATACGTGGGATGTGCTAAATGATTATATAAATATATATGATTTACAGCGTGGTGATTTTATATCAAACTTTTTCGGAGTATATGATGGGACTGAACGCGATGTTACCAATTTTAATTTTATCTGTGCACGTCAAACGAATGTAAATTGCTATGATATTGTACGTCATTCATATCAAACAAATGCAACGAATACTACTGATATAGGATTTAAAATTACCCATGATGGTTCACATATAAGTGTATGGATTAATCCTAGCCCAAATGGAGCGAATGCGGGATACCCTGATGAATGGTGTCGTATATATAAAAAAGCGGTTGATTGGTCTACCAATATGAAAATTATGATCGGTCATACTGCGCGTGATGAAACATTGCCGCCAATACCGGCATATTATGATAATCTTCGTGTTTTTTCAGCGGCGGATGAATCAAAAATCAGTCTTTCTCCACAGTATCTTCCTGCTTCTGCTAATGTGCAGCAAGTAACATTACAATTTACAAATACCATACGAAAAGAATCTGGTATAACCAATGCCGGTATTAATTATATACGGATCATAAAACCTGATGCATTTACATGGGGCAATACCATTGTCAATGCAGTAACGGTGCATGACCATTATACAGATAGTGCACAGCAGACATTAACCTCCGTTGCATGGGATGCCAATTCATTCCCTGCTGCGGGCGAGGTCATGATACGTTCCAATGGAAATGAGATACAATTATACTTCGGAACACAAATAACGAATATGTCCAGTAATGGCAATGAAGATATTTTTGTCGACCTTGATATTATTACCGGTTATTTTAGTTCTGGGGATTTTACTGCCTATATTGAAGCAAAACAACTTGATACCATGCCGGGGACAGTGCTTGGAAACAGTAAGGGGCGAGCGTCAACCTGTGGCGAACAGAAATGTACAGGAACAGCAAACCTCACTGCCATCGGTTCACCGCAGGGGTATGCCGGTATTGATGACAATGATGGTGACAACACGGTA
>CAZBCL010000041.1:0-4536 GCA_964490645.1 uncultured Spirochaetia bacterium
CCGATAGCTGATTGTTGCCAACCTGTTATATTTACGTTTATAAGGTTTTCATAAAATCAATAAATGCCGTATCAGAACGAATAGCATCAAAATCAGTATCGTTTTTATATATTGTTTGATCATTAATACCCGCATTGCGTGCTTGTTTAAGATACTGTACTGCTTTTTCAGAATTATGCTGCAGCGCATAAATACACCCTATATTATAATATATAATCGGCAGTAAAGCAGACCCGTCAGGCAATGATTCAATTAAATCGGTATAGCGTTCAATGGCAGCATCATAATGCCGCTGCCGTTTCATCAGCAGTGCCGAATAAAAGGAAAGCGTTTCTTTTTCCTTCGTTGTTTCAGCTGTTTTCATTCCGTTTTTTATTGCCGCCGCTGCTGCTGATACATCTCCGATACTTAATGCATTCATTGCAAGCTGTGTATAAATAACTATTTTATCAGGACACACGGCAAGAGACTTTTTAAGATACTTATTCGCTGCGGTAAACTCCGCTCGTGGTTTTTGTATTCGTGTAGCAAGGGTATAGGGTTCGCCATTAATACTGGTTATCTCTCGCGGGGATTGCAATAAATGATCAATGGTCGGTGCATTATAGTGCATAGCTATAAATACATCCCATGAAAAACCGGCAGCTAATATATAACATGATTCTGATTTATCTTTTTTCCCCAATGCGGCAAAGGAATCACCGGCGGCACAATAGGAACGGGATAATTCTTCACGCTCATATACTGAATACGTCGCTGCCGCAACCCCGATACCGACACCGCATAACAAAACAATACCGGCACATATTCCCGCTATCGCATAATATTTCATTTCCATCTCCTTTAATAAGAAAGTAAAAAATATCATATACCGATAGTATTGTCAAATATCCTAACCCTCATGCAGTACAGGTATATTCTCATTTGAACGTATTGCAATCTATACGCAACTACTGTACTTCCTGACACATAATATATTTACATAATTATACAATCCGCAGGTTACGCAGTGTATTGCTCGTGCATAAATCATACTGTTTACCAAGATAGCACATTTAAAATATTATTATCACGTATCACATTAAAAATCGCTACAAAAAGCAAACAAAAAAAAGCGGGCTTGTAATAAGTCCGCTTTTTTATTATTTCAGTCTATAGTGCAAAAATATATTTATTTTACAATCAGATTTTTAATACTTTCAATCCATACTGTTACCTGATCGCCGTATGCAAGCACAAAACCGGCAAAAACAACTGATACCATACTCATCAATTTAATAAGAATATTGAGGGCAGGACCGGAAGTATCTTTAAATGGATCGCCGACAGTATCACCGACAACGGCAGCTTTATGTTCAAAAGATCCTTTTTTACATACGACTTCAACTGTTTTTTTGCCTTTTGTAACCAATGTTGTAAGATGACCGGCTTCAATATATTTTTTTGCATTATCCCATGCACCGCCGGCATTTGCCATCATGATTGCCATAACAAATCCGGTGGTCAATCCGCCGATGAGCAGTCCGATAACGCCGGCTAAACCGAAAAGCCAGCCGACAAATATCGGTGCAATAATAGCAAGCAATGACGGGATAATCATTTCACGCTGTGCTGATTTTGTAACAATTGAAACACAGGCTTTATAATCCGGTTTCTTTTTACCGCTTAAAATGCCTTTTATTTCGCGGAACTGACGGCGGACTTCTTCAACAACACCCCCGGCAGCCCGACCGACTGCTTTCATGGTTAACGCACAAAAAGCCATCGTCAGCATTGCGCCGGTGAATAATCCGACAATTACTTTCGGATTCATTAAGTGCACTTCAAAAGTATTGATAAAATCAATCAGTGAGAGATTTTGAATTGCCGCGATAACAGATGCGGTATCAGATTCCTGAACCGAAATATTCAGCATACCGATAATCGTATCCGGCAATGCCGCGATTCCGGCATGGTTAACGATATTTGCTATAATATCCTGAACACCGCTGATATATGTTGCAATCAGCGCCATTGCGGTTAATGTTGCTGATCCGATCGCAAACCCTTTTCCGGTTGCGGCGGTTGTATTACCGAGTGCATCAAGCGCATCAGTTCGCTCACGGACAAACGGTTTTTGATTTGTCATTTCGGCATTCCCGCCGGCATTGTCTGCAATTGGACCGTAGGCATCGGTTGCCAATGTAATACCGAGTGTTGAGAGCATTCCGACAGCGGCAAGTCCGACACCGAACAAGCCGTTTGTCATACCGCCGTCATTAAATCCGCCGGCAAATGCATATGAAAGAATAATCCCAAGCCCGACAAGAATAGCTGATGCAATATTTGACTGCATACCAAGCGCCAATCCGCCGATGATTATCGTTGCCGGACCGGTTTTTGATTCTTCCGCTAATTTGCGGCATGGTTTATATTCCGTTGAGGTATAAAACTCCGTGAACTTTCCGATTGCCCATCCGACCAATAAGCCGGTGATAATTGCGAGGGAAAGACCAATCCATTCAAAGGGAGATGCTGCTGTTGTATTAAACAGAAGATATGGAATAACAATAGCTCCGAGTACAACCAGAACCGTACTGAAACTCACCCCGCGATGCAATGCGTGCAGTAAGTTTTTCTGTGATGTATCATCACCTTTAACACGAACCAGAAAAACGCCCGCCAATGAAACGAGGGTGCCGAATGCTGCGATTAACAACGGCAGAAAGAACCCACGCGGACCAAATCCGGCAGCAATACCGAGAGCGGCTGAAGCGAGAATTGAACCGGTAAATGATTCAAAAAGATCAGCACCCATACCGGCAACATCACCGACATTATCACCGACATTATCCGCAATTGTTGCAGGATTACGCGGATCATCTTCAGGAATACCGGCTTCAACTTTACCGACTAAATCAGCGCCGACATCAGCAGCTTTGGTATAAATACCGCCGCCGACACGGGCAAACAGTGCCTGCAGTGATGCGCCGACACCAAGTGAAAGCATGGTCAAGGCGATGGTCATATTACTCATTTCACCGACTGACGGGAATAATTTCGGCGCCCATGTTGTGAGGAAAATATACCATAATCCGATATTCAGCAGTGATAATCCGACAACCGTCAGACCCATAATTGAACCGGCACGAAACGCTATCTGCAGTCCTTTATTCAAAGATTCTTTTGCGCCGTTTGCGGTTCGTGCAGATGATTTCGTTGCGGTGTCCATACCGATATACCCGGCAAGTGCGGAAAACATACCGCCGAATAAAAATGCAATCGGCATGAGAATATTGCCCAACCCCATTTTCCATTGCAGAACAAACAGACCAAACGCAAGAATAAACACAACTGCAACAATTTTGTACTGCTGAATAATATACGTCATTGCCCCTTCATGCACATAACTTGCAATTGCCTGCATTTTTTTATCGCCTTCCGACTCTTTCATAATCTGCGGTCGAAAGATGAACCATGCAAAAACCAGTACCAATGCCGCAACCGCAACCGCTGCCCAGACTACCCATAGGGATGAGTCTGCCCCTGCAGCAACTGCCGCTTCTGCTGCGGTGTCGCCGGTTTGAGCATACACCAAACTTGAGAGCATTAGAATTCCGAGGAATAGAATGCTCCATTTTTTACGTAACATACTGCCTCCTATAAATAAAATTATTTATCTTCAATCATATTTCGCTTGTATACAGGTATACGCTGACTGCATAGATTTTGTGTTATAATGATCGTTATTTATGATTAATCGGATACCATGACACCATATTTTATATCTGCCGTACGATATAATGTGATACATTATCATACGGCAACTGAGCGAATAGTACCAAGAGATACGTAAATGTCAAGCAATAATCTGTTTTCAATCCCGCTGTACTATCACGCAGCAGTACATTATACGGTGTTCCGCGGAAAGCATGTATCAGTCATTACGGCGTGCAAGTTTCGTGGTAAATATTGAAATCAGTCCGCCAAGCATTAAATAACCGCATATTACTTCAAGTTCGACAATAATCATTACCAATGACGGCCTGTCACTTTTTAATGGGGTTATATCACCGAATCCAAGTGTTGTGAATATTGTTACTGAATAATAACAAGCAATTTTAAACCGCTTTCTCGGAAGAAGACTGCTGAGTAAAACAGGAGTATCTTTAATTTGTGTCATATTTGTGTTGCAATTTTTTGTGTCCTTATCAGACGTTTCATGAGAACTTGATTGAAGGATATACTGATAATTTGTTACGGAAAGATTTATACATTTCGGTAGGATTAATGAATAAACAAGGGCAAATAAAAACGCCAAGGCAGCAGACCAGAACATCCAGAACCATATATTCCTGCCGAAATCACAGCTCCAATGCCATAAAAAATACCATGTTCTATTACATGCTTTTCTAAACCATTTATAACTTTTTATTTCTTTATCCAATTGATTTAAATATGCCTGATCACGGACTTTACGTCCGAATACCGGATTTAAAAAAAGCGCATTATTGACCGCTCCCTGCGCCAAACTTTCTAATGCTGTTTTTTTTAACT
>CAZBCL010000042.1:0-1862 GCA_964490645.1 uncultured Spirochaetia bacterium
ATTGCACTTATTCGCGGATATTTCATAAGCACTATTCTAATACCTGATACCAAGAAAACAATTCCGTTTATTCTATTAAAGGCATTTCTCGGCATCGGATTCGGTATCGGTTCAACATCTATTCTGTATTTTTTATGGATTGTAATACATCGTCATGCCGGTCCTGAATATCGAATACTTGAACTTGCAGCAACACTTATTGTTATTATTGCTTCTGTTATCATTAATAAAAACCGTTTAACGCATAATACTACCAATCAAAACAACACCCTTACCGAACCGCTTAATGCTATGCCGTATGGTAAAACATCATTATTAATAATTGTCGGGCTTTTAACACTTATTCTCATTTCCGGTAGTATGCATATTCCGAAAAGAACCTACGGTTCATGGGATGCATGGGATGTGTGGAACTTACATGCACGCTTTCTCTATCGAAGTGATATCCCGGGGCAATGGAATAATTATCTCTCCAATAAAAAATATACAGATGATTCTTTTCGGGACCATCCCGATTACCCCCTTATGCTTTCAAGCAGTGTTGCGGGATATTGGGAATGCGGAAAAGATGACTCGCAACGCATACCGCATATTCTTGCTGTATTATTTCTCATCGGACTTGCCGGAACGCTTGCTTTTGGACTGTACTGCGGTCGGTCAGGATTAAGTGCTATTATTGCATTAGTTGCTGTCTTTAAATTACATATTATTTTTGAATTCGCAAGCTATCAAATTTCAGATATTCCATTAACGTACTTCATCCTCAGCACACTGGTGTTAGGAGCATTATATTTTATATCAGAGCGAAAGTATTATACTCTGCTTATTGCTCTCGGTATTATGGCAGGGCTTGCAGGATGGACAAAAAACGAAGGATTAGCATTTTGCGTTATTGTGCTCTTTAGTCTTCCATTAGCGTTACTATTTACTGCCAAACCTTCACATGCTGTTCCAGAAATATGGCATTTTGCTGCCGGTGTATTACCGGTTATGGCAGTTATACTATTTTTTAAGCTTGTCTATGCCCCCTCAAATGATGTTATAAATGAATCAACACTATCAGTATTGTTTCAAAAACTATTCTCATCGGAACGCCATTTAATAATCCTTAAATTTATTACTTCAAATTTATATAGAAAAATACAGCGTTCACATATGCTGATAATAAGTATCATTTATATACTTGTTCTTGGTATAAATAAAAAAAGGATATCCTCACCGGTATTATTGATGAGCGTTGCCGCACCTCCGGTGATGTTAGCATTAGTATATTATATTATTTATCTTATTACCCCGCGGAATTTACAATGGCATCTTGCTTCATCATTTGATCGATTATATTATCATATTCTACCGCAGATGGTTTTTGTTGTGTTTTTCTTTATTACCATTCCGGAACATATATTGTCGTCGTATAAAAATATCTTTACCAAACAACCGCATACCACCACGAATTAACCCCTCGATATTCGTATATCATACGTGCCCGACAGTACAACAATAATCACGAAGAACAAAACGCTCATCAGAAGGCAATAATGCATAATCGGGATCTTCCTCTAATAGCTCAATGACCGTTTCAAGAAAAGGACGTGCCGCCAGGAGCCGGACTGATGCATTTCCGATCTTTCCGTATGTAATCAATCCGCGTTTCTTAAGCGGCAATTCAAATGCATTAAATCCGTTTGATGAACCGGGTACAAAAGTTTGGGGTATTTCATCAACATTTCCGTTTGCACGTTTCACTAATGCCCACGGTTGTAACCCCTCATTTGAAAACGGAAAAATATCCGCATACCAGATATGTGCACGCATCTCGCCAACATGTATCAATGAACTGGATCGTAAATCAACACCAATGT
>CAZBCL010000043.1:0-1755 GCA_964490645.1 uncultured Spirochaetia bacterium
TTATTTCAGTAATGCGTATTCTGTAATAAGAACCCATTACCACCATTCAATTGTATAACATTATATACCGCATAATTTTTTTATTTCAGTAATGCGAGTTCTCTAATAAGAAACAATACTATTCATACATGCAAATAATATATGTACACAAAAAACACACCATTAAGGCGTGTTTTTTGCTTCACTACAAGAAAGATCATATGAAGAATGCATATACAATGCATATCGCACTTTTCTTACTTTTCGGTATCCCCGCCTTGAGGATTTTCGGTTGCCGCTTTTTGTTCTTCAGCCGCTGTATCATTGCCGGCTGCTGTAGCACTCTCTTCATCACCGCTGCTTTCAGCAGTTGTTGTACTATCGGCTGCGGAATCCTCTGATGTTGTTTCTGTTGATTTCTCATCCGCTGCTTGTTCTTCTGCCGGTGCGTCTCCTGCCGCCGCATTATCAGCAGCAGCCGCATCGTTTTCATCACCAGCGGCGGTATTTTCCGCTGCAGCCGCTGACTCAGTGGTGCTAGCTTCTGCAGCTGCTTTCGCAGCTTCAGCGGCAACTTCTTTTTCTTTTACGGCAGCTTCCCGTTTTTTACGGGCTTCTTCAATTTCAGTTATTTTTTGTGCTTTGCGTTCTTCTTCTCTGATACGTGCTTTTAGACGGCGAAACGTTTTCTTCTGTTTACGAAACTCAATAATATTTGATTTTTTAAGTTCCTTGCCGGCTTCGCTGCGAACTTTTTCTTTTAACGCATCCGCTTCTTTTTTTAAGACTTCTAAACTCTTTTTCATAATGCCTTTACTCCATTATATCGTTACTATATCAATAATTTTCATTTCATGGTATTAGCTGTTTTTATCATAGTTTGAAAACTGCGTCAAGCAATGCTTACATAGTACCACTATGTGCGTTTTCGTGTTTTATTGTGCCCGTCCTGCTTCAACCGCATCATGACCGGGGTCAATACAAATGGTCATCTTATTGCCGCCGTATGAAAGCGCGGTCAGACATAAAACAATGAATAATACTGCAGTAATTTTTATCATACTTTCTACCTGCTTCAACAGCATTTCAATAACATTGCTCCTTCGCTTCGTTTAAATAATTTGTTCCCAATTCTAAATCATAGCGATCACCATAATATCCTGCATCATTATTCATCATATCAAATAATTCATCATATTTTTCAATCCAGGCACAAGGATTATCAATATCAAAATATTTTATATCCTGTGCGCCATCCGCAAACATTGTTGTCGGTTCAAATTCCGAAAGCGGAATAAATATTTTATAAAACATATATGATACTTTATACTCTTCCCATGATTTCAGCGGCGATGGAAATGCATTATGGTAATTCGATATTGACCGATATGCCGAATATATCACCCCCATCGCATTTTGCACCTTATTCAAAGGAATCCCTTTAAAAAAACCATTGTAGGCATATATCCAAAATAAATTATTATAAGCGAGTGATTTTATTATCGCATCATCCGTAACTTTCGCTGCCATTAATAATGCCGCCGCCGCTTCTTGATGCGGATGCATAGTGCCATTTATATCTGCAGGAATATACCTCAGCATATTGCCAAGCAATAAATAATTCATTCCGTCAGGGTGTTTTGATTTCCTGATTGCTTTCTTCAGCAGAATCTTTATCAACAGAAAATCACTGTTTAGGTAATTATACGTAATCTGACTCATTGCCGCAAGACGATATGCTCTCGGCGTGTCCAAACCGGCATTAATTCTGTGCAG
>CAZBCL010000044.1:0-1601 GCA_964490645.1 uncultured Spirochaetia bacterium
AGCAAACGATTTTCAGATGATTTGTATCAGAAAATGGTTTTCGCATTGATGATGTACATGCAATAAATAGAATGAGTATAAATAGGACGATTAAAGTATAAGGGGGGGGATTAATATGTTTTGTTAAAAATACGAAAAGAGGATTGTTGTTATTTCTACTCATGGTGATTGCTGTCTATAGTGATTCAATTGTACGATTAAGGTATATTTGTATGTGCAATAGTTTATTTACACGTTGCAATAGTCTTTAATTGGCTCAAAATATATCAGCATATACCTTACTATCCAATTAGAATCATTGTGTTATTTAGTATGTATCATGAAAAACAGTATACTGTCAATTATATTACCGGTATTTTTAGAATACAACAGTGATATTATAAATAATGGAATATGTATTATTGGAATGTTTATTTGATAAGTATCTATATTGAGGGGAATTACCGAATAAGAAGTATAATAATCAGTATTTGAATGTGTTTATTGAACACTGCATTATCGTGTACGTGGTTTAATAAACTTTCCGGTTATAAAAGCAGCATGTCGTTTATCGATACGTGCAAACCATGCTGGGAATGGATAGTAGCCGGCACCTTTAATAGATTCAACATGAAAACCATGGAGCTGAAAAATCTCTCTCATTGCAACGGTTGTAAGAACGCGGATATGTTGCCACGATTCAGGTAAAAAAGTATCTTCACCGCTATGAATTGCTAATGGATTGCCAATATTATATTTTACTTGTGAAAAATTTGATGATGACATCGGCATCCATCCAAAGAGCAAAGAAATGATATTATGCCAGCTTGCAAGATTTTCAGTACAGATAATAGCATATCCGCCCGGTTTTAATATACGGTATATTTCTTTAACAAAATGTTCAGTACGATGTAAATGTTCAATGACTTGATTTGCATGAATAATATCAAATGTATTTGCTTTATAGGGCAATGTGTGTTCGATATTAGCTTTTGTAATGCGAATTCCTTTTTTTATTGCTTTTTTTATTGCCTCATCAATAATTTCAATGCCGCAAATATGTGATGTGCCTATTTTGTGTGCCAGCGTCATTGTCCATTTTCCGTCATCGCATCCGATATCAAGTAATTTTGCTTTTGGGTGCGGCTGAAGAAAATTACAGATATCATGTTCATATATACGTACTGCACGATTTCTCAAATAGGTGAAATATTTTTTAAGCATCAATGACTCCTCGAAATAATATAGAGAATACAATAATCGCTATTGAAATTATTATAATTGAATATAGTGATAGCATAATTCCTGCACTTGATACTGTCAATAATAATGCTGTATTAATGAGCATTCATGCAGGATACTCTGTTACTTATTTCTTTCATCAAGATGAAAAATAAGAAGTATAAGAGAACGTTATATTATGCATTTTTAAAAGAGTTATAGTAGGTGCCATTAATACTTATTAAATCAGGCGATGTTTTTATCGGTTTTATAGATAATTACAACTTGATTACACTGCATGAACAAGCTACAATGATATATGCTCCAAGAACGTAAATACCAACCTCGGTTTTTAACAATACGCGGAAAATACATTGTTCTTATTAATGTTTTTTTACTTA
>CAZBCL010000045.1:0-1502 GCA_964490645.1 uncultured Spirochaetia bacterium
ATACATTTATCTATTTTGTTATTTGCGTGCCAAGCGATCGCTTTTACCTTGAGTCCTCCGGCGGGAGTAGTAACAGTTACTGACGCACCATCTTTAAGAGTGACAAAGCTAAGATTTCCGTTGTTATATTTATCTGATTTTTTTATCAATGATTGATCAATGATTTCACCGTTAGGGAGAGTGATTTTACACGTTAATACCGAAATACTCAGCAGAATAATAACTATAACAATAAACCGAGTTTTTTTACATCGAAACTTTTTCATACTCCACTCCCTTCTGATTTTCGTTTTTACAGATATCTTTTACGGACATATTGAAAGTGATTGTAAAACTGCAAATATCTCCTTACTTCAATGTTACGGTATTATGTATCATTATGTCAATAATTATTTGTATTTATGTAATACCTAATGTGTCAACATCAATGTTGTGATTAATAGAATTATGTCGGTATGACGGTAATATATGGCAGTAATAAATCGGATAGATTCATGGAAAAATGTGCATGAAAAACCGAATATACTCGTTCCATGAATTGATGGCGGTAAACAGAAAGATATGTATTTGTCATTATCATACTATATAACTAGTTACAATGTCTGTATTTTATCCTGAGCGCTTCAACGAAGGTACGATAATACAGAAAAGTGTAAAATAGCAAATACTATAAATTCAGTGATTCTTGCAAATCAAATTTTATTTAACCTGATAAAATTGTTCGGTATCATCATCCCATTTCATTTCACCAAGGAATGATCCGTTTTCGTCCCAGCCGATATACGTATCAGATGCAAAAGACTGATTTTCAATGGAAGCTGTTTCAGTGAGTTTGCAAACATATATATTTCCGTTTTCGTGCCAATGAATGACATTTATTTTTATTTGCCCGGAGGGTGAATCTATTTTCTGCGGTTGGGGAAAAGAGCAGTATTGCACTGTGCCGTTCTTGTACCATTCAATGGACTCTACCGTCAGCTGCCCTGCGGGAGTATCTATCTCCCGTGGTTCGGAAAGAGAACAGTATTCCACTTTGCTGTTTGCATACCATCCAATTTCATTAGCCGTTATTTGTCCGGCAGGGGTTTTAAACGATAGCGGTTCGAAAGGAGAACAGTATTCCACTTTACCGTTCGTGCACCATCCAATATCATTAACCGTTATTTGCCCGGCAGGGGTTTGGAGCGACGCCGGTTCGGGAAGCCAGCATTCATCTATTGTACTGTTTGTATACCAAAAGATTGTATCAACTATCAGCTGCCCTGAAGGGGTGTCTATCTTTTGCGGTTCAGGAAGAGAACAGTATTCCACTTTTCCGTGTTTGTGCCATCTAATTTTATCGATCATCAGTTGTCCGGCAGGGGTTTGGAGCGACGCTGGTTCGGGAAGCCAGCATTCATGTATTGCACTGTTTGTATGCCAAAATATTGTATTAACCGTCAGCTGCCCGGCAGGAGTGTTTACCTCTTGCGGTTCGGACAAAGAGCAATATTCCATTGAGC